>JAGYOG010000001.1 GCA_018399495.1 Sphaerochaeta sp.
TTCGTTTTGTAAATGGTAATGTGCAGATTCGTCCTGCAGGTCACGCATCATTTATAGATGAAATATCTTTCAGAAATGAGCTTTCTCTTGTAGAAGGACCCCATAGAAGTCTTGAATCTTCTTCCTATGAAGGAATTCGGGCATGGGGGAGTCTATTTGGGTACCAGGAAGCAGGATTGGACCTTTCAGCGAGCCCTGCCTACCTAAAGAGCCAATATGCAAGCGTGCAAGGTGATTCCTATCCCGATGACATGTACGCATTCGAGACTGCTGCAAAGCAAACCAAACATCTTATCAACCCAGCAAACATGCAATCACGAAGTGATAATGCAAAGTATCAAAGTGGAATCTATGTACCACATGGCTCCATCCTTCCACTTGGGGATAATCGCGACAACAGCCGTGATGGACGATATTTTGGCCCTGTGACCCAGGAAAAGATCAATGGTTCGGTTCGATTTCGCTTCTGGCCCTTTACAAGCATGCGGTATATGGGGGATGCATAGTGCTCAGCATCAAAGGCACTAAGCCACATTCCCTGTATCTCCATATTCCTTTTTGTACCACACGTTGCTCGTACTGTGCCTTTTACAGTGAAGCTGCTCCAAGCTGGAGAGAATTCCGTGAAGCCTATATTTCGCGTCTTGAACAAGAGATTACTGCATTGGTTCAGCTCACTGGAGGATTTGTAACTATCTTTATAGGTGGGGGCAATCCTGGTTCCCTTACGTGTGGACAACTTTCCCGTCTGCTTGTTGCAGCAAAAAGTACACAATGCAGTGAAGTCACCATCGAGATGAATCCAGAGACATTCTCTGAAGCCTTCTTTCCTTTGTTTGAGAAAAAACTGGTCACCCGATTAAGTATTGGTATCCAGAGTATGAATTCAAAGGTCCTTCATCTATTGGGTAGAAATGCTACCGTTGAAGATAATCTGAAGGCAATTGCACTTGCCAAGAAAGCACATGAACTATATATGGTCGATCTTTCCTTTGATTTGATGGCAGCCCTTCCTGGCCAAACCATCCAAATGGCAGTTCTGGATATTGATACCGTGGTTTCACTCAGTGAAGCCGGACATCTCAGCCTTTACTGCCTGACCATTGAAGAGGGGACAGAGCTTGCAAGAAAAGTATCATCACATGAAATACAAGTCTGGAATGATGATTGGCAAAAGGAATTGTTGCAAAGCCTATGGAACCGACTTGGGCAGTTGGGATATGAACACTATGAGGTGTCGAACTTTGCAAAGAAAGAAAAAAAATGCAAGCATAACCTTGTGTATTGGGCATTGGATACCTACATAGGATTGGGAAGCAGTGCTGCTTCCTTCCTTCAATCTGGAGATCAGTCATGGCACTACAGCCAAAGGCAAGACCTCAAGGAATATGCAAGAGATGCTTACTTCAGCGGATATGAAAAAGAGATACTCAGCAGTGAACAACAGCTTGAAGAATACCTGATGATGGCACTACGCACAAACCGTGGTATTGAAAAGAACTATTTCAGAGAACGCTTTGCCCTAGATTTTGACTCATTATTCTCAAAAATAATTGCGCATTTTGATCCTCTCTGGTACAACAATACTTCTCAATTTTTTGTATTAACAGAAGTTGGATGGATGGTTCTTGATGAAATTGTTTTAAGGCTTTCTCTCCAAATTCCGCAACCCCTTGACCGCCACTAACGCATATGATAGGTTAAATGAGCTATAGATTTCATGATATTTTACTAAATAAGAGGTTCAATTATGTCCGGCCATAGTAAATGGGCTACTATTAAACACAAGAAAGGTGCTGCTGATGCAAAACGCGGTCAGAAGTTCACGAAGCTGATCAAAGAGATTTCCGTTGCTGCCAAGATGGGTGGCGCTGACCCCGATTCCAATGCACGCCTTCGTACCGCTATTCTCAAAGCACGTGCTGAAAATATGCCCAAGGACAATATTGACAGGGCAATAAAAAAAGGTTCTGGTGAGTTGGAAAATTCCACCTATTATGAATTAACCTATGAAGGATATGCAATTGGTGGTGTAGCGCTTATTATTGACACCCTTACCGACAACAAAAATCGTACTGCCAGTGATGTTCGCTCCACACTAACGAAAAATGGTGGTACTTTGGGCAACAGTGGTTGTGTCTCCTACATGTTCCAGACCAAGGGAATTATAAGTTACGATGCATCAAAGTATACTGAAGAACAGATATTCGAAGTAGCATTGGAAAATGGAGCTGATGATGTTACTACCTCTGATGAAGTGATTGAAGTAATTACGGCACCAAGCGATTTTGCAAACGTCCTAGAGGCCATGCAGGCTGCTGGGTTTGAACAAGAGAGTGCAGAGGTTGAGAAAGTCGCAGATCAGACGGTCACACTCGACACCGAGAAGGCCCGTAAAGTACTCAAGATCATTGACAAGCTGGAAGAGCTGGATGATGTCCAGCAAGTTTCCTCCAACCTGGAATTGCCCGATGATTTTGAGGATAGTGACGAAGAATAAGGCATGCGAATCCTAGGAATTGATCCAGGATATGCACAGACAGGCTGGGGTGTTGTCGAATCAGACGGGCAGCATAACCGGCCTGTTTCTTTTGGTGTCATTAAAACAAGTACTTCACAACCTGACAGCCATAGGATACACTTCATAGCAAAATCGGTAGGACAGTTGGTTCAAGAACACTACGTGGATATTTGTGCTATGGAAGACATATTCTTTACCAAGAATGTCAGTTCTGCGATTCCTGTGGCTAAGGTCATCGGTGCCTGTATTCATCAGTTGGGATTGCTGGCTATACCGGTCAAGTTGTATAGCCCTCCTACCATCAAGAGTGTTGTGACAGGGTTCGGTGGAGCTGAAAAACATCAGGTACAGGAGATGGTTCGCATCTTGTTGGGATTTGAAACCATTCCACGCCCAGACCATGCAGCAGATGCACTAGCAGTGGCAATCTGTTTTGCTGTATATGATTTTTCGAGAATAAGGATGAAATTGCCATGATCAACGCACTGATTGGAGACATCGTTTCAATTGAAGAAGGAACCCTTTTTTTACGATGTGGCCATATTGAGTACAGTCTTGCGGTTTCCAGCCAGACAGCTAGTACGTTAAGCAACCTTTCGCTCGAGGCTCGTAGGGGAGTCCGTGTCATGACCGTACTGGTCCATCGTGAGGAAAGTATGTCTCTTTTTGGCTTCTCTGATGCAGATGAGAGAGAAGCGTTTCTTCAGTTACAGACAGTTTCGGGAATTGGTTCGAAACAAGCACTCAAAATCCTCAGTGGTATCAACGTTCGCAACCTTGCAGATGCGTTGGATAATGGGAACCTGAAGTTGCTCTCATCCATTCCCGGAATTGGGCCAAAAACCGGCCAAAAGATGATCCTTGCACTACGTAATGTGTTGGTATTGGATGAAAATAAGGAAAGAGGTCCGTCTGGAACCAAGAAGCAGGCGCGTCACCCGTATAGTGACATCATTACCGCACTTGTAGATATGGGCTATGATCGTCGACTTGTGGAAGAAACTGTGGACAAGGTCACTGAAAATCAGTCCTCTGAACTTGAAAAGATGAGTCATCATGATGCTGAGGAACACTTGTTCCGCTTAAGCATCAAGTTACTCGGGTGACAGGGATAGGGAGCATATGGATACCAATCAACCAGATCTACATGAACTGATACAAAACTCCGTGACTTCTTCTTCTTTCCAAGAAGAAGGGGACAGACAGGAGAATATCCTAAGACCAAAGTTGTTGAAAGATTTCCAAGGACAACAACGTCTTAAGGATAATCTCGCTGTCTTTGTGCAAGCGGCACGAGAACGCAAAGAACCACTTGACCATACGTTCCTTATCGGCCCTCCCGGACTGGGGAAAACCACTTTGGCAAGTATTATTGCCAATGAGATGGAAGCAGAAATCCGTATGACCAGCGCCCCAGCATTGGAAAAACCAAAGGATCTTGCAGGAATTCTGACCAACGTCACCGAAGGGTCTGTTTTTTTCATCGATGAGATTCACCGACTCAAGCCAGCTCTTGAGGAGATGTTGTATATAGCCATGGAAGATTTTGAAATTGACTGGGTCATCGGTCAAGGTCCTGCAGCCCGAACGATGCGTATTCCGCTCCCTAAGTTTACCTTGGTTGGAGCCACCACCAAAGCAGGTTCTGTCTCAAGTCCACTCTCCTCACGATTCGGCATTACGTGTCATATCGAGTTTTACACGGAAAAAGAGCTTGCAAATATTATCAGGCGATCTGCCCAGATCATGGACGTACGTATTGAGAATGAGGCAATTACGCTCCTTTCACGATGCAGTAGGGGGACACCCCGTATTGCCAATCGTCTCTTGAGAAGATTGAGGGATTTTGCATCAGTCATGGGGAACGGTATCGTTACAACAGCCGTGGTGGACCACGGGATGGAACGCCTCGGAATCGATACCAATGGGTTGGAGATGCAGGACCGCAATATCCTCAGGACAATCATCGAGTTTTATGATGGTGGCCCGGTTGGTGCAGAAACCTTGAGCATCAGTGTTGGGGAAGCGATTGAGTCCCTTGAGGATTTCTATGAACCCTACCTGATCCAGAAAGGGTATTTGAAACGAACACCTCGTGGTCGTATGACCACTAAACTTGCCTATGAATTACTGGGGTTACCCTGTAAAAGGAATATGGATGACAATCAAGGAATTCTCTTTTAATCTACCACCGCATCTGATAGCACAAACCCCTGCAGATAAAAGGGGTGAGGACCGGCTATTGGTCTTGGACCGCGGAGATGGTTCCGTCATAGATGAACAGATGCATAATTTTGCCTCCTACATTGATGAAGGCAGCATTGTGGTAGTGAATAACAGCAAAGTCAGAAAAGCACGTGTGTATGCTACCAGTGACACGGGAAGTATTGTTGAGTTTCTCTTCTTGGAAGAGAACCTCGATAACACATGGCAGTGCATGGTTACCAAAGCAAAACGTCAGAAAGTGGGAAAACACTACACATTCAGCAACAAAAAGGGAAGCTACATCCGTAAGGCTTGGATTACCAAGATAGGTGATGAGGGGACAAGAACTGTTGCATTCGAGGCTCCATTGGATGAAGACTTTTTCAGACAGCTTGGACATGTACCCCTTCCTCCCTATATCAAGCGGGATGATTCTTTCGCTGATGAAAAACGATATCAGACCATTTATGCAGATCCTGAAGGTTCTGTTGCTGCCCCCACGGCTGGGCTGCACTTCACTGAGGAAATACTCGCATCTATAAAGGGAAAAGGGTGTAGGATAGTTCCTATCACCTTGCATGTAGGACCGGGGACCTTCCTTCCTGTCAGAACTGAGCATCTGGACGACCACAAGATGCACTATGAACGTTATGAAATACGTGAGGAAGCTGCGAAAATTATTACACAAGCTCATATTGAAGGACGAAAAATCATTGCAACAGGAACTACCTGTGTGAGGACACTTGAGAGTGCTTTCAATAGCGAAACCCAATGCTTGAAAAGTGGAGAAGGGCGCACAAATCTCTTTATCCGCCCCGGATACCAATGGAAGGTAGTAACCCAAATTCTGACAAACTTCCATACCCCTGAATCTACGCTGCTGGTCCTCGTTTCAACCTTTGCAGGAAAACAACTCATTGACTGCGCTTACCAGCATGCAGTGGATAGGGAATATCGCTTTTTTAGCTATGGGGATGCAATGTTTATCCGCTAAAATAGTAATTCTTGGATTTTCCTTGCAATTTCCTCCTTCGAGAGGAGCCCGTCAAGCCGTACCAACGTTACATCCTTGTCAAGCGTTTCAAAGATACGTTCGTAGTTCTCCTTCACCTTTTCTAGGAACTCATGACGTTCAAACAGCTCCTCATCATCTCCTCTTCCCTTGATTCTTCGCAGACATTCATCCACCGGTGTATCGATGAAAAATAAGTATTGAGGAGAAGGGAAGGTATTGAGCTTTTGTATTGTCTTGAAATCGCTATCTACGCTTTGGTATGCCAAGGAAGAGTAGAGATATCGGTCACAAATAACCAGTTTACCCTCTTCAAGATCCCGCATAAGTCCATTTACCGGGTTGTTAAGATGGTCCTCACGATCAGCGGCATACAGCATTGCCAGCGATAAAGGTGTAGTGACAATCTGTTTTCTCAGCACAGAGCGGACAAGCCGTCCGATGGGTTTATCAGTAGGTTCGAAGGTTGCCCGGCAGGGAAAGTCCCTCTGGTCACAATATTCTGCAAGCAACTGCATTTGAGTGGTCGTACCAGCACCATCCAGTCCCTCGAACACAACAAAATTCTGTAATACTGAAGGCATATCCATATCTCCTATCGTATCTCTATGGTACGGTAAATACAGCACAAGGTAAATCAGTTTTTTCACGCAATAATCAAGAAAAGGGAGGTGCCCAATCCTTGCACAATCGGCTATACTTGCAAAGAAAGGGATAAAAGGCGTGCGATATCATACAACGTTGAAAGACATAGCCATATCGGTACTAGTGCTTTTAAGTTGTGCCATTCTCACCCTGTATGGGATGGTTTACCTTGATATGCGCAATCCAAGCCGCTATCTCTCTGATTACTTGATCTCTTCCCTTAACCAAACAGGCCCCTATACCTTCACTTCCACCGGTCTTAAGCGCACCTTTCTCAAAGATTTGACCGTTCTCAATCTCTCCCTACAAAAGGATGACACGGTTCTTGCTTCTGCAAAAGAAGGAATCATTAAAGGAGGTATCCCCTTACTGGTACAATCGGTTTTGCAAGGAAACCAACGTATTTCCCTTGAACTAGAACAAGTACGGGTACAGCTTGATAATTCCCTTACCATTGCACAGAATACGGAAGGAGCACCAACCTTCGTAAGTCGCTGGGTGAAGGGAAATACACTTCTAGTGCATTCAGACTCAGTGGAAGGAACCTTTCATTCTCCTTCTATCCAGGCAGATGTACGTCAAGCAGCATTTAATTTCGAACTGAAAAATGGAAACACTCTTCCTACATTGCAAGCAAAAGCAGGTGGTGTTCACCTACAAATCGGGGCAGGAGATATTTCCTTAAAAGAAATAAATCTCAACCTTAATGAGGAAGGTGCTGTTTCATTTACGTCTTCATTAGCCTCTCTGACGACAGGGGAAATACATGCCAACCTAGAAGATTTCGTTGCCCAAGGTACAATTAATGGATTTAATTTTCCCGATGATGTAGGAGTATTCTCGCTCTCCGCTGCTGCCTTTGCTACGTACCTACCCAACCTATCTGTTTCCATCCCAAAATTCAGTGGAACTGTATCTCTTGAACGTGGTGCCCCAAAAATGGCAACACTATCTTTCAATCAGATGATTCTTAGTAGAGACCAGATGGAGTTGTATGCACCAACAACCACCTTGCAAGGTACATGGGACGAAGGGATGCTTTCCCTTGGTGCTGCGACTAAGATTGGGGAACCACTAACCTTCATTTTTGGAGATACACTCTCTTTGAGCAGCGACAATGTACTACTCAATGCCTACTACCAGAGCGAAGGAGAAAATGTTGAGGCATCAGTATTGCTTAATCAAGTAACCTATCGCAGAGAGGATTTTATTGCACGTCTGGATTCAGTTTCCATAACCGGCGATGCACAGATGAAAAAGGCATTGATAGAACGTGCTTCAGTCGACCTGGATTCTGTAAGCACGTTGTCTCTTGAATCCCAGGGGATACAGGCTACTTCACCTCTCACCTCAACCTTGCGGTATGAAAAAGAACGTTCTGCCTTGAGCGCATCCTTTACATTTAATGAACTGACATCATCATTTACCAATGGTCCACTGTATACTCGGCTTTCCTATCAAGGGAATGCTCAAGATAGACAATTGCAGGCAGAAATTTCTCTCGATGAAAGGTTCAACCTGGTCTCCGTATATAACCTTCCACAAGAGGGAAGTGGTTCCCTCTATGTAAGTACCCGCATGGACGAGTTTCCTCTCTCATTCCTTTCTCCCTCGATTATACGCTATGCTCCGTTTTTACAACCGTATTACCATGATGCGACAAACCTCATCGGAAATATCACCTTCCAATCAGAAACAGGGGGGGGTGCTGTCATGCCGTTTGATGGTACCTTGACCATTGACTTGGCACTACGAGAAATGAAGGTTGGCAAGGTTGAACTCGATGCAGGCTTCATCTTTCAAGGGTACGTAGAACAGGATGTTCTGGACGTAGGAGCATTGACCATTGCTACCAGTGGCTATCGTTTAGTGTATACAGGCCGAACAGATTTGTCTGACTTGCTTCCTAGTGGACAGTTGGACCTATTCAGGAGCCATGATGGGCAGCCGTTGGGGAGTATCAATTTCTTTGATGAACCACCAAAACAGTATCGATTCATGTTCACCACTCCTTTTGAACATTCCCTCTCTATCGAAGGGATTGTAAGCTCTTCACCACAAAATATTTTGATAGGCGAGGCTAAACTTGGAATTTTTGATACACTGTATCCATTCTCCTTCCTGTTGCAGACCAACACATTGCAACTTTCCATCAACCAAGAAGAAGCATTTTCCCTCTCCACCAATCTAGCTCCCCCCGTTATTGCTGACATCACCAGTAAGGGATTAACGCTTCCCGATCGAGGATTCTTTGCCAATGCGGAACTTTCTGGGGACTTGCAGGTCGCATTCAATACTCTCCGCAACTGGAACGTTACCAGTGACCTCATAACTATTGGTGGAGTACTGTTCCAAGGGCATACCTATGCACTAGAGACAGCCCTATCCATTTCACAAAACGCTATTTCCCTTCCTGAAATTCTGCTTATAGATGAACAGGATGCACAGTTTAAAAGCAAGTTTTCCTATACAGGAACTGATTTTCTCACCCTGGCCGAGCGTTCATTCCTTGCACCCTTCGAAGCATCATTCACTCTTGAATCCGGCAACGAGCGAAAAATTGCAATCTCGTTGATGGGCGAGGATACTCGTATCAGTGCTCTGGTAAATCTTGCAGACCTCCCGTTTGACCGATTCTTTACTTTTGCAGAGGGAGTGATTGTTGACTTGAATATTCTTGGATATACCAATCTCAAACAGATTATCAGTGCCGATGGGATGATACACCTTAGGAAAGGAGAGGGAATCTTCTCATCCAAGATTGAAGCCGGAAATACGACGCTCAACCTGTTTGATTCACAATTTACGCAAGGAGACCTTTCCTATGCTGGCAATCTGTTACTCATAAACGGAAACAAAGCCTTAAGTGAAGGAACATTCTCACATATCCGTAATCTATCCTACACTGATCAGGAGAGCACCTTCAGCTATACCCTTGCACTCGATCTTGGCATGATGGAAAGTCTCTTTGACGTATCTTCTGCAATTGCACTGATTCGAGAGGGGAAAGTAAAAGCTGTGCTTTCGCTCTCGGATATCCTCCTCTACGGAGAGGGAGGAGTTGCTGACGGGGTATACACACTCTCACTGGATAATCCGAACCTCTCGATAGAGAGTGATCTTCTCTCATTTACCTATAACGTATCCTCTCAACATATCAAGGGAAAAGCAGATCCCGAATTCGGTATTGGTTTGTCTATCGAGGGCTCTCTTGCAGAGGAAGACTTCGGTCTTATTATTGAAGATATATACTTCCCGTTGAACCTTCTCAACCGTACCTTCCTAAAACCTGTATTCAGTTTCGTGGATGGTACAGCTAAAGGTGAGGTCTTCCTTGGAGGAAGTAAAGATGCCATTCGTCCTTACGGGCAAGTTTCTGTTGATTCAGTCAGGATGCAACTCTTCTGGTTGCCAGAAGACATCATTAGCATGAAAAATATTACAGCTACCATTGATGGAACAAGAGCAATTACTCCAAAGACACCTTTTTTCTCTACCAACACAATCACCGGTAAAACGATAGGAGGATATGGTACACTTGGAGCCAGTTTCGATGGATTACGCTTGCTCAATTATGAGATCCATGCCGACATTGGCGATGAAATGCTCTATGTCTGGATTCCCATGGAGGGATTTGATGTGGATATTAGAACCTATGCTGGAGGCACCTTCAATCTCTTTGGGGTCGGTTTTGAGACGTGGCTCGATGGAGAAGTCACCATCCAAGACACTACCATCAGTTTAGGAATCAAGGATCTCCCGTTCTGGTACAAAGCAAATAATCTTTCAACCACCGATTTTACCGTGGTCACCGGTAGAAATGTTTCCTTCTTCTATCCAAATACGCCTAGCCCCTTCATCCAAGCGACAATCACGGAAAACCAGGAGATACGTTTCACGTATGACCACATAACTGATGATTTTGTCATTGATGGCAATCTTTCCTTCAGAAGTGGAGAATTCTACTACTTCCAGAAGAACTTCTTTATTACCGAAGGATCACTCTCACTCCATACCGATGCACTTTCCGGGCAAAACACCATACAGCCAACAATCAACTTGAGAGCAAAGTTGACAGATTTCGACACACAGGGGAATCGTGTTGATATCTTCCTTGTCTTGCGTGAATCAAGCCTAACCAATCTCAATCCGCAATTTGAATCGACACCACCAAAAGATGTAAACGAAATACTTGGGATCTTGGGTCAATCTATTCTTCCCACCGGAGCCTACGGACAGGTAAACCTGTATAGTGTAGCCAGTCTCGCAGCTGCAGCTACCGACGTAGCTGAACGATTAGGATACTTGCAGACCAGTCAATCGACATTGCTTACCGAATCAATCCGCATTTCACTCGGACTTGATATGTTCAGTATCCGTAGCAACATACTACAAAACATTCTCATAGATACTCTTCCCGGAGGAAGTTTGGCAAACCTCAGTCCACTTGCACGGTATCTGAACAATACCACGATATTCATGGGCAAATACGTAGGAGAGCAATTCTTCCTGCAAGCGTTGGTGCATCTTTCCGCTAGCGATGCAACGAAAGCCACACGAACATTCATATCTCCCGACCTTTCACTCGATCTCGAGCTGTCACTTGATTGGCAGAATCCTATAGGGACATTCTCTTTCTTTACTCAACCCAACGAGTTGTCGTTTATCAATATTTTGGATACCATTGGGTTTAGTGTAACCAGAAGGTTTGTTCTGCGTTAAACAAGAATATAGAGGAGCTATCATGAACAAGCGGAAATCGCGCCGATTTTTTTGCGCAATCATTATCCTAATTTTTTCCCTTTCCCTGCTTAGTGCCGCTGAAGAAACTCCGTGGTACATGGGTAAACAAATCACCTCTTTTTCCAATACGGGACTACAGAATGCTGATGAAAGCACTATCTTGGATATTCAGTATACGTACTTGGACGAACCTTTCACTGATGAGTTGTTCAATGAATTACAGGGGGAGCTCTATGCTCTGGATTATTTCCTGTATTTCCTTGCAGAAGCACAACGCACTGGAGAGGGCAACAACGAACTTCAGATAGTCATGGAATTCCATGAATTGCCCTATATCAACCAGGTTACGATTGAAGGCAATGCGGGTATCAAGACAAAGAATATTGAAGAGGTCCTTCTCAGTGGAGAAGGAACATTCTTGCAAGAACAGAATATTGAACTCTCCAAAACTGAAATACGGAAACTCTATGAAGAGAAAGGGTACGCAGACACGGTTATTTCGTCCTCTTATGAAGTTGATGAATCTAATAACACGGTAAGCTTGGTGTTTACCGTTGAAGAGAACAAACAGAAGCGTATTGGTGAAATAACCTTTGAGGGCAATTCAGGGCTTGCAAACGACCAGCTTGAGAAACAGCTCTCATCAAAGACTATCAGTTATTTCAATAGCGGCTACTATAATCCCTCAACCATAGAGACTGACAAACAAAACCTCATCACCTTCTACGAAAGCAATGGATTTATCGACGCTGCAATCACCGATGTAAAGACAGACGATATCAGCAGAGAGGATGATGAATATACACGACTGAGGGTCACCTACCAGATTGAAGAAGGGGAGCAGTGGCGCTTCGGTGGCATCCAGGTCGAAGGAAATTCAGTGTTCAGTGATGAACAGTTCCAAAACCTTATCTCCATGAAAGAAGGTTCGATTCTTGACATCTCCCGTGTTCAGAAGGAGATTGAGGCCGTTACCGACCTGTACTGGAACAATGGGTATATTTTCAATCTAATCTCGAGTGACATGGTACGTGATGAAGAGAACAATGTTATCTCATACATTCTCACCGTCCAGGAAAATCAACAGGCCATTGTTGAGGATATCCGTATTGAAGGGCTCACAAAAACAAAACCGTATGTATTCGAACGCGAGTTGACTTTCAGCCGTGGGGATATTTTCAGCAAGGAAGCGTTGATCCGAAGCGCACAGAATATCTACAACACCCTGATCGTAACCGATGTCCAGTTTGACATAATCAATGGGAGTGAGGAAGGAACCGTCATTCCTGTATATACAGTAGTCGAAGGGAACCAGATGGATATCCAGTTCGGTGCTACCTTTGGCGGGAATGTTGATGGATTCCCTGTTTCCGGGTTCCTGCAATGGTCCGACAAAAACCTGGGTGGTACTGGTCGGGATCTCTCAATTACCACCAACTTAAGCCCAGACACCCAGAATTTTTCCATATCATTTACTGATGGATGGTTCAAGGATTACCGTTGGTCGAATGGGTTGAGTTTCAACTTCGAGAGAAGCAGAAAAGAGAATACGTTGCAACGTGGACTGGGAAGTGAATACTATACCGGTCATGATGTGGATCAACTGGAGGATAATGCGTATCCACTAGGGTATAACAGCTATCTCAGCTATTTGGCAGCAGACAAGGATCTTCCTGTAAACTCTGAATTGATGAGCTACCTGTACTACCGAATCTCCCTTGGTTACAACACCGGGTATACGTTTATGTTCCGCCCAGGTGCCCTTACAATTGGTGGAGGATTATCCATTGGTTTGAACTATGCTGACTACAATCATGCGGTCTACGATCCGTTTGAGCGTCTGATCAAGTTGTATGGTGATGGTTGGAAGTTCAGTAACCGTCTCAACCTCTCCTTTGCCTGGGATGGTCGAGACCGTATTGAGAATACCAGCAAGGGATACTACCTCAGCCAGAATTTCACCTACGCTGGAGGTATTCTTGGCGGGCTCTCCAACTATATCAAGACATCATCTTCTGCAAGTGGCTATGTAACACTCTTCTCATTTGAACTTGCAGAGAAGGATGCCAATGTTGTACTGGGTGCTACCACCACTGTCAGTGCAATGCTACCCCAGTACTATGACTATAATAGTAGATTTGATACGGGAGAAACACAGGGATGGGATTGGTACGATGCAAAGCAAGGTGCTACCCGCTATGAAATGCTGTATATCGATGGAATGAATACCGGTCGTGGTTTCTCCGTCATCTTCGACCAAGCATATCTTTGGGACAACCAGGTTTCTATCAGCTGGCCACTAGCACACAACGTACTCTCTGCAGAAATCTATGGGAGTGCAACTGGGGTCAGTACTGATCTACAGAATATTTCGCCTTCTTCCCTTTCTTGGTATTATTCCATGGGAGCGGGTATAAAGTTGAAGGTACCAGGATTCCCATTGGGACTGTATCTGGTGAAAAACGCAAGCTTTATTGACAATACCTTTGCCTGGGATTCAGGCAACATCTTCAAGGGAAACCGTGATGACAGTGGTTTGAAACTGGTACTTGCAATCACCACGACATTGTATTGAGTATGAGTGCGAAAGAGACATTGACTCCAATGATGGTACAGTACCATCAAATCAAGGAGCAGCACCAAGGGGAAGTTCTCTTCTTCCGCCTTGGTGATTTCTATGAAATGTTTGAGGATGATGCAAGAGAAGTCTCGCGTCTCCTCAACCTAACCCTCACTAAACGCAATGGTCAGCCTATGTGCGGAATTCCCTACCATGCGGCAAAGACCTATATCAAACGCCTGCTGGAGGCAGGCAAGAAGATTGCCATCTGTGAACAAACCAGCCTCAACCAGGAATGCGGGAAAAAGTTAGCAACACGTGAAGTGGTGCAGGTCATCACTCCTGCAACGGTTATTGAAGATGATTACCTTGATGCGGAACAGTCAAGTTATGTGTTGAGTATCTCATTCCAAAAACCAGGTATCTCAGTCAGTTGTGCAGATATCACTACAGGTGAATTTTCCCTGAGAACGCTACAAAAAGATCATCATTACGGATCACTCTTGGCTGTTCTGGAGCAAATTCGTCCCAGGGAAATATTGGTAAATGAGGATGACTATTTTCTGTATCAGGACTACCAGGGCCTCCTCGATGCTCAGCAAGCCATGGTCAGCAAGCTTCCTCCCTGGAGGTTTTCCATTGCTGATGGGTACACTTTGCTCTGCAACCATGTGGGTAGCACGACCCTGAAAGCCTTTTCTTTAGAGGAGAAAGACCACCGCATCTCCAGTGCGGGTGCACTACTCTGGTACTTGCGGGAAACGGCTAGAACAAGCCTGAACCAGATTGATTCCTATACAGTAGTCGAAGAAACACAGTTTCTACATATCGATGAAGCAAGTCGAAAAAGTCTGGAACTGGTGAGCAATACCAGCGACGGGAGCGAGAAATTCACGCTTTTCTCAGCAATCAATGCAACCCTTACCAGTATGGGTACCCGTCAGTTGAAGAATTGGATCACTCGTGCCCTTAGTGATGTCAAGCAAATCCTTGAACGTCAAAGATGGGTCGAAATGCTTGCCATAGACCGTGAAGAGCTCAGTAGAGTACGGTCAATCTTGAAACAGGTGTTGGACATCCAGCGACTCACCAGCCGTATCGCCATGGACAGGCAAGTACCAAGGGATTTGACAGGAATTGCACAGACCATCTCAGCCTTTTTTCAACTGGTTGATGAGCGATACCAAGATCTACTTCCAAACCAATTGGAAAAGATGCAACTCCAAACGTTGCTCCAACTTGCTGCCGAAATTCAGGAAGCTATCAATGACCAGTGGCAGGGTCCTTTTGAGGAAGGGAAAGTCATTCTCAAAGGATTTGATGCACAACTGGATGCCCTGAGAAGAACCAAGTCAGGGGGAAAGGAATTGCTGGATTCTTATCTGAAGCAAATAAAGGAAGAGACCGGAATCCCTACCATCAAACTCTCTTCCAACAAGATTCTTGGCCACTATTTAGAAGTTACCAAAACACATGCGGCAAAGGTTCCCACTACTTTCTACCGAAAACAAACGCTGGTAAATGCTGAACGATTCACCAGCGATGAACTTATCAAACTGGAGCAACAGATCCTGGAGAGTGCTGCCTTGGCTGAAGAACGGGAAAAAGCAGTCTATGAATCCTTGGTCTCCAAGACCAAGGAAGTGCAACAGATATTGCTCTCCATCAGTGGTTTTCTCAGTGACTTGGACTGTTTACAGAGCTTTGCAAGCACAGCAATTACCCACCAATATACCAAACCGAGTTTTACCGATGAGGATGTTCTTATCCTAGAAGGAGCAAGACACCCAGTGGTTGAACAACATCTTGGCCCAGGAGCATTTATAGCCAATGATCTTACAATCAAGAGTGCCGGTAAACGATTCTGTTTGATTACGGGACCAAATATGGCAGGTAAGTCGACTTTCCTCAGACAGAGTGCCTTGATCGTGGTGCTTGCACAAATTGGAAGCTTCGTTCCTGCAACCAAGGCTAGAATAGGTGTGGTCGATCGCCTCTACTGCAGGGTAGGCGCTAGTGATAATTTGGCACGTGGTGAATCCAGCTTTCTTGTGGAGATGCAGGAAGCAGCCCATATTCTCAAAACTGCAACAAGACATTCACTGGTTATCGTTGATGAACTGGGAAGAGGTACCAGTACCCAGGATGGTATGTCCATCGCCTATGCCATGATGCAGAAGCTCCTGTCCATGGACTGCAAAACATTGTTTGCAACCCATTACCATGAACTTGCTAGGATAGATACCAGTGCCATCCAACTCTTGACGTTGCAGGTCAGTGAACAGGGTGGGGAAGTGAAGTTCCTTAGACGTGTCATTGAGGGAATAGCCAACAGCTCCTACGGATTGAACGTTGCAAGAATGGCAGGGGTTGGGCGTGATGTCATCAAGCAAGCCCGACAATTCCAGAAACAACACTTTGCTGAGTATGATCTTGCCGCAATGCAGCCTGATTTGTTCAGCTCAGCAGCAAACCAAGATGAGCCTTCTTTCAGTGACCTTGATGCAAAGGAAAGTGAAGTCATCGATGCACTTGAATCGTTCAACATTGACCAGTCATCTCCCTTGGATGCTCTCTTGTTGCTGAAAGAATTACAGGACACGTTGCAAGCAAAGTAACCATATTCCCTTCTTTAACAGTATGTGGTGCCGTATGTGTAAAAGACTTTCTGATGCAACACTCTGTCCATCCTGTGCAGGAACAATCAGAGAAGCAGGATATGGGTTTCTTTTCAAGCATCGCTGTCCAGTCTGTGGAAACCCAGTTCTTGATACTTCCTATGCGTGTCCTTTCTGCAGCGAGGGGAAGCTCTCCTACGGACCGTATGGGAAAACACTTGCGTCCTTAATCAGGAGATACAAATTCGGGGGTGAGCGTTCTCTTACCCCGTTGCTGGCTGGTTTGTACTTGCCACTCCTCGCATCGATTGATTCTCCACTTCTTCTTCCCATTCCCTGTTCAAGGGAGGGATACAAGAGAAGGGGTTTTGACCAAATGATAGTCATCACTTCCTATCTTGCTAGAAAAGAAGGCTACCTATACCTTCCCCTTTTTGCCAAGCGTAAGGGGAAACAATATAAGTTACTCTCCAAAGAACAACGATTCCACGGGCAAACATTACAGCTAACCAATTCAAAAAGAGCAAGGAAACAATTCCAGCAATTGATTGCTGCCGGGTACACTGCTGTACTTATTGACGATGTTTCCACAACGGGAAGCACTTTCCATCAAGCAAAAGAACTGCTTAAATTACATTTTAACTGTGAAACAGCCATTGTAGTACTAACTAATGCGTAGTAATGTATACAGCGTTGACAAAGATACGACTAATCGGTATTATTTTCAAAGGTTTAATTGTTTATTGGGGATCGCCAACAGGCGTATCCCTTTTTTATGAATTTTTTTCAGGAGCAGTATGATACAGAAAGGAATAGAAGAAACGGCTTTGTTTCGTGAATACGAACCTCTGCTGAGCGCGATGGGAATAACGTTGGTGGACATCAACGAGATTGACCGTGGTGCAAACGTCCTGGTTACCATTGTGATCATGGTGAAAAATGAAGAAGTAAATGTCGACCACTGTGCAAAGGTGTACCGCTTGGTATATCCACGCATGGAACTGATATTGGGAGAACGTGATCTTCAGCTTGAAGTAACCACCCCAGGACTACAACGTACAATTAAGGATATCTATGAGTTCAGCTTGTTTACTGGCAAGCGCTTACGGGTTTATGATACAAGCAAGACGGCATGGGTAAGTGGCATCATTAAAGCATGTAATGACCAATTCCTTACGCTTGACGATGTATTCATTGAGGATGATAAAGAAATGATTGAAACAATGGTTGTGGAGTTGGTTGCTATCCAAAAAGCTAAACTCGACTATAGATGGGAGGACAATTCACATGGCAACTGAAATTGGTGACGCTATTAGAAGTATGGTAGCGGAAAAAAACATTTCCGAGGAGCTGGTAATCAGCACCATTGAGGACATACTTCGCGCAGCATACAAACGAAAATTCGGTACCGATGAGAATGCCGTCATAGAGTTCAGTGAAGATTATACCAGCGTAGAGCTCGCAAGCAGACGCCAGATTGTTGATGATGATGAATGGTATAATGAGGTAACAGAAATTCCTCTCAGTGAGGCAAAAGAAATCCATGAAGAATGTGAGATTGGCGACGAGTTGCTTATCCCTGTTGATTTCAAGGAATTCGACCGAATCAGTGTACAGAGTGCAAAACAACGTGCCCATCAGAGCTTTCGTGATATTCAAAAGGATACGCTGTACAGTGAATTCAAGACAAAAGAAGGTCAGCTGATTATCGGTTACTACCGAAGACAAGCTCCCACTGGTGACATCTATGTCGATATCGGTAGTACCGAAGGACTTTTGCCCAGGAGAAACCAATCCAGCAGAGAAAGCTACCAGAGCAATGACAAGATCAAGTGCTATGTAGAGAGTGTAGAGAAAGCTGAGCGCGGTGTGCGGGTCATCCTCTCCAGAACAAGCAGTGAATTGATTCGTAAGCTTTTCGAAGTTGAAGTACCGGAAATTGCACAGAACCAGATTGACATAATCAAGATTGTTCGTGAAGCAGGATATCGTACAAAGGTTGCTGTAGCATCACGTAATGATGATATCGACCCTGTCGGAGCCTGTGTTGGGTTGAAGGGAAATCGAATTCAGACTATCATGAGCGAAATAGAGGGTGAGAAGATTGATATTCTTCGTTACGATTCCAACCCAATCAATTATATCCACAATGCGCTCTCACCAGCGCAGGTAAAGGATGTAGTGGTTCTTGACAAGAATATCTATCATGCAGTTGCTATTGTAGATGACAGCCAACTCTCATTGGCTATTGGAAAGCAAGGCTTGAATGTTCGTTTGGCAAACAAGCTGGTTGACTGGATGATTGATGTGAAGACACAATCTCAATTTGATGAGATGGATATTGCCAAGGAAGCCCGTTCCAGGGTTGAGAGTATTTTCATGGATGAGCAGGAGTATTATAACGAAGAACTCGTTGCCCAGAATGATGAAGAAATGCCGGTAGTACAGGAAGGTGAAATTGCTTCCGCAGATGATTTCGTTGATGAGGATGAGATTGCTCTCTCTGAACTTCCTTTGGATGAGATATTGCTGAAGAAACTTCATTTCCACGATGTGTATAGTGTTGAAGAATTCATCAATCTCAGTGAAGAGGATCTAGCAAGCTTCAGTGATTTAAGCGAGGAAGAGATTATTGCAATCAAGGATACCATCAATGAGTACGTTGATATCGTTGAGGATGAAGAGGAAACTGAGACTGAGTATGTCTGTCCCAATTGTGGTTCCCCCATCACAGAGGACATGAGTGTGTGCCCAAACTGTGGTACAGGTCTGGTATTTGAGGTAGAGTAAATTATAGAGGAAATAATGTCGGAAGAGAATAACAAGCCAAAAGCAACGTTGATCAAACATGTTGTGAATCCAGTGGAACACAACAAAGAGCAGAAGAGTCCCGTCACTGAACCTGAATCTAAACCTAAAGCCCCCGAAAAACGTCGTGTGGTAGTGGTAAAGAAAAAGGTAGTCGTGGTGAAGCCCCAAGCTCGCAAGGATGCTACAAAGCCTGAGAATGAGAAGCAAGAGGATAAAACCTCCAAGGACGAAGGCACTAAGGAAGTAATTGAGAAGAAGAAAACATCTTCTGGAGGCCATAAGAGTAGTGTGGTACGAAAAGCCCATCGCCATACTGCCTCAGACACCTTATCAGCTTCTCCCTTGCATAACGGTCCAGTCGTCATCAGACCGACCAATCTGCCACCAGTTCCCAACCAGGGACTGACGGTTAAGGATCACAAAGAGTTGCAGGACAAGAACACTGGAGGCACCTCTTCTAAAGAGAGTCCGGTACCCAGTACCGGTCCTCGCGTAGCTGGTATGGTTGGTGGACGTCCAGCTCCGGGAACCAGACCTCAATACCGCTCCAATAATAATAGGAGTGGGTATCAAGGTCAGGACACCCGTGGCCCTGCAAGACCTGCAGGCACTGGATATCAGGGCCAAGCTAACCGTGGGCCCGCTAGACCAGGTGGATACCAAGGTCAAGATACCCGCGGTCCTGCAAGACCAGGTGGATACAAACGGTGGATATCAGGGGCAAGACAATCGTGGACCTGCCAGACCAGGTGGATACAGACCAAATCCCAACGGTCCCCGAGGTGGAGCTCCATTCCAACAGTAGTGGTGGATTCAGAGGACCTGGAGGTCCCCGGACTCCGTTTCGTGGGCCTCAAGGTGGAAACAAACCTCCCATGCAGGATATGGCTCCCATAAATCAGCGGACCAACAAGAAAAGTTTTAAAAAGAAAAACAACGCTAACTATAAAAAGCGTAACGCTGAAGAAGAGAAAGAGTTTCAGATTCAGAAACGTAAGCAACAGGCAGCAGCCAAGCTTGCCGCTGTACCCAAGTCCATTGATATGATGGAGGTCATCACTATAAGTGACCTCGCTAAGAAGATGAATTTGAAAGCAGGAGAGATCATAGCAAAACTTCTCAAGATGGGTATGATGGTTACCATCAATCAGCAGATTGACCACGATACAGCAGAAATCATCTGTAGTGAGTACAACTGTAAGGTGAATCTAGTCTCGCTCTATGATGAAACATTGATAGTTAGTGAACCAGACAAAGATGAAGACCTGATTGATCGTGCACCGATTGTTACCGTCATGGGTCACGTTGACCATGGTAAGACTAAGTTGCTCGATGCTATTCGTTCTACCAAGGTAGCCGAAGGTGAGTACGGTGGAATCACCCAGCATATTGGTGCCTACAAGGTGAATCTCCCTGAAAAGGGTGAAGTTGTCTTCCTTGATACTCCAGGTCACGCAGCATTCTCTATGATGCGTGCTCGAGGAGCACAGGTTACTGACATCGTAATCTTGGTGGTTGCTGCCAATGATGGTGTCATGCCACAAACACGGGAAGCTATCGACCACGCTCGAGCAGCTAATGTTCCTATCATTGTAGCAATCAACAAGTGTGATTTGCCTGAGGCAAAACCTGAGCGAGTCATGCAACAGCTTTCTGATCTTGGCTTGATGCCGGAAGCTTGGGGTGGACAGACACTTTTCTGTGAGATTTCTGCACTGAAGAATATTGGTATCGATGAATTGCTTGATTCCATCCTTCTAGAAGCTGAAATGCTCGAATTAAAAGTCAATGCCAGCTGCAGGGCTGAAGGAAAGATTATTGAAAGTCGTATTGACCAAGGTCGTGGTATTGTTGCCTCCATTTTGATTGAACGAGGAACCTTACGACAAGGTGATCATTATGTAGCCGGAATTTATCCAGGCCGCGTAAGAGCCATGTTTGATGACAAAGGAAACAAGATTGAGGAGGCAGGTCCTTCCACTCCTGTTGAGATCATCGGTCTCTCTGATATTCCGGGGGCAGGCGATCCGTTCCAGGTCACTGAGGATGAAAGGCAGGCTCGTCAGGTTGGTAACAAGCGTCAGGAGCTTGAGAGAATTGGGGATAGCCGTAATGTGAAGAAGGTTACCTTGGATAATCTCTACTCAAAAATCAAGGAAGGTACAATTCAAGAGTTCAATGTCATCATCAAGGGTGATGTACAGGGTTCTGTTGAAGCCTTACAGGGAGCTCTGCAAAAACTCTCCAATGATGAGATCCATCTCAATGTCATCCGTGCAAGTGCCGGTGCAATCATCGAGAGTGATGTCACCTTGGCCAGTGCTTCTGCAGCCTTGGTTATCGGGTTTAATGTACGCCCGACTCCCAGAGCCCAGGTACTCGCAGACCAAGAGAAGATCGAAATCCGCAAATACAATATCATTTATGATGTAGTAGATGATATCAGAAGTGCTATGGAAGGCATGCTCAGCCCTGAGGTACGTGAGGTTGAAATCGGAACTGTTGAAGTCCGTGATACCTTCAAGGTACCCAGAACTGGAACGATTGCCGGTTGTATGGTTACCAGTGGAAAGGTCAAGAGAAATGCCTTTGCAAGGGTCTTCCGTGAAGACCTCCAGCTCACTGCTAATAAAGTCAAGATTACGAGCTTGAAGCGATTCAAAGATGATGCGAAGGAAGTCGCTGAAGGTTTTGAATGTGGTATTGGACTTGAAAATTTCAACGACTTGCGTGTTGGTGATATCCTAGAGGTCATTGAGACTGAGGAAATCGCTCGTAAGTTGGAAACAAAAAGTGAAAAATAACCATGAGTGAATATAGTCAGAAAAGGATAGAAGCTAAACTCTCTGAGGCGATCAGCATGCTGATCGTCAAAGGGGAGGTCAAAAATCCTCTGGTAAGCACGCTTTGCTCAGTAAGCAAAGTTGAGCTCTCCCAGGATAATGCCTATGCAACGGTTTACATCTCATCGGTTCTTGATGACAAGAGCCTTGAGGCGAGTGTAGCAGGGTTGCAAAAGGCCAGTGGATTCATCCAGAAGCGCGTAGGGGCATTCCTGAAAACCCGGAATACACCTGTGCTCAGATTTAAGGCAGACATCTCTCTGAAAGAAGGACAAAAGATCAATGCCTTGATCGATTCATTGGTAGAAGATGGGAAAGAACGCTAGTATTCTCCTCATCAACAAGAAGGGAGGACTGACCAGTTTTTCCAGTCTGAACGTTATCAAGCGTACCATAGACCCAAAAGTAGGGCATGCTGGTACGCTTGATAAGTTTGCAGAGGGACTTTTGATTGTCTTGACCGGAAGCATGACCAAGTTGAATCTTCTGTTTTCCCAGATGGATAAACAATATCGGGCACATATTCAATTTGGAATAGAAACCGATACCCTTGATCCGGAAGGGGAGGTGATTGCAGAATCTTCCATTCCCTCATACCAAACCATCTTACAAACCATTCCCTCTTTCGTTGGAGAAGGAAAACAGGAACCTCCTGCCTATAGTGCATTGCATATCAATGGCAAACGGGCAAGTAAGCTCGCTAGGCAGGGGAAGCAGGTTGTCATACCGAAACGTCCCATTACAATCTATGCTTTCACTCCAATCAGCTATCAAGATGGTGTACTTATTGCAGATATCCATGTCTCTAAAGGTACCTATATCCGAAGTATTGCCAGGGATTTGGGAAAAGCCTGTGAAAGCAGGGCTTATCTCACCGCTTTGGTTCGTACCAGCATTGGGCCGTTCTCCTTGGATGAATCAGTTGATGCAAAAAAGACAGAAGAACTTGTATCTTCCATGCAGTATACTGATGTATATTTAAAACGTTTGGAAGCAGTCAGTGTGTTTGAGATTCCTGATACCGAGTTGTTTCGAGTAGCCAATGGGTCCTATCCTCATACGGTTACTTGCATCAAGGAAGGAAAGGATGCATTGTATGGTGCACTATACAGTAAGGACGGTGTTTTAAGGGCAGTGTCCAGCCTTCAGGAAAAGCGTTTAATTGCTCAAATACACCCATATACAGGGGGAAAACAGTATGAAACGGTATGATTTCATGCATCTTTCTGCTCACCCGATTCTTTGGCAAGTACCCATGGTAGTATCCATCGGTGTATTCGATGGTCTCCACCTTGGACACTTAACCATTTTGAACCGTACCCTCGTTCTTGCAAAAGAGAAGGGATGGGAGAGCATGGTAATCACATTTGATAGAAACCCTAAGATGGCTACAAAAAGCCAACCCTACCATTCCAAGCTCACCACAGAGGGTCAAATGCAGGAAATCCTTGCCAATCTTGGTGTTAACCATATGGTAGTCATTGACTTTTCCTCTGATTTCAGTAAACTCACAGCTGAGGAGTTCCTATCTTTGGTTTGTGCTTTTTGCCAAGTCAAAGCGATGGTTGTTGGAAAAGATTTCCGCTGCGGTGCCCCGGCGTCAAATGCCGGACCTGTTCAGCTGCAGGAACATCTGAACCAATTGTCACCAGGGGCAATTGTGGAAGTTCCTTCTTTTGTCAAAACAGACAAGAGTGAGGTAGTTTCAAGTACCTTGGTGCGTAAAAAACTTCTTAGGGGCGCTTTGAAAGAAGTTCAAAGTATGCTCGGCAGACCGTATGAGTTGGATTTGGTTGCTCACCCCTCCAAATTTACTGAACGCGGACTGCTGTACCGCACGGCTTCCTTCATACAACTGTTGCCATTGGCTGGTGTGTATGAGGCCTACCTTACGCTTTCGGATGATACAAAGGTTCCAGTGAAAACAATCATTGGGGATGAATACCTTTTGATTCTCCCAAAAGATGGAATGTGGGATGTAAAGCTGTTACGTACAAAAAGACTTAGCCTAATAGCTAAGGGGAGTAGTTCATGATCTCGAAAGAACAGAAACAAGAAATCATTGCAAAGTATGGTGGTGATGAGAAAAACACCGGATCAACACAGGCACAGATTGCCTTACTGACCGCTAGAATCAACGACCTTCAGATTCACTTCAAGGCAAATCCTAAGGATCATGCCGGAACCAGAGGTTTATTGCAGATGGTCGGTCAACGTAGAAGGCTTTTGAAGTATTTGCGCAACAATGACATCAATGCTTACCGTGCGCTGATTGCCGACCTCGGTATTAGAAAATAACGGTGGTGTTTTCACTGTAATTTTGTGTGGATGGCTCCGATGGCTTTTCAGGCTGTTGGAGCTATTTATATGATATAGTAAAGAAGAACAAAAGAACGAAGAAAGGAAAAGAAAATGGAAGTTAAGAAAGTATCTGTTCGGATAGGTAATTCCGATCTGGTTTTTGAAACCGGAAAAATTGCCAAACAAGCCAATGGCTCCGTCTATGCCCATTATGAAGGAAGTGGAGTAATCGCAACGGTCTGCTGTGGCAAACAACCTAATGAAGCCTTGGATTATGTACCACTCAGTGTTGAGTATAATGAAAAATACTATGCAGCCGGAAAAATCCCCGGGGGATTCCTCAAGAGGGAGGCGCGCCCCAAAGACAAGGAGATTCTTGTCAGCCGTTTGATTGATCGTCCAATGCGTCCCTTGTTCAACAAAGCCTTTGGAAGGGAAATTCAAATTGTTCCCACTGCTATTTCTTCCGATATGAACAATACCCCTGATATCATTGCCATGAACGCAGCCAGTGCAGCTGTCACCATCAGTGATATCCCATTTGGTGGCCCCATTGCTGCCGTTCGTATCTCACGCTTGGATGGCAAGTATATTGTCAACCCTACGTTCAGTGAAATTGAAAAAAGTGAGCTCGATATAGTTGTAGCTGGTACCCGTGACGGGATTACCATGGTTGAAGGTGGTGCAAAAGAGGTAAGTGAAGAACTGATGCTTGAAGCTATCGCAACTGCTCAGCCATTCATTACCAAGCTCTGTGATGCACAGCTTGAGTTGCGCGAACTTGCGGGTAAAGAGAAGCTCCCCATCATCGAAAGCACCGTTGATTTTTCCTGGCTTGATCCTGTGAAAAATTTTGCATATCCCCTCATCAAGGAAGCTTCTTTTGTCAAAGGCAAGATGGAGCGTTATGCAGCACTCGCTGAAGTGCATGAACAGGTAAAAGAAAAGTTTGCCGACCTGATTGCTGAAGATGAAGCCCGCGCAGACCAGCTCGGCGGTCTTTTCGAAGATCTTGAATATGAGATTCTTCGTTCCTCAATTCTCAACGAAGGTGTTCGTACAGACGGCAGAAAGGTAGATGAGATTCGCCCGATTACCTGTGAGGTTGGATTGTTGCCCAGAACCCATGGTTCTGCACTCTTCACCCGCGGTGAGACGCAGAGCTTGGCAGTTACCACCCTTGGTACAGCAAGTGATGAGCAGATGTTTGATACAATTGATGGCGAAAAATCCTTCAGTTCATTTATGTTGCATTACAACTTCCCTCCGTACAGTGTTGGTGAGACCGGAAGACTTTCCACCGGAAGAAGAGAAATTGGACATGGTCACCTAGCCCAGAGAGCATTGGAAACTATCATCCCACCCAAGGAGGTATTCCCGTATACCATTAGAATTGTCAGTGAGATCATGGAATCCAATGGCTCATCATCCATGGCTTCTGTCTGTGGTGGTTGTCTCTCATTGATGGACGCTGGTGTTCCTATCAAGACTCCTGTTGCAGGTATTGCCATGGGTTTGATTACTGAAGGAGCCGACTACTCAAAGTATGTGGTACTCAGTGACATTCTCGGTGAAGAGGACCATCTCGGTGACATGGACTTTAAGGTTACCGGTTCCCGTGAAGGTATCACTGCATTCCAGATGGATATCAAAATCGCTGGAGTAACTCCTGAGATCATGAAGAAAGCACTTGAACAGGCTAAGAAGGGTAGAATTCATATCCTGAATATCATGGAAGATACCCTGAAGACTCCTCGCGAGGAAATTAACGAATACGCTCCCAAGATTCTGACCATGAAGGTTGACGAGGAAAAGATTGGGGCTGTCATTGGTACCGGTGGCAAAACAATCAAGGCAATTGCCAGCCAAAGCGGAGCAGAGGTTAATATCGCTGATGATGGAACCATCACTATCTTCGGCAAGAATGCTGCAGCAGCAAAACTTGCCAAGGAATTGGTCCAATCCATCGTTGAGGAACCTGAAGTAGGAAGAATCTACCAGGGTACTGTGAAGCGTATCATGGACTTCGGCGCCTTCATTGAAATTCTGCCAGGAAAGGAAGGGCTCTGCCATATCTCCAAGCTTGCAAAGACTCGTGTCCAGAACGTTGAAGATGTACTTTCAGTTGGGCAAGCCGTACCGGTGAAGCTCATCGAAATCGACCGTCAGGGACGTTTGAACCTGAGTTACATTGATGCGATTGAAGGCAATGCCAAATAATATGGAGAGCCATTCAATTCCGGTACAGGTCAAAAAACTCAATGAGCACGCTCTCCTTCCCAGCTACGGAACGGAGAGAAGTGCTGGTGCTGATCTTTCTGCCTGCCTGGAGGAGGATATTCTCCTGAAGGCAGGTTCCTATGCTAAGATTCCTACCGGGATAAGCATTCAGGTTCCTCCTGGATACGAGGCACAGGTCAGACCAAGAAGTGGACTTGCTGCCAACCATGGGATTACCGTTCTCAACAGTCCTGGAACCATAGATAGTGATTATCGTGGTGAAGTGGCTGTGCTTTTGATCAATCATGGGAAAGTGGACGTCCTCATCCATTCAGGAGACCGTATAGCCCAGATGGTTATCGCACGGTGTGAACAAGCTTCCTTTTTGCCGACTATGGAGCTTGACGCTACAGAACGCGGAAGTGGAGGCTTTGGTTCAACGGGAGTATAACGTTGAAGCAAGGTGCACGATTCAATTTAGTATATCGCCACATAGGAAGGGAGTACCTCCTTTCCTTTATTGTGGCGTTCTTTTTTTTCTTTTTCATCTTTTTCATAAACCAGATCCTTCTTATCGCACAACGAATCCTTCTCAAACAGGTAGATTATCTTTCAGTACTCCAACTTGTATTGCTCTCCATCCCACAATTTTTACTCTATACCTTTCCGTTTTCCAGCCTTACAGCCTCAAGCATGGTAATCGGGGACCTATCAGGGAACAATGAAATTCTTGCAATCCGTAGCAGTGGAATATCCCTCAAACATGTATTTCTCCCCATCATTCTGATTTCACTTGTCTTTTCATTCATGACCTTCTTGACCGCCGACAATGCACTTCCTTGGAGTACAAAGAAATACCGTGAACTGTATAGCGGACTCATGAGAGAACTCCCTACCTTGGAACTTGCCAGCAACTCCACGAACACGATAGGAAACAAGGTATTGGTTAACAAAGAAGTAGTAGGAACTACAGTACACGATATCGTATTGTTTGAAACTTCCAACGATCGTAGTGGTCAGATTCTTAGTGCCCCTACAGCAGAGGTAACCCTTTATGATCTTAATGCATTCATCTACCAACTGAATCTGGAAGATCCCTTAATGCTCAGAAATGATGCTAGTGGCCAGTGGGCACTCTCAAAGGCAGACAGTGCAAGGTTTTTCCTCAATTTCTCAGGACAAATTGCCAGTCTAGCCTCAGCCCTTCCATCCCAGTTATCTGTAAAAGAGCTTCAGGAAAATATTGCAATACATCGTTCAGCCCTAGAAGAAGAAAAGGCAAGACATGAAGAAAAACTCCAGAAAGCAAGGTTGCACCTTGCTACACTGACCCAACAGGAAACGGTTTCTCCTGAGCGGATGGAAAATGCAGAACAAGAGGTTAGGCAGCTAGAAGAAAAAACACCGATCAACTTCTACTACCAATATTATCGAGCAGAACTCCATAAGAAATTTGCACTCAGTGCTGCTTGTTTCATGTTGGTGTTTCTAACTTTTTCACTTTCATTCTTCAAAGTTAGACACGGTCGGCTCATTGGATTTGGAATGTCCATGCTGGTTGCGGTACTCTATTGGTATCTACTGTTCTTTTCGCAAATGCAGATTTTCAAGTTTTCTTTCAATCCAGGGTTACTTATATGGATACCCAACGTCCTGATGTTCTTAAGCGGTATCTTGATTATGCTTTTTGCGAGGCGTTTATGAAGTTACATGACCAGTATGTCGCACGTTCCGTTACCATCGTTGCGCTGATCTCACTGGTATTGTGTACGTTGATGTTGCTCAGTGTCGACTTATTCAGCAACCTTGATGCCTATCTCACAAACGAGGTAAAACCCCTCACTATACTGAGTTTAACCTTGTTGTATACCCCCCAGGCCGTACTTTTTACTCTTGGCCCCTCTCTGCTGTTTTCTGCTACATTCTTTCTCTCCCAATTGCAGGCAAATAATGAATATATCTGCCTATTGGGAAGTGGATTAAGTTATCGTCGCATCGTCACCCCCATCCTGGTAGTGGGAATATTGTTCAGTTTACTGGAGTTTGGGTTGGGAGAATATATATTCATCCCGGCACAGAGAACTCGTGAAATAAAACAAGACGAACTCTTCGGATTACGCAGTACCTATGACAACAGAAACATTACCTTGCGGGATCCTGATGGAGGGTATGTAGTGCATGCAAAACAGTACAGTGATGATCAAAAACGACTAGCCCAAGTACTCTTGGTCCTGCTTGATGAAAAAGGGGCAATGCAAGGACGGGTTGACTCCGCATGGGCCTTCTGGGAAAACGACAGTGAAGATTGGAGAATGGAAAAGGTACGTTTCCAGAAAATAGATGCAGACGGCTTGGTAGTCGAGTCCAAGGAAGTACAGGAATTGCGATTGGATGAATTCACGCTCGCTCCATCCTACTTCAGGAACCTAAGTAATGACATTACCACCATGGAACTCGGTACAGCAATCGATTACCTGAGGCGAATGGAAGTGCTTGATCCTTCTCGATATCCTGAACTCGCCACAGATTTCACTAAACGTTTGCTTGATCACCTCAATCCTTTCATCCTATTGTTCATAGCATGCACCATCAGTTATCGGTACAAGAAGAATGTACTCTTGTTCAGCATCATCACCAGCCTCGCTATTGCCGTGATATACTTCGTGGTACAAATGGTTACCATTATCATGGCAAAACAGGGGGTTATCGCTCCAATTTGGGGTATGGCAATCCCAATGATTGTGATAGTATGCATAGCACTGGCAGAAAGAGCCGTAGTACGTTAGGGGAATAGTATGGCAATATTTCGAACAATCCATCAGGACACCAACAGCAATGCTCGTCTCGGTATCCTTTCACTTGAACACGGGGAAGTGGAAACACCTGTATTCATGCCAGTTGGCACCAAGGGAACTGTAAAAGCAATGTTCCACGAGGATGTAAAAAAAATTGGATATAAACTTATCCTTGGTAATACCTACCATCTGTATCTCAAACCCGGACTTGAGGTGCTCTCCCAGTTTGGAGGATTGCATAATTTCTCACACTGGGATGGAAATCTGCTTACCGATAGTGGTGGTTTTCAAGTGTTCAGCCTCTCCGGTCTTCGAAAAATAGGGGAAAAGGGGGTAACCTTCCAAAGCCATATTGACGGCTCAAAACATATTTTCACCCCTGAGAATGTAGTAGATACCCAAAAAGTGATTGGAAGTGACATTGCCATGTGCCTTGATGTATGTACTCCCCCTGACATCAACCATCGTGCTGCCACAGAGGCAATGCACATTACCCATGCATGGGCAAAACGAGCTATTGAGCATCGTCAGCATCTGGGTGATGAGTTTAAAGGTAATTTGTTTGGTATCGTCCAGGGCAACTTCTATGAAGACCTTCGTAAGCAGAGTGCTGAGTTTTTCAATGAAATGGATTTCCCTGGTATCGCTATCGGTGGACTCTCGGTAGGCGAGAGCAGGGAGCAATTCTCCCAGTTCCTTGGATATACCGCCGAATTGGTCACCAAGGAAAAACCCAGGTACGTCATGGGGATTGGAAGTCCAGACTACATCCTTGAAGCAGTGGAAAATGGTATTGATATGTTTGATTGCGTTCTTGCAACCCGCATGGCACGCAATGGTGGCATCTTTACTGATGACGGAGTCATCACACTCAAGAAAGCAATCTATAAGTTCGATCAGGGTCCGCTTGAAGAAGGTTGTACCTGCAGGGCTTGTACACAATACAGCCGTGCGTATATGCATCATCTTATCAAGACAGGAGAAATGCTCGGGGGCATGTTGGCTACAGAACATAATCTAACCTACTTCTACCGACTAATGGAACGCATCCGTCTGGCCATTAGAGAAAACCGATTTGCCTCTTTTAAAAGGGAATACCTTGCAAGATTCTACGCAAAGTAGCAAGACAGCCAAAAGCAGTTTCGCCATTATGCTCTGCACCTTTTCAAGCAGGCTGTTGGGTATTGTAAAAGCTAGGGTACTCTCATCTATCTTTGGTGCGAGTGGCGTAGCCGATGTAATCAACTTCACGTTCAACATCCCCAACAACTTTCGTAAACTCTTTGCTGAAGGTGCAGTTAACTCGGCGCTTATTCCCGCATTCTCGAGTTTACTGGGATTGGGAAAAAAGAAACAATCATTCCGCCTTTTCAGCTTACTCTGCACGTATCAGGCAATTCTACTAGTTCCCTTAGTGCTCCTTTCTTATTTTTTTGGGGAAGAGTTCATTTCTCTAATCAGTGACTTTGACAGTGCTCAGGTTGCCTTGGGGGCCAAATTGCTTCCTTTCTTCATGATCTACCTGGCAGCTATCAGCATGGGAGCCATTTTCAATGGTGTATTGCAATCCCACCACAACTTCCTTCATGCCTATCTTTCACCTCTGCTATTCTCACTCTCTGTAATTTTTGGGGTACAGTATCTCACTCCGTACCTTGGAGCAATGAGTATGGCATGGGCCACATTGGGTGGAGGATTGTTGCAAGGCTCCTACTCCTACCTTATGCTGAGACGCTATGGGTACCGATTAAAACCAGCAATCAAGCAGGCCGATACCCCTCTTAAACCAGTTATAGGTGCATGGTCATTGGTTGTCCTCGGGATGGGAATGCAGGTGATCACACAATTGGTTACGTATCATTTTGCGTCCACCTTGAGCGAAGGAAGTATAACAGCATTCGCAAATGCAACCATTTTTTATCAGACACCATACGGGGTATTCTTCAATGCCATCAGTGCTGTAAGCCTTCCCCTGTTAAGTCGTGCCTTTGCACTGGGGCAGTCACAGGAAATACATAAACATACCCGTTCAAGTATTGTACAACTGACCAGTCTGCTGCTTCCTAGTGGTATCATTTTATTCTTTCTCAGTAAAGAAAGTGTCAGTGTGGTACTGCAGACCGGAAATTATACTCTTGCTGATGCACAATTGACTGCATTGGCTCTTCGCCCATTCCTGCTTTTCATGGTAACCACTAGTTGGTATGCAATGCTGCTACGTCTTGGGTATAGTGCAAACCGCTATGCCTTGATGACAAAAATTACATTTGTACAGAATATCGTGGACATCCTCCTGATGTGGATTTTCATCTCGTTGGGGTGGGGCATTATTTCACTGCCGCTTGCCAACGGAATAAGTTATGTTGTACTGCTCGGATTCTTGGCCTTTAAACTCAGTGATCTGTACAATCCACTGAAGGATAAACAGCTGAAACGAGGATTGCTGCGAATAGTAATCGCAAACATACCCATTCTTCTCTACTGCCTGTTCTATGCCTCACTCAACCTGACCTGGTACCAATCTGGTTCTACCATGAAAAACTTTTTCATGCTTTGCCTGGTTGCTCTTGGTTCTCTAGTGGTATGGTTGCTCTCCTATGCACTGTTCAAGGTAGAACTACTCAACCTCTTCCGTTCCAAGAAGCAGGGCAGCAACTTGTAAAGCTACTACTTCATCCAATTTCACCACCATTCTATCAAAAGTTACCAACCCATTGAGTTCCTGTTGTACATCTGTCAACTGGGTATATACGGAGGCTGCCAGTCCTTTCAGTTTTGCTGGATACACTTCTTCTTCATACAAACGGAAGAATGCATTATTAAAAGCTGAACGATCTGTCAATTGTTTGTATCCAAAAAGCTTTTCTTCTTCAACATCATGTCCCTCTACTCTATAGAGGTACCCTCCAAATTCAGAAAGCAGTACCGCACGCCCCAGTCTGTCTGGTTGATAGCGGAACCGTTTGAAATACACGTGGCGGGAAGAAAAATCACCAACACCTTGATCATACCATCCACTTGTACAATCAATGGTCCTACTTGAATCAAGTGATTTTACCAAGGAAATCATTTTTTCAGCATCAAACTGTCCCCAGCCTTCATTGAAGATTACCCACATGGCAATACTAACACTGTTGTAGAGTGTTTCTATCATTTGTGTCAGTTCAGCAATGAACATTTCCCTGTATACTGCATCCTGACTACCCAACAGCCGATAGTGATGGTCCTTTACGGTGAAGAAGGGTACAAAGAGAGGTGCAGACATGATTGGCTGAAACGGTGGTCTACCACCGCTTACCATATCCTGCCAGACCAACAACCCCAGCCGGTCACAGTGGTAGTACCATCTTCGGCTCTCTACCTTCGCATGCTTCCTCACCATATTGAAACCCAATTTCTTCACCATGACCAGATCGTCAATAATTGCTTGGTCACTCGGTGCCGTATACAAGCTTTGTGGCCAATACCCTTGGTCCAGAATCCCATGATGATAATAGGGCTTGCCGTTCAGAATCAATCTTCCATCCTGTACAGCAAAGCTACGTAATCCTACATAGCTCGCTATGGTATCGCAGCCCATGGTTACCATGATAGGGTAGAGATACGGATCTTCAGGACTCCAAGGGTGTACTTCCTCAACCTGACAACAGAGTCGCTGGTTACTCATTCCTTTGCATTGTTTCTTCCCATCCCCATAGTTGATGGTTACCGCATGAACACCTTCATTGGGAATGACTTGGACATACCAACAGTGTTGGGCAATATCAGGGGTGATGATGAGTTTCTCAATAAAAAACCGAGGGACTTCCTCAAACCAAACACTCTGGTGAATACCGCTTTGTCCTTGATAGTATATTCCCTGTGCTTTGGAAGCCTGCTTCCCTCTGATAATGGGTTCAGTGTCTCCCGGATCAATTACCTTGACCAATAGGCCATTCTCTCTCTTCACCACATGAGTGATATCAAAAGAGAAGGGGATGTAACCCCCTTCATGACATCCAACCTCTACTCCATTCAAGAACACAATACAATGATGATCGACTGCCTCAAAATGGAGCAACAATCGTCTGTTTGGAGAAAGAGCATCATAGCTTATTGTAAGGTGATACCAAAGTCTTTGATTTGGGGCAATAGGTTGTCTCAACCCACTATAGTTGGTTTCAGGTGAGAAGGGTACAAGAATTCGAAGGGGAAAGTATTGAGGGATGGTGTCATCATCGGTGATTGCAAAATCCCACCAACCATTTAGATTTTCATAGGAACCACGAACAAGCTGTGGACGTGGATATTCGTTCAAGAGATTGTTCTCATCAATGGTGTATCTTTCCTGCATGAACCTATACTACCATAGAGAGCAAGAGCCCTCAGCAATTATATTGCCAAGGGCTCTGTGTTTTTAGAAGTCTACAACCGAAATCGAATTGACCGTAAAGTCATAGTTCTGTTCGTTGAGGGTAAAAGTGAAACGTTCCCCAACCTCATGGTTGAGCAAAGCCCTACCAAATGGTGCCAGGAGGTTGATAATATTCTCATTGGGGTTAGATTCCCAAGGTCCCATTATGGAGAACTCAACTTCTTCGGCGTTGAGATTGTCCATCATAACCACTTTGGTGCCAAATCCAATCTTGGAAGTATCAACCTTTTCCTTGGTGATAACGGTAGCGCGGTCGACCTCTTCAGCAAGCCTACGCAAGGTGTTGTTCAAGAGATTCTGTTTCTCCTTACCATACTTGTACTCGCTGTTCTCTCTTAGGTCTCCCATCTCCCTGGCTTCTCCAATTTCCTTGGCAACCTCAAGCAACTCAAAATGTTGTATATGATCAATTTCCTTCTTCTTCGCAGCAAGACTACTAGGAGTACAGAAGAGACCGGTAGGAACCACGCTATGTTTGTTGATTGCCTCGACTTCATCAAAAAACTTGAATGAAGGGAACTTCTCACTGATTGCATGCTTAATCTCAATTTTCTTTCCACCGGGAAGATTAAACACATTTGCTACAAGGCTGTAAATCTTCTGTGCTCGATCTTCTTGGCCCTCTGCAACAAAGTTAAAAACTGCACGCTCATCAAACAAAATTCCCATGAGGGTTTTCGCATTCTTACGGTTTTCCTGCACATCCTTCCGGTTGTCGATGCAACGGTTGGTGAAATCAAGAAATTGCAACTCAGCATAGAGCAACTGTTCAGTAGTGATACCAGCCTTGTCCCAATATTTCCTGTCTCCATTCTTGAGCAAGTAGATCAGGGTGTTTCCCTTCTCCTTGAAGTTCTCAACAGCATCACGATACATACCGGCTAGAGCGCTGTATTTCTTTTTCTGCTTATAGATATCAGGGATGTATCCAGTAAGGTAGGAATCAAATAAAACTGCAAGAATCTTTTCCCAACCAGGAATTTCCTCTACCACATGATCAATAAAGGCTTTCTTAAGCTCAGGATCCTTGATTGCAGCAAAGGTAGACTCAACATTATCACAACGCTCATAAAGCATTGAAAACGTTAATGCATCAGGATAGCTGATGAAGTTCATGTGTTGGTGTTTCACCAACTCTTCAAGCAGAAGGTAGCAACTAAAAGTAATATCGTTGGATACTACGATTGGCTTGAATGAACCGTTTTCCTCGAAGAAAAGGTCACTGAAGTACCTTACCATCTCAAAGAAGAAGTCACTCTCTACATCACCCTTGGCTGCAATGAAATCCTTCAGGCTCTTGATCTTGTCATATATATTCTTTTCATTTCTAAAAACCTGCAGCTGTTTCTCTTCATAACTTACAGGTGTAGAACGCAAGAGATAGGTATCCACATCGTTGCTGGAAAGGTCAAAGAGTGGGTTGGTCATCAACTCTTTCTTGGCATGATTAAGCCAAGGAGTCCATTCCTTGACATCAAGGATGGAGGGAACCAATTCACTCTTCATTTCTTTCAGATTGATTTTTCCATTATTGCTTGCCATCAAAGTCTTGAGTGTCCAAGGTATATCCTCCTGGACCTTTGCACTGAGTTTTTCTCTTGGTAGTGCACTCTTGAGAACCCAGATGTGACTCTTGGGGAGCGCCTGCAAACTCTTAAAAGCCATTGAGGTAGACATCCTGCTACCTTCTTTGTTTGATTGTCCAGCAAAATCAACGATGACATCGCTTTCATTGATTAATCTGATTCTTCCAATACGGTTAGTGCTGTTCTGGAAGACAAAGGTACCCTTATCAAACGCAATATTTGTTTCGAAATCCTCAATACTATGGAGTATGTCACGATTTATATTGCTTGTCAGGGCACTGGACTCAAGACAACTCTTGAGCCGGGAGTGGTTCTTGTATTTTATTTTATAACTCTTTATCAGATTCTCTCTGGCAAACGTATCTTCTCGATCAAATAAAAGCATTTGCTTCTGGCACTCAATCTGATGGTCGATAGTATCCTTGCTTGCATTTTCCAAATCGCGAAGCAGTGCAATGGCAGTACTCTTGCTCACAGCTGATACTTGCTCTGCTACGGAAATAAAATACCCAAAGTTGTCCTCATCCAATTCAAGAAGGGCAGTAAACATTGCTCTCACTGAAGAGACATCCTTTCTTTTAATGAGGCGGTGAATGCCTTTTTTATAAAAGGAAATTGCTTTATCTTTATTTCCTTTCTGCTTGGAATGTGTTGCAAGTTGGCGGACAATTTCAACTTCTTCATAGTCCACCTTCACTAAACGCTCCCAAAGCTGGAATTTTTCCTCTTCTTTGCCCATCTGTTCGTATGAGTCAGCCAGCAGGCGCAAGGCATGCTTGTTTTCATTGCAGCTGAGAATTTTCTGGGAAAGATATTCAACAATATTCCACTTTTTGGCTTCCATGAACATTTCAATGAGACTGAGCAGCTGGAGATAATCATCCGCTCCTCTGCGTTCCAACTGGATGGACCCACTGATATACATGGCAATAATACTGTTGCGCTCCTTCTCATTAAGGTGTTTATCACACAAAATCTTAGCTTCAGATTTCTGCTCTTCGTCCATTTGCTTGATGTACGAATCTAGTTCCTGAAAGCTGCTTGTCGTATAGGTAGTTACGGTACTTCTTGTCCATTGCTCTTCTTTCAGCAAGTTCTCGATCTCTTGGAATCCCATGGTTTCCTCCAAACAAATTTGTCCAAATCAAAGACGTAAAAGAAACCGGGCAGACCGGGACATAGCCTGCTCGGGTTTTGCATTCATAGTTACTTTTATATAATATAGCACGATTTGGAAAAACTAGCAATTGATTTAAAGAAAGTGAGTAAAACATATTAACAAATATATAGTATTTCCTAGAAGCAGTCGTTGCAAAACCTCTCTCTACCTGTTATAAAAGGAGTATGAAAACAGCTTCACTACGAATCGCACCAAGCATGTTGTCTGCTAACTTCTCACGTACAGCTGAGGAAGTACAGAGCATCAATACGAGCAAAGCAGATTGGGTACATTTGGATGTTATGGACGGTATGTTCGTCCCGAACATCACCTTCGGTCCCAAGTTCATCCAAGATCTCAGACCCCATTCAGAATTGGTCTTTGATGTGCATCTCATGATTGATCAACCTGAGCGGTATATCTCTTTGTTCGCCGAAAGCGGAAGTGACTATATTACTGTACATGGAGAGGCTTCTTTGCATCTTCATCGCACCTTGCAGATGATCAAAAGCACTGGTTGCAAGGCTGGTGTCTCCCTCATACCTTCCTCTCCGGTAAACATGATTGAACCCATACTTGATATGGTTGATTTGATTCTCATTATGACCGTAAACCCGGGTTTCGGTGGACAGAGCCTCATTCCTTCCACGCTCGGGAAAATCGAACAACTCGCTGAACTGAGAGAAAAACATGGCTACAACTACCTCATCAGTGTAGATGGTGGAGTGAATCTGAACAATGTGAGTGAGATTGCACAGAGAAAAGCTGATGTGGCTGTGTGTGGCAGTGCCTTCTTTGGGGCCCCTGACAGAGCTGCATTCATACAGGCAATAAAGGAACGAGCACAGGTATGAAGGCAATCATCCAGCGTGTCCAGGATGCAAGTGTTTCTGTAGAGGGAACAATCACTGGCCAGATTGACCATGGTTTGTTGGTCTATCTTGGAATTGGGCACGCCGACACAGAAGAACAGCTTGCATGGTTATGCGAGAAAATTGTGAAACTTCGTGTTTTTACTGATGAGCAGGGAAAAATGAATAAAAGCCTAGCTGATGTACATGGGTCCATCTTGGTCGTAAGCCAATTTACATTGCTTGCTAATCTACGCAAAGGTAACCGACCTTCCTACAACGATGCTGCACCACCACAAAAGGCTGAGATTTTGTATGAACAATCGCTTAAGCAGTTTGCGCAGTTGGGGTTTCCCGTCTCTTCAGGCAAATTTGGAACACATATGAAAGTGTCGTATACGAATGACGGACCGGTCACCCTCATGCTTGAAGCAGAATGAAAAGAGTTTTCGCTTACAATTTAAGGTATATAAGTATTCGAGGAGCATAACATGGCAAAAAATAGTAAAGATACAACATTTCCCACTGACCAAAAACAGAAACGAGATGCATTAGAAGCAGCAAGGATCCAGATTGACAAACAGTTCGGGAAAGGATCCTTGATGAAGCTCGGTGACAACAAGGAGAACCGAAATCTTGAAAGCATCTCTACTGGGTCGCTTCTTCTCGATGAAGCTCTCGGCATTGGGGGGTATCCAAAGGGTAGGGTCATTGAGATCTACGGACCTGAGAGTAGTGGTAAAACCACACTTGCACTTCATGCCATAGCAGAAAGCCAAAAAGCTGGGGGAATTGCTGCGTTCATAGATGCTGAGCATGCAATGGACCCTAGTTATGCAAAGAAACTGGGTGTAAACATAGAGGAACTTTGGATCAGCCAGCCGGATAGTGGAGAACAAGCTCTGGAGATTGCAGAGTCTTTGGTACGGAGTGGGGCTGTGGACATCATTGTCGTTGACTCTGTTGCTGCCCTTACTCCACAGGCTGAGATTGATGGGGATATGGGAGACAGCCACATGGGTCTTCAGGCACGATTGATGAGCCAAGCGCTACGTAAACTCACCGGCCTGCTTTCAAAGAGCCATACCACTATCATATTTATCAACCAGATCCGTATGAAGATTGGTATTATGTTTGGCAATCCTGAGACAACTACAGGAGGAAACGCCCTGAAGTTCTACTCCTCAGTCCGCCTTGAAGTTAGGAAAATCGAATCAATCAGCCGAAGTGCTGACGATATTATCGGTAACCGTGTTCGGATCAAAGTGGTAAAGAACAAGGTTTCACCTCCTTTTAAGAAGGTTGAACTGGATTTGTTGTTTGGCGAGGGCATCAGTTACATCGCAAGTATTCTTGATGCAGCACTTAAGTATGAAATGCTGGAAAAGAGCGGATCTTGGTACTCCTACAACGGTGAAAAAATCGGTCAGGGAAGAGAACGTACCTTGGACTTCCTCAAGGACAACCCAGATATTGCCGTCGATCTTGATAAACGGCTCAGGGCAAAGATGTTTCCCAAAGGTGATGCAGTAGAGACTGCTCCTGAAACCACATAACTTCTATGCACTACGAGAGACAGAGGCGGACTATTCCGCCTCTGTGTTGTCATTGAAGCAGGTGTTAGGTATACTCGCGGAGAAAGGGGAATACTGTGCAAGAACAAACAGTACAAGAGGAACAAGTACCACAGGGGACAACTTTCCACACTCCTACTTTTGATGGTCCCTTGGACTTATTGCTATTCCTTATCCAAAAATCTGAAGTTAATATTTATGACATCCCCATTTCGCTTATCACTGAACAGTTTTTAGGATATCTTAAGGAAGAAAAAATTACTGAGCTTGGTGATCTGACACAGTTCTACAAGATGGCTGCCGACCTTCTCTATATCAAGAGCAGGATGTTGCTTCCTGTTGAACTTGAATTTGACGAAGAGTACCAGGACCCCAGACAAGAACTGGTCGACCGCTTGCTTGAATACCAGAAGTTCAGAAAGTATACAGAATTGCTTACAGGAACAAACACCACCGGGGAGTTGTTCATAACAAGAAAGAGCAGTCAGTTCCGCCTTCCATTTGGAGATGAGGAACTTTTGGGGGAAATCTCCCTGCAGGACTTGCTCAAGACCTTTACGCGATTAATGACCACCATTACTCCGAATAAGGTATTCAACATATATGAATCCGTAACAGTCAATGAAAAAATTGCCCTGATGCAAGAGTTGTTTGAGACACAGGACTATATCACCCTGGAACAACTTATAGTTCACCATGACCAACTCCTACACATCATCTGCAGCTTCATGGCCATACTTGATGCCTGTAAACTCAGTATGATTACCTTAGTGCAGAGCAAGCCATTTGGCCCCATTCTTATACGCAAAATTGCTGAGGCATTTGAACTGGATTTTGAGCATATGTACGATGATGATTTTGAGGAAATTGAGAAAGAAATCATCGCCGATCCCATCTCAGAAGTAGAAGAGGCACGGTTTTTTGAGGAAGATGCAGATAATCTCCGCACAACTACTGACGATGGTCGCGTTTTTCTGTATGATGATAAGAGTGAGGATGAGCAGATCATTCTCGACGATGAGTGATAGGAGCGTTAGTGGTGGATAGGAAGAGGCAAGTGGGCAAGGCTGAGACGCAACAAAGCCCCCTCTTGAGTACCGAGACCCGGTTGGTAGAAGTTATTCTCTTTTTGGAGAACGAACCGGTTAGTTTGGAACGATTGAGTAAGATGACCTCCCTCTCGGAGGAAACAACAAGAAATGCCATTACGGAACTGCAGGAACACTACCATGAGTACCTGCATGGTCTGGACCTTGCTGAGAGCCAGGGTGCCTTCCAGTTCCTTCCTTCCTCTGATTTGCACGAAAAGCTTCGTTTCTGCTACGGAAGACGCGTTGACAGACGCCTTAGTCGTGCAGCCTTGGAAACACTATCCATTGTAGCCTACAGCCAACCGATCACCCGTAGAGAGATTGACAACATCCGTGGGGTCAACAGTGACACCATTATCCGCTTGTTGCGAGACCGTGAATATATCAAGGTACTAGGAAGAAAGGATGTTCCAGGACATCCTTGTCTCTACGGAACCTCGAGAAAATTCCTTTTTGAATTCAACCTAGCGAGTATCAGCGCACTGCCCAAGCTCTCCGATATCGACCAACTGCGATTTGAAGCAGAACCAACACAGGAGAAAGAAAAAGCATGAAATTATCATATCCCCTTAGATTACAGGTCTATTTGGCAAAGAGTGGCTGTGGATCGCGCAGATCTTGCGAGACACTGATTACCGCTGGCCGGGTAACAGTCAACACAAAACGAGTCACAGAACTCGGGACCAAGGTCGATGAAGAAGATGTCGTCATGGTTGATGACCAGTTGGTGGAACCAAGTGAGAAAATCTACTACTACGCCTTGCATAAGCCAAGGGGATTTGTTTGTACGAACTGGGATCCGAACGAAAAAAACTATGCACGTGATCTGATTGACATTCCAGACAAGAATCTTTTGTTTCACATTGGACGCTTGGATAAGGATTCCAGTGGCTTGATCCTCTTCACCAACGATGGGGATGTAGCTCAGAAAATCATGCACCCCTCCCAAGAGATTGAAAAGGAATACTTGGTCAGTTGTACCACAGGGGTTCGCAGGGAAGACCTAGAGGAAGCCCGTAAGGGAGTCCTGATTGATATGCCACAACCTTATACGATCAAGCGCTTTGAGATTATCAGCAAGAAATGGGTAAGGATTATTCTTACCGAGGGAAAGAACAGGGAGATCCGTAAGATTCTCACTTACTTTGGATATGAGGTAAAGCAATTAGTCAGAATGCGCATTGGTTGTATAGAACTGGGAGATCTTAAACCAGGACAGTACCGTCCTGTTACATCCTCAGAGATCAAGGCTCTGCTTCGTGGAGAAAATGAGATTATAAGAAAGAGTTCAGGGAGAGGCTGGTAATGGTTGTTGCCATAGATGGGCCGGCTGGAGTCGGAAAAAGCTCAATAGCACAGATGATTGCTAAGACCTGCAATTTTTACTATCTCAATTCCGGCTCTTTCTATCGTGCCTACACCTACCTACAAGTGCAGGGTGGTAGGAATCCTATGAATTATCCATCGGTCTTAGAAACTGCTAAACAGTACAAACTGTCCATTGAAAATGATCATATCTGCGTTAATGGGAACGATATTGAAGACAAACTCCACACACCAGAGGTTGATGCAGTAGTAGCACAGGTATCCTCCTATGCTCCTCTGAGAAGCTATGTAAATGAGCAACTCAGAAGAATTGCAAAGGATATTGATATTGTCATAGAGGGAAGAGATATTACGACAGTGGTCTTCCCAGATGCCGACTTAAAATGCTACTTTGATGCTAAGGCAGAAGTTCGAGCAGAACGTAGGCTCCGGCAACACCCTGATGGGCAAGATTATGAGACGGTGTTACGTCAAATCAAAAAGCGAGATGTAATCGATAAGGAAAAGGAAGTTGGAGCCCTTCGTATTGCGAAGGATGCTCTGTACATAGATACTTCGTACTTGACTATAGGACAAGTTTGTGAGAAAGTGTTATCTGCTATTTTTACGCTCAAGGGCGATGTAAATAGGTAAATTTAGGATCAGGAGAAATCAAGTGGCTGAAGAACAAGAAATGGAAGAAAAGAAGACCAGAATGCAGGATCTCCTGCAGGAGGAATATCTTAAATCTCTTGATGGAATCGAAGACGGTCAGCTCGTGACCGGTACTGTTGTCCAGGTAAACAACGAGTATGTATTCGTGGATGTCGGTTACAAGAGCGAGGGACGTATCTCTCGTGATGAATTCGCAACGGTTCCTGAGGTAGGTGACGAGGTTAAGGTTGTCATTATAACTAAGGAAGGAAAGGGCGGACAAATCGTCGTTTCCAAGAAGCGTGCTGACTTCAAAGAACGTACAGATGAACTGAAGGCTGCTTCTGAAAGCAGATCTCCCGTTTTGGGCAAATTTGAAAAGGTGATCAAGGGTGGATTCGAGGTTGACCTCGGAGGCGAATACAAGGGTTTCTGTCCTCTCTCAAAAGCTGATGTCCAGCGAGTTGAGGATCCCGAGACCATGATTGGTATTACTGATTACTTCATCATTGACAAGTTCCACGGTGGCACGAAGCTTAAGAGTGTCGTGAATAGACGTGAGTACCTTGACCAAAAAATCAAAGAGAATAAAGAGAAATTCTTCTCCACCGTCCAGATTGGTGATGTGGTTGAGGGTGTCGTGAAGTCATTCACCTCATTCGGCGCATTTATTGACCTTGGTGGATTCGATGGACTCCTTCATATCAACGACATGAGCTGGGGCCATGTTACCCGTCCAAAAGACTTCGTAAAGAAGGGACAGGTGGTACAGCTTAGACTCATTAACATCGACCCAGAGACCCAGAAGATTAACCTGAGCTTGAAGCACATGCAGGAAGATCCTTGGACTACCTTCGAGCAGAAGTACAATGTCGGTGATGTCATCAAGGCTCCGGTAACGAAGATTACCACCTTTGGTGCATTCATTGAGATTGAGCCTGGAATTGAGGGACTTGCACACATCAGTGAGCTGTCCTGGACCAAACGCGTCAACAACCCCAAGGAAGTCCTTGATGTAGGTGATGTGGTAGAGGCAAAGATTCTTGGCTATGACTTGGATAAGAAGCGTGTTTCTCTTGGGCTCAAGCAACTAGAGGAAAATCCTTGGGATACCATTGCTGAACGCTATCCGATTGGTATGACTCTTTCCAAGCCAGTTGTGAAAATTACCAACAGTGGTGCATTCATCAACTTGGAAGAGGGTATTGATGGATTCCTCCATATTGATGATATTTCCTGGACCAAGAAAGTCAAGAACATGGCATCCTTCTGCAGTGAAGGTGATGTAATTGATGTTGTGGTCATCCGCGTTGAGCCGGACAATCGTCGTATCCGTCTAGGTGTCAAGCAGCTCGAGGGCAATCCTTGGCATACTTTGCGTCACGACTATCCCAAGTTCAGCACGATCAGTGGTGTCATTACCAACGTCACAGACTTTGGCGTATTTGTGAAGGTCATGGGAGACATCGAGGGACTGATCAGCAAGTATAACTTGGTTGGTCCAGATGAGGAGTTTACCGACGAAATACTCAAGAAGTACAATGTTGGCGATCCTATTACCGCGATGGTTGTCGAGTGCAATCCTTCGACTCAGAAGCTCTCCCTTTCCGTCAAGGAAATGGTAAGACGCTCCCAGCAGTCGGAAATTGCAAAATATATCCATGAGGATAATGAAAACGATACCTACTCCCTAGCTGAAATGATGCGTTACAAGGATGAGGACAAGGAGAAGGAAGACAACTAAGGTTGTGTTCCATATCACAGGCGGCATACCTGCTGCCTGTGTCATATACCCTTGATAACGGAGATGAGCCATGAGTAATAAATCTAAGGATGCAGCTGAGCTAACCTTAGCTGAACGAATCGAAGGATCTTTAAACCGCTTCCTTGGTAAAAACAAGAAGGTGTTGATTATTGTTGCTGTGATTGTAGTTGTTGGACTGGCAACACTGGGTATCGTACTTTCAGTGAGCCAGAAAAATCTACAGGCACAATTCAACGAGATTGACCAGCTGGAAGCTTCATATGCTGAGCTTCAGGCACTGGGAAGTGATGACGAAGCGTACCAGGAAACCTATGATGAACTGGTTGCTGGCTTGACAGACCTTGCAGGCAAGGGTAGTAAATACCCGAGTCTGAAAGCAGAATATCTGTTGGGCATGGTAGCATTCCAGGATGAAGCGTACCAGAAGGCAGCTGACAGCTTCCTTTCTGTCTACTCTGAAGCAGATGGTAATTATATCGGCTCTCTGGCACTTGCCAATGCTGCAGCTGCAGCTGAAGAGCTTGGAGATGATTCTCTGGCACTCGAGTACTACACCAAGATTATTGATGAGTTCGGGTTTACAGCAGCTGAATCCCCGAAGGCTCTTTTCGGGCAGGCTCGTCTACAAGAGAAAACAGGAAACACTGAGCTGGCTAAGGCAACGTTCCAGCAGCTTGCTGACCAGTTCCCAACTTCCGAGTACGCCAAGCTTGCAACCAACAGACTAGCACTCCTGTAAGCAAACGGGTTAGGGTAGGGTAGAGACCCACACCATAAGGAGGCAGATGCATGAAGAGAAGAATTCCCATTCTTTCTACTGCGTCTGTCTTTTTTATTGTCCTGATTCTGCTATCATCTTGTGGGATTGCTACCATATTCACTTTCGGTCAAGGTACGGTATTTACTGATGGTAACACTAATGGAGATGAAGTTGCTTTAAGTCTCAGTGTTGATGATGATGATCTGGGTAATCTTAGCCTCATTGATCCAGGCTCTGGTCCTTCTTTGATGTTGTTCTATACCATCACTGACTCAGAAGACCCACAAAATTTCAAAACAGCATTCAGTACTAATTATAAGAAAAATTTTAGTGGGGTACAGATAACTGCTAATGAAGTGCTTACAGTAAATGATATAACGCTGTATCGCTTTTCTGATACTCTTGGAACTACTTTCCAAGGACCAGAATATATTGCTACTGCCAGTTTCCCCACATCCCTTTGAATCCTGATTTTGCTTGCACCATTACGAAAAACATCAGTAATGGAACTCTGGTTGATATGAATCTTACTTTTGATACTGGAGCTTATACTATTCATAACCAGTCTTCTTCATATGGACCTCCACCTACAGCCACTCTTCGAAGATTTGGGAATAATGGTCAATTCGAAACTGACATATTCAAAGTACGAGAAACCCCGAGTAACTATCCAGAATATCAAGATATTTCTTTAACATCTTCAAATATGTTCCTTCACATCTATGCAGCAGTTAATGTTTCTTTCAACAACATCTATTGGACTGACTTGGTTAATCTTGGGTATATCACACTCTAAAGAACCAAACCAATATATAACAGCAAGTGAAGAATAAAAAAATTTGATTTTATTTATTTCCGTAAATAATATATATTCTGTTAACTAGAAACCATTCTTTGAATATATATTGTTCATTACTTACAAATGTATCTGAAAAGAAAAATATGTGTCTTGCTAATAATATGTGCTATGAACTCTTGTCCATAGCACATATATTAATAGTTCTTACGTGATTTCTTATACTTCAGGTTCTGCTTCTTGTTTCCTCGGCATCACCAATCCAACCGCGAAGAATACAAGACCTACTACAATCAAGACAATGGCAGTCTTGTTCATTTGTGAGAACGTATAGTTCACTATGCTTTCAATGATATCGGCTGGCACTGGAAGTGATCCAAAATCAATTCCTGCAGTATTGCCAATTCTATCCAGACTGGAATACATTGATTTTACAATCAGAAATAATGCACCGTTTAACGCTGTGGTAATTCCGAACCATTGCAACCCGGTGTTTCTCTGTAACAAGAGAATACAAAGCACGAGGAATACCAGGAAAACCAGTATCATGACAAGCATCCCAAGCCAAGTGTTCGCGATGGAAAGATATCCACGTACCATGGGAATGGTTCCTGGGGCCATGTCGGTAACCAGGTCATTAATCACCAGGGTCTCTGGTAAGCCAAGCTGTCCTACAATCTGTTCAGCAATTGCGGGGATATAGGCTTTGGGAGCTCCGAACATTGCCATCAATTCAGCATCTGAGTACTGATCCAATCCTTTGGCGATATTCTGTTCAATTTCATCAAACTTTGGGGTCATATCGATAACAGCTGTCAATGTTCCTGATTCACCAGTGAGACTGTTCACCACATCGTCGGTCACCATTACAGCCTGATCTTCAATCCAGTCTTCATCCAAAGCATCGATAATTGCGCCACTGATAAGATCCACCTGTGCATCGATTCCTGCTTTCTGAACTGGATCAGTGATGGTCTTTCCTTCAGTGAGACCATCGCGAACAATATCAGGGATCATTTTGGCAATCTCATCATGCACCAATGCGGGTATTTCATTGTCACTGACAACCGTCTGGTAATACTCCTGGTTGAGCAAAGTATTGTTCATACCGCGATACATCATGAATGCCATGCCGTATACGATGACCACCACAGACAGTAGTACCAATACAATAATCTTGAGCGCTTTCACTTCCTCTGCCTCCTTACTGGAAAGGTATACTACTTATTCCAGTTATTATAATCTCTTACATGGTGAGGCATGAAAATGTACAAGTCAAGAAACAGAAAGAAAAATACTGGTAAATCTTTTCAATTATCACTTACTCCACAGTTACCGACTTTGCCAGATTCCTTGGTTTGTCTGGATCATTTCCCTTCTGTACCGAGCAGTAATACGCATACAGCTGGCTTACCATGACAGAGAGAATGGGACTGAAGAGAGGGTGCGTCTGTGGGATACGGAAGATCATATCAGCCGTTTCGTCGAACGTATGCACTTTCTCAAAGGTTATAACAAGAGCCGTGGCTCCCCTCGCCTTTACTTCCTTGATATTGGAATCCATCTTTGCAAACAGGGATGGTTGGGTACAGAGAGCAACTACCAAGGTGGATGTGTCGACAAGTGCAATGGGCCCGTGTTTGAGTTCACCTGCAGCAAAAGCTTCACTGTGGGTGTAGCTTATCTCTTTCAGTTTCAGGGCACTTTCCAGGCTGATTGCATAATCGACCAACCTTCCCATGAAAAACACCTTGGTCTTGTTGAATTGGTTTGCAGCAAACCTCTGGATATCCTCCTGACGGTCAAGCAAACGCTGGGCTTGGCTGGGAAGCTGTTGAAGAGCTTCCAGCAATGCTGACTGTTCCGCTTTCGCCAACAAGGTTGCCAAGGAAAATAGACTGAGCAATTGGGTTGTAAACGCCTTTGTCGATGCAACGGCAATCTCAGGTCCTGCATTGGTATACAGTACCTTGTCCGCTTCACGACTGAGAGTGCAGCCGACAACATTCGTAATGGCAAGTGTGGGTATCCCTAGGGTTTTGAGCATCCTGAGTGTAGCGATGGTATCAGCGGTCTCCCCACTCTGGCTGATCAGGATGCAAATCTCTCCTTCCTTGCAAATGTGGCGCTTATAGCGAAGCTCACTCGCAATCACAACCTCCACAGGAATGGAAGCCACTTGCTCAATGACATAGGATGCTACCATTGCCGCATGGTATGCAGTACCACAGCCGGTGATCAGGAGATGACTGGCTCCCTTGAACAAGGATTCAATATCAGGCGGAAACACCAGCTTCCCCTGCTTGTCCAGCTTTGGCCTCAGTGTCTCTCCAAGCGCCTTGGGTTGCTCACATATCTCCTTGAGCATGAAATGCTCGTAGCCGCACTTCTCTGCTGCCTCCATGTCCCAATCGATTGTCTCAGACGGACGGGAAAGCTCTTCACCCTCAAGATTGTAGATATGTACTGAATCCTTGGAAAGAACAGCAACCTCCAGATCATTTAGGTACTGGACCTCCCTGGTGTGGGAAAGAAGCGGAGGAACATCGCTTGCGATCAAGGTGGCACCCTCAGCTCTGCCAATAACCAGAGGGCTATCCTTTCTTGCTACCACCAAGATGTCTGGTTGGTCAGCGCAGACCACAGCAATTGCATAGGAGCCCTCCAAACGCGCCACAGACTCCCTGACTGCAAGCAAGAGGTCTCCGTTGTAATGGAAGTCAATCAAGTGTGCAATGACCTCACTATCGGTCTGGCTAGCGAATGATACCTGGTGTTTTTCAAGCCAAGAACGCAGTTGGCTATGATTTTCAATGATTCCGTTATGGACCACTGCAATACTCTGGGAAACATCCGTATGGGGATGACTGTTCAAATCACTAGGCTCGCCGTGGGTTGCCCAACGGGTGTGGCCAATTCCACAGCTTCCCTCAACAGGATTCTGCTCGACCAGCAACTCAAGATTTGACAATCTCCCCTTGATCTTCCTGACTTGCAGGTCTCTCTCCTTGGAGATAACTGCAATACCTGCAGAATCATAGCCTCTGTACTCAAGTTTTCTTAGAGCCTCAAGCAAGATTGGTGAAGAAACCTCGTTCCCGATATATCCGACAATTCCACACATGGCAGCCTTCCTTTGCTTTGTAGTACCATATGTCCTCTGGTTATTGCTACTATTTCATGGTCAAATTTCAATAAATTCCTTGTGTTTTATGATTCTGAGTGAAAAAAAGTAACTGAGGAACAACATACCAATTACCAAAAATCCTGCAAAACCAGAAGCTAATGCATTAATCTGTAAACCTGTCTTGGAAGCGATACTGGAGAACGCCGACCCTGCTCCAACGATCAAAAAAGTGATCAATATGTACCATACCCTGCTCTTTTCAAAACCGAATTTCAGGATCAATGGGTAGTTCAAAGAAAGAAAAAACAGTCCTAAATAGACCTGGATCTGTAATGCATTGAGCATTGCTTCAATCTGAAAACCTCTAAATGCCAATGATGTAACCGCAACCAGAACGATGGAGATAAAGATGGTTAGCATTCCAAATAGATATTTGCTCTGCACAACCGCCTCTCTTGATACTGGAAGTGCAGAGACATAGACTTCCCAACCATCACTCTGGTCGTAGGCGAATGAGGTAAGGGTGAGCATCACCATCATCATGGTACACATTGCAGTATAGAGGAATCCGCCCTGCAAGCCTGCAAACACTGCAAAGAAGAGAATAATGAACAGTGTGGGTTCAGATTTTCTCTTCACCACATATATATCTTTCAACATCAACGTTACTACTGTATTCATGACCAGCCCCCCCCAACCGAAAGCATGATGATAATCTGCTCCAAGGTGACACGCTGAACCACCCCAAATGAAGGTATATCCTCAGTTCTCATCAGGAACTCACTCTGGAACTGTCCATCGCGCCTTCCCTTTATCGCATTCGGTTCAACATCAACAATCCGTGTGGATGGGATCTGGACCAACCGATAGCGCTCAAGCAGATCATCTTTCTCACTCGATAGCCGTATCTTCCCATCTTCCAGGAATGTCACATAATCACACAGCTTCTCCAGATCACTGGTGATATGGCTGCTGATGAGGATCGTGTGGTCCTCATCAGCACTGTAGCGGGAGAGCAACGTTATGATCTCATCCCTGCTCACAGGATCCAATCCACTAGTTGGTTCATCAAGAATCAGGAGTTTCGACCTATGACTCAGTGCAATTGCCAATTGCATCTTTACCTTCATGCCCCGTGAACACTTCCTGTAGGGTTTTTTTTGGGTCAAGATGGAACTGGTTCAGGAGTTGTTGGTAATAGGAAGCCTCCCAGTTTGCGTAGAGCCCTTGAAACACCCTTCCCAGTTCAGTCGGGTTCAGCATGCTGGGAATGCCTGCATCTTCCACCATGAAGCCTATGAAATTCCTTGCTTGGTCATCCATTCCAATATTCGTACTGCCAAGAACCGTAACATCACCAGCATCCTGTCTCAATAATCCAAGCAAAAGCTTGAGGGTTGTGGTCTTGCCACTACCGTTTGCTCCGATGAGACCATGTACGATCCCCTTTGCCACTTTAAATTCAGGAAAATCCAAGGTGAAATCTTCTAACTGTTTTCTCAATCCATTACAAATGATTGCCTGTTCCATCTTACGACTCTCCCCGCTTCAACAACGCATACATCATTCCAAGCTCATCTTCTTGTAAATCCAAGAAGTCTGCGAGCAACATGATCGCACGCATATGCTCCTCAATTTTCCTCAAGTACTCTTCCTTTATCTGCTCATGATTACGGATAGCTACATAGCTTCCCTTTGCAGCAATGGTCTGGATGTACCCTTCCTTTTCCAACTCATCATAGGCACGTTTTGTGGTGATGACGCTGATCCGAAGTTCCTTTGCCAACACCCTGATTGAGGGAAGCAAGACACCCTCCTTCAACACACCCCCAACAATCTGAGAACGTATCTGCTCAGCAATTTGTGCATAGATCGGATCGGGATTTGCATTCGAAAGAATGATGTCCAAGGCTGTATCTCCTTACTGTTTATATACAGTATATACAGTATGCACTACAAGTCAACCCCTTCTTGTCAATTGGTTCTCAAGATTGCTAAAAATCATTATACTGCTGTATATGATTGACTTCACCTTTGAAAAGAAAGACTCACTACAGGACGCTCTGATGCAGTTGCATGCCATTATCACCTTGCTCAGGAGCGAGGATGGCTGTCCCTGGGACAGGGAACAAACATCCAAGAGTGTTGCAGAGAACCTGCTTGATGAAACCTATGAGTATATCGATGAGGTTATCAAACATGATCAAGATGGTCAGAGGGAAGAACTGGGTGATGTGCTACTCAACGCAATGATGTTGCTTGAGCTCCATGAGGAACAGGGGGACTTCTCAGTTGTTGAATCTCTCAATGACGTGTGTGAAAAGCTTATTAGAAGACACCCTCATGTATTCTCCACTGCTGAAGTCTCATCTTCCGGTGAAGTCATTGACCTTTGGAACGACATCAAGACTCATGTAGAAGGGAAACAACGTGCTGATAATGATTTTTTCAGTCGGGTACCCTCTTCTCTTCCACCACTTGAAATGGCCAATGAGATTCAAAAGAAAATCCGGAAAGTTGGGTTTGATTGGCCTCATGTAGATGGAGTAATAGAAAAGGTCAAGGAAGAACTCAGCGAAGTTATACAAGCAAAAGATCATCAGGATAATACGGATGAAGACTTGGAAATGGAACTGGGAGATCTTCTCTTTGCTACGATAAACCTCACAAGGTTCCTCGGCTACAATCCCTCAGTTGCCTTGCATCGTTCGAACCAGAAAATGCGCAGGCGCTTCAATGCTCTCCACCAACTGGCAAAACAGAAGGACGTACCATTGGATCAGGAACACCTCCATGAGATGGATCAGCTTTGGCAGGAGGTCAAAAGCGAGGAAACCCGCTAGAAGGAATAAGCCTATGGATAGTTCACCAGAAAAAGGTACTCGTGCAAAACGAGAGCGAAAAAAAGAAAACGGAGCAATCTACGAGCGTATCGCTTATGATATTTCTAAAAGAATTGCCAACCACGAGATAGAAGAGGGAACACGACTCTCTGGGCGCTCATTGATGTCCAGTGAATATGGAGTTTCCCCTGAAACCATCAGAAGAGCCTTCGCCCTCCTCGAGGAGTTGGAGGTGGTTTATGTCATGCATAACAGCGGTGTACGTGTACTGAGCACAGAAAAAGCAAAAACCTATATCAAGAAACATCAAAAACATGATGAAGGACGTTCTTTGCTGCAAAGGATGAAAGAAATTCTGGATGAACAAGAAACACTGAACCGAGAGCTATTTTCCACAGCAAAACAACTCTTTACCATGAACAACCGATTCAAGGAATCAAATCCATTTCCTCTTTACGAATATACCATAGCTGAAGATAGTAACGCTGTTGGGAAGAACCTCGGAGAGCTGCAATTCTGGCAGGAAACCGGTGCCACCATCGTGGCTATCCGTAAGGACGGGGTTATCAACTTATCCCCGGGACCGCTGGTACGGTTATCTTCCGGGGATATTTTGATGATGGTAGGACCGCATGACTGTCTAAAACGAACAGAGCAACTATTCAATTGAACGTAAATATGTTACGTATCCAGTGTCCCAAGAACCTGCAAATAGCCTTTCTCGCTTGATTGTGAGCTTGCTTGCAATCAAGAACTTGTCAACATCAGCTCCGAAGAGCAATTTGATCAAGTTGCGTTCTCCTGTAATACGAACCAAATAGTGATGTTCAATATCTGTTTTGGTAACATTTACAGACGCATCTGTTTCCTGTAAGCGTGCTTCCAACATTTCCGAATAAGGTTCCTCACCCTTGGTATCGATACGGTAGAGGCTCCCTTTCAGGTGTTTCGCAAGCGTCTGTTTCTTCGGTCCCTTCAGGAATAATACATCCAGGATTGTGTACCCTTCGTTAAGCGTATGTTGCAACTCGCTTCTTACCTTTTCCTCATCCAGCGTTCCGTCATCCACCAATTCAGCGAGCATCACCTCTTCATCACCGGCAATACCAATGGAAAGCGGGTTCACAAACTCAAGCTTTGGCTTTGGATTGAAGCCTTGGGTAAACTGCACATCCAGTGCTGAACGTTGGAAAGCCATCTCAAAGTTTCTCATCGCATTGATATGGCTGACATAGAGCGCTGAACCATACCTGGAATAGCGTATCACCGTCTGTACCGTATGGGTTGGAACAGGCTGTGGTAGGTCAGCCACTGCTGGTTTCTCGTCCTTTTTTTGCTCAAGGATTGGATCTTTATGGGTTACATCAGTTACCTGGTGGACAGAGGAACACGAGCCACATTGATGTTCACAGACATCATAGCAACGGTCGGTCAAGAGGAAGTTCTTCGCCCTATTCCACTCCTCCTTGAGAAATTTCTTTCCAACACGCAGGGAAACAGAATCCCAAGGCAAGTCCTCTTCAATGTCATAGTCCTTGAAGATTGATTCATCAGGGTTGTAGGGAGCCTCAGCTATTGCATCTTTCCAAAGATCATAGTGCAGGTATTCATTCCAGGCATCAAGACGACACCCTTTCTGATAGGCATTTTCAATTACATCTGCGTACCTAGCGTCTCCCCTGCTGATCAATCCCTCAAGATAACTAACGCTTGGTTCGTGGTAGCTTACCTTGCAACCCTTTATCCGTTCATTGATCATCTTCTTCAACAGGCTCAGCTGCTGGTACGACTGTTCAGGAGTTAGCTGTGCACACCACTGGAATGGGGTGTGCGGCTTGGGTATGAACGTTCCGATGTTGATATTCATCCGTATATGGGTCTCATCCCATATTGCACCGAGGTAATCCACAATCGCCTGGTTCTCTTCCTCTCGGTCTACCACGGGAAGGCCGATCATAAAGTAGAATTTTGCCAGCTTCCAACCCCTGCTCCTTGCTTCCTTGGCAATACCGATGACCTGTTCCAATGGGACAGGCTTGTTCATCGCAAGCTGCCATGACTCCTTCGGAGTCTCGATTGCAAAGGTCAGTCCGCTCTTTCGTACCTCGCTCAACTGTTCAAGGATTTCAAGGGAGAATGAATTTACCTTCAAACTGGGCAGGGCAAAGGAGACATGTTTTGCAGCAAATTCTGCATTGAGTGTCTCAATCATTTCCTTTATGTAGGGATGATCCCCACTGGAGAGGGAGCTGAGGGTTACCTCCCGGTAGCCTAGAGTATCAACATACTGACTCACCTCTTCCTTGATGGTCTCATAGAGTTTCTGCCGATAAGGCTTGTAGTACTGGCCCGCATGACAGAATCGACAACCATTGGGACATCCCCGCATAATTTCCACAACTCCATTGTCCTGGGCAACCTTGAACGAGGGAACCACATAGTGTTGATAGCATGCATCACGCTTGACGCCAAAAGAATCATCGATGAACCGTAGGGCTTTCTTCTTCTCTGGTGACCATAGGAACGAGAATTCCTGGAGCCTCTTGAGGGACTCCGTCCTACCAAGACCCTGCTCCTTGGCTTTTCTGATTGTCTCAACCACCTGTTCCAAGCTACCTTCTGCTTCACCTATAAAGACAAAATCCACAAATGGGGAGAAAGGCAATGGATTGGTTACCGCGGGTCCTCCCATGATGATGATGGGATGCTCATCTCCACGGTCCTTACTTCTGAGGGGAATATGCCCAAGTTCAAGCACCTGGAGTACATTAGTGGCACAAAGTTCATATCCCACTGAGATACCCAGCATATCTAGTTCGCACAATGGCTTATGGATGTCCAAGGTATACAAGGGAATCTGTTTGTTTCGCAACAGTTCCTCGAAATCAGGGGCAACGGCAAATACCCGGTCACAGTGTACATGTTCCATCCGGTTCATAAGATCATAAAGGATTCTCACTGCATTGTTGCTCATCCCTATTTCATAGAGATCGGGAAAACAAATTGCTGCATGGAAATCCACAGCTTCCATGTTTTTAGTCCCATAATGAAACTCACCACCAGTGTATCGGCTTGGTTGCGCAATCATTATTAGGTCGTCGGCCAAAGCCTCAAGTATATTCATTCTTAATCCTTTCTATGTGTATTCATTCTTGTGACAAGGTCTGGTACTTGTTTGCCATAACCCTGAAATCGGCAAGTGTACAAAGTGTTGCCAAGGAGGCATACAGTACTTGCCTCTCTTGTGGGGTCATCTCAACCTGTTCGTACTCCTGGGCAAGAGCGACCAAAGTCTGTGCCCATGCCTCTGAAGGTTGTTGAGATGCAACGGTAGCAAACAGATACACTACCTGTCCATGCTCGAGTTCACCGAGGGCATCCCGTACCTTCTCAAGAGGAGCTTCAGCTTCTAGAAGTAAACGTGCATATTCCTTACCATCCAACTGTTCCCTTAGATAGGTTGTAAACACCAATCCTGCTTTCTGAGTACGACCTAGTACCATTAGTGCCTGATAATAAGTACTGGCCCCTTGGGTTCCTAGCGCTCCCATCTTATCCAAGATTTGTGCTTGCTCTACAACCAGCTCTGCATTGCCTGTACGATCTCCCACGATAAGCATCAAGTTCCGGGCCGCTATACCGGCTCCTGACTCTCCTACCATCTCCTGGTAGAGTTCGAGACTCTGCAATGCCAAGCAGGCATCTCCTCTCTCAGCTTGGGCAAGTGCCAGATAGTAAAGGCTTCCACTACGATACGTTTCGCTGAAATCATCCTTCGCAGCGCGGTGCAAAGCATCCCAATCCCCCCTCTGAGCAAGTTCTTGTAAAGAGGAAGTACCTTTTGTACAGGAGGAAACCAGCAAAACGAAAAAACAGGAGAACAGAAGGAGCATCCACCATAGTGTTTTCTTCATCTTCTGTTCTCCTGTCTACCATAAAACAAGGCAGGCAATAAGCCGGGTTCTGTTTGTGATGATCATCTATCCAAGGACCTTGTTACCAAGGCCCTTCAGCAACCGACCCGCAGGATAAGGACGAACAACCCACCTGCTGCTTGGTTTTGCTCCTGACGAGGCTTACCCTGCCACCCCTGTTGCCAGTGGTGCGGTGGGCTTTTACCCCACCATTTCACCCTTACCGGTAAACCGGCGGTATTTTTTCTGTGGTGCTCTCTATAGCGTTACCGCTCCCGGGTGTTACCCGGCGTCATGTCCTATGGAGCCCGGACTTTCCTCAAGCGGCCATCGGCCGCCCGCGATCATCTTGCCTACCTTGAAAAAACCTAAAGTAAATCGTCGAATTCACTACTATCGACAAAGTCAGAAAGCCCGCCATCCTCGATACTAACATCTTCAACATGTTTACGGAACTTCTCGTCCGCACCTTCGTCTTCCTCGTAAAAGAGAATACGGCTGCAATACGGGCAGAACTCAATCTGCTTTGCTTGTCGAACCTCATTTACAAACTGATTAGGAAGCACAATATGGCATCCTTGGCATACCATTCCATGAATGGGAACAATACCCTTGCCCTTCTTGTTTTTCACAATATTGCCAAACTTGTTGTAGAGATCCTCATCAATATCTCCACCAATATAACTGAGACACTTTTTCTTGAGTGCCTCAAGCTGCTTTCGCTTATCAGCAAGCAGAGCTTCAATCTTGCTTGCCTCGCTATCAACTTCCTTCTTCTGAAGCGTCATCAATTGTTCCTTCTCGGTAAGGCGGTCACTGTATTCATTGACTTGCTTCTCTTTAACATGCAACTGCTTGAGTAGGCTTTGTTCTTTGGAAGCAGCGTCTTTGATCTCCTTTTCCAACGCCTCAAATTCACGCTGGGTACTGATCAACTCCATCTGCTTCTCAGAGTTCTCACGAGCCAATACTGCATCATCATACTGAATATGAAGGCTTTTCAAATCATTCTTTGCAGCTTCACTTCTTGTATGTTCCTCAATATATTCAAGGTTGATTTTGTCGAGCAACTCCTGCTTGACCTTCAAATCCCTTGGCAACTTGACAATCTCATCCTCAAGTGCAAATCGTTCACTAAGGTCATCTTGCAGCTGGTTGAGTCGTGCAAATACTTCTGCTTCTTCCATCATCTTCTCCCTGTATCTCTCAAATGAAATCCTTCAATTTCCTACTTCGCTTGGGATGTCTGAGCCTTCTCAAAGCTTTGGCTTCAATCTGGCGGATACGTTCCCTTGTCACCTCAAAATACAACCCAACTTCCTCGAGTGTCAATGAATAACCATCATCGAGACCGAATCTCATTTTCAGCACTTCCTGTTCCCTTGCGGGCAGTGTTGCCAAAACGTCCTTCAACTGTTCCTGTAGGAGCGCATACGCAGTCTGCGTGGCTGGATTCTCTACTTCCTTGTCCTCAATGAAATCACTGAGCAAGGAGTCTTCCTCCTCGCCTACCGGAGTCTCAAGGCTGATAGGTTCACGTGCAACGTTCTTTACTGCCTTGACCTTGAGTTCCGTCCATCCAAGCTTCTCTGCCACTTCCTCATCAGTTGGTTCACGACCCAAGGATTGCATGAGCATCCTCGATTCACGTACCACCTTATTAATCTGCTCAATCATATGTACAGGAACCCTGATGGTCCGAGCTTGATCACTGATTGAACGTGTAATAGCTTGGCGAATCCACCACGTCGCATACGTTGAAAACTTGAACCCCTTCCGGTATTCAAACTTTTCAACAGCTTTAATCAATCCTATATTGCCTTCTTGGACCAAATCAAAGAAATGCAATCCACGATTGGTATACTTCTTTGCAATAGAGACTACCAAACGTAAATTAGCCCTAATCAGCCGGTCCTTTGCATCCTTCATCATCTTCTGACCATATTTTATCTTGGTTGAGTGAACCAGGATGTTCTCACAGGTGTCCTCAAACTGATACTCTATCTGTTTCAGGTCCTTCTCAGTGAGTTGCAATTCCCTAATCAAATCCTTGATTGTATCGCTGCTTAAATGAAGTTCTTCTTCAATGATGGCACTCTTGCCTTGGGTAGCAAGATCCCTGCCAAGCTGACGAAGTTCCTTAGGATTGGTTATATGCAACTTGTTTTCCAGCTGTTGCTTTTTCTCTCTATAGGAACGTATTCTGTTCTCAGCATCAATGAAGTCATGAGTAAAAGAGGTAATCTCTTCAGGCTGTAAATCAATCTTTCCAAGCTTCTTAAGCAGGGTTTTCCTCGATTTTAGGAGTGCTTCATCACGCAAGACATCCTCACCTGTGCTGATCATCTGCTCCTTCTTGCCCATGTAGTTCTTTAATCCAGCCTGAACTTCCTTCAAGGGTTCCTTGTAAGACTGAGTGAAACGCTTCTGGACAGTAACCAACTCTTTATAGTCCTTCGCGTTGTACTCTTCTTCCTGTCCCTCGATTTTCATGTTTAAAGTCTTGAAGATTTCATAGAACCTGGTAATCATTACACCACTTTCCTGGATGACCTCCTTGATAATCAAGGCACCATCTTCCATCTTCTTGCTCAGTTCAACCTCTTGCTCAGCAGTCAGAAGGTTCTCCCTTCCAATCTCTCTAAGGTACAACCGTATAGGATCATCCCCACTGGCATCGCTTTTGTCGGTACCAAGGATTGTGTTATGCCTACCATGATCAGGATCCCCATCGCGCTCTTCCAGACTTGAAATATCAACAAACCGTTCACCACTACCCACCGAATCATCATCGGTACTTATAGCGGTCCAGTCACTCTTTATAGAATCATCTTCCTCTTCATCTTCATCGAGCACATCATCATCGTCTGCATCTGAGTCTGAGTTGGGCTTTACCTTTTTCTTTGGTTTTTCATCATCATCCTTGTCATGTTCATCAGGAAACTCTTCAATCAAATCATCAACGATGAGGCTTTCATCATCTTCAAGAATGTCATTTGGCTCATCATCGAGGTCGTCAGTATCGATTTCATCAGGAGTCGGACCATCTGGAAAAACACCAGCAACATGGGAATCATCACTCTCCGTGACGTCAATTTCCAGTTCACTGAGCGTTTGCATGATTTCATCAACAGCCTCATCCGTGGCATGTTTCGGCCCGAGTGCATTGCGTATCTCGTCCTTTGTTACCTGTCCGGTCTCTGCTGAGCGCGCTACCATATCCTTGAGAATGGTCTGCGAAATGGTTTCATCAAGCATCTGTATTTCTTACCTACCCTGTGTTTACATCTCCTGTCCAAGAGTACGCTTGAGCTGTGCTATCTTAGCATCAATCTCAGTCTTCTCTCGAAGCAGTTCCTCGATCCCTTCATCCTCAGTTCCATCCTGAAGACTAATATCCAAAAGTCGTTTATTGCTCAAACGACGATTCTCATACGTTCGCAACTGAATACGATTCACTGCTTCATTAAGGACCTCTATTGGTGCCAGTCGAAACTCCTCCATTGCGAAGGACGATGCTACGTCACTTCGTAACTGTGGGTCTTCTATCATCTGCAGAATGTACTCATCGTGCTTTCCTACGTCTTCCCGAGCAGCCTCCTCCAATACATCATAGAGAGCTTCTGCCGCACTGTCTTCCAAATCTTCGACAGCTAATTTGTATCGTGCTTGTAGATACAAATCCCTATTGTTGACCAAAGTCAGCATTGCATATAAATCAACAGAAATGGTCGCTGGATTCAGCGCCCGAATCTGTCTCTCCTCATTTCTAACAGCCGGTTTCTCAACAACCCGCTCCTTTCGTGAATAGTCGTCAAGAATTGACGCTTCGTCAACATTTAATATCGAAGCCAGCGTTTTTATTAAATCTTGCTTCTCAATTGACGACTGTGTGACGTCCAAATATGGCCGAACCGCATGAAATACAGAGGTTTTGCCTTTGGGCGTCAGTGTATCATACTGGTTTACCGCATTGTTTACAAGATAATGAAACCCTTGAACTGCATGTTGCAGCTCATTTTGCAAAGCTTCTTCACCTTTTTCCTGTATTAATTCTGAGGCGTCCTTTGCACTTTTAAGTGTAAGAACAGAATTATCCATACCATAATCCTGAGCAATTACCAATGCTTTCTGTGCTGCACTTTGTCCCGCTCGGTCACTATCAAATAGAATTTGTACCGAGGTACAGTACCTTCTGAGCAACTTTCCCTGATCCTCGGTGAAGGAAGTACCCAAGGGTGCCATTGCATTGGTAAAACCACCCTGATGTAGGGCAACCACATCAAAATTCCCCTCACACAATATTGCTTTCTGACTCTTCTTGATGGTATCAATCGCCTCATATAAGCCAAAAAGATTGTGCTTCTTGCTGTAGATCAATGTCTCGGGGGTATTGATGTACTTTGCTTTGGAGGTGCCCGAGAGATCCCTCCCACCAAAAGCTACTGTCTTGCCCTGCCAGTTGCGAATGGGGAACATCAATCGGTCCCGAAAAAGTGGGAACTTTGGATTGTTCTGACTGAAAAGACCACTTTGCTTGAGTAGATCATCACTATAGTGGTGCTTACGGAGAAATGCATAGAGCCAATGCCCATCGGAGGGTGCATAGCCGAGATTGAACCGCTCCCACATCGCTTCACTGACGTTACGTTCTCTTAGATAGGAACGGGCTTTTTCAGCTTGTTTGGAGTTCACCAAAAGGTAGTGGAATGATCCTGCAATCTTGTCGTACAACTCAAACAAAGTCTCTTTCAGATCACGATTGCTGCGGTCCTCTTCAGTCTCATCAGCCAGCTCAATGTTTGCCCTTCTTGCCAGCATTTTTACAGATTCGACAAAGCTCACCTTCTCCATCTCCATGAGGAAGTCGAACATCGAGCCGCCTTTTTTACAACTGAAACAGTAGTAGAAGCCTTGTTCATCGACTACGGAAAAGGACGGAGTTTTCTCTTGATGGAAGGGACAGAGGCCCCAAAGCCTTCCTCCTCTGGCACTCAGGGTTACATAGTCGGAGACAACCTCACTGAGTGGGATTCGTGCCTTGATCTGTTCAAGTACCGATTCCGATATCTTTGCCATCGCGTTTCCTAATCCCGTATGATCGGGGTTTGTTGAAGATCTATCCTTAGAAGTTCGTCAATCTCCTCTTTAGTATAGAGTCTCCCCTTTCCGATTCCCGGACATGACTTTTTTTCTTCTTCCCAACGATCCTCACTCTCCAAAACACTCATCCAGAACGGATAGGTCCTACACTGTCTGGGCCGCGCTTCATACACAGAACACCCCATCTCGTTTAAAAAAATACAATCGTAGTTCTTCTTTTCCTTCAAGCTAATCAGGGAGAAGGCACCCATATCGATAATTCGGCAATAGGTTTCAATGAATGCTTGTTCATCCATCTCGGTATGGGCGCAAAGTCGGTCCAAATCTTGTTGCGAGAGAAATACATATCCCGGTTCACAGCTGCAACAATAGCGACAACCTTCTACACAAGAAAACCGTAAGCCATTCTCATAGAAGCAACTCATCAACACCCCTTTTTCACGGTACAGACAGGAAAAAGGCCTTCCTCAAAGAAGAAGGCCTCCAAGTGGAGAGAGAAGGATTCGAACCTTCGAAGGTATAACCAACAGATTTACAGTCTGCTCCCTTTGGCCACTCGGGAACCTCTCCATGCCAAAAGACATTCGTACATTACAAACTCTGCATTGTTTTGTCAACCTGCTTGGGTAAAATTCTTGATTTCTCCCATTGTAAGGCCTTTTTGTCTTACTTCTTGACAGATTGTTTCTCTATCGATATAGTGCACAGAGTCAAAGCCGACTTAGCTCAGCGGTAGAGCACGTGACTTGTAATCTCGGGGTCGTCAGTTCAATCCTGACAGTCGGCTCACATGGAGGCATACCACTATGGTGTGCCTCTTTTTTTCTTACAATAAACACTACAGACAACCCTACCCAGTAAATTAGGTTCAGACCTACTCTGATATCTTGCAATAAATAGAAATACTTGTTATAGATAGTTTTGTTAGCCTTGGCTAATAAATTAATACGATCAGGTGGTATTTATACACTATGGCAATATCGAGAACTCCTGTTTTCAAGAGATGCAATTATTTAGGGATCGATCCCTTGGTGTTGGGATATTCCCATAAACCAAGCATTCGAAAAGCAAAGACTATAAGACGACGCAAGCAAAGCGTGTACGCACGTCAACTCATAGAGAAACAAAAACTTCGGTTTATCTATGGTGTATTGGAAAAACAATTCAGGCCCATTTATGCAAGAGCCGAGAAAATCGATGGAATCACCGGAGAAAATCTACTCACCTTGCTCGAGCTCAGATTTGACAATGCAATATTCCGCCTTGGACTCTCAACTACCCGGCGAGAAGGCAGACAACTGATCAATCATGGTCATCTCATGCTGAACGGGAAGAGAGTGAGAATCCCTTCAGTCACACTGAGGGTCGGGGATGTGATTTCAGTTCAGGAAAAAAGCATTCAAGCTTTCAGATTACGCAAACTTGTCCAGAACAGGAAAATTCCTGGATGGCTGACGTTTGATGAAGAGAAACTGGAAGCAAAGGTAGTCACCTTACCAGTGAAAAGCGATATCGATTACGATATTACTGAATCGGCAGTTGTCGAGCTTTACTCCAAATAACATCACAAAAGGAGCCGGTTTGCATGAATACGCCGGCTCCCTTTTTTTCAAAATACCATATGTGTCCGTCTGTTCACCATCGCATGCTGTTTCCTAATCCTTGGTCTCACACTGCCCTGTAGAACTCTTAATGACGAGATTTGGCTTGAGGATGACATCCGCCCTTCCCTCTCCTCTGCGTCTTGCTTGAAGCTGTTCAAAAGCACTACGTCCCAACAGTTTTGGATCCTGATGAATACTGCTCAAAGCTGGACGTGTTATGTCACTGAGGTAGGATGCATCGTACCCTATCACAGACACCTGCCTCGGAACATCAATATTTTGCTCCCTGAGCGCCTGCAGGACTCCAGCAGCAACCGAGTCATTACAGCAAATAATTGCTGTAAAATCGCATAATGAAGAGAGAACGTTCTTGGTCATTGCATATCCGCTCTCATAGGTATACCCCGTACTGTAGAGCAGTTCCTTCTGTATCTTCAGGTTATATTCGTTCAACGCTTTCTGGTACCCCTTCAAACGGTCGAGGGAAGAATAGCTGCCCATGAGTCTCCTGTCATGAAAATTGAGAAGGACTGAAGGCTTATCACCCCAGAAACTTGCAAAGAAGGCAATTTGTCGATGCCCAGCCTTCAAGAGGTACTTGGTTGCCAGGTACCCTCCCAGCTCATTATCATAGTAGATATGACTTGCATAATCGCAGTAATCGTGTCGATAGATGATCACGATCGGGGTGGAAATTGCAAACAACGCAGGCAGCAATGACGATGAATTCTCACTGAGTGGGCAGAACAGGATTCCATCCACACCAATCTTGGCAGCCCTACGAAGATTCTCTTCTTCCTGGACGGCACTTCCTTCTGAGGAAAGCACCATAAGTGTCTCCCTTTCACGGTTCGCTTGGGCGAGGATTCCTTCAACAACCAAGGAGAAGAACGTGTTCTCCATACTGGGAACCACCAGTGCAATCATGGCATGGGGACGTTTGGGCTTCTTGGGAATATAACCCAAGGAATGCATCGCCTCACGTACCCGTTTTGCAGCAGATGGTTCCACACGATTGGCATGGTTCACAACCCTGGAAACCGTAGCAATGGAAACCCCTGCAGCCTTTGCGACATCGGTAATGGTTATTTTCTTCCTATTCATGCATCCATCTCCCTGATTTCTACACCACAAGCGCGAAAGGCATCAAAAAAACCGGGGAAAGAAACGGAAACACACTCTGCATCCTCAACTACCAGACCTTCCTCTGTAGAGAGAGCAAGCGCAACCATCGCCATTGCTATACGATGGTCGTGGGAGGAAGTAACCACTCCCCCTCTCACCTTTGTAGGGCCTCTTACAACTAGTGAGTCCTCTCCAACCTCAAGGTCGCAACCCAACGCATTAAGCTTGGTTGCCATCTCAGCGACCCGGTCTGTCTCCTTCTGGCGGACATGGCGTAGATTAGTAAATGTAGTAATACCATGAGCTTGGGTAGCGGCAACAGCAAGTGCAGGCAATGAGTCAGGGATATCACCAAGGTCAATCGTTTGGCCTCCTTGCAAGGTTGCGCATCCCTGTACCCTGAGAATCCCCTTCTCCTCATGCTTTACCACATTGGCACCCATGGCTCTCAGAACCTCAATCACGCGCTTATCTCCCTGGCTGTCTTTGAAATCAAGAGAGGTAAGGAGCAAATCTGAATCACTGAGAATGGCTGCAACCAAGGGAAACGCTACGGCAGAGAAATCCGCAGGAATGGTAAACGTTCCTGGACGATAGTTCTGTCTCCCCTTGATGTAAAACCTGGTATAGTCATCACTTCTCTCAACCTGGACTCCATAGCGTTGCATCCAGTCAAGGGTAATCTGTACATAGGGAGTCTCCAAAGGCTCATCTACCACTATTTCAGTATCTCCCTTTGCTAACGGACAGGAGAGCAGAAGACTCGAAACATACTGACTGTTATTTCCATTGATCCTGACCTTTCCTCCCTTCATGATCCCCTTGATCACCACAGGAGGAGACTCCTGACCTGTACGAGTCAGGAAGGCAGTCGCACCAAGCGTGTTCAATGCATCAACCAATCGCTTGATAGGGCGTCTGCGTATCTGTTCATCGCCGGTGATCACCGTCCATCCATCCCCTAAGGCAGCAACAGAAGTAAAGAAGCAGGTGGTGGTACCTGAGTTTCCCGTGTTGATGCAATCATCGGGTGCTACCAAGGCAGCACCTTTTCCATCGATAACCCAACACCCCTCTCTCTCTTCTACTGTTGCACCAAAAGCCTTTGCAGCAGAAAGGGCATTCAATCCATCCCCACTGCTAAGTGGATTGCAGATGATTGATTGACCTTCAGAGAGCAAGCTCAACAATGCCGCACGTATGGTGTGGCTCTTGGAACCAGGGACTTGGAGACTTCCATGCAAGGAACCGGGCTTAACGAATACACGCATATATCACATCCTTTTTTATCTAATAAACCGTTTCAAAGCCCTGCTGTTGGAGAGCAAGGTTACAATCACCAATAAGAGCAAGACCAATGTAATGGGTCTGCCCAGCAATGCCACAAGGAATGCATCCTCACTGGAAGCAAGTGAGATAGCTCTCCTGAAGTTGGAATCCATCATCCCTCCAAGCACGATGGCAAGTGTCATGGGAGCAACCGAGTAGGAACGACGTCGCATAAAAAAGCCCAATACACCAAAAAAGAACATCAGGTAAACATCAAACATCCTGTTGTTTGTTGCAAAAGATCCAATAATGCAGAGTACGGTAACCAAGGGGAGAAGAATCCGCTTCTGTACCGCAATGATTTTGCTGATCCTTGGAGCAACCAGCAGCCCCAGGACCAAGAGAAAGATACTCCCAATAAAGCCACCTGCGAGAATTGCATGGAACATAGGGGCACTGGTCTTGATGAACATCGGACCGGGCCGCAATCCATGTACATAGAAAACTGAAAGTATGATCGCGGTGACTGCGTCTCCCGGAATTGCGAGGGTCAGCATGGGAATCATAGCCCCTCCAATACAGGCATTATTGGCTGATTCACTGGCAACAATACCCTCTACAGCTCCCTCTCCGAACGGGACCGATGGATTTTTTACCAATTTTTTTGCCTGGCTGTAGGCAAGAAAAGCTGCAACAGGTCCGCCCGCACCAGGCAGTGCGCCAATGACAACCCCGATGGTCGCATACCACAGTGAGATGGGGGTATGGCGAATCACTTCCTTAGTCTGTAGTTTCTGATAAGAAAGTGAGTGTACACCACCTCCCTTGAGACTGGTGGAGATGACCATCAACACCTCAGAAAACCCATAGAGACCAACCAAGGCTGGGACGATGTTGATGCCTGCCTGAAGATTCTTAACACCAAAGGTCATCCTGGCGGTACCCATGACCGAGTCGATGCCGACCATGCTGAAGAATAGACCAAGACAAGCACTAATAAGCCCCTTGGCAAAATGTTTCGTGGTCAATGAACCAACGGTGGTCAAACCAAAGGTAGCAAGTAAAAAGTAGTCCATGGGGGTGAATTTCAACGCTATAGAGGAAATCGGCTTAGCAACAACAGCCAACGCGAGGAATCCAAAGAGTGTACCAATGAATGAGTATAGTACTGCATAGATCAAGGCCTTGTAGGCCTCTCCCGCTCTTGCAAGTGGAAAACCATCAAGGGTAGTTACCACTGAAGAGGGAGCTCCAGGAATATTAATCAGGATAGCTGAGAGCGCTCCACTGAACACGCCTACCACATAGACACCCATGATGGTGGCAAGGGCATTGGTGGTTTGCCACGAGTAGGTGATGGATACCAGAAGCGCTGTTGCCATGGAGACTGACAAACCAGGAATGGAGCCCACAAAAAGACCGGCAAGTGATCCGGCAAAAACAAGCAATACAAACTGAAGATCGAGCGCATAGAAAAAAATTCCAAGAAACGTATTCATTATTCCCTCCTCCTATGGAAGCATTACATGCAACAGCTTTCCAAAGAGAAGATACATCAGAGAAGGAAACCCCACAGAAAGCAAGCTTATCAAGAGATACCTCCGCTCTCCAAGGTAAAAGAGCAAGCCGAAAAGGAATAAGGTTGTGGAGACAAGAAACGTAAGATACGGCATCACAATGATATAGGCAAAGGTCCCAAGCGCGACCACAGTAGTATCACGTACCAAGAACAATACTTGTGTGTCATCTCTATTCTCTTTGCCTGCAGAACGAATAAGCAATAGCGACAAGGGGAGCAGGAATACCGCAACAAGAAGTGGGAACAGATAGGGAGACTGCTGCCATACCACTTTTGCTCGTTGATGCTCCACCAGCGAATACACAATGGCTGAGAAGGATAAAAGGAGAAACACGAATCCTTCGACTCGCGTGTAGGTTCCACTTCTTGACAGGTGTGTTTCTTCCATGTGAACTCCTTGCAAAGGGTCTTGCAGAATAACTTCTGTAAGACCTACTAGTCATTAGTACTGTGATTTCTCAATCCCGAACTTCTCAGGACTGAATTTAGCTACCCCACTATCGTAGAGCATCCAAGAAACCAGGGACTCCCAATCTTTGTAGAAATCACGCATTGACGATTCTTCAGGGTACTTCTCATAGAGCTTGTCCAGCGAATTCTTTGCTACAAACTCTTTCCAAGCAGGTTCCTGTACAGCTTTCTTGGCTGCATCACGAAGGATGGTCACAATCTCGGAAGGAACATCCTTGTCCACCAAGAAAGAAAGCGGAGTAAATGGATTGGAGAGATAACGTTCTGAACCAGGGAGAATCTCACCTAGGGTAGGAACATCATGGTGTGCTTCCAGCCGGTCAAGGGCAGAGATGCCCAGCAACTTCAAGTCACCACTTTCCAGATATCCGGTAACCGTTGAGTAGTTTGAGTTGGTGAAATCAACTTGGTCTCCCAATACAGCAAGGATGCAGTCAGCGCCACCTGGGTATGCGGTAAGGGCCATTTCCATCCCGAACTTGCCATAGATCATTGCCTGCACGTGCCCTGATCCGCCTGGTCCGGTATAACTCATTTTCACTTTCCCGGGGCGGTTCTTGATGTCATCCACGAGATCCTGAAGGGTCTCATATTTTGAATATTTGCCTACAACAATTACCTTCGGGTCATTGACCGCCACCATGATCGGGGTGAAATCATCATAACTCATCTCACTCAGTCCCATTACTCTCTGGGTTCCCAGTGATTCAGCAGTAAAGAGGACGGTATACCCATCACTCTTCGCGTCAAGAACGGTGCGAGCACCGATGGAACCGCTTGCACCACCCTGATTGATGACAGTGATGCTCTTTCCAAGATGTTTTTCCAATTGGACAGCCAGTTGTCTGCCGCTGATGTCGGTGGTTCCCCCAGCTCCATAGGGAACGATCATGGTAATCGGTTTGGTAGGGTACGAAGCATCCACCGATTCAGTGGTTCCAGCGCCCCAGAGCATCGAGATGGACAAAAGCAACAGAGAGAAAACAAGCAACTTGTGTTTCATATGACCTCCTGAAATACAAATTGTAAATTATCATAAAGTATGCACAAAATTGTATCTATATGCAATATATATACACTATTTAGAAACATTAGTCTATATCTTACTTACTTATAATTAGTTATATTTTACATTTTACATTCTTTTCGTTGTAAATTTACATTCTGTGTGAAAAAAAATATCCCACCCTTCTTACAAGGATGGGTGGGCAAACTCAGGACGGAGGACCTCCGCACCCTGCATGAATACGGGAACTGTTTTTTCCATTGAATGATTAACCACCACCATCATCCTTATGACTCTTTCCAACATCCCATCAATCTCAAGCTCTTGCATGCAAAACAAAGGAGTGGAAGCACAATAGCCAGCCTTTCTCAACCCCGTGGCAGGATTTCGACTTTTCAGATCACTTGTTTGTGTAATCAGGAGAAATGCAACTTCCTGTTCTTCAAGAGAATTGAGAGCAAGGACTTCGCGGTAAAGTGTTGCAGCAGCAGTTTCGATTAGCTCAGGGACATCCTTCGGTACACATATAGCTCCCCTAATGGCACAGATGGTAGGTGGCAATTCCATGGTTACTCCTCAATAAATGTTTTACAAATCATCCTATCGTAATTCCCCTGGTGATCACATGTTCCAACAATCCCACAATTAGGCTCAACGCAAATACCGCGAGCATCTTGAGTACGGTAAGCAACACTGCAGATGCGGGAAAAATACGGTCGCCAGCCCATACCAAGAGGGAAAAAACCAAAATCCAGAAACCAAAAAGCAAACTGGTCCAGCTGATTAAAGAAAGGAAAAAATGCAAAAGTCCCACGAAGTCCTGGCGAACGGCAAAAAAACTACTTGCTATATACACGAAAAAAAAGAAAATATAAAGCAAGAGTGTATAGGTATGTACCCGACTGGAGAATGCCAGCAAGCGCCGTGTCTGCAACATAGATTGATGGTATCACCTAAGATAGCTTGTCTGCAACCGGGAAACTCATGAAGAGTTTTCCTTCCCCGGTGGTAAACACGTCAAGAATCGGCGATTCTGCACGGTTTGACAATGAAATAGTGGCCATTGAGAGTGCATAGTGACTAAGCGGCCATTGCAACTGCTTTGCAGTCACCCTGACATCTTTTGTAAAACTTGCCGGGAGAAAGCTCACTGTCTGGGGTGGATTCTCAATTTCGAAGCGGTGATACGTGCCAACCAGGTACAAGCTCTCATAAGCTGTGTACCAGGCAGCGGGGGGACCGTACTGATCAAAAAGGCTGTAGGTGGAAAAGAGGTGGTCCATCCGGAACCCTCCCCCTCCAACCAATATGTAGTTGGCAAACCCAAGGGACGCAGCCTTTCGAAGCGCAAGCTCTGTGTCGCTCTCATCTTTCTCTGAAAGACTCTTCTCATATTTCATGTTGCGTATCTCGGAGAAGAATCGTGTGGAGTCGAAATCTCCAATACAAAGGGAAACAGGAAAGCCCAAGGCTTTGGCTGCCTCATACCCACTGTCCGCTGCGATTACCATATCATCTTTCTGCAGGAGATCTGCTGGTAGTCGGGAAGGTGCCCCACCACCAGTAAATATTATAGCTTTACTCATAAACGCTCACTTTATGTTGCGGATTTGGCAATATTGTCATAGTATATTACCACATTCATAAATATAAAGAGGAATGAACATGTCCAACGTAGCTCATCATCTCGCGAAGGTTGCGCTCAAACGCGCAGATATCATGATACCAAAAGCAACAGTAGATCTCTCCAAATGGGCAGTTGTTGCTTGCGACCAGTATACTTCAGAACCCAAATATTGGGAACAGGTTAAACAACTTGTAGGAGAAAATCCTTCCACACTTAATCTTATCTATCCTGAAGTATATCTAGAGGAATCACATCCAGAGAAACGGATTGAATCAATTAATACCACCATGAAACGTTATGTTCAGGAGGATCTCTTTACCGTATACAAGAACGCGTTCTTCTTGGTCCACCGCACTACACCTTCTTGCAAGGTCGGCCGGTGGGGACTGCTTGTCACACTGGATCTTGAACAGTATGACTATACTCCTGATTCGCGCAGCCTTATCAGGGCAACAGAGGGGACAATTCTTTCCAGGATTCCGCCTAGAAAAGAGATCAGGAAGAATGCACCGCTTGAACTTCCCCATATCATGGTCTTGATTAATGACGAGAAACGCTCTGTCATTGAACCACTTGCCAAGAAAAAAGAACAACTTCCGCTCGCCTATGAAACCGATTTGATGGCTGGTGGCGGGGCATTGAGGGCCTGGGTTGTCGATGCTGATGAAGATATGCTGAAGATAGCAGATGCGTTGGAAGGGATGCTTGAATCCCTCCCCCAAGACAATCCCCTGCTCTATGCAATGGGAGACGGCAACCACAGCTTGGCAACTGCCAAGAGCTGCTGGATGGATATCAGGAAAACGCTCCCAGAAGAAGAGAAAGAACATCATCCTGCACGTTTTGCACTGGTTGAACTGGAAAACATCTTTGATGAGGGGTTGGAGTTCGAGCCGATCCACCGCGTACTCTTCGGTCTTGACCAGCGTGCGTTCGAATCAGAACTTTCCAAAGTCTGTTCACAGTATGAATCAAAAAAGGTATCCTCTCTTGAATCTCTTGACGTTGCGATCAATGAAGTGGATGGAGTACAGAAGTTCGGGCTCTGTGACAAAAAGGGCTATCATCTCTACAAGCTCACTGGTCCAAAGGCTTCCATTACAGCAGGTACCCTGCAACTAATCATAGATTCGTTGCTTGAACAGAAAACTGCTAGCGTAGACTATATCCACGGAAAGGATGTAACAGCAACCTTGGGAAGCAAGGAAGGTAACATAGGACTTATCCTGCCGGAAGTGTCCAAGGCTACCTTCTTTGATTCAATCATCAAGGATAACGCTTTGCCAAGAAAAACCTTCTCCATGGGAGAAGCACATGAGAAGCGTTATTACATGGAAGCAAGGAAGATACAGCGCTAGGTAAGAAGCGAAGACGCGTCATAGTCGCCACAACGCAATAAGGTGTAAGGAGTTGTCGTGCAATCGATCAAGGTGGAGGGAGTATCCCGCTGCCTGAGAGGATCCACGACAATGGCCTGCACCTTTTCTTTGTACGTGAAGATGATATCGGTAATATTGGTTATAGAGTACCCATGGGGATTTACCGCAGTTGAATAGATTGGGGAACCAAGGCGTGAAAGCAGTTCCTGCATGAAGGGATCCTTTGGAACCCTTACCGCGCTATTCCCTTCCCCATCCCTATTGGGAAGAATGCATGTCAGTGCACAGGGCCAATGTTCTTGAAGTACCGCCGGAACAATACAAAGCTGATGCACTTGCTCGAGGGTAGACAAGATAGCAAACTGCTGTTGTCCCATATGCTCTTTCAATTCGCGTAATTTATGCAGTGTTGTATTAACCTTCCCACTGAGACCATAGATTGTATCACAGGGAAGGATCATAAGTTTGTCTTCCTGTAGATGAAGTACACATCGATCCAATGTCTCTGGTTCTGATTTATAGAGGAGTTCAGCTTCCTCATCTGTCCAGTTCATACATCTGCCTCCGCCTTTTTTGCATCCATGCATAGCATAGCGTAATAAACGATGCAATGACTAGGGAGGCAAGAGCTAGATAGATGGTAGGAATTCCAGCAAATGCCAGCGACCCTCCTGACTCAAAGGTAAGTATTTTTCCATCTTCATGAGAAAGAGAACCATTCTCTTCATCAGAGAAGTAATATACCTGTTCCCCTTCAATTTGATACCCATATTTGAAGGCAGCATCCCTGAGCGCATCCTCACTTGTCGCTTCCTCTCTCTGTCGCTTGAGGGAATCTACCTGCAATGAGAGGACAGTTTGTTCGTAGGAGAATCGCTCAATTTCAGCTTTTAGCGCACGATTATGCAGATATCCACCATTGCCAAACACTGCCATGAGCAAGGAAAAGATAAAAACTAGGCTGAAAGCGAATAGTAGCGGAATTTTTCTTGTCATGCCATCCTTCAATCACTATACTATGTATGATACTATACTATTAATACAGGTGTAAAGTTTGCATGGAGGTGGCAATGTCTGAAAATAAACACTATGGACGGCAAATATTCTTGAGCTTGTTCCTTACCGTATTTCTTCTCTTGGCCGGCCTCTATGTTGCCTCACGGTATCTGTTGCCGCTTTATGATGTCAACCAACAACAAATCTACGACATTTTGGTAAAGTTGTTCCCCATCCTCCTTGGTCTTATTATGATTGAGATTGGTGTTATGATCGCTCGTAGACGAGATGAAGAGTATGCCGATCAAGTCGACAAACTTCCACCCAATGCATATGACAAGCCCTTCTATACCCTTCCCGGTGACGATCCAAGCCATCTTCACAGTGATGAACTGCTGCTCAGTCAACAGAAAGTGGAACCGAATATCCCCTTATCACATGAAGCCATTGAGGAAGAAGAACTAAAACCACAAGCCGTCGCTTCTGTTGAGTCCATGGTTCCAAAAGAGGAAGAAGCAATGGTTGAGCGATTTGAAAAGGCAGAACCACAGCAGGAAGCACTGCAAGGTAAAGCTGAAATTGCGGAACCGGTTGCTGAAAACATTACCTATAATACGGACTTTGATACTATTCTGGAAATGGAATTGGACAACTCCAGGGAGATGGATTACGATCTCACTTTGGTCATGATTGAAGTCACAGAGGGTCCTGCATCCCTGATAGCAAACAAACTGATGATGCTCAGTGGCGAACTTGCCTACAGCTTCACACTTGAAGGTGGAAAGATTGCCATGGTACTTCCCTTCTACAATGGAGATGAAGCACGCTCATTTACCCTCTCTATCATTGAGAGTTGCCAGAAAGAGTTCTCTGGTTCTTCATTGCAGCTTGGCTTTGCTTCACGAAACGGAAGGATTATTGACAAGGAACAATTACTGCATGAAGCACAGAGTGCTTGCAGCAGTAACTGGGAAGAGCATTAATCTTTCAAAGGAATCTCAAAACTCATCCTGTCCCTGGTTAGAATCGTATCAGGAAAGATTTTCTTTGCATCCTTAAGCAAAAAGCGTAGTTCCCAGTCCCCATAGCGTGGGCTGTAATGGAGAAGACCGAGCTTTGCTACCTCTGCATCTTTTGCAATCTGTGCGGCTTGGCCGGCTGTCATGTGCTTTTTCTCAAATGCTGTCTCTTCCATATCGGAAGTAAACATTCCCTCACAAAGCAAGAGATCACTATGCTGCACTTCCTTGGCAATTGAAGGAAGATAGAGAGAGTCAGTGACATAACTGAACTTCCTTCCTTCTCGCTTCTCTCCTATCACCTCTGAGCTCGATATCTCCCTGCCATCGCTGAGGGTAACAGTTTCTCCCCTCTGTAGTTTTCCCCATAGGGGGCCAACCGGGATTCCGAGCTCCTGTGCTTTCTCAGGATGGAACTCACCTGGACGGTCCTTCTCTTGCATGACATATCCCAAACAGGGTTTTGTATGATTGAGCCTAAAAGCACGTACGATGAAGTCTTCCGTCTCCAGGATTACACCAGGCTCTGCTATCTTCACAATGATTTCATAGTTGATGTACATGTCAAGGATTCTGCGATTGGCATCTACATACTCCTTGAGTTTGGGAGGTCCATAGAGCGTCAGCGGCTCATCCCGGTCAACCTGACTGGAAAGCATGAGTATACCAGGAAGTCCTGTCACATGGTCTGCATGCATATGGCTTATAAAGATGGAGTGGATTTTCTTCCACTTCAAATTCAGCATTTTCAGAGAGACCTGCGTACCTTCCCCGCAATCGAAGAGAAAGAGTTCGCCGTCGCGACGAACCATGGCACTAGTAAGAAATCTATTGGGAAGGGGCATCATGCCGCTGGTCCCGAGTACAAACACTTCAAAATTCATAGAGCAAGTATACTGAAAAACACCGGTTAATCAAAGTGTGTACAGCTTAAAGGTTCAATTCGTTTTACCCGTCTCAAACTGAACTGCACTGATAACACGCTTACCAAGAGCAAAACCAATACAATGAAGAGAATGTCCCCCAGCGGATAGACCACGTTAAACTCCAGCAGGTAGTAGGAAAGGGAAGGAATCGAGCGATCGGCAACCATACTGAGTATTGGGGACAGATTGCTTGACATCAGAATACCCAGCAGGGTTCCTCCAAGAATGGAGAGTACGGTCACCATCATGACAGTATAGAAATAAACACTGCGGACTAGGGAGTGACGCGCTCCAAGCAGTGTGAGCATTGCTATCTGATGTTTATCATCCTCAACCAGTTCCCTGCTCAGTTCGCTGATAAAATAGCCACAGAGCATTGCGACAGCTACCATGACACCAAGTACAGCCTGTCGGCTAGTATTGAGGTTTGTAGCGATAGTGAAATTCTCCTCATCCCAAGAAGTGACCGTATACCCTTCTACCTTGTAATCCTGCTTCAAGGATTCAATCCTCTCTGGTTCCACCAATAGCTCGTAGTAGGTTTCCTCACTTCCCTTGAAGAGCCGATGTATCAGGTCATAGTCACAGAAGGCCAAATTTGCATCGAGCTCCTGATACCCTGAGTCATAGAGATTACCCACCACACAGAACTGCGGACGAATTCCACTCTCACCGACAAGCATCAGGGCAACCCGATCGCCAATCCCTACCTGGAGTTCCCTTGCCAAGGTGGTACTTAAAAGTACCTGTTCAAGCGTTGTGCTCTCCTTTGGGATTCCCTCCTGCAAGGTAATCTGGGAAGTTCTCAAATCGTTGAAATACTCAGCCTCAACTCCTTTGAGCCTCACCATCTTGTTTCCTTCAGGACTATAGATCAAAGCATAGCTTTGTGCGACCAGTTGTATATCCAGCACGCCTTCTTTCTCAGGCACTGCGAGCATTGAACCCTCATGAATCTGCAAATGGCCATTACCCAGCAGAGCGTATTTGTCTGCGATACCCCTACTCATGGATACGACAAATACCTGGGCAAAGACCAAGGCACTGACTACCAGTGTAATCAGGATGAGATTAAAAAGGATTCTTTTTTTTGCTGCTCTGCTTCCTTTGTATCCGAGTTTCCTCAGTACCAGAAGGCGAAGAAGGGCTTGCTTCAAGAGCGCACCTCCACAATTCGGTTATGAAGTTGATAGACTGTATTGCAACGCTTGGCAAAGGGAAGGTTGTGCGTTATCAGCATCAAAGCCACCTCCCTCTCTGCTACCAACGAGAAAAGCAGATCTTCTACCAGCGCTGCATTTCTCTCATCGAGGGAACCAGTAGGCTCATCGGCAAAGATGAGTGAGGGCTCATTTACCAGTGCCCTGGCAATCGCTACACGTTGCCGTTCCCCTCCGGAGAGCTGGTCACTGGTGTGGCTTAGGCGGTCCTGCATTCCAACCAACTCAAGCATTTCTAAGGCTTTTCGGGAAGCCTCTTTCTCACTGAAGCCAGCGATCATGGCAGAAATCTGTACATTCTCAAGAGCCGTAAAATCATCCAAGAGCAAACTACTCTGGAAAATGAATCCCATTGAACGACTTCTCAGCCTACTGAGATGTTCATCATCAAGCTTGGGAATTTCCTTTCCCTCGAATCGAATGCTCCCGCTGTCTGCTGAGAGCAAGCCTGCACTGACCTGCAACAGCGTCGATTTCCCGCTTCCGCTTCGACCTGTTATTGCAATACTCGTGGAACGGTTCAAGGAGAGAGTAACCCCTTCCAATATCTGAATGGGCTCCCCTCCTCTGAGGGTTGCAGGGAAACTCTTTGAGACTTGTTCAAGAGTGAGAACCTCAGTTGACTTCATCATGTGTAAACATCTCCATGATATCAGCCTTCAGAATTCTGTGGGTCCCGTGATAGGACGCCAAGAGGCTGAAGACTACAATTACTATAAACAGAACCAGAAGTTCCATACTCCTGATCTCAAGTTCCAGATGGACACCCATCGATCGGTACACATAGGAAGAAATTGTTGGATAAATGGCAATTCCTCCATAGGAGAGGAATATTCCAACTAGACTGCCAATGACTGCCACTACCACAGCCTGTAACACAAACAGTGTTTGCACCTTTGCCTTTGTAAGACCAATGGCTCTAAGCATGGCAATCTCAGTCTGCTTTGCAAGCAACAACCTCCGTGAGCTGTTCCTGATATGTACCAGGATGACCACCACCATCAAGAAGAGCATGAGAGCCATCATCTTCTGTTCAAGCTCCATGGCACCATATAGGGAAGCATTTATCTCCATCCAGGTATTTGTTTGCCCATAGCCCAACTGCACAATCTCACCCTTCACTACATTGACATCCTCAAGGGTAAAAACCCCGATTTTCAAGGGAACGTCTCCTTGCAGCGCAAGCAAGGTCCCTACATCACAGAGGAATGTTGAGTGGTCAAAGTCATAGCTGCTGGTGTAGTAGATGGCTCCCACCTCGATTTCCCTTCTGGAAGGGACCACTGTCGCTTGTCTTCCTTTCTTGAGAAACGTTAGGGTAATGGATTCTCCCATATCAAGTGAGCGGGTATTTGAGTAGGAAGAGGCAATCTGCCCTTCCTGGAAAAGAAATCCACGATAGCTGTTCAGATTTGAAAGAAACCTACCCTTCCCCTCAATTCCTCTTAGGCGGCCTGCAATGGTAGAGCCATCGATGCCTTGGGCGATGACAGGAATATCTGCATACACAAATGCATGTTGGACAGACTCCAGTTCCTCGATCTGTTTTGTAGCTTCCTTGGCTGTAACGTAGTCATTACTCTGTAAATCTATCTGAATATCAAATGACTCAAAGGTTCTGATATCCTCAAATTGGTTGCGTTGGAGGGCCTGCATAAAAGAGAGTACTGCAACTATGGCGAAAAGACAGAGGGCTAGACCGAGGGCAATACGCACACTTGTCCCACGATGTCGGTTTTGCCTAGAAAAGGCATATCGGGTGGCAAGTTGCAACAATAACCGCATAATTACCGGTACGAGATGGAAAGAATACGCTTTCCACCTGCAGCATAGGTGATATCACAATACGGACGTCCCTCACTGTAGAGCGTCTGGACCCGTTTTCCGTCATCAAGGTAATGTAAGATGCTGGTAGTGCGACCTGCTTCTCGCTCTTCAACCATCATTTTTTCTCCCTTTTCATATCGGCTTACAATCTCACTTCCATCATTATTAATGGTGTATTCACTAAGCAGTACGTTCTCTTCATTATACCGGTATTCAGTCTCACTGAAAGGACTTTTCTTCAAAACCAATAAACCCTGCTCATCGTAGCTCTCTTGGACTTGCCTGCCGTCTGCCAAAGTGCGATTAACAGTAAAGGATCCTGTCTCTTCCACAACCACATCCAATTGCTCATCCTCTGTTTCAGTGGAAAAAGGCTTGGTGATGGTACTTCCCTTGATGGTAAGAAATGTTTGTCCTCCCTTGGTATCTGCATAGGTGAACGAGTGCTGCTTCCCTTCCTGATTGAAGTAGCGGATTGAACTTGCTTCTCCCTTCACCGTAACAACAGCAAGCAAACTCCCAGTAGTTGCAGAATAGGTGAAGAGCTGTGCCTCTTGAAAAGAGCCATCCTGATAGGTAGTGATTCTCTCAAGCTTCCCATCCTCCCCATAATAATACGAGTAGGAGATAGTCCCAATTTGTTCCTCGCGCAACACCCCATCCCTGAAGATGCGTGAAGACTTCACCTCACCATCAGCGGTGGAACGATGAACAATCCGTATACCATCCTCGCTATCGGAAGTGGTCTCTTTCCAGAGTAACCCCTCAGGACCCCAGAGTTCCCTGCTCCCTTCTTCGGTAAGAACAAGATGATAGGGGCTGCTTCCTGATAACGTTATACGCTCCTGGGCAATGCTGTTTGATTCTACCAAGGTTGAAGCAAACACCAAGGAAAAACAGAGAAACATAGCTAGGCTAAACAGGATGTGTTTCATCTTAATCAGTCAGACCTACCAAAGTGTTAAGGAATTCTTCCTTGTCAAAGACCTTAATATCCTGATATTTCTCACCTGTACCCACAAATGAAACAGGAATACCAAACTTTTCACCGATTTGGACCAAGGATCCACCTTTTGCAAGACTATCATATTTGGAAAGAATCAGACCATCAAGCTTTACTGCCTGATTGAACAGTTCTGCCTGGCTGATCCCGTTTTGACCGGTAGTGCTGTCAATTACAAGAAACTTCTTGTAGTTGATTTCTTCTATACCCCTACCCTTTACAATCTTGTCAATCTTGGAGAGTTCTCTAAGCAGATTTTCCTTGTTGTGCATTCTCCCAGCAGTATCAACCAAGATAAGGTCTTCCCCTCTTGCTTGAGCAGAGGTGATTGCATCGAAAACAACTGCCCCAGGATCACTTCCGCTCTTCTGTTTTACAATCCTGCAACCCAGGCGGGTCGCATGCACTTCCAGCTGGTCTATTGCAGCAGCTCGAAAAGTATCAGCTGCAGCAAGCAAAACTTGTTTCCCTTGTTTCTTGTACATACTTGCAAGTTTTGCAATCGTGGTGGTCTTTCCAACCCCGTTGACTCCCAGGATCAGGAATACTGTCAATTTTCCCGATTCCAGCTTAGGCTGGAACGCATCTATCTTTCCTTGAAGGTGTTTTTTAACCAACAACTGCAAATCTTCTGTTGTCTTCGATTTTTCACTTTTTGCCCGTTTTCTGACCTCATCACTGATAGTGAAGGCAAGCTTGGCTCCCAAATCACCTTCAATGAGGAAATCCTCAAGTTGTTCAAAATATGACTCATCAAACGTATTGATTCCAAACAGGGCTTTCAACTTTGCCCCAAAACCTTTCAACATATAATGCTCCTCATCATATTCAAATACCTGCTTCGGCCATGGATTCATAGGAGAGAAAGTCCACTACCATTGCAATCGAGCTTACCAGCGCCAACGAACTGGTTCCAACCAAGCCTACCTGCCAAAGCGGATTGTCAGTCGCATACATTTGGCTCAAGACGGTACTCCCAATATAGGTACCGAACCACAGAATAGTATTTCTCAGCCGTTTGTAGAAGTCCTTCTGTGCATCATCACGCAGAGATGGGGAGGCTAATTCCTTTGTATTAAGCGTAATCGACAACGCTTGAGAAGGGGGACTATCGAGATGGACAACCTTCTGGGCAAATTCTTCCCCACTCAAGGTAAGCATCATTGGATATGTTGGATCAGAAAGAGAAATGGAAAGATGCTCACCCAAAGGTTTCCCATTAAGGAACCAATGGACTTTCCCCATTTCACTATGCAATACAACAGGGGGAAAGCTTACTTCCTCAAAAGAGAATTGGAGAGGTTGAATGATATCAGCCTTACTCTCCACCTCCATCTCCACCGGTTGGTACCCTGGAGCATGCAACTTCAAGGAATGGTTTCCTGGAGAAAGAATAAGTCTGGTATCGAGAGAATCACTAGGTTTTCCATCTACCGAAATTGCTAGTCCAGGAGGAACGTTCGTAAGTGTTAGTATCCCAAGATTGCCCTTGCTCATACTTGCAAAAAGTGCTTTCCCAAAGGGTTCCTCCAACACTTGATAATAAGCGTTTTGAACCAAGGAGTCAGTGAGAGTCTTCTTCGCTATCAAGAACGGATAATAGTATTGAATTTTTATTCGCTGGAAACCAGCAAGGTCCTCAGAATCCAGTAGCAATAACGCATTAAACTTGTTTTTTGAACAGAACCAAGCAAGGGCATCATCACTTTCTTGCAAGGCACTTGCTAAGTCAGGGTTGAATGGTATTACCTGATATATAACCGAAAGGGGCTCAATCCTTACTGGTGCTTCTTGCAGTCCTTCATCTAAAATCTGTTGTATTTTCTCTTGATCATGTAAATCATATGCTCTTGCAAGCTCAATATGTTGTTGGATCTGTGCCTGTTTTTCCCAAGCAGCAGTGAGTGATTTTTGTTCAGATTCATCAAGAAAGAGTTGGCTACCATAGCGTTCAGCTACGGTAACTACCATCTCAGTCAGTGTATCAAGCCTTGCATCAAGGGGAACAATACCAACAGAGAAAGGCAACGTTCCCTCTTGTGCTACCAAAGGTGAGACGAAGAAGAGAAGCAGCATACATACTGTAAGGGCCATGTTTTTGCCCATGCCCTACTCCTCCTTTTGCCCCCATTGCAAATAGCTTTCGATGAGAGGTTCTATCTCTCCATCCATTACTGCCTGGATATTTCCGATGGTAGCGCCTGTACGATGGTCCTTGACCATGGTATAGGGTTGGAACACATAGGAACGTATCTGGCTACCCCAGGTTATTTCTTTCTTTTCAATCGCATTTTTTTGATGCTCCTTCTCCTTCTCTGCTCGATAATACTCGTAGAGTCGGCTTTTAAGCATTTTAAATGCGACATCTTTATTCATCACTTGGCTTCGCTCGTTCTGACACTGTACAACAATTCCGCTAGCATAGTGTGTAATTCTTACTGCACTGTCAGTTTTGTTGACGTGCTGTCCTCCAGCACCGCCAGCCCGATATGTATCAAGACGGTAATCTTCAGGTTTCAGATCAATCTCAATCGTGTCATCAATAACAGGAGAGGCATATACACTGGTGAAAGAGGTATGACGACGTTTCTGGGAATCGAAAGGACTGATACGCACCAATCGGTGAACTCCAGCTTCGCCCTTCAAATAGCCAAAAACGTAAGGACCGGAGATTTTGATGGTGGCACTCTTGATACCTCCCTCATCCTCCTGCAGATCGAGAACTTGGCTCTTGAATCTGTTTCGTTCACAATACCTGAGATACATACGCATCAACATGTTTGCCCAGTCACTGGCTTCAGTTCCGCCTGCTCCTGCATGAATGGTAAGAAAACAGTCATTCTTGTCGAACTTTCCATCGAGCAGTGTTTTTACCCGGAGTTTTTGATAAACAGCAAGCAATGTCTCAACTTGCTCGTTGATCTGTGCTTCTTCCACCGGGTTATCCGGTTCGTCTGCATAGATATCCATGAGCTCGCTCATCTCATCCATCTTATCTAGCAATTCTTTCCAGGTGTTATACGTTTCCTTCAAACCGTTGAGCTCAGTAAACAAAGCTTGTGCATTGTTGGGATCGTCCCAAAATCCAGGTACCAACGTTTTCGCCTCAAGATTTGCTATTTGAGTTTCCATCCCTTGCGGGTCAAAGACGCCTCCATACGGTGTAGGCTTCTTCTTTTACTGATTCAAACTGTGATTTATTCTGAAAAAACATGTGTGTACTCCTATTTTCGTTCAACACGAAGGCCCAAGGTAAGCTTCTTTTCTTCACCACTAGCCAAGACAAGCGGCCATGAGGCCATAAACAGGGTGTGTTGGTAGAGGGTTTCGTTTCCAAGGATCGTTTCGCTCTCAATAGTATAGTCTTCCTTGAGCAAGGTAAAGCGGGTATCGCCCACTAGGGTCAGGGAAGTACTGTTTGGTTCATCATAGATTCTTAACGATTTTACTTGATCAAGGACCACTTCCTTCTCATTCCATGTAAGATTTTTCTTGTTCTCCAACTGGATGAAGGAGAGAGGAAAAGCGTAGGAGCCAACAGAAAGGGGTATCTCACACCCATATATGCAACTGATCGCTTCCTCTCCAATGTTGGTCAACGTAATATCAACCAAAATTGTGTTCTGACGAAGTTTAAAATGCTTGGTGACTTGCAAGCTCCCACCTATGATTGGACTGTATCCCGTAGTACAGGATGCCAAATACTCAGTATTTCGTCGATCAACACCTTTGATATCATAGACTTGTGTCCCCATGTATAAGCAACTCTTCTCATTACGTTTATCAAACTCGTCCATGATAAAGTGCTCGCCGAGGAATACATCACTGAACAACCTTTGCTTTTGTCCTGGTGAAAGCCGGTGTTGGTTACTACTCGTACTCCCAAACTGTGAAAGAGGACTAAAAGTATCGCCATAATTATACAAGGAAGGCAAATAGGTAAGTTCAGAAAGCGCCCCCCCTTTCGCATCAACCACACAACTTAGGTACTTTCCGATAAACAGATACTCTGTAAGGGCATCATGATCAAAGTCATTATTGACTGGATAACTATAATCCTTAAGTGAAGAAAGCACACTGTCCGCTTCGCTGATATATCTCCAAAACATTTTTCTCACTGATGAGCGGAGCATTGAAGCATTAGCATCACAGAGATACATGCTTCCACATGACATTTTCTGAATCAACGCTTCCAAGCGTTTTCTTACATCCTTGTCCTTCTTGTACAAACGGGCAGTCTCCACCATCGTGGTATAGCGTCCGTAGAGATAGGCAAGGCTTTCATCCTTGACAAACAACTCATTGATACAGCCAAGGCCTTCCTTACATGCATCGTTACCATACCACCCGGCTTGCAGATATCCTTTTTTTGGAGGGTCGTTTTGCAGATGAGCCTCTTCTATAGAGCTCGTCTCAAACCCAAATAGAAGATCAAATAGTTGTATAATCTGCTGAGCGGTTATTCCACCTTGCAACAAATGATCAAGATTGATCATTGCCATGACAAAGGGCGCTTTATTCTCTAGGTATCCTCTAATCTGTTCAATAAGATTACCAAAACTAATAGTTCTTCTTGCAAAGGATTCTATCAAGCCATTGATGATATCATCAGTGGGAATGATGGAAATAGACTTACCCATTTCCTGCATGATGAACGGTTCACTAAATTGTTGTCCACCATTCCCATCAGAAGTGGAAATAACTATAGAATCAATAAAACAAAGATTTGCTGTATTGATGTAGAGCGGGTTAAAAACTTGTCCATAGCTAAAAAGTGTCTTTGAACGCTGCGAAAAACGCTTTCTCAAATACGTAGTGGTCATCTCTATTTGGTTGGAACGATCCTTTGGAGAGAGCAAACTCAAAACACTCTGATTGAATGAACCGGTCAACAATTCAATCTTTCCGTTCTTGGCAAGGTCGGATATCAAAAGATTTACTGAACTATGGTTTACATCAAGCCAATTAAGCAAGGGAATACTCAAGGAGAGTTGCATAATTGCACCCTCATGAGCATGTAGATTCGTAAGCAAAGGTTTGCATACAGCTTCCAATGCCCGTTCGTAAACGGGCATTGGTTCAGCATTCGTGATTTGGCTGTACGCACCTACTAATAATTTCATGCATTACCGCTTAATGATACACTTAGTCGGACACGCCTCTGCAGCATCAGCTATCTGGCTGTGTGGGAGTGTCTGATCGAAGGTAGAAAGGAATCTGTCAACTTTACATCCAGATTCATGATACTTGTTTTCACAGATTTTGCAACCAATACAACCGACAGTACATACTTTTCGTACCTTGCCGCCTGGTTCGTGGCTGTTGCATTCAATAACATATTCACTATCTTCATATATCATCTGCATTGCCCCAGTTGGGCAGATATCCACACACTTTTCACAGCTGATACACTTCTTCTCATCAACAATAATGTACCCTTCAGCATCCCTGCTGATGGCACCGGTGGGACAAACATTAATACAAGAACCAAGATGCAGACAGGCTGTCTTGCAACTATAATCCCCACCAAAGAGGAGGAATGCTGCATTACAATCCTCAAGACCTTCGTAGTTATAGTCTTTGGAACTCACCTCGACATTTCCGCGGCACATGACGTGAGCAACTTTCCGTCTCGTTTCTCCCGTAGTCTCCACCTTCTGCCCCATGATTTCAGCCATCTTGGCTACCAAATCAGGGCCACCAGGACTACAAAGTCCAATCGGTGCCTCTCCACTTGCTACGGCTGCAGCATAGGCAGCACAACCTGCATATCCACAAACACCACAGTTTGCTCCCGGCATAATGGGTTCCAAAGCCAACGCTTTTGGATCTTTTTTAACTGCTAACTTCTTTTCAGCATAGGAGAGACCAAATCCGAAAAGTCCACCCAATACGGCGACTACAATTATTGCCATTATAATATTCACAACGATCCCCCTTATACCAGATGCAGATTGGTGAGCAGTGACTTATCAAAAGCCATGAAGGCCAAAGCCATCAGCCCAGCTGAAATGAAAGCGATGGGAACGCCACGATATGCTTTTCTCACTGGTTGTAGATCAAGTTTTTCCCGAATATTGCTCATCAGTACGATGGCCAAGGTAAAACCAAGCCCTGCTGCAATACCACCTACAAACGCTTCCATGACGTTGTACTCATTGGTGATGTTGATTATTGCAATACCCAGAACTGCACAGTTGGTGGTAATCAAGGGGAGATAGATACCCAATGCCTTGTACAAGGCTGGACTGATCTTCTGTATTACCATTTCCAATAGTTGTACCAAACTCGCAATAACTAGAATGAAGGTCAATGTCTGCAGATACTGCAGATTGAAGGGAACCAACAAAAAGTAATAAATCGCCCACGTCACCACAGATGCAACGGTGGTTACAAAAGTTACCGAGGCACCCATTCCGATGGCATTTTCACTGTTCTTGGAGACACCAATGAAGGGACAAACTCCCAAGAACTGTACAAGAATGAAGTTATTGATGAAAATAAATGTTATTAGAATTGCAATATAACTCATCTTACCTGTCCTTCTTTCGTGAGGAGTTCCAATCGAAGAACGCCTTCAAGAATCCCATGATCAACAAAGCACCCGGAGCCAGGGAAAGAACCCTGATAGGATTATCATAAAACCAAGGGATGTTGATGACACCACTAAAGTCCCCCATCGGGAACAAGGTGATGGTACCTGAACCGAACAACTCACGGATCAATGCAATGAGTGTGAGGCCCAAAGCAAAGCCTATAGCCATTCCGAGTGCATCCAAGATGCTGTCCACAATGGTATTCTTGCTTGCAAATGCCTCAGCTCTACCTAAAATGATACAGTTTACTACAATCAAGGGAAGATACACGCCCAACGCACTGTATACCGCGGGAACAAAAGCATGCATAACCATCTCGGTAATGGTAACCAAAGTGGCGATGACGACAATATACGCCGGAATATGGATGGATGGGGGAATTACATGTCGTAGGCCGGAGATGATGATGTTGCTGAAAAGCAACACAAACAATACTCCTGCTGACATACCAATTGCATTGGAGACCTGTGTGGAAACACCAAGTACCGGACAGAGTCCCAACATGAGGACAAAAATCGGGTTTTCCTTGAAAAATCCTTTGGTGAGCTCTTTTGACCCCTTATTCATTTCGTACCTCCAAGCGCTTTCACATAGGCACTACCAGCGTCAATCGCCTTCCCTACCGCAGTGAATGTAACGGATGCTCCACTTACTGACTGTGCATCACTGTCAGAAAGCATATCTTTGGAAGTGGGAACTGCTCTCTCACTCCCTGTTCCCTTGAACTTATCCATGTAGGAGGCCTGTGCCGCTTTTGCACCAAGGCCTGGTGTTTCACCATGGTTTAAAAGCTGTGCAGCAAGCATCTTACCAGAGAGAGCATAGGATGCTACCAAGGTCATCTGCCCGCCATAGCCGGCACTCTGTAAGCCGACGATATAGCCCATCAATTCGTTATTTTCTGTAAGATCAATAGAATAGGTAACATATTTGTTTCCTTCAACCATCTCCTGTTCTCCAAACGTATAGCCAGCACTAACTGCCTCTAGGGCTTTGTTTTTCTTTTCAAGATCAAGCTGCACGATGACTGGTGCAGTCACTGAATTGGTAAGTGCCAAGGCAAAAGCACAGACCGCACAGATGGAAAACAATATCAGTGAATATTTCAGATTCTTTGTCATGCCCTTGCCTCCTTCTGTTTCTTTCTAAGTTCTCTGGTATCACCAAACTTACGGGGAATGATATATCTGTCTATCATGGGCGTGAAGATATTCATTAACAGAATAGAGACAGAGACAGCCTCAGGCATGCTGCCGAAATATCTGAAGAGGAATGTAAAGAACCCACATCCTATGGCATACACGAATTGACCTTTATGGCTGATTGGGCTGGTAACATAATCAGTTGCCATGAAAATGGCTCCAAGCATCAGACCACCACTGAACATTGAAGAGAGGAAGCTTCCCCCGAACAGGCCCAAGCCAGAAGGGATTCCACCAAACATCCAAGACAGTAGTGCGGTTGAGAGGAGATAGGTTACCGGGATATGCCAGGTAATGATCTGTCTTGCCAGTAAGTAGATTCCTCCAATAAGTAGAGCCAGTGAACTTACCTCACCAATACATCCAGCAACATTGCCGAGGAAGGTATCAATGGTAAAAGCTGAAATTCCTGTCATGGCAGAAATGTTCTGGGCAAGATCTGTTGCAGGATACCCCATTGAGGAAAGCAAAGAACTGCCATCCAATCCTAAAGTCCCTCCAGAAACCGCCGTCTTGCTTAACGAAAGAGGAGTTGCAGAGGAAAGTGCATCAGGAAGTACTGAAGCAAGGGTTCTGGGAGCAACAAAACTACTCATCGGTGTAGTAAACGAGAAAAATACGAATATACGACCAGAGAGTGCAGGATTTGCCCAGTTTGCACCAAGTCCACCAAAAACCCATTTTGCCACAAAAATAGCAAAAACACTGGCAATACAAGGAATAAACAAAGGAATCGAAGGGCTCATGTTCATTCCGACCAATAGCCCAGTCAAAAACGCTGAACCATCCCACAGGGTTGATTCCTTATATAACCTGCCCAGAAAGTATTCACATACCATTGCAGTTATAATTGAGACCCCAAGCACCAAGAGTGACCTAATGCCAAATACATACACACCCCAAAGCACTGCAGGCGTAAGGGCAATTGATACACTCCACATAATGGAAGCGGTATCCGTCTTCGCATGGAGATGCGGCGAAGAGGAAACCGTGAGAGTAGGCTTATTCATTTCTTCTTTCTCCCCAATTTCTTTCCAGTCTTCATCGTATGAACCAACGGTAGCTGTGCAGGACAAACATAAGCACAACACCCACACTCCTTGCAATCCATCAATGAGATTTTCATGGCTTCTTCGTACTGACCATTGTTGATATAGCGATAGAGTTTTGCCGGCATCAGTCCAATGGGACAGGCAGCCACGCACCGACCGCAATTGAGACAAGCAGTCGAACGAAATTTCTTTTGAGCACCAAGAGCAAGCAGTCCACTGGAGCCCTTGGTCATTGGTGTTTCGGTATCAAAGAAAGAAAAACCCATCATCGGTCCACCGCTCACTAACTTCTCCGGCTCACTGGAAAAGCCTCCACAAAATGCAAGCAAATCGCTCATTTTCGTCCCTACCGGAGCAAGAACGTTTTTTGGATTGGTAATACACTCACCGGTAACGCTGATAACACGTTCGTAGAGACTTTTCTTTAAGACGATTGCCTCATAGATTGCATTACACGTACCGATATTCGCAACCACAGCACCTACATCAAGAGGAAGCTTGCCAGAGGGGATTTCCCGGTTGAGCGTTGCCTTGAGCAACTGCTTCTCATCTCCTTGGGGATACTTCATCTTAAGAGCGACAATCTCAATGGGATATCCCTTCTGGGCAACTATTTTCTTGAGATGGCTTATACAGTCAGGTTTATTCATCTCGATTCCAACAATAACCCGTGTTGCCTTGATAATCTTGGCAGCTATCATGGCGCCTTCAAGAGCTTGTTCACCTTTCTCCAGCATAATCCTGTAGTCAGCTGTCAGATAGGGCTCACATTCCACTCCGTTGACCACGAAACTATCAACCTTCTTGTCCTTAGGAATAGAGAATTTCACATGCGCAGGGAAAGCCGCCCCTCCCATGCCAACGATACCCATATCCTTGATACTGCTGAGCAGGGTACTCCCATCAAAACTCTTCCAATCAATTTTTTCTTCAACATCAGCGGGTTGTTCTGCATCAGGAATAATAATAAAAGCGTCACATTGGACGCTGTTGACGAGGGTAACCTTGCGAATTTCCTTGATGGTTCCCGTTACTGGAGAGTGAACATCGCTACTGATAAAGCCTGAGGCTTCCCCAATCTTTTCACCTTTTACTACGGTATCCCCTTTTGTTTTCAGGGCTTTTGCAGGGGCACCAAGATGCTGGGACAAAGCAACAATCAATTCTGAAGGCATGGGCAATCGTTCAATTACCTCTGAGCGACTGTATACTTTTCTATCGTCAGGATGCACACCACCCTTACTGAACGTAAGTATTCTTTGCATGCATAACGCTCCTTATGTATGGTGATTATTAGTACAGACTGTATATTTTAACAAATGCTATTCTATTGTACAAGAATTTCGGTATAATGAAAACCATGAATCGAGTATTTAAATATGCTTTCTGGAAATTAAAGGGCATCAAAGTGTATGCCTTGGTCGGTAAGAGCGGAACAGGAAAAAGCTTTCGTTCTAAGCTGATATCCCAAAAATTTCGTATAGATTTGATAATAGACGATGGGCTCCTTATCCGTGGAGACCGCATTATTGCTGGCAAATCCGCAAAGCGTGAGGAAAATATGCTTTCCGCTGTGAGAACTGCTGTTTTCGATGATGCAAACCATCAAGATGAAGTACGACAAGCGCTCAGCAAGGATAAATACCATAGAATTCTAATAATTGGAACCAGTGAGAAGATGGTATACAAGATTGCTGCCAGGCTTAATCTTCCCCAACCAGAAAAGCTGATGCGTATAGAGGATATCGCAACAAAAGAGCAAATTGATACAGCAATGCGTATCCGCTACAGCGAGGGGAAACATGTAATTCCTGTCCCTTCTATTGAAATCACACGCAATTATCCTCAAATCGTGTACGACTCAATGCGTGTTTTTTTCAAACATGGAAGGCAAGCTCCTTTCCAGCGGAGAAATGTCAGCTTTGAGAAAACCATTGTTCGTCCCGAATTCAGCAAATACGGTAAGATTACCGTTAGTGAGGCTGCACTTACGCAGATGGTGGCCCATTGTCTTGATGAGTTCGATAGTCAGATAAAAGTAAAACGAGTACAGGTGCAGGTAAAGGCAGAAGGGTATGCACTTACCGTCAAGTTGCGTGTACCGATGCAACATCAAATAGCAACAACTCTTGGGGAACTACAAGAGTACATCGCAGATAGTCTTGAAAAATACGGAGGTATCTTCGTTTCAAGCGTCAATATCGAAATTGAGGAATGGGGCTAGAGATCATGTGCCTCTGCACTGGTCTTCGGCTGTTCGGTATTGTCCCCTCCACCCTTTGGGGCGGGGGCTCCTTTTTTGGGACCCCTTCGGTTGTTTCTTCTGCGTGAGCCAGCCTGTGCTTCCCCTGCTCCTTCTGTCCTACCCTTTCTCTTTTGGTTGGGATTGGGCTTTCGCCGTTGTGGAACTCGGTTCACTGGTCTGCGCATCCTTACACAATTACGCGGGGTCTTGAATCCCCGTTCACTCAAGAGTCGCTCACTTGCCAACTCAATATCATAATTGGAAGGGGTCATCGGACTAATCAATACCTTGATTTGACGGAAAGTTTCCTTGAATCGTTCATCAGGGCTCATATGATCATCAGCAAAGATGACCAATGGGTCTACCAATGCTTTGATCATATCGGCTAGTTCAACTTCATTACTCTTACCCTGCTTAGCAAGCATGACCTTTGCATCTAAATCTTCCAGGCTTTTCTGAACCTGAGGAAAATTGCAATAGATTGAAAAAGCGGGAAGCAGGAAAACCAGTAGTTTATACCGATTCAATTCATTGAAAATTTTGACACTATGTCCACTGGCAAGAATCTTGTTTACCTCTTCAGTCAGACGGCTGGTGGAGACTCGTGAAAGTTCCCCCGAATGTTTGCGTATGGCTACACGGATACTCCAACGAAGAGCAAACCCTGTGGTGGATGCATATTTGATAGCCCTGATCATACGGACAGGGTCCTCATTGAATGTCACATCCAATGGTATTATGGAACTGATACGCTTCTTCTTGAAATCTTCCATGGCATTGTTGAAATCAAGCAACTGTCCGTTGGTTGGATCATAATACAGGCTGTTTACCGAGAAGTCACGGCGTTTTGCATCCTGATCTATGGACCCAAATACGTTATTGTTTCCTTCCATTGCCTCTTCGCCACTTCTAAAGGTAGAAACTTCCAGCACTTTATCCTTGAATACGAGATGCACCAACTTGAAACGCTTGCCAATAATCCTCGCATTCCAAAACAAACGCTGGATCTGACGTGGGGAAGCGCTGGTGGCCAGGTCAAAATCCTTTGGGGTATTTCCTAGCAACAGGTCTCTGACTGCTCCACCTACCAAGTATGCTTCGGCTCCGGAATTTTGTAGTTTACGGATTGCCCAAAGGGCATCACGATCAATTAGATGGTTCGGTATTTTGTGTTCAAATTGGGTATAAATATTCGCAATAGGTAGCGTTTTCCCATGTTCGTCTTGTTTGTATCGTATCAGCATATCGCTCTCATAGAAGTATTGGTTGTTGAAAGAACCGCGTATTGCAGTGCACAAGCGATTCGTTATACACTCTTTGTACACCATCCACACCAAAAATACAACAGGAGTATGAATCAATGAGTAAGGAACCGAAGGCAAAGAGCATTATAGAACCCAGGGTTCTCAAAGGCTTCAGAGACTTTTTGCCCTCCATGGAAATTCCCAAGAAAGCAATCACCAACAACCTTGAGAAACACTTTCGATCCTATGGATTTGTTCCTATTGATACTCCGGTACTTGAATATACTGAAGTCCTTCTGGGCAAGGGTGGAGGCGAGACCGACAAGCAAATCTTCCATTTCAAGGACAACGGGGATAGAGATGTTGCACTTCGATTTGATTTGACCGTCCCCTTCGCCCGATTTCTTGCCCAACACCACAGTGAACTTGCCCTCCCCTTCAAGCGATTTCATATAGATAAGGTCTGGCGTGGCGAAAATCCTCAGAAGGGGCGATACCGTGAATTCACCCAATGCGACTTTGATATTGTTGGAGTAGACAATGCTGAAGCTGACTTTGAAATCCTCTCCATGATGGACAGTTCGTTTTCAGTCATGGGTGTAAAAAACTATCAATTTTGTATCGCACACCGAGGCTTATTCAATGCCTTTCTTGCCCACCATGGAGTGCTTGAGCAGAGCGTTGAAATCCTCAGAACGGTGGATAAACTCAGAAAAATTGGAAAAGATGAAGTATTGGCCCTCTTGCATGAGCTTACAAGCGACCAAGAAAAAGCAAAAGCCATCCTGCAATACATCAGCAAAGAAGATGAACAAGAACCATTCCTCACCACCTTGGATAGGCTCACCGCTCTTTCAGGAGGAGAAAATCCATTTAGTGAACGAATGAGAACAATTTATTCGTATCTCTGTAATGCTGGAATAGAAGCACATTTCACCTTTGACCCTTCAATAACCCGTGGACTGGACTACTACACAGGAATTGTATATGAAACGTTCCTAACTGAACTCCCTCATTTCGGTTCTGTATGCAGCGGTGGTAGATACAATGACCTGGCCAGCCTCTATACCAAGGAAAAACTTCCTGGAGTGGGAAGTTCCATCGGATTGGATCGCCTGCTTGCAGCACTTGAGGAGTTGGGTAGCCCACTGGTCGCATCTGCCAGCTCTGCTGATGTGGCACTATTCAACACTGATGTAACGCAATTTTCCACCTATGATCGTATCGCCCGGGCAATGCGTAAGCATGGGCTAAGAGTCTCCATCTATCTGCTCAACAAGAAACAAGGAGCCCAATACAAGTGGGCTGAAACCAATGCAATTCCGTTTGCCGTTATCCTTTCAGAGGATGATGTACAGAACAATACCCTTACCCTTAAAAACCTCCGGACAAGAGAAATGCAAAACGCACTCTCTACGGAAGCGGCGATTGCAGTTATCACAAAGGAATTATTTTGAAAGACATGAAACATTTGCCGGTCTATATGCACCGGCAGGAGATTCTTGATGGCCTTGAGAAAAATCAGGTCATCATCGTCGAAAGCCCAACAGGAAGTGGAAAAACCACACAGATTCCCCTCATACTGAATGAAGCTGGTTATGCAGATGCTCTACAGGTCGGCATTACCCAACCAAGGCGAATCGCCACCCTCAGCGTAAGTGAATTCATAAAGAAACAAGTAGCCCGTGATGACGAATTCGTAGGCTACAAAATGCGCTTCGAGGACACCACCAGCCCAGGCACACGAATTAAGGTCATGACAGATGGTATTCTTTTGATGGAATTGAAAGCCGACCCATTGCTTCGTTCCTATTCAGTCATCCTTGTCGATGAAGCACACGAGCGTTCACTCAATATTGACTTCATTCTGGGACTGCTCAAACATGTTATGAAGGAACGGCCAGAGTTCAAGGTCATCATTTCCAGTGCGACCATCAACACCAAAGTGTTCAGTGATTTCTTTGACAAGGCTCCAATTGTAAGCATCGATGCACGGGTCTATCCTGTGAAGGTTTTCTACAAACCATTGCAACGTGAATCGCTCGAGTACCAAGTGGAGGCCATTACCAAGATTGTTACTGGTGAGGCTAAAAAACAAAGCGGCGATATTCTGGTCTTCATGAGCGGGGAATTTGACATCACCAACTGTGTGAATGCACTGTACATGGCCGATACCGACAAACGACTGGAGATTTATCCGTTGTATGGAAGACTCAGCAAAGAAGAACAAGAATCTGTATTCAATGATACCTCCCCAGAAAAAACAAAGGTGGTTGTTGCCACCAACATCGCAGAGACGTCAGTTACCATCGATGGCATTACTACCGTTATTGATTGTGGTATCGCAAAAATAAACTTCTACAACCAGAAGGATTTTACGTCCTCCTTGGTTCCTCTTCCTACCAGTCGTTCAAGTTGTGAACAACGAAAAGGACGTGCTGGTCGTACCAGTCCTGGTGTGTGCTATCGCCTCTACAGTGAAGATGATTACAAGAGCAGACTTACCTATGGGACAGAAGAGATCCTCAGAACCGATCTGAGCGAGGTTGTCCTCCGGATGAGTGACTTGGGTATTTCCGACTACGAGCATTTTCCTTTCATAACAAGGCCGAAGCATAGTGCCATCACCAGTGCTGAGGATACACTCAGGTTCATCGGGGCAATCGATGAGAAGCGTCAGCTGACCACAGTTGGCAACCTGATGTGCAGGTTCCCACTGCTTCCCCGTCATTCCCGTGTGATCGTGGAAGCAATGATGAATCATCCGGATGTACTGGAAGAGGTCTTGATCGCTGTCAGTTTTCTCTCCACCAAGACTCCATTCCTACTCCCTCCGGGTGAAGAGGACCTGAGCCGGGCCGCACACCGCAGGTTCAACAATACCGAGTATGGGGATTTTGCTTCCTACCTGAATATCTACCATCAATATACTGATAATACCGGCAAGGATGCCAAACAGCGGTTCTGCAAGAAGAACTATCTCGATTTCCAAGGAATGCAAGAGATAGTCCACGTCAATGAACAGCTGGGTGAAATCTGCGGGGATGTAGGATTCCCCTTAGCAAGTGGCGGATCTGTAAGAGAATACCTTTGTTGTATAGCCAGTGGCCTGATGCAATATGTGTGTATCAAGGCACGTGGTAACATGTACAAAAGTCTTACCGCAAACCAGGTGTTCTTACACCCGGGAAGTGCATACTTCAAGAGCCTTCCACAGTTCATCATAGCTGGTGAGATTGTACAGACCAGCAGGCTCTACGCCCGTAGTGTCAGTCCCCTGGACAAGGCATGGCTGGACGACATCTCCCCAGAGCTCTACCCTAAGCTCACTGCATTGGTACAGAAGGAACGTCCTTCAGGCAAACTGCAAAAGCAGGAAATTCGAGAGAAAGCCATCAAGGAACGCGAGGAGAAGGGAAAAGCCACCATCACGGTGTACAAGCGAACCTACCCTACGCTGGTACTTGGTGGAAAGAAAAAGAAAGAGCGGCTTGTCGCTCTCATTCCGCTTGAGGATTTGAACTACCTCAATCAGATGAACGAAAAGGCCCCCAAGAGGCCAAAGAACTTTCCAGTGGCCATCCTCTACAGGAGTTTCTACATCCACTATGGTGATAAGTTTTTCTCAGCACTTGAGTTGCAGGGTAAAGTAAATCCAGGTAAGGGTATTCTGGACAACCCCCCATCGGGAATCTATACCATTGAGGATGCCGACACACTTATCGACAATCTGCACTGGTTGCTCGCTTTTACCAAGAGCAAGAAACAGAGAAAACATCTCTATTTTGTAGCATTGGAAGAGAGTGGCAACGGCAATTATCGTTTCACCGCTGATGATGATTGTTTTGATGCTTTGGACACCTCGCTCTACACACTTCTTACCCTTTCTGACTCATTGGAGGCAAGGCAGATGAGTAACCAAGCGAAGCAGGTAAGCAAGATATATGGTAAACTGCTTAAATTGGTGGAGTAGCTCCCTAGAAAATTGGCTTGGCAATGACCAAGTGCTGTATAAGCTGTATATCAAGCGGACTCAAGATAGTCGAACCCTGTTTTTTCAACAGGACAAAACGCACTTTCCCGTCCGCCTTCTTTTTGTCCTTGAGTAGGTGGTCACGGTATTCGATCCAGTCCCCACGTCCAATGCGGTATTCAATGTCATAGCCAAAACTCTTGAAGAGTTTGGTTGCCCCACTAGCGTAGGCCTTGTTGGTAATCCCAAGGGCTACACCAGCATCAAGGGCGCGACAGGTCCCCCAAGCAACGCATGCACCATGTCCCCACATCAGATAGTGGGAGGATGACTCCAGTGCATGGCCAAAGGTATGACCCAGGTTCAAGCTCTGCCTGATGCCCAAGGTCTCTGATGGGTCCTGTTCAATGTACCACTGCTTGACCTTGAGCGATAGATCAACCAAGGCAGCCAAGGTTTTGGGATCCCTGCTGAGAATTTCATTCTTTCGTACCAAAAGGAATTTATAGAGTTCCTCATCCTGACTGAGTAGTGCATGCTTGACTACCTCAGCCAGTCCATTAAGAAATTCTTTTTCATTAAGAGTACGCAGCGTATCAATGGAAATGAGCACCTCACTGGCTGGGTAGAATGAACCCACCATGTTCTTCATTCCTTTGAAATCGATGGCTGTCTTGCCTCCTACCGAAGCATCAACCATCGCAAGCAGGGTAGTCGGTACTAGGGTGAGCCGGCATCCACGCATGTACACAGAGGCAGCAAAGGCGGACATATCACAAACCACTCCCCCACCAAATCCGATGATCCTGCCGTCGCGTGCAAGCCCCTCATCCAGTGCAGCACTGAGAATACGTTCCAGTGATGTGAAATTCTTCGCACTCTCTCCACTTTCCAGTACCACATGGCTGGGAGGAAGCTGTTTGAACAGTTTTGCCGTATTCGTATCGAACACCCATAATACCAAGCGTCCATACTCACCAAGATGGGCAGAAAGGTCTTTTAAGTCGTCAGCAAGCAATACCTCTGTCTGCCTGCCATTTTCTAGCTGCGTTGTCACCATGCTTTTCATAGTCTTGTTATACCTCAGAGCAGGGGTGCAAGACAAGCGCTCTTGCACGCATACATACTTGCAAAATTCCACCCATTATCCCACAATACCGATATGCAAGAAATTCGATATTTTGACAGCGCTGCCACCACCATTATGAGCAGGATTGCTCTTGATGTGTACCAACAGGTGGCAACGACATACATCGGCAACCCAAGCAGCCTTCACGCTGAGGGTATACGGGCAAAGGAAAAATTGGAACAAGCCAGGGATAACCTGGCTGGGCTTCTCTCTGTACCCAAGGGAAACCTCACCTTCACAGCAGGAGCAAGCGAGGCAAATGCCATCGTTTTCAACAGTCTGGTCTGGAGACTTCAGAAACCCCATGTGATCATCAGCAACATTGAACACTCCTCCATCAAGGAGTATATCCGGCTCATGAAACAATTGGGCTGGAAAGTCACCACACTTAATGCACCTGGAGGGTTCATTAAAGCTGAAGATCTCCGTAAAGCCTTGACCAAACAGACCCGTTTGGTCTCACTGATGCTTGTAAACAACGTAGTTGGGACCATCCAAGACATCCAGGCTCTGGTAGCAGAAGTACGTGCCTATGAACAGGAACAGGGGGGAAGGAAAATCCACTTCCATACTGATGCAACTCAGGCCTTCGGCAAGATCCCATTTTCGCTGGAAACACTCGGTGTGGACAGTGCTGCCTTCAGCGCGCATAAATTCCATGGACCGAAGGGCGTTGGCTTTCTCTACAACAATGACCCAGCTATCGAGAACCTTAGCAGAGGCGGCGGACAGGAAGCAGGACTGAGACCGGGGACAGAAAATCTGCCTGGAATCGTCAGCATGGTTGAAGCGGCAAAGGAAGCCATGGTAAATGTTTTCGACCATGAGAAACACGTCATGCAGATCAACACGCTGCTTCGTCAACGTCTCTCATTTTTACCGAGTATCAGTCCTGAGAGGTCGTGTTCACCTTATATTCTGAACGTTGCTACAAGGCCTCTTCCCAGCGAGGTTTTTACCCGGATGCTCTATGACAAGGGGTTTTGTGTCTCCTCCGGTTCTGCTTGCAGCAACAATGCCAAGCAGAAAAGAGAAGGAGTCCTTGACTCCATGCAGATAACCCCATCCTTGGCAAAGAGCAGCATCAGGATCTCATTCAGTGCTGATACCACTACAGAAGAAACCGAAGCATTGGCCGAGGCAATCACCACACTCATCCAGGAGCATGCATGAAAAATTCCACTCTCTATTTGTTACGACTCGGGGAAATCTCCCTGAAAGGCTTGAACCGCGATTCCTTTGAGAAGCGTCTGAAGCAGAACATCAAGCAGAAGTTGAAAGGATACAGGACACAGGTCAATCGGCAAAAAGGCCGCATATTCTTTGAAATCAGCAATGAATGCCCAAAAGAAACCGTTGAAATGGCACTGGGGACCACCTTCGGGGTGGTAGGATATTCCCGTTGCCTGCGCTGTGAAAAAGAAATCACGGTAATCCGGGAAACGGCAAAAAGACTTATTGCTGACGAACCTTTCAACAAGGGAGTCGGCACCTTCAAGTCCATCGCCAAGCGCGCAGACAAGAGTTTTCCCATGACCAGCTATGAGATTGACTGCTCCCTTGGAGAGGTAGTCCATGAGATGTACCCCGATATGACAGTCGATGTAAAGCATCCTAAACTGACCATACACTGTGAAATCCGTGACCAAGCCTATCTCTATACCACTCCCAAACAAGGACCAGGTGGATTGCCTGTTTCCACTGCAGGAAAGGGGATGTTGCTCTTAAGCGGAGGTATCGACAGTCCGGTTGCAGCCTACCGTATGGCACAAAGGGGATTGAAGATGGATTGCATCTACTTCCACGCCTACCCTTACACCAGTGACCAAGCCTTGGAAAAAGTAAAAACCTTAGCAAGTCTCATTGCCCCGTATCTCCAGGGAACGAGACTGCATGTAGTACCCTTTACCGAAGGACAGCTCTGGATAAAGCAACACAGCAGGGAGGATGAAACCACCCTGATGTTCCGCGCTGCCATGATGCACATAGCCAATACCATCAGTGTAAGCCAAGAAGGAAGTTGTATCGTCACCGGTGAGGCACTCAGCCAAGTGGCTAGCCAGACTCTTGAATCAATGGCATTCACTGACAGTATGAGTGATCAGCTGGTTCTTCGCCCACTTGTGGGTATGGATAAACAAGAAATCATGAATCTCGCCATGAAAATCGGCACCTACGAGACTTCGATTCTTCCGTACGAAGATTGCTGTGTACTTTTCAGCCCGAAACACCCATTGGTACATCCAGTCAAGTTGGTGGAACAGGAGCATTACCGCTCCATGGCGATTGAGCCACTGCTTGAGGAAGCTATTAAAAACACTGAGATTGTTGATTTCGGTGCAAATGGGGTCGAAAGAAAATAGACAGTTTTTACTATTTTGTATAAATACTAATTATATTCACTGTACCATACATCAAAAAATGGATATGGTTTGGTTATTCGGAGGCTTTCTTGATGAAGATCGGCTTGGATGTTGGTTCCACGACCATGAAATGTGTCGTGCTTGATGATACGTTGCAGGTACTACACACAGATTATAGACGTCACTACTCTCAGATAGCTGAAACCGCATGTACCATGCTCGCTGACATCAAGGATTTGTGTGCAGGACACCTCACCTCGTTTGCGCTCTCTGGCTCAGCGGGTATGGGTCTTGCGCAGAACCTGCATTTTCCCTTTGTCCAAGAAGTATACGCAACCAGAATAGCGATAATGAAATTTCTTCCCCATACTGATGTTGTCATTGAACTTGGTGGAGAAGATGCAAAAATCCTGTTTTTTTCCCAGAACATGGAAGTCAGGATGAACGGAACCTGTGCCGGTGGTACGGGTTCCTTTATTGACCAGATGGCAAGTCTACTGCATGTCGACCAGATGGATCTGAATGAACTTGCAAAACAAGCAAAGCAGATCTACTCCATTGCATCAAGGTGCGGTGTTTTTGCAAAGAGTGACATACAGCCCTTGGTAAACCAGGGAGCAGAAAAGAGTGACATCTCACTCTCTGTCCTCCAATCTGTGGTGAACCAGAGTATCGGGGGCTTGGCCCAAGGACGGCCTATCAAGGGCCAGGTGGTCTATCTTGGAGGACCACTTACGTTCCTCAGTGAGCTGAGAAAGGCGTTCGACAAGACGCTTGGCCTCGAAGGCATTTGTCCTGAGAACTCCCTTTACTATGTAGCCATGGGAACAGCCCTTAGTGCAGAGGAACAGGTTATTGAACTGGATGAGCTAATCTATAACCTTGAGCACTATGATACAGGAAAAGCATTTACCTCCATCCCTCCCCTGTTCAAAGACCTTGGGGCATATGAAACATTCAAGAACCGTCATGCAAAGGCAACCCTGCATAAAATTGAACCAAAAAACTACTCAGGCCCAGCGTTCTTGGGTGTAGATGCAGGTTCAACAACCATAAAGGCGTGCATCATCGACCCGGATGGAAGACTGCTGTTCAGTCGCTATGATGCAAACAACGGCAACCCTGTACAGGCCATCAAGGAGTTCTTGGGAAGCTTCTACACAACACACCCCCAAATCACCATCGAAAAAGCTTGTTCTACCGGATATGGGGAACATCTTATACAGAATGCTTTTGCTTTTGAGTACTCACTCGTAGAGACCATGGCCCACTACAAAAGTGCAAAGACCTTCCAGAAAAATGTGGACTTTATCATCGACATTGGAGGACAGGATATTAAATGCTTCAAGATTAAGGATGGCACGATTGATGATATCTTCCTCAATGAAGCTTGCTCATCAGGGTGTGGTTCTTTCCTGCAAACATTTTCCAACGCACTTGGTTATACTCCGCAGGAGGCAGCAGAACTCGCGATCAAAGCAAAAAATCCTGTTGATTTGGGTTCTCGTTGTACTGTGTTCATGAACAGTTCGGTCAAGCAAGCCCAGAAGGACGGAGCAAGCGTTTCTGATATTTTTGCAGGATTGGCCATCAGCGTGGTGAAAAATGCTCTCTACAAAGTAATACGGTCCACCGACCCAGCGATGTTGGGAAAACACATTGTCGTACAGGGGGGAACATTCCTCAACGATGCAGTACTCCGTTCGTTTGAACTGGAACTGGGTAGTGAAGTAATCAGGATTGATGAAGCTGGACTCATGGGTGCATATGGATGCGCTTTACATGCCCGTGACCAGCACATGAAAGTCCCACAACAAAGCACTACCCTTTCACTCGCTCAACTGGAACAATTCACTCATCGTACCAAGACCACTCACTGTAAAGGATGTACCAATAACTGCCTGCTGACAATCAACATCTTCGATGACGGACGCAAGCTGGTAAGCGGGAATAAATGTGACCGAATTGTCAGCCCTGAAACCTTCATCAGTAATCCAGAGCAGTTGAACATGTATGTATTCAAACAACAGTATCTCTCACAACTGAAGTCCAGAAAAGGTGAACGTGGTAAAATTGGATTGCCTTTGCAACTCAATTTCTATGAGCAGTTGCCATTCTGGCACAGCTTCTTCACCCACCTAGGCTTTGAAGTCGTGGTCTCAACCCCTTCCACCAGGGAAACCTATCTCAAGGGACAGTCCACTATCTCCAGTGATACGATTTGCTATCCAGCAAAACTTATGCATGGTCATATCAAGGAGTTGCTTGAGAAACAGGTTCCTGCCATCTTCTATCCTTGTTCGAGCTACAATATCAACGAAGAGAAGGGAGATAACCATTTCAATTGCCCAGTTGTTGCCTACTACCCTGAAGTTCTCCGTCACAACATTAGTGAGTTGCAGGATGGCTCAGTTACATTCATCAGCGACTATCTCTCGCTTGCTGACCGTTCTTTTCTCCCCAAGCGGATGCATCAGGTTCTCAGCCAATACTACCCTGTCAAGAAACAGGAGATCAAAGCTGCCGTAAAGGCAGGCTATGCAAGTCTAGACGCTTATCAGAAAGCCATCAGGGACCAAGGAAAAATCATTATGGAGCAAGCACGTAAGAGAAATTGGCCAATCATGGTCCTTGCGGGCAGACCGTACCATGCAGATGCAGAGGTCAACCATGGGATCGATGGACTACTGTTGCAGTGCAGCTGTGCAGTCATCAGTGAGGATGCAATTGCCCATCTGGTGGAGAAGCAACCACGAAAGGTACTCAACCAATGGACCTACCATGCTCGGATGTATGATGCTGCCCGATATGTTACAAGACAGGAAGACATGCAGTTAATTCAGCTTGTCTCGTTTGGCTGTGGACTTGATGCGGTAACGAGCGATGAAATCAGGGATATCCTTCGAGAAACCAATAAGATTTACACCCAGATCAAGATTGATGAAATTGCAAATCTAGGAGCAGTGAAAATACGTATCCGCAGTCTGCTTGCAGCGTTACAGGAGACCAAGGAAGAACAATGAGTACACCGTTCACCAAGGATATGAAGAAGGATTACACCATCCTGATCCCCAATATGAGCCCAATCCACTTCAATATTGTCAAGGAGGTGATCTCCAACCATGGCTATAACGTGGTGCTTCTTGACAACCAAGGGCCTAACGTAATCCGCGAAGGACTACGCTATGTACATAATGACATCTGTTATCCTGCTCAGCTCGTAATTGGGCAGTTTATCGATGCCATCAAGCATGGAGGTTACGACACTGACAAAGTTGCCTTGGTCATCACCCAGACCGGTGGGGGGTGCAGGGCAAGCAATTACATTTTCTTACTCAGGAAGGCGCTTGAGAAATGTAATCTTCCACAAATTCCAGTAATCAGCCTCAATCTCAAGAGGATGGAAAAAAACCCAGGGTTCAAAATCACTCCATTCATGCTGTTGCAAACGTACAGCGCTTTCATATATGGAGATCTGCTGATGGCACTCAGCAACCAGATTCGCCCCTATGAGGTGCATAAGGGTAAAGCTGATGCTCTGGTGATCAAGTGGACTGCTTATCTCTCTGACTGTTTTACTCATAACCGTGGGTACATTGGTTGGGCGATGAAGCGAAATCTCAACAGAATCTGTGCGGAGTTTGCTGCAATAGAGATGCGTGAAGAAGAACGTATCAAGGTGGGTATCGTTGGTGAGATCTATATGAAGTATTCTCCCTTGGGAAACAACCACCTCCAGGAATATCTTGAGGAACAAGGATGTGAGGTCATGGTACCCTCCATGATGGGATTCCTCTATTACGGTGCAGACAACGCCATTACTGACCGAAAGTACTATGGTGGAAGGTTCATCAGTGCGAAAGTCACCCAATTTTTGCTTCGCCAGCTTTACAAGGTAGAGAAGATGAGCCGACAAGCGATGATGAAAAGCGGCAAGTTCACCATCCCGATCCCCTACACCGAGATGAAGAAACTTGATGAAGGTTTGCTTGACTATGGGGTAAAGATGGGAGAGGGGTGGCTGCTTACCGCTGAGATGCTCGATCTTGTGCATAGTGGGTACCACAACATCGTCTGCACCCAACCGTTCGGGTGTCTTCCCAACCATATCTGTGCAAAGGGAATGATCAGGGCAGTGACAGAGCGCAGCAAGGATGCAAACATCGTACCAATCGATTATGACCCTTCCGCTACCGGGGTAAATCAGGAGAATAGAATCAAACTCATGCTTGCGATTGCACGTGAGAAGTTGGAAAATGCCTGAGTCTGCCTTATCTCCTACTATTCTACTTCCATTTTATTGAGTACATTATGGGTATGAATATCGAGAGAATAGACACAACCAAGGATTTTGAACGCATGGTCAGAGATGACCTTCTCTCACTTTCTCAAGAAAAACCTGGTCCCTTGCACATAGCCTTGCCCGGAGGTAGAAGTGCATCTCATCTTATCAAGGCATTGCTGGATCTTCCAAAGAATACGCTTGAGAGGACCCATCTCTATCTCATCGACGAACGCCTGGAGGGTGAACGTAACGAAAAAACACTCAGGGAAGCTGGAATACAGACGGCATTGGACCAAGGGACCACACTCTCTATTGTCAGTGAAGGGACCCCCCTTTCTACTGAGCCCTTTGACCGTGTTTATCTTGGTGTAGGGGAAGATGGACATATAGCAAGCCTCTTCCCTGGTTCTTGGCCCAACAGTGCAGAGGCTCAGACCATGGTTGTACGTGACAGTCCCAAACCACCCAAGAAGCGAGTCACACTCACCTACCATGGGTTTCTCACCCTTGCCAGAGAGGCAAAAGTGTATCTCCTCTTTTTAGGAGAGGGAAAAAGAGAAGCACTGAAGCGGTTATTGTCCGGCAACGAGGATGCACATACACTGCCGTGTGCCTTCTTTGTTCACCAACCATTCCATGGTACGATAGTAACAGACTTGAGGGAGAACACACCATGAAACGGATCATCATACAATACGGCGGCACGGGAGACCTTGCGCTGAAGAAACTCTATCCTGCCTATGAGCATCTCATGGAAAAGGGAGATGTTTTCGAGGTAATTGCACTAGGAAGACGGTTCACCACTAGGGAAGAATTTATCTCTGAGATCATCAGAAAGGATGCTCCCTCCTCCTTCACCGACCACCTCGATTATCTCTACTACGACATGAGTGACAAAAGTGCTGTCACGATTCTCACTGATCGTTTAAAAACCATGTGTGAGGAGTGCGATGAGGTAGAGTTCATTTACTATCTAGCCTTACAGCCCTCTCTCTATGAGATAGCCATTGAACAGATCCAACAAGTGGACAAACAGCTGGATTGTGTCTGTTCACTTACAAAAAAAATAGTGGTGGAAAAACCATTTGGATTTGACCTTGAGAGTGCCCAACGTTACAACGACATATTGGAGAAGGCCTTCACTGATGAGGAAATCTTCCGAATTGACCACTATCTGGGCAAGGAGTTCATGCAGAACCTCCTGTTGATGCGTTTTCATAATGATATCATCAGAAGGATCTGGGACAACCGAACCATTGAGTCGATTGAGATCATCTTCGACGAGACCCATGGCGTAGACCAACGTCTTGGGTTCTATGAGAAGATCGGGGTGGTACGAGATACCATCCAGAACCATATCATGCAGATCATCACCTACCTGACCATGGGTGAACCTGCAAGTCTGACTCCAAAGGATATCGCTGCTGAAAAAGAGAAGGTACTTAGGTCAATCCCCCCTATCCAGGAGTTTCATATGGGTCGGTATGAATCACTTGGAGCCAACAGTGGCCATGTGGTACATACTCCCACGTATGCTGCCTTTAAGCTGTTTGTAAACACCTACTACTTCACCGGCATCCCAATCTATGTACGAACGGGAAAGATGCAAAGCGAGGCAAAAAGCTTGATCTATATCAAGTTCAAGAATGCAACCAAGCAGGTAATGCATGATGATTCTATCGCGGAGAATGCTGTAATCATCACCATACACCCTGAGCTTACCATCGACATCAACATGAATCTGAAGATGCCTGGTACCAGTTGGAAATCAAAACCTGTTCGTTTCCGTTTCAATCAGAGTGAAACCTTCGGTGCCAATACACCAGAAGCATATGAGCAAATTGTTGAGAAAATCCTACAGGGGGACAAGAGTCTTTTCCCCACCATGCAGGAGATCACCGAGTCCTGGCGTATTGTCGAACCGATGCTCAAGGAAAACCTGCCTGTTGAGGTGTACCCGATCAGGACACTACCTCGATTTGCTGAAAACTTGGCAAAGGAGAACGGGTTTACCTGGTTTGATTGATTTGAAAGAAGCCACCGATTTTCAGTCGGTGGCTTCTCCTTGCAATATATGATCATTTTTCTCAGATCAGAACGTGCATCTTCTCCTTGATTGCGTGCAGGTTCTCATTACCGATAGCATTTGCCTTACGAGTCCCTTCAACAATGAGGTCCCTTACCTCCTCGCGATGTGCTTCATAGTAAGCACGTTTTTCCCGTATGGGATCCAACATCTCGTTGATAACTGTATTGAGGCGCTTCTTACAGGCAACACATCCAATCTGTGCAGTCCTGCACATTTCAGCGATATTGTCTTTCTCACCTTCATTGAATACACAATGATACTTGTACACATTACAGATTTCGGGAGTCCCAGGAATCTTGACCGTAATACGGGCAGGATCGGTAACCGCATTGCGAACTCTCTCCCATACCGCTTCAGGGGTGTCAGAAAGATAGATGGCATTGCCCATGCTCTTGCCCATTTTTGCATTCCCGTCCAGTCCGGCAAGCCGTCCCACCGTACTGAGCTTTACCTGGGGTTCAACAATGCTGGTTCCATACATATCATTGAACTTCCTAACAATCTTTCGCGCCAATTCAATATGCGGGACCTGATCTTCCCCAACCGGTACCAAATCAGCATTGCAGAAGGTAATGTCTGCAGTCTGGCTGACAGGGTAACCCAAAAATCCGTAGGTAAGATCTGCATAGCCATAGTTTTTTGCTTCGGTTTTGATGGTTGGATTATGACGGAGTTGGTTTACCGTTACAATCATTGAATAGAAAACCGTCAACTCAGCGATGGAGGCAATCTGGGATTGCTGGACCAGGGTCGCTTTCTTAGGATCCAATCCAACGGAAAGATTATCAATCGCAACATCATAGATACTGCTGTTTATCAGTTCCGGGTGTTCAAAATGGGTTGTGAGAGCTTGCACATCAGCAAGAAGAATGAACGTGTCATATGTATGCTGCAACTCAACCCGGCTCTTGAGGGAGCCCACATAGTGACCAAGATGCAGTTTACCCGTTGTCCTATCACCGGTGAGGATTCGTTTCTGTTTCGTTTCCAAGTGTCTACTCCTTCTCGTCTTCTTGCTTTTGTTCAGCAAATTGCTCTTCTTGTGCGCCATGTAATGAAGAGGGCTTGTTAACCCGGATCATCGTGTGCTCCATATTACAGGAAGGGCAGACGGCAGGAGGCTCGTGCTTGTCCAGGGACTGGACCAATTCAACCCGTGCCTTGCAAAGCTGGCACTCATATTCATACGAAGGCATAATGTGGTATCTCCTCTTCTAGGCTTACAGCAGACCACTCAAGCTTTGCTTGAGATTATCCATCTGCTCTTTGCCCAAATCCATATGTTTGATCGTAACTAGATCATCTTCAATTAAAAACATTTTCATCAAGTCAGCAATCTTGAAAGGAATATTCTCTCGTTTCAGCCGAGCCAGATATCCAGTTCTCACCATTTGGGACAACGTTGTTGCAAGCTTGGGCGTGTCCATCGTTATATATGCATCCATGCTGTACCCACCATCCTCTTTCTGATTAATCAGCAATAGCATTACCTTTGCCTTCGTAATCACCGTATCCGGCAATTCGAGACCAAGATCAAAAAACGTTTCCGGTTCCATCGAATAGACTGCGATGTTTGATGAAATCATATCATTTGCCGTAGGAAGGTCTATCAGCTTCCTTTCAGCATTATAGAGTTCATATACCTCAGGATACTCCCTATTGGTAAATAAGATCTTATCGTTGTTGGGGGCATACAGGCTCAACTCTCCTTCCTTTTGCTGGAAGTACGTCAAATCATCCTGCGCATACTGCCGTCTCAATTCTCTCGAGTACATCATGGATGTATTGGCCAACCATTTGGGATAATCGCCTTCGACTACCCCATAGGCATCCAACTCCTCAACTTCCAAAGGATAGGCATCCAATCTAGGGGAAAGGGAAAGAGAAATTCGCTCAGCTCGATCAGCAAACTCCTCCATATCGGCAAAAACACTTTTGATGAGTTCATGTTCCTTTTGGGCATCAACGGTTACAACAATGACTCCGTTGTCTGCCATTCCCTGGAAATCATAATAGGGAACCTCTTTCCTTGCCATTGTGGCACAGGAAGAAAGGAAAAGAACCAAAAAAACCCCGATAGGAACCAGTTTGACAAATTGTTTCATCACGCTTAATCCTTCTCTACTTGCAACCTCACTATATGATCATTGCATTCAATACCTTCTCCTTTTAGTGTACCAAAGCGCAGGGTATTGGACAACGTCTCCTTGGCAATGGTCTGTCCATGCTGGTCAAAAACCCGCTGGATTACCTCATCACCATCATAGGTCAATATAATCCTATCAGATACGGCAAATCCGCTCTCCTTTCTGAGGTTCTGTACTGAACGAATAATATCACGTGCAATCCCCTCATCTGCGAGTTCCTGGGTAACCTTTGTGTCAAATCCTACAGTCAGAGACCCTTCATTGATTACCTTCACCCCTTCCCTCTCAGTTCTCTGGACGATGATTTCATCCTTAGAGATTGAGATCTCACCATTGCTGTAGGAGAAAGTGTACGGCTTACCGTCAAGAATTGATGCAATCTGGGTACCGTCAAAAGTAGCAATCCTGGATGCAACTTCCTTCATATCCTTACCCAGTGATTTGCCCAGTACTTTGAAGTTGGCCTTTGCATTATATACCACAAGAGAAGACTCATCAGATTGCAGATGTACTTCTTTAACATTCAGTTCCTCTGCAATGATTGACTCCATGCTCCCCAGAATTTCCCGCTCATCCTCTTCTCGGTCTACGAGGAAAAGCTTCTGCAGTGGTTGACGAATTTTCAGATTGTTGGAGGCTCTCAGAGACCGACCCATGGCAATAGCTTTCTGGGTCAGGGACATCTGGCTTTCAAGCGTCCAATCCCTCTGACTCTCATCATAATCAGGATACATACAGAGATGTACACTCTGTTCCATATCATCCTTCTTCAAGTTCTGGTAAATTTCTTCACTCGTGAACGGAATAATCGGGGCCACAACCTTGATGAAGGTCATCAGAACATTATAGAGGGTGTCATAAGCCTGTTTCTTATCAGTATCATTCTCACCTTTCCAGAACCGTCTCCTACTCCGGCGGATATACCAGTTGTTCAAATCATCAATGAACGGAACGAAAGAAGCACAAGCCTTCTGAATATCATAGGCATCAAAGGCATCTGTGGCAGTCTGCACAAAACGTTGAGTCGCACTGACGATCCAGCGGTCCATTGGGTTCGTAAGGTCCTCAAACGCCGTTTCAGAAGGTTCGTACCCATCGATATTTGCGTAGGTAACAAAGAATGAGTATGCATTCCAGAGGGGGATGATCAAAGTCTTGAGTACTTCCTTGACTGATTCCTCACTGAATTTTAAATCTTCTGCACGAACTACTGCACTATTCATCAAGGCAAAACGCAGACTGTCGGCACCGTAGGAGTTAACAATTTCCATCGGGTCGGTGTAGTTGCGTTCGCTTTTACTCATCTTTTTCCCATCTGCAGTCAGTACAATTCCGTTGGTAATGCAGTGGGTAAATGCTGGCTTCTCCCACAATCCTGCTGCGATGACCGTCAAGGTGTAGAACCAACCACGAGTCTGGTCCAATCCTTCACAGATGAAGTCAGCGGGGAAGTTGTTTTCAAAGTACTCTTTGTTCTCGAATGGATAATGTTGTTGGGCATATGGCATGGAGCCTGACTCAAACCAGCAGTCAAGGACATCTCCAATGCGCCGCATCGTACCCTTGCCATCAGGGCTTGGCCAAGTAAGATCATCAACAAAATGCTTATGCAAATCTTCAACCTTCTGACCACATTTTGCTTCTAGCTCTTCTCTGCTGCCAATGACCTCAAGATACTCACTACCATCGCACTTCCAAACAGGAATCGGGTTACCCCAGAATCGGTTTCTGCTGATTGCCCAGTCACGTGCCCCTTCCAGCCACTTTCCGAAACGTCCATACTTGAGATGCTCAGGCATCCAGTAAATTTGCTCATTTGCATCAAGCATGTGCTTCTTGATCTTCTGAATGTCTACAAACCAGCAACTCATAGCACGGTAGATCAAAGGCTTTTTGGTGCGGTAACAGAATGGATAGGAGTGAAGATAGTTTTCCCGTTTCACCAAAAGTTCATGCTCTTTCAAATAGGAAATGATGTCCTTATCCGTATCCTTGACAAAACGACCGGAAAAATCAGGTACCTCGTCAGTAAAACGGCACTCCAAATCAACGGGGCATACAACAGGGATATTTGTTTCTTTAAGTACTTGGTAGTCGTCTTCACCGAAACCAGGGGCAGTGTGGACAATACCACAACCATCTGCTGTGGTGACATAGTCCCCCATCACACAGACAAAGGCACCTTGCTTCTTGAGATCAGCAAAGTATGGGAACAGAGGTTCATAGCGCATTCCTTCATAGAAGGTACCCTTCTGTTCCTCGACAATTTCATAGGTGTCATCATCCTTGTAATAATGATCAAGGCGGGCTTTACCTAGGATGTAATAATTCCCATCACTTTTATCCTTGACCTTCACATAGTCGATGTCTGGGCCAAAAGCAAGCGCGAGGTTGCTTGGTAGCGTCCAAGGAGTGGTCGTCCAAGCGAGGAAATAGGTATTTTCTTGACCATCAACTGCAAATCTAACCGTTACAGCCTGATCGACTACATCCTGATAACCTCCAAGATTAACTTCGAAATTGGAGAGAGGGCTTGCCAATGCAGGACTATAGGGAAGGATATTGTATCCTTCGTAAATATATCCCTTTTCAAAGAGCGTCTTGAATACCCACCAGATGGACTCCATGTAGCTGGTATCCATGGTGCGATACCCATGTTCCCAGTCAACCCAACGTCCCATGCGATTGATCGTTTGCTTCCACTCTTCGGTGTAACGTAACACAATCGAACGACACTGTTCGTTGAACTTGGCAACTCCATACTCGGTAATCGCGGAGTGTCCGCTGATCCCCAGCGTCTTCTCCATCTCATACTCAACAGGTAGTCCATGGCAGTCCCAACCGAAACCACGTCTGACCCGTTTGCCTTTCATGGTCTGATACCGGGGAATTGCATCCTTTATGGTTCCTGGAACCAAATGCCCAAAATGGGGAAGCCCGGTTGCAAACGGAGGTCCGTCATAAAATACATATTCATTTTCTTCAGATCGTGTTTCGATTGATTTCTTGAAAATATCCTCTGTCTCCCAGAAAGAGAGAACGTTCTCTTCCATCGCAGGGAAATCCACTTTGGTGGTTACTGGACGAAACATATACACTCCTTCAACTTGCCCGTATCGGGTTATCGCATAGATGCCATTCTATTCAGAATACGTGTTCATGACAACCTTTATGGCTCGTTTTTCCGTTGACCTTCTTCCCTTGTCGCGATACTGTCATGGTATGCAGCAATTCCCAATTCCATCTGTGATACGCAGGTTCTCACAACAGTTCAGTCAAGCTGGTTTCAGCCTCTATATTGTAGGTGGAGCGGTACGTGACCATCTCTTGGGTATAGAAAATGAAGACTTCGATTTCACAACCGATGCAAAACCAGAAGAGGTCATGCAACTGTTCAATGCTGTCATTCCCACAGGTATCGACCATGGGACTGTTACAGTGCGTTTTGAGAAACACAGTTTTGAAGTAACCACCTTCCGCAGTGAAGGCTCCTACCAAGACGGGAGACACCCCAGCAGTGTGACCTTCCTCACCAACCTTGAAGAAGACCTGAAACGACGTGACTTTACCATCAATGCATTTGCTGTTGACCTGAATGACAGCAAGATCATCGATCTCAATGGTGGGAAAAAAGATCTCAAACAGAGGACCATCAAGGCGATCGGAGATCCTAGGGAACGATTTGAAGAGGATGGGCTGAGAATCCTGAGAGCATGCCGTTTTGCTGGAAAATTGAATTTCAACATTACTGAGGATACCCTAAAGGCAATGCATGCTTGCAGGGAGAATCTTCGCAATGTAAGTGGTGAGCGCATCCGCGATGAATTATTCAGGCTCGTGCTGTCCGACCATCCAGAGATGGGGCTCAATTATATGAGGGAGTGTGGCATATTGCCGATCATTCTTCCTGAGCTTGCTGCAGGGGATCAGATTGACCAGAAGGGAATGCATCATGAGGATGTGCTCTCACATGCGATCAGTACCTGCCAAGCTTCTGTTGCCATCTCAAATCGCCTAGAAGTCCGCCTCGCTGCACTCTTACATGACATAGGAAAAAGTGAGGTAATGGAAGAAGGAGAGACCCGTAACACATTCTACAACCACGACCTCGTTGGTGAAAAACTCACTATTAGCCTTTTGAAACGGCTAAAGGCCAGCAATGATCAAATTCGTCTGGTCAGCCTTTTGGTCCGCCATCATATGTTTAGCTACCAGAGCAACTGGAGTGACAGCGCTGTCAGACGTTTTCTTACCCGTGTGGGCAAGGAACACGTCGGTATGCTCTTCAGCCTCAGGATAGCCGACCAGATTGCCATCCACGGAAAGCCAGACATCAGATTACTAGAAGAATTGGAACAGAGAATCAAGAGCATCCTTGATGCCCAAGATGCCCTATCCATTAAGGACTTGGCTGTGAATGGAAATGACTTGATGCAAGCGGGAATTCCTAAAGGAAAACAGCTTGGCAAGATCCTTGAATATCTGCTGGAGACAGTACTTGATGACCCCAAACAGAATACAAGAGAACAACTATTGGAGATAGCAAAGCACTATCAATCCTTGTCCAATTTTACCAACTGATCATAAGCAAGCTTGGCTGCATGTTGTTCGGCCTGTTTCTTGTTCCGTCCCTGTGCGAGACCAAAGATCTGGCCATTTACATCCACTTGCATGAAAAAAGTAAAATCGTGCTCAGGACCAGTCTTCTTGACCAGTGTATAGGTAGGGACCATGCGCCATTTTTTCTGCATGTATTCCTGTAGTGCTGTCTTGTAGTCGCGATGGTAGTCATCTTCCAACACCGCTCTGATCTGGTTTTCCAGATACCGCATGATGAAATTCTTTGCCGCTTCAAATCCACTATCGAGATAGCAGGCTGCAAAGATGGCTTCCATACAGTCAGCGAGCAAGGCTTTCTTATTCCTTCCCCCACTGTTCTCTTCCCCTTTCCCTATAAGCAGATATTTATCCACCTCAAGAGAGCGGGCAATCATGGCCAGGCTATCTTCACTGACTACAATGCTCTTGATTTTTGAGAAATCTCCTTCAGCTTTTGCAGGAAGATTTGTGAAAAGCCAATCTGCCACACACATACCAAGTACACTATCGCCGAGGAACTCCAGACGCTCATTGGTGTCAACTAGTTCACTGGATTCATTGGCAAAGGAACGGTGTGTGAATGCAAGATTCAACAAGGAAAGATCCTTGATTTCCATCTCACTTTTTTCAACGAATAGGAGAAGCTCCCGCTCTCTTTCTTGTGAGATTACGGGAGCTTTCTTGAAGAGTCTACTCTCCATAGACAGGGAATCCTTACAGTTGTACGGAAAGGAAGTCGACAGCGTCCTTAACGGTTTCGAACTCGTTGGCTTTCTCATCAGGGATGGAAATTCCAAGCTCTTCCTCAATAGCGTATACAAGCTCATAGGTATCCAAACTATCTGCACCAAGATCCTTTCTGAAGGATGCGTTCATGGTGATTTTGCTTTCATCAATCTCGAGCTTTTCTGCAATTAAAGTTTTAACTTTTTCAAATACTTCTTTGCTATCCATTAATAAACTCCTCTAATCGTCGTATCTATTTATCCTGCAACTCAATAATCTGCACGCCACGGTAGAAACCACATTTCGGGCAGACACGGTGAGGAAGAACCATATTTCCACAGGTGCTACAACGAGAGAGTGTCGGGGTTGCAAGACGCATATTAGCAGCCTTTCTTGATGCTGCGCTTGCCTTGGAAGTCTTATATTTCGGTGTTGCCATGTTGATAACCTCTTACACTATGCTAATTTTTGACACGTAAGCAAGAATAACGGAAAAGCACTAAAGCGTCAACAACTTGATTCGATTTCTCATCATTTGTACGACAAGTGGGGGTACCATTGGGGAGATATCGGCCCCATAGGCCGCCATTTCCTTGATTGCACTGCTTCTCAGCTGAAAATATTTAGGACTGGTCGGCATGAAGAGTACCTCCAAGTCAGGATTCAGCTGCTTGTTGGTCATAGCCAATTCGAATTCATACCCAAAATCGACCAAGGCCCTAACTCCTCGGACCATGACCCCTACCCCATGTTCACGGGCAAAATCCACCACCAGTCCACGATAACTCACAACCTCGATGTTCTCGTGCTCCTGGAGAATATCCTTGAGCATGTCCATCCGCTCATCTGCGGTAAACAAACACTGCTTTTGAACATTGTCTGCAACCACCACAAAGAGTTTTTCAAAAAGATGGGAAGACCGTTCGATAATATCAATATGTCCGTTGGTAGGAGGATCAAATGAACCTGGAAGCATGGCGATACGTTCTTTTCTGTTCATTTCTTGATCTCCTCAACGTATTGCTTCATCTTGGCAAAAGCCTCTGAACTCTCCCATACAATTTTCTTGGTAAAACTGAAGGATCCATCCTCTTCCTGATTCACCACAGCAAAAGTACCCTTGCCAATGTAGCTGACCTTCTGTAAGAGTGAAAGTTTTTCATCTTCCTTAATCTTGTTGAGCACACAATCAAAATGGCAGAAGCCCCCATCTGGATGGGTAAGTGCACTGGCAATACCCTCGATAACCTCTCCACAGATCACACAGGTCTCTTTTGGTTCATGTACCTTCTTCACGGGAAGTTGGGGAAGATTGCTATGATAAGGTTTATGATGTTGTTCGGGGAGCAGACTGTTCTTTCCACTACCCTTCTTTACCTTTTCCTTTGGAGTGCCCTTGGCCTTGGATTGCTTCTTTGAACGGGTTCGCCGTTTTTGCCGTCCCTGGCTGTTTGTTTGTTTCTTTTCCGTTTCCATTGCCTACCTCATGACTGCAAGACTATCCTGTTTTTCCCCCAGCGACAAGCACTCAGGATACACAGAAAGGGACGACTGTACGCCGTCCCCTCCAGATATTCGCTTGGTAAACGCCTTAGGCGTTTTTTCTGCGGATGAGCTCTTTGACTTTTGCCTTCTTGCCCACCTTCTTGCGAATGTAGTAGAGTTTTGCTCTTCTAACACGACCTCTACGAACAACCTCGATTCTTTCGACACGAGGTGAGTGCAAGGGAAAAATTCTTTCCACACCTACCCCGTAGGAAATCTTGCGGACTATAAATGTCCTGCGGATTCCACCATGGTTCTTTGCAATGACCAAGCCTTCAAACACCTGGACACGTTCGTTGGCGCCCTCAATAATTTTGAAAAACACCTTAACGGTATCACCAACGCAGAAGTTCTCTGCATTTTCCTTCATCTGTTCCGACTCAATAGCCTTAATTACATCCATCGTCTCCGGTCCCCTTCGCACTATGTTCTTTCAATGCATTTAAAATCTTTCTGGAGTTCACATCAAGAGATGCCGTCTCCAACAAATCCGATCGGTTCAACAAGGTTTTTTCCAACCGTTTCTGTAGCCGCCACTGACCTATTTTGGCGTGATGCCCGCTCAATAATACATCAGGGACATCTTTTGAGCAATAGGTCTCAGGCCTTGTATACTGGGGATATTCGAGTAACCCACCGTGAAAACTCTCTTCACTGAGTGATTCACTACTAATCACACCGTCAATTAAACGATACACAGCGTCAATGATTACCAGAGTGGAAACCTCCCCGCTACTGATCACATAATCCCCAATACTAATTTCATCATCAACATATAGGTCAATCACCCGTTGGTCAATACCTTCATAATGGCCACAGATGAAGACCAACTCATCTTCCTTGCTTAGGTCTTCGGCATATGCCTGACTCAGACGCTTTCCCGAGGGAGAAGCATACACCACCCGCTTCTTGTTAGCCTGTATGGAATCGAGAGCTTTGCAGAGGGGATCACACTTTATCACCATTCCCGCTCCCCCACCATAGGGCACGTCATCACAACTCTGATGCTTATCTGTTGCAAAGTTCCGGAAGTCGATAATCTCATACTCTACAGAACCATTTTGCACAGCCCGCTTCATGATCGAATTTTCGAAAAACCCTTCCAGAATTGCAGGAAACAGGGTGACTATCTGAATCTTCACGCAAGAATCCAAGGAGTCTTTAACTCAATCGTCCGATCCTCCAGGCTAACATCGCCAATAAATTCCTTGAGATACGGAACCATATAGAGGGATCCATCTGGACTACGGACTTCAAGCATCACAGCCTGAGCCCCATCGACACTACTGACTACTTCAGCCAGATGTTCGCCATCATGCATTAAGGCACAACCGATGAGATCAGCGATGTAGTACTGTCCCTTTTTCAAAGGAGCTGCCCATTTCCTAGGAACCATCATATGACGGCCGTTGAGTACCCTTGCATCCTCAGGATTATCAAAACCCGCAAATTTCATCAAAGGTTGGGAGCTCATCATCCGAAAACTCTCAATGATGAACGTTTGCTCTGATCCATCCTTCGCACGCAACACAACCTCCTTGATTTTAGCAAGGTAGGCACAGTCATCATTGTGAGGGTGGATTTTCACCTCACCGTTTACTCCAAAAGGAGATTTAACGGTAGCAGTCCAGAGCAATTCTTCCATAATTCAGTCCAGTATTTCCAGCACAGCACGCTTTCCACCCTTGGTGGCTGAGGCGCTCAGGATGGTCCTGATTGCCTTTGCTATGCGGCCCTGCTTGCCGATCACCTTGCCGACATCCTCACTGGCTACCTTCAGCTCAAGGATCGTGGATTTTTCACCCTCGATCACATTGATGCTGACCTCATCAGGGACATCAACTAGTGATTTTACAATGTATTCAACAAGATCTTTTTCCACAACCATCTCCTGGAAGTTATTCCTGGACAGTTCTGTTCACCGTCACGCCATTCTTATTGAGCAGTCCTCTTACGGTATCGCTTGGCTGTGCACCCTTAGCGAGCCAGTCCTGAATTTTCTCAACCTTTAAGATAACCTGCTGATCCTTCTCTGCCAGAGGATGGTACTGACCAACCTCATCGAGGGTCCTACCTTGTGTCTTTGCCCTGGAGTCAATCACCACGATACGGTAGTCAGGTCTCTTCTTTGTACCAAATCTCTTCAGTCTCATGCTTGTGCTCACGTCAATTCCTCCTACGAATTCAACTCTACATACCCATCTGTTTAAGCATTGCAGCCTGGTATTTTTTATTTTTTGCTAACTTCTTCATCGTAAGTCGCATTTTCTCAAACTTCTTCAACAAACGGTTCACATCAGAAACGGTAGTTCCGCTTCCTTTTGCAACACGTTTGCGTCTCGTCGGTCCCATTATATGGTAATTCACTCGTTCCGCATAGGTCATTGAGAGGATAATTGCTTTCTCTCGCCGAATTTCCTCTGTATCAATGTCATCTTCACTAACCTGACCCTTTGCACCGGGAATCATTTCCAGAAGTTGGTCCATCGAACCCATCTTATCCATGGAGTTCAATTGGTCAAGATAGTCTTGCAGGTCGAAGGTATTCTTTGCCATCTTCTCCTGCATGCGGATTGCCTCGTTCTCATCAACAACACTCTGGGCTTTCTCAACAAGTGAGACAATGTCACCCATCCCGAGAATTCGACTTGCAATACGTTCTGGATAGAAGGGATCGAGATCCTCAATCTTCTCTCCAACACCAATAAACTTGATTGGCTTTCCGACAACCGAACGAAGGGAGAGCGCAGCACCGCCACGCGTATCACTATCAAACTTACTGAGAACGACACCACTGATACCAACTTTCTCTTCGAACTCCTTGGCAATGGTGACAGCATTCTGCCCAGTCATCGCATCTGCAACAAAGAGCGTCTCATCAGGGGAAATTGCATCACGGACCCTCTGGATCTCATCCATAAGGGTCTCGTCAAGGTGCATACGTCCACTGGTGTCTACAATCAGTACATCCCTCTGATCCTTCTTTGCCTGTGCAAATGCAGCCTTGGCTACTTTTGCCGGGTTCTTCTCCCCTTCGATACTGAAAACAGGAACCCCTACAGCCTCACCAAGAACCTGGAGTTGCAGAATTGCAGCTGGTCGGACCAAGTCGGCAGCAACAAGCATTACACGACGGCCTTCCTTTTTCAGACGTGAAGCCAGCTTAGCAGCAGTTGTGGTCTTACCAGAACCCTGGAGCCCCATCATCAGAATGACGCTGGTTGTATCAGGACCCTTGAGCAGAAGCTTCTCGTTCTCTTTGTCCCCAAGCAAGGCAACCATCCGATCATAGACAATCTTCACAAATTGTTGACCAGGGTCGACAGCCTTGAGAACTTTCTCCCCCGTGGCCTCTTCCATTGTCCCATTAATGAATCGTCGTACGACCCGAAGGTTCACATCAGCGTCCAGCAAGGCCATCTTGATTTCTTCGACGGCTTCCTGGACGTTCTTCTCTGTTATCTTGGACTTTCCGGCAAGACTACGCATGATGCCGGAGAACTTATCGCTTATTGAATCAAACATTACCTTACTCTATTGTCGTTTTCGCTCAAGTTACATCTTATACCGTACACCAGACTTTTCTGTCAAGGAGTGGTGCAACATGCAACCTATTCTTCTATGGTAACCAGCTCCTGATCGTCATTGACGATTACGTCCTCACCGGCAACGTTGCCGATCTTGTAACTGACCATGCTGGAAACCCCTGGTTCCATCTGGGTAACCCCTAAGAGGGTCTGGCTTCCCATGACGGTGTGCTTATTGTGGGTGATAATGATGAATTGGCTTTTCATGGCGAATTCATCCAATACGGAAAGAAAATACCCGATATTCCTATCATCGAGCGCTGCATCAATCTCATCGAGGACACAGAACGGAGAAGGTTTCACCTGATAGGTGGCAAACAGCAGTGCTACAGCTGTCATTGACCGCTCCCCACCACTCAAGAGGGAAAGATGGGTAAGCTTCTTCCCCGGAGGCTGAGCCAGAATATCGATACCACTCTCCAGGACATTGTCAGGGTCTACAAGGGTGAGTTCGGCTTTTCCACCTCCGAACAGACGACGGAACATCTCCTGGAAGTTATGTGCAATCTGTTTGTAGGAAGCAATAAAAAGCTCTTCACTGCGTGTTTTAATCTGGGTGATGACTGTATCCAAATCATTCTTGGCCCTGTAAAGGTCATCCAATTGCTTACTCAAGAAATCGTATTGTTCCTTTACCTCAGCATATTCTTCTTCCGCCATCTGGTTGATGTATCCCATGCCATCAATCTTCCGCCTGACTTCCTCCAGGCGGCTCTTTAGTACAGGGATGTCTGGGACTTCCTCATCCAGCCGATTCTCGAACTCCTTCAAGCTCTTGCCGTAGTTCTCAAAGAATGTGGTGTAGACTCCGGTAATATTGGTGGCAAGCTGGTCTATCTGCAGTTCCAGCTTTTCTTTCTCTGTCCTGAGGGTTTGCAGTTGTTCATATGAAGCATTTTTTTGTTCCTGCTTTTCCCGGATTATTCTGCTCTGTTCATCTATGACTACAACCAAATCCTTGAGTTCTGTATTCAGAAAAGCAATCCGTTCTTTTATCTGCCCTACTTCAGCCTCAACACTACGGATATCTTCCTGTGTTTCATAAATTCTCTCCTGGGCGGTTTCACTAAGCTTCAATGCATCCTTATATTGATACTCCTGCTCGGTTAGGGAACGCTGGAGTTTCGTGACCCACTCTTTTGCTCCCTGTTTTTGGGTGAGGAGTTGGTTCATCGCAACTTTCTGGTCACTGATGGCTTCTTGGTACCGTTCTGAAGCCATTGAGAGAATGCTGTTCTCCTCCCTGAGATATGTAATCCTCTCACGATTTGTCTGGATCTGTTTTCTCAGATTGACCATTTCCTGATCGAGTCTGCGTTTCTCACTGATAGTCCCCTCATCAGAGATGAGTTCATCAAGAAAGGTTGGTTGCATCGCCTCATACGAGTTGAAAAGGATCTGAACCTGTGCAAGCTCCTTCAGCAACGCTCCCTGGAATTGTGTCTGTCTGTTCAGGAGATCCTCTGCTGAGATTCCAGTCTGTTTCAGCGTAGCAAGAAAGGTCTGTTCTTCGGCTATATGACCCTTGAGATGCTCAATACTCTTGAGTAAAGCGCTCCTTGCCTTTTCCTTGTTTTCAAGTGTATAGCCACTCTGCTTCAGTTTCTCTTCAAGCTGGACAACAATGACATCGCTCAACTCCTTGATACGGAGGGAGAGCGAATCACTATCAGCTTCATAGCAGCTGTTTGCATCCTCGAGATCGAGAATTTCTTGATTTTGGTTACTGATCAAGTTCCTTGTCTGTTCCAAGGATTTCTGGTTCTGTTCAGTCTCCGCCTGCAGTTGCTCGATTGACTCGTAAAGGGTGGCAATATCAGTGAGTTTCTGGTCTATTTCCTCGGTATCTCGCTCGATATGTTCCTGAATCAGTTCAGCACGCGCGCCAGCTTGGTCTTTCTGCTGCAGGAAATCACGGAAGCGTTGGGTCAGCAAGTCAAGCTTTTCAGACCTGCCTTTCGTTGCTTCATCCAATCTTTGTAGTTCAGTCTGCTTATTGATCCGCTGTGACCCAAGGGCTCGCATTTGCTCCTGAAGCTGCTCAATCTCCTGGTCAAATTCTGTAAGGGAACCTCTTTGCGATGTATAGGCTTCCTCTAAGCGCTGTTTCTGCTCAATTTTGCTCTCTCGCAACAAGAGAAATGATTTGAGCGTAGCCAGCTGCACATCGACCTCCAGAGAAAACTGTTCTGTTTTGAGCTCCCGGTAGCTGATTGCCTTCGCTGCCTGGTTTTTCTTTGTTTCGTAATTTCGCTTTACTTCCTTTAGAATGGTTTCCACTTGCAGAATATTCTCATCAGTCCTTATAAGTTTCCGTTCTGCTTCCTTACTCTGGACTTTGAAACGGGAGATACCGGCAGCTTCTTCAAAGATATATCTTCGGTCCTCGGGTTTAGATGAGAGTATCTGGTCAATTTTGCCTTGTTCCAAAATGGAATATGCACTCTTCCCCACACCGGTGTCAAAAAAGAGTTCCCTGATATTCTTCAGCAAGACACGGTTCTTATTCAGATAGTACTCACTCTCACCCGTACGGAAAATTCTTCTCTTGATTTCCACTTCAGGTGCATCAAGTGGAAGATGGCGTTCTTCGTTGGAGATGACTAAAGAGACTTCTGCAACCTGGAGGGGTTTCCGATTATCTGTTCCGTTGAATATGACATCTTCCATCTTCCCGGCACGTAAGGTCTTGGTTGACTGTTCCCCCAAAACCCATTTGATGGCATCAACAATGTTGCTCTTGCCACAACCATTGGGACCAAGCAAGCTGGTGATTCCATCGGCAAAATCCAAACTTACTTTTTCTGGAAAAGATTTGAAGCCATATAGTTCCAAGCTTTTTAGAAACAAATTACACCCTCTTTTTGCTTGACGCAGTATTCCGTGGGATTATAGCATAAGTTGGCTTTGGGAAAAAGTAGGAGGTATTGTGTGGAATCAATGTTGTTCGACCTAAAAGATGAAAAGGGAGTTGTCTGTGGCTTGGATGAAGCCGGGCGAGGCCCATTAGCTGGTCCTGTTTTGGCAGCGGCGGTGGTACTCCCATCAGATTTTCCCATTGAAATCCTTGGTGACTCAAAGCAGCTCTCTGAAAAACAACGCATTGAGGCTGAAATTATTATCAAGGAGCAGTCTCTTGCCTGGGCTGTTGCCTGTGCAACTGCACAGGAGATTGACCAGATCAACATTCTCCAGGCTTCATTGCTTGCCATGAAACGTGCCTACGAAAAAGTGAAAGCTCATATTTCAGTCGATACAGCACTTGTTGATGGGAACCAGAGGCCTTCTCTTGACTGCACGGTACAGGCAATCATCAAGGGGGATGCCACAATTCCTGAGATCATGGCAGCATCCATTTTGGCAAAGAACCAACGTGACCGTTATATGGTACTCTGTGATGCCAAGTGGCCGCTGTACCGTTTTGCAAAGCATAAGGGGTACCCTACCAAGGAGCATAGGGAGGCCTGTCTGCTCTATGGGATCTCTCCTATTCATCGGAAAACATTCTCCATCAAGCAGGAGGGCTCAAGAAAACAGGATCAGCTGTCACTTTTCTAGAAAAACAAAAAGGCAGCCAATGGCTGCCGTCTATTAGTCTTTCTTTGCGTTCTGCTTGAGGAAATCCAAGGATTTCTGCAGTTCTTTCAAAAATTCTCCCAAATCTTCTTGGTAGACGATAATCGATTGTCTAATGTATCGATCGTTGTCGGGAGTACCTTTGCTTTCCACCAGATTGAGGAACATGTCCCCATAGATGTTCTCTTTTACATTAAAGAAATAAGTCCTGTCATTTTTGACAAGTCTTGTAGAATACACTTCTCCACGTTGTCCCACGCTATTAATCCTCGCTTAACTGTTTCTATGGTACTTGTACCAGTGTTGTGCTCTCTCTGTCAACTGGAGGTACTTGACGGAATTTCCAGAATGTTTTATATACATTGATACAGAGCAAGCGCCTTTCGTATAATGGTATTACCTCAGCCTTCCAAGCTGAAGAAGCGGGTTCGACTCCCGTAGGGCGCTCTAGTTAACAAAGTCTTATAAGAGAAAGAGAAAGCAAGAGATTGTTTCAAACACAAAAATATTTTGAAGTAGCCTTTTTGTTTTTCAATACAATTCATTGAATTGTGTATTTCGTTTTAATTTCTTCAAGATAGTGAAAAGATAGGATTTTTGAAAACATAGCTATTCCCTAGTATCATCTCCATTGACAACAGTAATTGCGTAGATTTGCTACCATGCGAAAATTCCTATGAAACCTCAAGTGAAGCTTTGTACCATAAGGGTATACTGGATAGGTCCTATGTCATCCTGTGAGCCAGGCAAATAGCGTTCATGGCAATACGCATGAATATCCATTCGATATTGGTCCGCTTGCTACCAAAGCACAGGAATCACCTGAAAAAAGTTCACCTTGATTTTGGTAAAGACATGAGAAATAGGAAACCCTCTAATTTTTCTGGACCCACACCGAGAAAGATTGGAAAAGAAACCAAAAATGTCGTTATAGGTCTATAAATCTGCCACTATAAGATTGTAGGTTTCTTTTTGTTTTGTAGTGAAAACTGTATACAACAACTAGGAGCTTATATCCCTATCCAATATGTATATAGAGAAAATATATTCTATCATTATAGTATAGTTCTAATACTAATGATTTCTTTATAGTTCAAGTGCAAAGGTTACGTACATAAGTCAAGGAGTTACTATGAAACAAATAATTGCCTATGTATCATATACATTTTTACTTACGTATTTGTCTCATGGTCTATTGGGATATGCGACAGCCCGAGATTTTATTCATTTCCATTCATTGATCGGACAAAGCTTGTTTATTGTGGGGGGGAGTAGTCCAACAATTTTTGCATGTATTTTTATTTTTAGAAATAAGGATGAAACGGTCAAAAAAGCATTTTTAGAAAAGTTATTATCGTTTAAACACCCCTATCAATTTTGGCTGTTTGCTATTTTTCTACCGGTTATTATAGGTGGGGGATTTCAATGGCTCTATATCTTGTTGGGGGATCACACATTTAATGGTGGTATTCCGTTGTATTACTTTTTTATAGTACTGCTACCATCAATATTTTTTGGTGGACTAGAAGAAATAGGATGGCGAGGTTTCTTACAAGAATATTTTATGGGAAAAGTAAACCTTGTTGGCCTTGCGGTATTGATTGGCATTATTTGGGGCTTATGGCATGTGCCGTTATTCTATGTTGAAGAAGTATCACATTATTCTTCTGATTTTCTCCCATTCATGCTTGGGGCCATTATGTTTAGTACCTATTTAACGTGGCTTTATGCTAAGACAAACAGCATTGTATTGGTCGTATGTTTCCACGCAGCTATCAATGCTAGTGGCTCAATTGGATTAGGGTTACTATTTGAAAACACCCTTTTAGCAAATGGAATAATTATTGGATTGATGATGATTGGAATATTGATGCTGATCCAATATGAAAAATCACTAGAGATTAGTAAAAAACAGGCTCAATCATAAATTCTGTGGGATTTGGTTTGAATCATGATTTCTCACATACGTTTTCCATCTGGAACCAAAGAAATAACATGCGGTTGTGTGCCACTTGTAAATATTGGTCTTTACAACACCTGTATGCATGAATGCAAATACTGTTATGCCTCTTTCAGCAACGAAGCGCTTCTACAAAACCGACAGCACTACGACAAATACTCTTCATATGGGAGTTTAATGATAATTGAGATTCCGCATATAGGTGGTACTCCTGCCACCACCCTGTCTGATGATTAACCCTTCCTCCTTGAGTTTTTTGAGTGCAGCCTCTACAGAAGAACTTCCTATGCTGGGACATTGAGCAAGAATCTGCGCCTTTGTGAACACTCCCAGTGTATTTCCTACGGCCGTACGAACAATATCATACGGGGTACTCATACGATCGAGTGAACCTAGCCGGCTCTCAAGATCTTTGTAGCTGTTAAGAATTATACCAAGAAGGTACTTGATGAAAGGGGTGTAATCATTCATTCCATCGTGCCAATCTCTTGAGATTTTACCTAGAACATCGTAGTAGATTTCTTTGGTTTTCTCTATCTTCTTCTCGATACTTATGTATTTTCCCACCATGTAACCACTCTTGTACAGCAGCAGTGTGGTGAGCAGGCGACTCATACGTCCATTACCGTCATTGAATGGATGGATACAAAGGAAGTCGCAGATAAATATTGGGATCAGAACTAGTGGATCAATTACCTGCTTCTCTAGGGCCTGCTGATACTCCACGCAAATATCATGTACAGCTTGTGGAGTCTCAAACGGCTTTGACGAAGTGAACCGTGTGAAGGATGTTCCGTCAGCATGGAATTCGTTGATGAAATTCTGGGTATTTTTGTAGTTTCCCCCGAAGGTCTTATCTGTGTATGATAGTAGGTCGCGATGCAATTGCAGGATAAATTCGCTCTTAAGTGGAATATGCTCGAAGCTTTCGTGTATTGTGTTCAGTATGTCCCGGTATCCGGCAATCTCCTGTTCATCTCGGTTATGTGGCGTTGTTTTCTCTTCCACCAACTGCCGCAACCTTGCGTTCGATGTCCCAATCCCTTCTATCTTGTTCGAACTCTCAGTGCTTTGAATCCTTGCCAAATCAATAAGACGTTTAAGCTCAACTGGTTTCTGCCTGAGAAATAACTCCTGCTTTCCCTTGTACTCATGAATCTGAGCGACGAATGAGAGTATCTCACTGTCCCAAGAGCTCCCCCTCAATTTGCTGTAATCAAATTGACGCATAATTCTCCCACCTACTGGCTTATTCTCCCATAGAATAATGCTTCACGGGAGATTGTCAATAACCGTGGGAGAATAAGGAGGAAACAATTTCTCTAATTCATTTCCAGAATTACCAGGAAAGTCCAGTCTCGTCATTTCACACTGGACAGTGTGGTTTCTTATAGCACTCAGGATCCCAGGCACACCCCTATATCCTTCGCACAGGTGATCTGGTAGTGATCCTTGGGTATGTATTTGACAGGACCTGCAACTTTCTCCAAGGGAACTGTCACTATCTTGTTGTTTTGGAATGCCATCATGTTCCCCCACTTGTCCTTCATGATCTCCTGTGCACAACGATTACCCAGTGATGTTGAGAGCAATCGATCGTAGGGAGTTGGAGTACCACCACGCTGTACATAGCCAAGAATGGTTACCCTCGCTTCCCTTCCCGTGAGACGCTCCAAGTGGGTAGCTAAAAGTGGGGTGCGGGTCTTGAGCATCTCCTCAACCTTATCCTTGCCACCATCCTCTTCAAGAACCTTTGCCATAGTAGTGGATATAGCTCCCTCAGCAACTACTACAATACTGAACTTCTTCCCTTCCCTGGTTCGTCTGAGGATTGCATCAGCGACCACCTGTTCATCATAAGGAACCTCAGGGAGCAGAATGACATCAGCACCACCGGCAAGACCGGCACCCAAGGCTAACCAGCCGACCTTGTGGCCCATTGTCTCTAGGATAATGATCCTATGGTGACTGCTAGCTGTTGTATGTAACCGGTCGACTGCCTCGGTGGCTATCATCATCGCCGTATCATAGCCAAAGGAAACATCTGTATACATTATGTCATTGTCGATGGTCTTGGGAAGTGTAAGCACATTCAACCCTGCTTTGGCCAAGCGGTAGGAGTTCTTCTGCGTTCCCCCTCCCCCAAGGCACACCAACCCACTGAGATGATTCGAGTGGTAGTTTTCTACAATGACATCAGTCATATCCATGATTTTTCCGCCTACCGGCATTTTATGGGGCTTGTCACGGCTGGAACCGAGAATCGTTCCACCCCGTGTGATAATACCAGAGAGTCGTACATCATTGAGTTCAACAAATCGGTTCTCCATCAAACCACGATACCCATCAAGAAACCCTATCAAGGTGTAACCACCTTCATGCAACAATGTTTTTCCTACCGCACGTATCGCTGAATTCAATCCAGGAGTATCTCCTCCAGAGGTTAGAATCCCGATCAACTTACTCATCGATATTACTCCTTTTTCTCAGAACGCCCACTCGGTGAACGCTCTATCAGAAATGGTACCAGCTCTTCGTACAAACCACGGAAGGCAAGAGCACTTTTCCCCTTTGGATTGCTTGTTACTACCGGTTTCTGTATCTCACCCATTTTCTCTATCTCACTAGCGAAAGGGATCACACTTTGCAATGCCTCGCTTCTGTGCAAAAGATCCAATGCTGTCTTCACTTGTAGCTTTTTTCTCCTGTCGAGCATGGAAACAACAAGATGCACCCTCGTATCCTTCTGCTGTAAACGTTCCAGCTCACCCCGCAATTGGTCATAGGCAAGTACCGCAAAGGGAGTGGGGACAACCGGAACCAACAGCATATCAGAGGCATACAGTACATTTTCACTGACTAGGCTCATGGTAGGGGAAGCATCGATGATGACCAGGTCATACGTGGATCTCAACTCCTCCAGTCGTTTTTCCAACCGATGGTGTGAGTGCTTCTTTGCATCAAAAAGAATGGAAAGATAGCGATAAGCCATAGAAGAAGGCAGTACATCGAGTGAGGAGAAACTGGTGGCCTGAATCTGCTTTTTCAGCTGCTTCCCTCCCTTCACCAATGCTCGAGCATTGTGGCTCTTCTTTGGCTTTACATCCAGCAAGTAGCTACTTGAGCCCAAGGGGTCAAGATCGACCAACAAGGTTCGTTGTCCGGCCATCGCAGAGAGCACTGCCAGATTCACACTGATGGTGCTCTTGCCTACTCCCCCCTTGATGCTGTATACGGCCAGTGTTGTCATACCATCTCCTCCCAATATTCACTACTCACTTGTCGATACTCACCCGCAAGATGTTTTACTTCCTTTTCTAAGTCAACCAATATCCTCAAGGATTCTATTGGTGCCTTTTTTTGCTTCAAAAGTAGATCCTGAAGTAGGATAAGATCATGCCATCGACCTAAAATCTTCTCGAGGGAATAGAGTTGCTTATCCTGTTTTACTGATGCCATCTCACTCACTGCAAGCAAAGAACGTACCCAACGCAGCACCTTGTGCATTGCCTGCACATCCCTCTCTGAGTGTACCTTGTGAACTGCCTTAACCAATTTTCTGTGAGCCTTTGCTACCAGAACCTTTGGATGATACCCTGAGAAGGCAAACCGGTTCTGCTCTAAAAGTTCCTGAAGATCAGAGACAAAGGAGGCAGAAAGGGTATCCTTCAGTTTTACAAGATGTTTCTTGAACTTCAGCCGTTTCTGCTCTTGCGCCAGGCCTCTCTCGTCCAACAACTGAAATAGTACCTGATCATCACGAACTTTCCCTGCATAGTTCACCAGTTTCTTGAGCAATCGTTTCAAATCTTTCTGTCGCTCTTTGGAAAGTGTTTTCCCAATACGTGGAACTATCATATAGAGATTGCACAACGCTGTTCTGAATGCCTGCATCGATTTCATGTCTTCCAGATTTGCAATATGTTCAGAAAGGATTGCAACCTGTTTCTCACACCAACCAATGATGGGACTGTTGCACATCTCCCTGAAAGCCGGCACGGTAAGCAGTCCTTCAAGTTGAGCCTGGGTCTCAGAAAGTGGAAAAAGTTCCAGACGCAACTCCTCAGGAAAGTATCTCACTTCCCCTACAGGCTGTTTGTTCAGAAACAGTGTACCCTCAAGCGGGATGGATGCTTCCATCCAGGCAATTCGATAGGGAGAGAAAGCCTGTTCCCAAGTTGCAGGAGCAGACTGGGTTTCGAATAACAGATAGTACGGGCCGGTATTGTTCATATAGTTTCCTCCAACTGACTCTGATACCAGAGATACAAATCCCGTTGTGCACGAGGCTCATTGTTTTCACCAGTCTGAAGACGCTGGTTGTAATTTTCTTCATGAATACTGAAAGAAGAGGCGGTGTCATTCCAGTGTGCCTGCAGGAACACCTCCAGTTCTTCCTTGATCCTGTCATCAAAGACAGGAACCATGACCTCGATACGGGTGTCAAGATTTCGTTCCATCCAATCCGCAGAACCAAGGAAATACAGTGGATTGCCCTTGTTGTGAAACTTGACCACTCGAGTATGCTCAAGATACCGGTCAATCAAGGCCTTTCCCCGGAAATTGCTTTGTTCTGGGTAGAGTACCATGGAACATATTCCCCGGATCATCAAGGTAATGGATACTCCACTACGCTCAGCCTTGCATAAATGCTTAATCATTCCCTCATCAACGAGGTTGTTCAACTTGAGCGTAATTCCTGCAGGCCTACCCTCCCTCGCTTCCTCCATCTCCTTCTTGATCAGTGAGATGAATCGTTTGCGGGTATGGAAGGGAGAAACAATCAGATACTTGAACTTGATATCTGCAAACCCACGGTCCAAGAGGGTGAAGAGTAAGTCAATTTCTTGGGTAATCTTTGGGTTGGAGGTAAGCAGAAGATGGTCACTGTACTGACTCGCCGTCACTTCGTTGAAATTCCCTGTTCCAATGATTGCTATCTTCTTCTGCTTCTTTCCACTGAGCCGAGTAATGAGACCAAGCTTGCTGTGTACCTTCATCCCCTCAACCCCATTGATCAGATTGATGTGGCGTTCACGGGTGAGGGTCTCAGTCCACTGCATGTTGATCTCCTCGTCAAACCGCGCCTGCAGCTCCAGGTACAATACGATCTCCTTCCCGTTCCTTGCTGCATTTCTGAGTGCATTGATTACATTGGATTTCTCCGGTACGCGGTAAAGCGCCATCTTGATTCCCTGCACTGTCCTATCCAAGGCTGCTTCCCGCAACAGGTCTATGATGCAATCATAACTGTGGTAAGGAAGTGTCACCAAGTGGTCTCGCTCTTCAATCTGATCAAGCAGACTTCGATCCTCCTTCAAGGTGTGGTGAGGCAAGGGAGGTTGCTCCTCAAAATACAGCTGGTCATTCCCGACCTTGGGGAAATGTAAAAAATCCCTTGCATTGTGATACCTACCCCCGGGAATGATGATCCTGCACTGTTTCAGCTGTGCATGTTCCATGAAATAATCAAGCATAGTTTTGGGCAACTCCCGGTCATAGACAAACCTGACCGGATCACCTTGACTGCGCTGCTTGATGGAAGAGGAGAGTTTCTCATAGAGACTTCTGGTAATTTCATCCGTCAAATCATATTCACCATCACGGGTAATCTTGATGGTATAAGCATCATAACAGTCATAACTGAATGCCTTGAAGATGTCTGCCAACTTGAATCGGATAATATCTTCAAGGGCAATGAAGTGATGCCAGCCACCACGAGAAGGCAGTTGCACGTACCGCTTAATCAACTCACTGGGAACCTCGATCAAGGCATAACGGAAATCCTTCGGATCGTCACTGTAGTACATATGCACAGCAAGATAGAGCGTTACGTGCTTGAGATAAGGAAATGGTAGTTTTGGCTCAAGGAGAATAGGAAACAGGCGGTTTCTGAGTGTATGACGGAAAAACCCTTCCAGAAATTGTTTTTGCTCATCGGAAAGTGTTGATTCATCCACTATGGCTATATGATGTGTCCTGAGTGTTCTGAAGAGCTGTTCAACCACCCGATCCATTCGATCATTGAGTCGTTTCACTTCCTTGAGAATCTGTTTGATCAAAGTTTTGGGATTGCTACTCTCCTTGAGTTTATAGTGCTCAGGATCAAGAAGAGCACGATGAATCGAGCCGACCCTTACTGCATAGAATTCATCCAGGTTGGAAGAGAATATCCCGATGAACTTTAATCGCTCCATCAAGGGAATATTCGGATTTTCAGCACTCATCAAAACCCGTTCATTGAAACTCAGCCATCTCAGTTCGCGATTCACATATACTTTTTTTGAACCCATCGCTATGCTCCATGTAGTTTTAATACCCTACAGAACTAGTATACGGGCTCCCAAGAAGCACTGTCCACGATGAATTATAAGAAATTTGGTAAATATACTATAATAATATCAATTTTATTCATTTTCGTTCGGTATCAACACTTTAGAAACCTTCTGCTCCCTGAGGGTATGTTCCCCTGCTGTTTTTTGGTATATTGGAGAACGTGAACGGAGGATTCATGGAAACATTGCTTACACGTTATGCACGTCTTGTTGTTGAAGTGCAATTGAAATTACGCGAGGGGGACAGCCTCTCGATAAACAGTGACGCGAGTACCCTATCTTTTGCCCGGTTGCTTGCACAGACGGCCGCTATTGCCACTAGGCAGACGGTCACCATCGTACATACCAATCATGGGAAGGTGGTTGACGCCATACCCATCGAACCAATAGAGAAAGAAATCTTCCGTCCTCCCGTACAGGGATCCGTCATGTGCCATATTATAGACCTCGACGGACATCCCTACCTAACCCCAACTGATCTCAACACTGCAGCAGATGAGGTTACAACCTTGGGAAAATATGGGTTGCTTGCTGATCCCGTTTTCCTTGACCGGAGAATTGCAGTTCCTTGGGCGAATATTCCTTATCCCGGCCCTCGCTGGGCTTTGCAGTTGCTTGGTTCCCAAGCGAGCGAAGATGATATGTGGAAACTATTCACTGCGCTTTATCGTATTGAAGATGAGCACGCCTTTCGTTTTTGGGAAGAGCAAGGGAACCTCCTGGCATACAGAAAACAAAAACTGAATGAACAAGGACGCTGTATCCTGCATATGGTTGGCGATGGCTGGCAGATGGAAGCTATCATGGCTAGGGACACAGTCTGGGCAGGAGGAATACAAACCTTGCCAAGCCAACGTTCGTTCTTCTCTTCCCTACCGGTACAAGCGCTCCATGCCGCCATTGATGCAAACAGTGCCAAGGGAACATTCACATCCTCCAGGCCCTTCTATGTACTTGGAAAGGAAGTCAAGGGAGCTCGCTTCACTGTAGAAGATGGAATGGTCATCGACTATACAGCGGAGACAGGAGAGGATGCCCTGGAGGTGCTCTTTTCCGTGGATGAGGGAGCAAAACGTGTCAGTGAAATCGCCCTTGCGGACCATGACACGGTTGAAAGCCACTATCTAGGAAAATCGATTCATCCCCACTTTGCTCGAGAGATGACGAGTATGATTGTGCTTGGAGGACTCTCCCTGGACAATCTGACAACGCAACAAAATGAAGAGGATATCAATAAAAGTTCGCTCTGCACGTCTCTGGTGAGAGTAGCTATCCCAATCGGGGACAGCCACCTTTCGGTAACACTTCACAGGGAAGATGGAACTGATGCCTCTCTCATGGAAGAAGGAATATTCACGGAGGAGGAACTGATATGAACCAACAAGAAATTGAGAGATACGCTGACTTGATCATCCGTAAGGGAATCAACCTACAGAGCGGAAAAGGTGTTGTCATCACCACAGGACCGGGCACCTATTACTTCGCCCGTGCGCTGAGCAAGTCAGCTTACCGTAGCGGTGCAAGCTACGTGCAAGTACTGCTTGATGACCTTGATGTCCTCTCTTCCCGCTTACAACATCAGGATGATGAAGCATTGAAATTCAACCCGCATTTCATCAAGACATTCGACTACGAGTTCGTCAGTGAGGGTTGGTCCCATATCCGGATCGACAGCACTGAGGAGAGACTTGATCATGCTCCGCTCGATGGTAGGAAGAACCAGATCCTTGGAAAGGCTAAACGGCAGTTCAGTGAAGCAAAAACCAAGAAACTAATGCGCCATCAACTCCCTTGGTGTGTATGTGTTGCTCCCGGTCCCCTTTGGGCGAAACAAGTACTGGGAGATGACGCAACCACTGATGATCTCATGAAGGTACTTACTCCTATCTTGCTCCTTGATGCAAATGATCCACAGAAGGCTTGGGATGAGAAGGCAGTTCTCCTGAAGAAACGCCAAGACTACCTCAATGGACTCGGGATCGACACACTGCACTACCAGAGCAGCAAGAGTGACCTGACTATCGGGTTCACAGACAAGGCCCTCTTCACCGGAGGGAGCGAGACACTACCTGATGGCAGGGAGTTTTTCGCCAATCTCCCCACTGAGGAGATTTTCACTACACCGAACAACCTCCGCGCAGAAGGCTATATTACCACAACCAAACCGGTGGAGGTACTGAACACCACCACCGAGGAAGTCCGCTTTGTATTCAAGGATGGAAAGGTGGTTGAGTATCAGGCCAAGGCGGGACAGGATGCGTTGGACAGGTTCTTTGCCATTGATGACGGGACGCGTAGACTTGGGGAGGTTGCATTGGTGGATGAGACCAGCCCGATAGCGAAAAGCAATCTTGTTTTCAACTCAATCCTGCTTGATGAGAATGCCTCCTGCCACCTGGCTCTTGGAGAGGGATATCCCACTGCACTGAAGGATGGTGCAACATTGGATACCAAGGAACAGCTGCAACAAGCACATTGCAATACCAGCTTGATGCATGTTGATTTCATGGTAGGCTCCCAAGACATGAAAATCACCGCCTATACAGATGATGGGCATCAAGTAGTGATTATGGAAAATGGGACGTTTACTTTCTAATTAAGTTCTTCGATGAGCTTAAGCCCATCAAGCGTATGCATAATTGCAATCTGATTGATCCGGTCGATGAGCGGGGCGATGGTCCTGCTCAGACCACCGGTTGCTATAACGTATACCTCTTTACCAATCTCCTGTTCAACACGCTCGATCATGGTCTTTACCATGCCGGCGTAACCAAACATGATTCCGCTCCTGATCGAGTCCTTGCTGTTCTGCCCAAGGACAGAGGGAGGAATTTTTAATTCTACCTGGGGGAGCTGTGCTGTATTCCCAAAGAGAGCGTTCACCGCAGTAACCAGGCCAGGGGCAATGGAAACTCCCAGCACAGAACCATCACTGTCCACTGTCGCCAGGGTAAGTGCAGTTCCGAAATCAACAACCACTACTGCATGCTCTGGGCATGCAAAATGCGCTTGGGCAAGGTTTGCTAACAGGTCACTCCCCAGTTCAGCGGGAATGGTCTCTCGTTTCAAACCTGTATTTGCAGTATGATCAACCATCAGGGGCTGCACATCAAACAATCTCATGATGTTCTTCTGCATTGACCTCGTGAGGTTGGGAACAACAGAGCTGATCACAGCCCGGTTGATATCATGCTTGTAGAGTTGTGAATGACTCAATAGGCTATCCAGCACAACAAAATACTCATCGCTGGTCTTTCGTTGGTCACTATATATCCTGTATGAGTGTATCCATTGCTGTCCGTCATGGACAGCAATCACAATATTCGTATTTCCAATATCTACAGCAAGCAGCATGAGACCTCCTTATAAGGCCATGGCATGATGAGAACCACTATACATCTTATCACGTAATACCTTGATGGATTCGTCATTGAAATAATCCTCGAATCCAATCAGCCTGTCAATAACGCCGGATGGGGTGAACTCGATAATTCGGTTTGCAATTGTATCAACAAACTGATGATCATGGCTGTTGAAAAGCAAGACACCGCTGAATTCAATCAATCCGTCATTGAGGGCAGTGATGGCTTCCAAGTCAAGATGGCTTGTCGGTTCATCCAGAATCAAGCAGTTGGATTGCTCCAGCATCATGCGGGCAAGTACGACTCTAACCTTCTCCCCTCCACTGAGTACCGTGCAGTCCTTGAGCGCATCATCACCACTAAAGAGCATTCTGCCGAGGAAGGAGCGGATGTACGTATCATCCTTATCACTACTGTACGTCCTGAGCCAATCGGTAATGGATACATGTTCACTGAAAAGATGGGCATTGTTCTTGGGAAAGTATGAGAGACTGGTGGTAACCCCCCACTCATAGGTGCCTTCATCTGGTTCCATGTTTCCATTGAGAATCTCAAACAGTACAGTTTTTGCAAAGTGGTTCGGTCCAACAAAGGCTACTTTGTCATTTCCGTTGAGTACCATGCTGAAATTGTCCAACACTTTTTCGCCCTCAATGGTCTTGGTCAGTCCCTTGACTTCCAGGATCTTCTTCCCGACTTCTCGTTCCGGTTTGAATGCCACATAGGGGAATCGTCTGCTGGACGGTTTGATATCATCAATGGTGAGTTTATCAATCAACTTCTTGCGGCTGGTTGCCTGCTTTGCCTTAGCCACATTGCTGCTGAATCGTTGGATGAAATCTTTCAATTCGGATATCTTTTCTTCCCTGCGTTTCTTCATATCCTTCATCTGCTTTGCAGCAAGCTGGCTTGAGAGATACCAGAAATCGTAGTTTCCGACATAAAGTTGGATTTTACCAAAATCAATGTCTGCAATATGGGTACAAACGGTGTTCAGGAAATGACGGTCATGGCTTACTACAATGACGGTATTGTCAAAGTTGGAAAGAAATTCCTCAAGCCAATGGATGGATTCAAGGTCGAGGTGGTTGGTAGGTTCGTCGAGCAACAAGATGTCAGGATTACCGAATAGTGCCTGAGCCAGAAGAACACGAACCTTTATGTTGTCTTCCACCTCTGCCATCATTTTCTGCTGCATATCGGTGTTGAGGCCAAGCCCGTCAAGCATCTGTGCTGCCTGGGCTTCAGCTTCCCATCCACCAAGATCGGCAAAGTCACCTTCGAGTTCTGCTGCCCTAAGGCCATCCTCCTCGGTGAAATCTTCCTTTGCATAGATGGCATCACGTTCTTTCATAATTGAATAGAGCTGTTCGTAGCCCATGATCACGGTTTCAATCACAGAATATTCATTGAAGGCAAAGTGATCCTGTCTGAGTACTGCCATACGTTGACCGGAGGAAATGATGACTTCACCACTATCTGCCTCAATCTCACCACTGAGAATTTTCAGAAAGGTGGACTTACCCGCCCCATTCGCTCCGATTACCCCATAGCAGTTTCCTGGGGTGAATTTTATGTTGACTTCTTTGAAGAGTACTTGTGTCCCGTAGGATAGACCAATGTTAGCAGCTGTTATCATGATTTGTGGTTCCTCTTGCATAGTATCCGAAAAAAAAGAGCAACCTGCAAGGCTGCCCCTTCCATATAAACTATAGTTCCTAGGGGAATCGAACCCCTATTTAGAGACTGAGAATCTCCTGTCCTAACCATTAGACGAAGGAACCGGTGTCTGGGATGGAGGGATTCGAACCCCCAAAGGCAGAACCAGAATCTGCAGTGTTACCATTACACTACATCCCAATGTCAAAATCCTGTGGTAGGATACGGAAATGCGTATACTTTGTCAAGTACATGCAGGAATTTCTTCCTACTCACCGTGATAGATCTGCAAAACATCGACGGGGTATCCATCCAAGACTTTTTCATAGTCAAGGAACGGTAAACCAATAACCCCTAAGAACCCTTCTACATGGGCTCCGTGCTCTTTAAACATGGTAGCTGCTGCTTTCAGGGTACCTCCAGTTGCAATCAGATCATCAACAAGCATTACATTGGTATTCGGGACAATATCTACTTCTTGGACACATATCACATCTGAGCCATACTCAAGATCAAAGCTTTTCTTATAGGTCTTGTTTGGCAATTTCCCAGGCTTCCTGACGAGGATCAAAGGAAGAGAAAGCCGTTCGGCCAAGGGAGCTGCAAACACGAATCCACGTGCTTCAACCGCTGCAATAGCATCAATTTTTCTCCCTTTACAGAGCTCTTCAAGGCGATCAATGCAGTAACGGAAAGCCTTCGGTTCTGCTAGAATACCGGTAATGTCATAGTACAGAACTCCCTGCTTCGGAAAATTGGGAACCTTTCTGATTACACTGTCCAAATCATAGTTAGTGTCCATAGAACCTCTCACTTGGTGTATTGTTTCTTGAATGCTGTAACCCGGGCACTCGGTGCCTCGGAAAAATCACTTCTTCTTCCATCCTGAAGATACCGATAGGCAAGAGCAGCTATCATGGCACCGTTGTCGGTACAGAGCTTCAATGAGGGGAAGGAAATCTCATATCCCCCATTCTGCAAGGAAAGCAGCTCGCTTCTCAAGTAACTGTTTGCTGCTACACCACCACCTGCACTCAGACGTTTGAGCCCTGTTTCCTTCAGTGCCTGCCGTACCCGCTTCATCAGCATGTTCACAGCGGAACGTTGGAATGATGCGGCAATATTTTCGGAACTTTTCTCACTTTCCCCATCCCAGAAACTGTCCAGCTGATTGATGACAGCGGTCTTCAGACCACTGTAGGAGATATCATAGGGGTGATCCATAATATTTAGTTTTGGACCAGGAAACAAAAAAGCCACAGGATTGCCGGTCTTGGCAAGCCGGTCAATGGCAATCCCCCCGGGGTATCCAAACCCATAGTGCTTGGCAACTTTGTCAAAGGCCTCACCTATTGCATCATCAATTGTAGTCCCAAGGACCTCGATGGAATCATAATCATCAACGCGGCAAATTACCGTATGTCCTCCGGAGACAAGGACCCCGAGATAGGGATATTCCAAAGGATGTTCAATCTGGGAGGCATATAGATGTGCTCTTATGTGATCAATGGTAATAAAGGGAAGATTGAGGGAGGCAGCAAACCCTTTTGCGAAGCTTACTCCGACAAGCAAGGATCCCAAGAGTCCCGGGCGGCTGGTAACAGCAACTGCATCGATGTCTGCGACAGTAAGATTTGCCTTATCAAGAGCCGATTTCACAACCTGGCTTATCCATTCGGTATGGAGACGGCTGGCCAGCTCGGGCACTACGCCCTCATAGGGTTTATGGAGTTCAATTTGGGTTGCAATTATATTGCTGAGTATGGTATGACCATCCTCAACCAAGGCAGCGCTACACTCATCACAGGATGTTTCAATACCAAGGACAATCATAGATCCTCCAAGTCATAATCATCAAGCAATGCATAGTCCTCCAAACGTAAGTTGATTACTCTCTCACTGACCAACGGCGCAATATCCTTGAGCTCAAAACCATACTCCAAGGCACCAGGAAACATGTCCAACAAAAATTGGGCGACATCTGGCTGCCACCCTAACCCGACTTTGGTACGTACTGCTTGTTTTTCTGTATTCAACAAGACAACCACCTCCTGGGCGACAGCATGTCTGAACCGTCTCTCTCTGTTCACCGCATCCCTCTTCACCCGCAAGCCTACTCGACATTAGAGGGGAAGGTCAAGGCAAAGATGAGTAGGGTTTTTATATGCAATCCGTCTTTACCTTCTTCCCTGTTTCGGGTAGAATGCATCTGTTTTCAGTAGTTTGTTGCCAAAATAGCTCAGCGGTAGAGCAGCTCACTCGTAATGAGCAGGTCAAGGGTTCAATTCCCTTTTTTGGCTAAAGAAGTGGTTTGTTGTGTATCTCAGAAGAAAAGAAACGGATTTTCCGTACCCCCCCGATGATACAAGTTGCTAAGGAACTCTCGAAAATGACAGTGTCGGTGTTATCGTTTTCTTGTATCAAATATATTTGTAACCTTGAAAATATCAGTCTTTATGTACAACTATACATCGGTTCAGGCATGTAGAAACTTTTGTTTTCCCATCGTCTGTTCGTAAGTTGGCAGCAAATCGATTTCTTTCTTGATAACCAGCTTCTCAGCTTCCAAGGCGACTTTTGTCTGCAGGTTGGCAAAGTATTCGTCACTGGATCCGAAGTAGTGAGCAAGGCGCAGAGCGGTATCCATCGAGATTTTTCTCCTATTGGCCAGAATCTCCTGGATACGGCTTACCGGTACATCAATATCCTTTGCAAGCTTGTATGCGCTGATGCCAAGGGGAACCATGAATTCTTCCTTCAAAAATTCTCCGACCGTCAAGGCTGGCATATAGTAATCCATTTCGTCCTCCTAATGGTAGTCGACTATCTCGACTTCGGTTGCAATACCTTCCGTCTCATTCCAGACAAAACATATTCTCCATTGGTCATTGACCCTGATGATGTGCTGACCTTTTCGCTTTCCCTTCAACTGTTCCAAACGGTTCCCCGGAGGGACATTCAGGTCACTGGTTCTCATAGCAATATCAATCGACCATAGTTTACGCCTAACGATACTCTGTACTTCCTTCGAAAACTTCTTGACGAATATCGATTGGAATATCCTTTCTGTATCCTTGTCGGCGAAACTCTTTATCATGTATGCAATATACCTTAAGTGCGTATATACGTCAACAAGGTATATGATGAGCTTTGATATCAGGTAGTAGAGAAATATTCTTGATTGTTTCTGATTCTTGTCCCCTACCAACCAAACCGCTCTGGCATATACGTTTTTTTCAGCATAACTGACACTCTCCCTGAAGGGCTCTCTGATGCCTCTATCCGATAGAGTCCCGGATGTTCCTGACCATCTCCAGGACTGATCGACCACACCTGACCAGGTTCGAGGGGAGCACTTCTGATCCCTGCTCCGCTTTGAAGCTCCTGGATACTCACAAACTTCTCTACACCTTTCAGATCACATTACCTAACTGAGATGGGTATTACGGAACTCAACAACATCTATACATTTCTGCTGCTCCTTCACCCTTCTCCGTGACTCCAATGCTATGAGTACAGGCATATCTCTAATAATGAAGTACCTACTGTATGGGTCTCTTTTGGGCTTGTAGTCGTAAGGAACATATCCTTATAGCCGTTTATAAGGCGGTATTAGTTTTCAAAGGATAGCATCTCAATTGCTTTCTGGTGATCAGGAATAGTAAGGCCAGGTTTTTCAAGATTTCAATCTGAGCCTCAATACTTGTGAAACATTTCCCAGACACCAAGCAACCCCCTATAAGTAAGCAGCCCCGAGCCCTTAGGCGACCAGAGCTCAATGACTTAGATGAATATTTCGGGTACCCAAGCAAATAGTAAACTCATAAATCGTTATCAGGATGCATTTTGATTATCTACTCAACTAATAAATGTACCAATACCAAAAACGTTAACCCCGTTTAGGTTCCCTACTCTTATAGGGGCGAATTTCCCTATAGTGCAGACATCTAAGAAAACGTAGAGCCAAGAAGTAAATACCGTCAGACAAGAACAATCCTTTTATATACAGCATGTACATTTTAGATATATGATTCGCAGTAAGAGCAAGCAAGGTGTGTATTTTCTAGTACCATCAACAATATCTATTATTTGGGCATAGAGCTGTGATGGACACAAAAAAGACACAACCAGATGTGAAGCGTCTTTACATCTGGTCGGCGTATAAGCCATCTGGCTATCATCCTTGAAGGTTTCTTCGTATGTAGCCTAGTAAGGTCGCCCTTTTTTGGCTCAAGAAGCGGTTCCTTAGGGGACCGCTTTTTCTTGTCTCAGGTACTAAACGAACTGTTGAATGAAAATATCCCGGGCCGAAGCCCGGGATACATTCTTGTAAATAAGAGACTTACGCCTTCTTTCTTCAGTACCCTGCTCTTGGTCCTGGTCCATGTCTTGCACTTGGCAAGCTTTGTCTTCTTGCTTGCCGAGGAGTAGACTCCATAGTGTCGGATCCTCGTGAACCCGGACGGGGGAACATGCAGGAGAAACCTCCTGATGAACTCCTCGTTATCAAGAGTCATGTTCTTCTGTCGGCACTTGTCCTTGTAGTCCTTGTAGGTGAAGGTTGTCTTCTTGGGTGTCACGTCTACAATCCTGCTGTTGGTAATGGCAGTCCTGTGGGTGTAGCTCCCCAGATACCTGAACACCCCCTCAGAACCATTGAAGGGCTTCTTGCAGTAGACAACCCAATCCTTACCCATGACGGTATCCAGAAGGGCATCGAACTCCTTTTGTTCGAACACGATGTCCCCTGACTCGAAGGCCTTGCGCAACAACGATACGAACAGGCCCCTGAACTTTTTCGACATGGCTCTCACAGGCAGGAAGAATTTCTTCTTGCCCTCTACCCATCCCACTTCCGAATATCCACCTCCGGTGATAATCATATGGATATGGGGGTGGAAGACGAGAGTCTTCCCCCAGGTGTGCAACACCGCTGTCATCCCCGGCAACGCCCCAAGATGCTTCTTGTCGGCAGCAAGCGCCTTCACCGTCTCCGTAGCTGCCATGAATAGTAGGCAATAGAACACTCGCTTGTTTGCCAAAGCCAACTTGTTGAGTTCTTCAGCCACAGTAAAGACGGCATGAAAGTGTCTCACATCCAATATGCTGCAGAGCCTTCCCTCAATCCAGGATTCCCTCTTCATGGAGCCGCACTTGGGACAGCATCGGCAACGGCAGCTGTTGTAGCTGATGCGCGAGAACCCGCAGGAGCAGGAGTCCTTATGGCCACCCAGGGCTGCCGTCCTGCAGTGCAGGATGGCATTGACGGCCTTGTACTGGTCCTTGTCAAGCGAATGCCTGAGCCTGAAGCTGTCGAACGAGTGCGCGAGGATGTCCTGTACCTCAAAGTGTGGGCGAGTCAACATGACGGGCCTTGTACTGGTTCCAGAGTATTTCACAGACTTCCGAGGGACTCAGCGTGTTTGTGGTGTCGATATAGCTGAGGGGCAAGTAAATTTCTGTGGAGGCGAGGGAAGCGTGACCGAGAAGGTGCTTGAGTGTCAGTATGCCATGGGGGTTGTTCTGCATGAAGTGGCAGCTGAAACTGTTTCGAAGACTATGGGGATGGAATTCCGAGGATAATCTGCTACGCTCAAGGCAGGTCTTGAAATCATTGTTGGTGACAGTGCACTTCGAGCTACCTAGTATCGCTTTGGCCGGGAACATCCATTTGTCGGGGGTTTCCGGCCTGTTTTCTGACCAATAATGGCGCAGTGCCTGGTAGCATACCTCCGGCAGTATCACCATCCGTTCCTTGTTTCTCTTCCCATGGGGAATCCTCACGAATCTCGTCCCCGAATGGCTGTCGGTCTCGATATCGGTATACTTCATATTCTTCAGCTCAAACGTTCTCATGCCGGTCGCATACAGGATGAGAAAAAAGATAAAGTCCTTGATGTTGTTGAGATGTGCAAAGAACTGCAGCAGCTGTTCCACCCTGAAGTAGACAGGCTGCTTGTGGTAGGCACGTACATTGGGGACCTGCTTCCTGTTGATTGTCTTGTCGAGCACAACCTCCAGGAAGAACTTGCACCCTGCATTGTAGGTGTTGATGCTGGTCCCCTGAAGTTTGCAATCCTTGCGCAAATGCAACAGGAAGGCCCTCAGGTCATCCTGATTCAATTCGGCAAGCCTGTCCTGCTTTCCTGCGAACTCGCTGAACCGCTTCAGCGCAGTGAGATAGGTCTCCTTGGTCTTTTCAGAACTTCCCGAAGCAGAAAGTCCTCTTCCATCTTCTCCAATACCTGTTCATTCGTCATCATTGGTAAAATCCTCCTGTGAAATAGTTTGGTTCTAGGAACCACAACCATGGTACAGGAAGATTTGGGGAGGACTCAATTAAATATGGGAAGAGACCGAAGGAGTATGGATGAGACTCACGAGCACAATGTCTTAGAAGCTTCCGCGCAGCGGATTAGTTCAATAAATGTACCAATACCAAAAACGTTAACCCCGTTTAGGTTCCCTACTCTTATAGGGGCGAATTTCCCTATAGTGCAGACATCTAAGAAAACGTAGAGCCAAGAAGTAAATACCGTCAGACAAGAACAATCCTTTTATATACAGCATGTACATTTTAGATATATCTGTAACGTTTCATCCTTAGGGTGCTGAATCCTATTATTCTCTGCCTGAAACCCCAAAAAAAACCTTATTTCTCATCTCCAATGCACGATTTACTCTTGCTGTGTGGAGAGGCTTGTGGTATGCTATAAGCACCTCTAAATTAGGTGCTGGAGTAGCCATGAACATCAAGCATGAGAGACCCGATTTTGTCAGGAATTTCGTCAAGCCGAAGAACACCGAGATCAAGCATATCAGCGGGCATTGGTACTCTACGAGCGGGGTTTTCCCCCAAGTACAACCTCGAGACCGGAAAGTCAAATCCGTCTCCGGCAAGATGCTGGGAAGCATCACCGAACAGGGGCTTGTCGGGAAGAGGGTCTCCTTTTCCATATCCGTAAGATCGAGGTTGTCGAGCTCGGGGCTTCCTGTACTTCACGGCGAGAAGGGGAGCCCTGATACGCGAAAGGCCCAGGCAATTCTTTCCTTGATGTCTGGCGCGAGATATTCACGGTAGCCGTCATGAGGCTTGTCTATGACAGGACGCTGCGGGAGATGCCACACCCACTATGAGACGAGCATCATGTCCTCCCTTTCCCCAACCTCCCGATTTCTCCCGCCAGCCTTACGAGGCTGCTCGACCGCCTCGGTCAGGACCGTGGCAACATCAGGCTTTCATGCTTTCCATGCCCAGGATGCGAACCGGTTCATGACGGTCGACGGGCATCGCTCGTCCGCCTCCCCGTACCCTCGAGAATGCCGAGATCGGCTATGACTCTCGAAGCTCAGGTACAAGAACCAGATCAACCCCGTACATCTTCCCTTGGTGATGCAGGGCCGTCCCGAGTACTATATGCAGTTTGCCGGAAACATCCCTGATGTCACCGCAGCCCTGTTGAGGGAGGCGGGAATCGATGAGAAGACCTGTATCTTCATCATGGACAAGGGGTTCGGCAGCAAAGACAACTTCGACCTTGTTGACGACAGCTCCCTGTATTACCCTGACGCCCCTCAAGAGGGGCAACTCGATGTGAGGGGTAAGGTGCCCGGCTCGCAGTCCGACTACGAGTATGGGTTCATCTATCACAAGAGGCCGATCCTTGCCAAGAGGATCGACTGGGTGAAGGGTACGCGGTCCACCTGTTCTCGATCCCAGTCTCCTCACTGAAGAGACTGCTATGATGCTCACGAGGCTGGGCAAGAAGAATGCAACAATGGGAGTGAAGAGGGATAAGGAGCTGGCGCGCAGGGAGAAGAACAAGGGCCGCCTCACTGATGAGGCTCTGCGCCATGGTGCCATGCACGCTAGACGAGTTTTCAGACAAGACGGGAGATGGGTACCATCTCGATAAGGACCAACCAGCTGAGCTGTCACCTGAGCAGGTGTATTGCATCTACAAGCAGAGACAGGCAGTCGAACAGTTCTTCAAGACCTTTCGACTGCACTCCCTGGAATTCAATGCCAGCCATATGCGCGGCATCTACTCCATGGAAGCCTGGCTGTTCCTGAACCACCTGAGCATGACGATGGGCGGAAGCTATGGATTCGATAGCCAACCTTGGCAAGACACAGGACATATCCCTTGATGATTTCATCCAGGGATGCGCAAGATAAAGGCTACCAAGGTCGAGGGGAAATGGTATCCCGCACAGGTCACCAAGAAGGTGAGCACGATGTGCGCCCAGCTGGGCATAGAGCTGATTCGATTGACAATCTAATCAAGTCGGAAGGGCTTTCAGCACCCTAACGATGAAACGTTACAGATATATGATTCGCAGTAAGAGCAAGCAAGGTGTGTATTTTCTAGTACCATCAACAATATCTATTATTTGGGCATAGAGCTGTGATGGACACAAAGACACAACCAGGATGTGAAGCGTCTTTACATCTGGTCGGCGTATAGCCATCTGGCTATCATCCTTGAAGGTTTCTTCGCATGTAGCCTAGTAAGGTCGCCCTTTTTTACTCAAGAAGCGGTTCCTTAGGGACCGCTTTTTCTTGTCTCAGGTACTAAACGAACTGTTGAATGAAAATATCCCGGGCCGAAGCCCGGGATACAGTATTGTAAATGAAAGATTTATGCGTTCTTCTTCGCCTCTCAATTACAGCCTGTGCTGCAGCAAGACGGGCAATAGGAACACGGAACGGAGAACATAAGAGACATAACCAAGCCGACCCCGTTACAGAAGGCAATGTCTTCGGGTCTCCTCCATGTTCACCGCAGATACCCCAACTTGATATCCGTTTGCAGAGCGACCAAGCTTGGCCGCCATTTCCACGAGTTTGCCCACACCTTCCACATCAAGAGTGGCAAACGGGTCATACTCATAGAACTGCTTGTCAGCATCGTTGACATAGGCACTCCAGGAATGAAGCCGCATCATCACGGCTGAATCCACAGGTCAGCTGTGTCAGGTCATTGGTACCAAAGCTGAAGAACTCTGCTTCCTTGGCAATCTCATCTGCAGTGATGGCAGCACGAGGAACCTCAATCATGGTACCGATCTTGTAGTGCACCTGATAGACTGTTCACTGAAGATTTGTTCGATTACTCGAGGGCATGCTTTGGTGAACACGAACCTTGTAGTTACCTACCAACGGAATCATGATCTCAGGAAGTACTTCCACACCCTTTCGCTTCACATTGATTGCAGCCTCGATAATTGCTCTACCTGCATTCTCAAAATCTCAGGATAGATGATCGCAAGACGACAACCGCGAAACCAAGCATCGGGTTGAATTCATGCAATGCGGAAGATTTCTGCGCTACTTCCTCAACAGTAATACCCATCTGCAAGGCAAGCTCATGCCTACTTCTGTGTGGTCATTGGGAAGGAATTCATGCAATGGGGGATCCAACAAACGGATGGTGGCCGGGCGGCCATCAAGTGCTATGAAAATCTCCTCGAAGTCACTCCTCTGCATTGGAAGCAACTCAGCGAGAGCTTTCTCTCGCTCTACTGTATTATTTGCAAGAATCATCTTTCTGATCGACATGATTCTGTCACCACCGAAAAACATATGCTCTGTACGGCAAAGCCCAATACCTTCAGCACCAAAAGAAACAGCCATTTCTGTATCATGCGGTGTGTCTGCATTGGTATAGACACCCAATACCTTCAGTTCCTGGACAAACTTCATGAAAGTCTTGTAATCCCTATACAGGATTGATTCGCTTTCTTTCATGGAACCATTGAGAACTTGGACGATCTCTGAAGCTCTGACAGGAATCTTGGCTCCATAAACATCACCGGTGAATCCATCAATAGAAATGAAATCCCCCTCGCTGAGAATAGTGCCATTTACTTCAAGGAAACGCTTGGGTTCATTGATCCGAATCTCTCCGGCACCACTGACACACGGGCAGCCCATGCCACGGGCTACTACTGCCGCATGGCTTGTCATACCTCCACGACAGGTAACAACACCCTTTGCAACCGCCATGCCACCGATATCTTCCGGGCTGGTCTCTGTGCGAACAAGAATGACATCTTTTCCTTCTGCTGCCATCTCTTCTGCTCTCTCTGCAGTGAAATAGACTTGGCCACATGCACCACCGGGGCTGGCGTTCAGACCATGGCTAATCACTTCCAGAGAGTTATCCCTGATATGCTTGGCATCGAGAATAGGCGCAAACAACTTGCCGAACTCACCGGATGGAACACGACTTACTGCCGTTTCCTTGTCAATCAAGCCTTCCTCGACCATCTCGACTTGGGTGCGCAACCAGCTAAAAATAGTTCGCTTTCCGGTTCTGGTCTGCAACATGTACAGGTTGCCTTCCTGAATGGTGAATTCAAGATCCTGCATATCCTTGTAGTGTTTTTCAAGAATCCCACGGATATCGACCAACTGGTCGTAAACCTTTTCATTGACTTTCTTGAGTGTTTCAATCGATTGTGGGGTACGAATACCTGCAACAACATCCTCACCTTGGGCGTTCATCAGATACTCGCCGTAGAACTGATTCTCACCAGTAGATGGGTCACGTGTAAAGGCTACACCAGTTCCACTGGTTTCCCCCATGTTTCCAAACACCATGCTCTGGATGTTTACTGCAGTACCAAGCAAGCCGCGGATGTCGTTCATTTGGCGGTACTTGATTGCACGTTCATTGTTCCAAGACTTGAATACAGCATTGATAGCTTTGAACAACTGGTCAATTGGATCTGTTGGGAAATCTTCCCCAGTATAGCGCTTATACAACCTCTGATAGCGGGCAATAACTTCCTGCAGATCTTTGCTATCAAGGTCGGTATCGAGTTCAATACCATGAGTATCCTTTACATCCTGCAACGCACTTTCAAACTCATGATGGGGAACACCCATGACGACATCGCCGAACATCTGCATAAAACGGCGGTAGCTGTCCCAAGCGAATCGTTCATTGTTCGTTTTCTTAATCAATCCCTGCACGGAATCAGGAGTAAGCCCCAGGTTGAGGATGGTATCCATCATTCCGGGCATGGATTGTGCAGCTCCACTTCTTACAGATACAAGCAATGGATCATTGTTGTCTCCAAGTTTAGCACCCATCATCTTCTCGAGTCTGGCAAGGTGTTCCAGCACTTCTTCTCTCAAGCCTTCAGGATAGTTACCTTTATTGGCACTGTAAAAGGCGCAAGCCTCAGTGCTGATTGTAAAGCCCGGTGGGACAGGAAGCCCGATGCTGGTCATCTCGGCAAGGTTTGCACCCTTTCCACCGAGTAAGTCTTTCATCTGGGCAGTTCCTTCTGCCTTACCGGAGCCAAAAAAATAGACATACTTTGTGTTCTTTGTTGCCATACAAGACTCCTCTTATTATTCACTATAACTTGACCTGCAAATCCTACCTGCTTAGCTCCTTACTGTCAATGAAGCCAGGGAATAAAAGAGGGAGTTTGGACTCTTCCAACTTCTTATTAGATAAATATTTGATAATATTCTTTTTGGAACATTATTCCATTTTTGTCTTAGGATTCATTATGCAGGGTATCTTAAGAAATCTTTTTTTTGCTACTTTCTATCAGCATTCATTGGATTATTACACGTACGCGCAATTCATTATTTCTTTGTAACTACATCCCTCATCTTTTCAACAAACAGTAACCACCTTACCTATTGCCCCAACCCTAAGCAGAAAAAAATCACCCACATTCCTTTGGGGGAACATGGGTGTATAGAATAATTCTGTTGCTTATGGCTGTTTTCCGATATAGGCGAGGATACCCCCATCGACATACAGCACATGGCCGTTCACGAAGTCACTCGCGCCTGATGCCAGGAACAGGGCTGGACCGGTAAGGTCCTCGGTCGTCCCCCAATGCCCGCCGGTGTCTTGGCAATGATGAATGAGTCGAACGGATGCCGGCTTCCGTCGGCCTGCCGCTCCCTTTAGCGGGGCTGTCTGCGGGGTCGCTATGTAGCCAGGCCCGATCCCGTTGCACTGGATGTTGTACTTGCCGTACTCGCTGCAGATGTTCCTCGTCAGCATCTTTCAGCCCAATTCCTTCGCAGCCGCATACGCACTCACCGTCTCTCGGCCCAGCTCACTCATCATCGAACAGATGTTGATGATCTTTCCCAGCTCTTCTCCATCATTCAGCGGTAACACCGCCTTTGCTCACGATGAACGGCGCACTCAGGTCGATGTCGACTACCTTGCGCCACTCCTCCGCACTCATCTCGTGCATCGGCACGCGCCGGATGATCCCCGCGTTGTTCACCAGGATGTCGATCGGTCCCAGGTCCTGGTTATCCTCTCCGTGGTCCCTGCTACCGCATTCTCGTCGGTCACATCACACACGTAGCCCTTCACCTCGATGCCTGCATCCTTGTAGGAGGCAAGCCCCTTGTCCACCAGTTCTTGGTTGATGTCGTTGAACGCTATCCTCGCTCCGGCCGCCGCATAGGCGCTGGCGATCGCGAACCCGATCCCGTAGCTCGCCCCGGTTACCCAGGCCACCTTCCCTTCCAGGGAGAATTTCTCTCTTCACTATATCCCATGGCCTCTACCTCAGATCCTCGTCGCCACATGGTCCATGTCCGTGTAGGTTCGGTTCTCACCACACATCGACCAGATGAACGTGTAGTTGCTTCCTCGTGCCTGCTCCGCTGTGGATCGACCATCACGACGGGGTTGATCACCGCCTGTTCATTGTGCACCACGATGTGCCCCGTCTCACCCGGTTCCCAAAGAAGTGGAACAAGTGTCTGCTCCTCGTCTATGTCAAAGTAGAAGTACACCTCCATCCTCCGCTCATGTGTGTGCACCGGCACGTGTTCCACACGCTGCCCGCCTCCAGCCGCGTCAAGCCCATCGACAGCTGGCAGGTGTCCAGGACGTCCGGGTGGATGTACTGGTTGATCACCCGCCTATGCTTCCGCCTTGCTCCCCGCCTTCACATGCTTTCGTGACCGCGAACACGATGTCTCGCGTATCGAAGGCGTGGTGGGCAGGGGTGCTGCTCATGTTAGAACTTCTCGCCGGCTTCTTCCCGTCATTGCTCCCTAGGTCACCTTCCTCGTGCCCATCGGCAGATACAGCCCATCCAGACTCACCAGTTCATAGCGTTTGCCATCAGCCACAACGTACCTGTCACCACCGATGTTGATCATCCCTGATCTCACGACGCTGCAGAAAGTACTCGACCCCGAATTCCTTCATCGCGTCGATGTTCTTCTCCAGGTCCACTTCCCCCTTAATCGGCATCGCTCCCATCGTCACTATCCTGTCGATGTGCGAGTACACGCCGCTTACTTCGTCCGCATGAAAAATGCCGTCCACCAGAAACTCTTCCCTGAGTTCCTGTGTCGTCATGTGCTTGAATGCCTCTTTCCCTGTCGAATACCTTGTATTCATATTGTTACTCCTTACAATAAATATTTCTTAAATCGATACCATCATCTAGATGATTGATGGTAACCACAAACTCAAAGCGGGAAAAAAAGTAATTCCCACCAATATAATCACATTACAGATGATGAATGGGGCGGCAGACTTAAATACACTGATAATATCCATTCTACAAATCTTACTTGCCACATTCAGGCACATTCCTACCGGTGGCGTCACCAACCCAATTGCCAGCCCCACGATGATGATTGCTCCAAACTGCAACTCGTTCATTCCGAACTGCTGCATGACGGGAAGCAGTATCGGACTGATCAGCAGAATACAGGGAGTCACATCAAGGAAGGTGCCGAGCAAGAGGATAATGATATCCAAGAACAGGAACACCAACCAAGCTGGAATGTTTGAATTTATTAAAAATGCACCGATTGCAGCAGGCACCTGCTCAACGGCAAGAATCCAGGTGAAGATCATGGTAAAACCACCGATGATCATGATTGAAGAAGACATCATGAAGGTCTTCTTCAATGCGTTCTTCACTTCAGACCACTTCAACTCCTTATAAACAAAAAATCCAAGAATCGTTGCGTAGAGTACAGCAAGACCGGCTGATTCACTTGCCGTGGCGATGCCGAAGGAGACACTGACAATAATCAAGACGGGCATGACAACGGCAAGCGAACCATCTTTGGTCACCTTCAATGCCTGTCTCCACTCAATCTTCTCCTTCTCAGGATGGTACCCTCTGCGCCGAGAAATCACGAAAGTCATAATCAACTGCGTTGCACCAACCAAAACACCGGGAATGAGCCCAGCCAAGAAGAGTTTTCCCACTGAAGCACCGCTGACCATGGCATACATAAGCATAGGCACTGAGGGGGGTATGATCATTCCAATGGTTGAGGAAGCAACGGTAATACCGGCAGCAAACCCCTTAGGATACCCCTTCTTCACCATATCGGGAATCAAGATGGAACCAAGGGCTGAGGTATCGGCAACAGAAGAACCAGAAATACCACCGAAAATCATGGATGCAACCACGTTGACCTCACCCAGTCCACCACGGATGGGACGCACCAGGAGCATGGAAAAATCAATCAGTCTCCTAGTCAACCCACTGTGATTCATCAACTCTCCTGTAAGCATGAACAGCGGCATGGCAACGATGATAAAGCTTTCTGTTCCCGACCAAACCCGCTGAGGAAAAGTCAACAAAAAAGTGGGATTGCTCATCACCATATAGATGACACCCGAGGCCCCAATTGAATATGCGATAGGCACACCAATCACCAGAAGGACAATCAATGCAAAAAACATGAGTGAAAGTTCCATTATGCGTCTCCTTCGGCGTCTATCATGCCCAATTCATAATCATCCTTGTACCCTTTCACTGGTTCAGGGATGTCAAAAAACTCTTTCAGGATATTCACCACACCATAAAAAATGGTTAATAGAAACGTAATGGGGATCATTGCATAGTAATACCCACGGGGTATTCCTGTAGCTGGAGAAGGCACCTTTCCTACCTTCATAATCATTCGATAGCTGTAATATATCATTCCCATGGAAACCAATATAATGACTACTTGGCCAATAACAGCAAAAACCTTACGTGCCTTTGTAGGCATAGCTGAGACAAAATTGGATACCGCAATATGCTCGGACTCACGAAGTCCAAGGGCGGCCCCAAAGAACGTGGTTGCCACGAAAACCATCGTCAACAACTCCTCAGACTGGACGAAGGCAATGGAGAACACATAGCGGAGTATCACCGAAATGATTACTCCTGTTGCAAGAATTGCGGTCATGGCAATGCCTACCACTGAAAGGAACCGATCGATTCCCAGAATGAGTTTCTTCATACAAAACCACACTTATCCTTTAGACAGAAATTGCCCGTCCCCTGAAGAAGACGGGCCCATAGAATTATGTTTCGTTAACAATTCTGCGCATCTCATCCAGTTCTGCCTGGGTGAAAATACCTTTATTCACGAAATAGGAGTACACCGGCTGACAAGCCTCGATGAACTGCTGAATCTCTGCATCTGTGGGTGAATAGACAGTCACGCCACCATCAACGATCATGTCATAGTAATGCTCGTTGAGCTCGCGGCGAAGCCTGTTCTGCTCATCGGTATAAATCCATGCACCAGCCTGAAGGACTTCCTGCAGATCACTGGGGAGGGAGTTCCAGACGTCAAGGTTCACATCAATTGGTTCGGGATGGAATTGATAATCGATCATGGTCATGTATTTCTGTACTTCGAAGAACTTCATGTCGCCGATATTAGCCAATGGGTTTTCCTGGCCGTCAGCAACACCAGTCTTCAGAGCCATGTAGGTATCCCCATAAGGAATGGAAACAGGATTGGCGCCCAGAGCTTCCATGCTCTTGATGATGGATTCAATTGGTGGGGTCCTGATCTTCAATCCTTTCATGTCTGCAGGGGTCTTGATTGGACGAGCGTTGTTGGTAATCTGGCGGGAACCACCATCACCAACTGCCAACATCTTGATTCCATACTCTTCTGCACTTGCCATGATCTCTGCACCAAAGTCACTATGGGAGACTTTCATCAAGTCAGCCTGTGTGGGGAAGAAGAACGGCATTAGGAAAATTTCAAGTTTCGGGGTCTGGGAAGCAAAAACACCACCGACAAACATCTCCTGGGTACCAAGCTTCATTGCTTCAATCATGTCAGATTCGTTTCCGAGGGTCCCTGCAGGATAAATCTCAATCTGCAAGCGTCCATCAGACTCTTTCTCGACATACTCTTCCATCACCAGCAAGGCATTATGCCTTGTTGATTCCGTTGTTGAAGCGTGCCCCATTTTCAAGGTGAACGTCTTTTCACCAACTGCCTCTTGTTGTCCTTGTGCAAAGACTGCAGAGAACACAAGCAACATGAAAAGCGCCAAACATACAGCTTTTTTCATGCTTTCCTCCTAAATTTATGTCCCATATTATGGAACGTCTTTTCATATTGGTAAGATATTATATGATTTTTCACTAATATTACCCAATATATCCATTCTCGTCCCACATGGTGGAATTCTATTTCATTATAAAGCACATGTCTCTCTTGTCAAGAAGATTTAAATAGAATATATTGCAATTTAAGGAGGATGAGAGGTGCCATCAGAATTTAAAGTACAATCACTTGATCGAGCCTTTGACATCTTGGAGTTGTTGGGGAATGAGCAATATGGCTATAACCTGATACAGATTTCTGAGATGCTCAAACTCCCAAAAAGTACGGTACATCGTCTCATCGGAGTGCTCATTCAACGAGAATATGTAAGAAAATCAGAAGATACAGGTCGTTACCGTCTCGGCCCTGGGTTTATTGCCCTAGGAAGCAACTATCTCAACAACCTCGAGCTTAAAACGGAAAGCTCCCCTGCAATGGATGAACTATCCGTTACTACAGGTAATGTGGTCTTTCTTGCCATCCGCCAAGAGAACAAAATGGTCTATGTGGATAGCAAGGAACAAATCAACAGCCTTCGTAAGTATGCTATTGTCGGACAGAGAAAACCGCTATACTGCACTTCGTTGGGAAAATCTTTGTTGATGGGACTGAGTGACGACGAAATCCGTACACTCCTCGCTCATGAAACCTTCTCCCGTCAGGGGCTGAACACCCATACCAATATGGAAAGTCTTCTCCAGGATATTCGCGAATGCAGGAGAAGAGGATGGTCTCTTGATGACCAGGAGGCGGAACCCGCCATCAATTGCGTGGCTGCCCCAATCCACGACTACCGCGGACAGGTCATTGCAGCTATTTCTACTTCCTGGGTACTAGCCCAGCATCCAGAAATGAGGCCTGAGACAATGGCAGTGTTGGTAATGCGCTGTGCTGCTACCATTAGTTACAACATGGGCTATACGGGTAAAACCAATCGTCCAGATCTCTAGAAAATGTGATTACGTATAGCGAAGGACAGGAGATCGGGCAACCCGGTCTCCTTTTCTATCATTGCATACTACCATATATGCTTATGGCTGTTTTCCGATATAGGCGAGGATACCCCCATCGACATACAGCACATGGCCGTTCACGAAGTCACTCGCGCCCGATGCCAGGAACAGGGCTGGACCGGTGGGCGTCCCCCGGTCGTCCCCCATCGCCCGCCGGTGTCTTGGCAACGATGAATGAGTCGAACGGATGGCTTCCGTCGGCCTGCCGCTCCCTTTAGCGGGGCTGTCTGCGGGGTCGCTATGTAGGCCAGGCCCGATCCCGTTGCACTGGATGTTGTACTTGCTGCAATTTCGCTGCAGATGTCTTCGTCAGCATCTTCAGCCCACCCTTCGCAGCCGCATACGCACTCACCGTCTCTCGGCCCAGCTCACTCTCATCATCGAACAGATGTTGATGATCTTCCCGCTCTTCCATCATCTGCGGCAACACTGCCTTGCCACGATGAACGGCGCACTCGTGTCGATGTCGATCACCTTGCGCCACTCCTCCGCACTCATCTCGTGCATCGGCACGCCGGATGATCCCCGCGTTGTTCACTGTATGTCATTGATTTGGTCCCCAGGATCCTTGGTTATCCTCTCCGTGGTCCCTGCTACCGCATTCTCGCCGGTCACATCACACACGTAGCTCCTTTCACCTCGATGCCTGCATCCTTGTAGGAGGCAGCCCTTGTCCACCAGTTCCTGGTTGATGTCGTTGAACGCTATCCCGCTCCGGCCGCCGCATAGGCGCTGGCGATCGCGAACCCGATCCCGTAGCTCGCCCCGGTTACCTGTGCCACCTTCCCTTCCAGGGAGAATTTCTTCACTATATCCCATGGTTTCACTCTCAGATCCTTCGTCGCCACATGGTCCATGTCCGTGTAGGTTCGGTTCTCACCACACATCGACCAGATGAACGTAGTTGCCGTGCCCGCTCCGCTGTGGATCGACCACGACGGGTTGATCACCGCCTGTTCATTGTGCATCATGATATGCTCGTCCTTACCCGGCTCGCCGAAGAAGTGGAACAACGTCTGTTTCCATCAATATCGAAATAGAAGTACACTTCCATTCTTCGTTCATGGGTGTGTACTGCTATCGTATTCCTACACGCTACCCTCTTTCAATTGTGTCAGTCCCATGGAAAGTTGGCAGGTATCCAATACATCGGGGTGATATATTGGTTGATTACCCGTTCATTACTCTCAGCCTTATTAAGTTGCTGGTACATGCTTCATCGGCGAATACGATGTGTCTCGCATCGAAGGCGGTGGGCAGGGTGCTGCTCATGTAGAACTTGCAGGCTTTTTCCATCATTGCTCCCAAGGGCTTACCTTTTTGTTCCCATCGGCAGATACAGCCCATCCAGACTCACCAGTTCATAGCGTTTGCCATCAGCCACAACGTACCCGTCACCACCGATGTTGATCATCCCGATCTCACGACGCTGCAGAAAGTACTCGACCCCGAATTCCTTCATCGCGTCGATGTTCTTCCAGGTCCACTTCCCTTAATCGGCATCGCTCCCATCGTCACTATCCTGTCGATGTGCGAGTACACGCCGCTTACTTCGTCCGCATGAAAAATGCCGTCCACCAGAAACTCTTCCCTGAGTTCCTGTGTCGTCATGTGCTTGAATGCCTCTTTCCCTGTCGAATACCTTGTATTCATATTGTTACTCCTTAAAAAATAATCTAATCATGTAAGACTCCGTGGCTTTCTCATGGCACGGACCTTGTCCAAATACTTGTTGATATCATTGCAATCACAGAAATACATGCAGAGATCAGTCTGCAAGAGCAGCATCCATTATTGCCCGACTCCCTCTCCATAGTGATGATAGGTTATGACTTGCTCAATTTCTTCCAGTCTTTTTTTCAATAAGGGAGAGCAATACCATATGTTCTTCCACTAAATCTCGGAAAGTATGCATCCTTACAATATCCAGCATCCTAAAACGGGTATATGAAATCTCTGCATCTTGTATAAGCTTCCAAAAAGCGGTAGACCCGATTCCTGAACTACAGAGCTGATGCAATTCCAGATCCAACTCGTAAAACGTTGTTTCAGCAAAGGCCCCACTTTCTATAATATGAATATCTGCTTTCTCAGCACATGCATGCACCGCCTAAGAGCAAAGGGGTCTGCTATACGGGAAAATTCCTGTACAGCTTTTGTCTCCAAAAGAATGCGTATCATGATGTTCTGATAGATATCTGAAAATTGAGCAGGGTTGTATCGTACCCTTTGTAAGGAATGAATTCCACCAAGCCTTCATCAGCCAACTTCTCCAGTGCAGCATGGCCCCGATAGATGCGGTAGGTGCTCTCGTTGATCTTGTTGACGTACATTCCCTTCTTCTTGTGTTCCATGACCCATGGCGGATACGGCATAAGGCCTCCTAATGTATTACATTCGATGTAATACATTATACAACAAACCCACCTTTATTACCAGAAAAACTTTCGTTTTTGCCAATATTTTCGGTGGTTAATTCAATAGGAGGATATACTTACCTACCGCTCATGCGTTTGTCCTGGAAACCGGACAGCTTGTGCCCGGTTTCTTTCAATATATATATTATACACCCTTTTGGTGCTGTTATGCGATGTAACTCTCTACAAGCCTTGAACGTGAGGGATTACGCAATCTCTCGATGGCTTTCTTCTCGATCTGCCGAATTCTCTCCTTGGTCAAGTTATACAACTCTCCAATTTCTTTAAGAGACATGGGGTTCTTTCCTTCAAGCCCAAAACGCAACTCAATGATTTCTCGTTCCTTGTCACTCAAGGTGGAAAGTAGTGAACGAACGTCAGCTTCCAACGAATGCTCAAGAAGACTATCTTCAGGACTCATCTGTGAATCGTCCTCTATAAAATCACCAATATTGCTTGCACTTCCATCATTGAAGATTGGGGCATCGAGGCTTATCATATCCCTGCTGATTGAAAGCATATTACCCACATGCTCAGGATCGAAACCAGTAAGAGCGCCAATCTCTTCAACACTCACGTCCTCTGAATTCAGATCCTTCATAAGAGCTTTCTGGGCCTTTTGGATTTGGAACAACTCATTGGTTCTGTTCAGAGGAAGGCGTACGGCCCGACTCTTTTCATTGATTGCTTTCATGATTGCCTGTCGGATCCACCATACTGCATAACTGATGAAATGGTACCCTTTGTCTACGTCAAACTTTTCAAGGGCAGTCATCAAGCCAATATTTCCCTCATTGATAAGATCAACCAAAGGCATTCCCTGGTTCTGATATTTCTTGGCAACGTTGACGACGAAACGTAAATTAGATTCAATCATTTTCTTTCGTGCAAACTCTTCACCGTCTTGTGCTCGCTTTGCAAGTGCCACTTCCTCTTCAGGAGTAAGCAAAGGAATTCTGTTGATCTCCTTGAGGTACATGCTCAGAATGTTTGCGTCATCGTAAGCATAAGATTTTTCAATTGCATTCAACATCGTATTATTTTTTTTCATCATGTGCCTTCCTGTTTGGTCGTTAGAAAGGTATTTGCAACTAACGTGCCAACTTATAATTTGGCATTATTATTTATATTTGGTGTAGTATTTTAAATATTTATTTTTACGATCAGTTCAGAAAAAGAGTTCACATTCCCCTAGCTTTTTCTTGAAAAAGTGTCATTTTGACTCACATAAAAAATATCCCTTGGTTTTTGGGACATTCTGACTCGAACGGGTGGTGAACTGACAGTACATCGTTACCCAACAGACCATTTTGGCTCACACTCAGCAACAAGCCAAGGGAAATCAAGCTCGAGGGAAGCAAGCCAAGGGGCAAGCCACTCACCCTTGAAAGGGATCTCACTTTCACTGAGATCCTTCTTGATCTGTTCATATTCCATCCTGAGGAAATCATGAACCATATCACCTTCACTGAGGGAACAGGAAATTCTCTTTTTCCCAATAAGATAGATGGCAAACTGACGCCTGAAGAAATCGAGCCAGTCCTTGTCTGGATTGTGCAGCTCATTCCCCCTGATCAAAAAAACATCAATGAAGCAATTGAGACTCCTGTTCAAATCCTGGGAACGGGCAAACATACAAGCTAAACGATAGAAATGCCTCCAAACCTGGTTGGTCTCCCAATCTTCAGGATTGTCTTTCAGGACCAAAGGATAGTTTCTGTCTTTTTGTCTGTTCTCCATACCTGCATCCTTTCTTTTTGCTTCGCACTGAATATAGTAATACTTCCTAGTAACGGCAAGTATCTTTTGCACAGTGGGAAGGATCTGCACACTCGAACAGAATCAGCTTGCCCCTTCTCCTTCTTTTGACTATATTATCGAAAGCGAAGGTACATCCATCGCTGTTACACTTTCACATTCATTTTTGGTTGGAGGAAGATACAATGACCATTAAGCCTTTGGCAGACAGATTATTGGTAAAGATGGAAGAGCTGCAGGAGAAGACCGCTAGCGGTCTTTATATTCCCCAGACAGCGCAAGAAAAGACCCAGATCGGAGTGGTCGTGGCAGTCGGCGAAGGAACCGAGGACGTCAAGATGAACGTCAAAGAAGGTGATCGCGTCATGCATGACAAGTATGCTGGAACTTCTGTAAAAGCTGATGGCACCGAATACCTGATTCTCAGCATGAAGGATATTCTTGCAATCATCGAATAGTTGATAGCATCAAATCACACAAGGCTGTTTCCTAGGCTTTTGCTTGGAAACAGTCCTTTTTTTTGGATCACCCTCCATAGAAAAAATTTTCTATCTTGTCAGATATTCCTGCCGTCTCAGTTTCCGGATGATAGCTCTCCGGCAAGGATCGAATCATGTACGTGCCATAATTCTTGCTCACCACCCTGCTGTCCAAGATGATTACCACACCACGATCGCACGCTGAACGCAATAGACGGCCATAGCCTTGTTTCAATTTCATCGTTGCCGACTGCAAGGCAAGCTGGTAGAACCCACTCCCCCCATTTGCATCAATCGCCTCGCATCGAGCCTTAAACACAGGATCGGAAGGGACAGTGAAAGGAAGCTTGACTATGATAACCATGCGAAGTGTTTCTCCTGGGGCGTCTACCCCTTCCCAGAATGAGGAAGTAGCAAACAGAACACTGTCTTTCTCACTGATGAACCTGTTAAGCAAGGTATATCGGTCGTATTCCCCCTGGCAAAGCAAGGTAAGGCCTTCTTTTGCAAAGGTTTCGCTGAGTTGTTGGTGTACCTTCTTAAGCATAGAGTAGCTGGTAAACAACACCAGAGCACCTCCTCCTGCTGAAAGCACTGAAGACATGATTGTTTCACCAAGGTATGCCCCGTAGGTTTCCTCTCGTTCCTTGCTGTATAAAGGAGCATCGGTAGGTGTTAGGAGCAGTAGTTTATTCCTATAGTCAAAGGGGGAAGAAAAAGCTCCTTTGAGAAATGGACGTTCCTCATCATAGGGGAGCCCAACACGGCTGGACCAAAACGCGAATTCATCGTTCAGATCAAGGGTTGCAGAAGTACATACCACTGTATCCAATTTTCTGAACACCGCCTCTACAAGCAGTGGTGCAATAGAAAGGGGGGTGATACATACCTGTACTTGGCGATGCGTTCCATAGGATTCGGCATTGAACCAGTGCACTTCATCCTGCCACAGGGGAAAATTACAGAATTTTGTCAGCACTTCGCTCATCAGGGCAATCCGTGTGCCACGTACCTTCAGTTCATTGATTTTACCATCCAGTTCCTGGGGAGCCTTGTTCTGTTCAAGGAATGTGTTGATCTTTGCTGCAAGCCTGCCACTGGCCTGGGAGACACTGGTTGCTGTCTCAATAAACTGCTGTAATCGTCCCTGATGTTCCACTTTTATCAACACAGGTTGGTAGTCGTTCTTCTGGAAAACACCAAGCAAGTATTGGTCGAGCGTTCCCACGTTCTGGGTCAAGAGATGGATATCATCTTGGATTCGGTCGATTATGTCTGCTTCAGTACTGTACTCCCCTAGTTGCTCCAGAAGGCTCTTTCCCCTGAATCGTCCAGATCTCTGAATCTTGGAAATCTGGCGCAACAACTGCTGAGAGTCATATACTTCAGTGAAATACTCGGTTGCATTCGACTCTATATTGTGGGCCTCATCAATGATCAAGCGATTAAATGGAGGCAAGATCATCTCCTCTTCATATCCTACATCACTGATGAAACGACTCTGGGCATCTGTAAAAAGCAAGTGGTGGTTGCTGATGATGATCTTCGCATCTTTTGCCTTTGCTTTTGCCTTGAAATAGAAACAGTCACGGAAATAGTCGCAGGCATGGTTTTGACAGAGGTCTCCATCACTGCAGATCTCCCCTTTCAGTTCTCCACTCAGCCGACCAGGGAAGTCTGCAAAAAGACCTGTTTCGCTTTCCTTGATCCACTGCCCCACCTGATAGAGTTCACTTGCAGGATCTTGGGCGAGCAAGCTGGAATCCGACTTTGCTTGCATGAAGCGGTTGATGCAAAGGTAGTTCCCCCTCCCCACCGCAAGTGCAATCTTGCAGGACAAACCAAGGAACTTGAACAGCATTGGAATATCCTTCTCATACAGCTGTTTCTGCAAGTTGATCGTACTGGTTGCAATTACCGTACGTTCATCAGGAGATTGCATGGCTGAATACAGAGCAACGGCTAGATAGGCGAAAGATTTGCCTATGCCGGTTCCAGCCTCAATTGCTGCTATGGCATTGCGCTCAAAACTCTCTCTGACAAGATCAGCCATATTGAGCTGTCCTTCGCGGTATTCATAGGAAGGGAAGTGTTGTTCCAGCAACCCATCCTTATCGAAAATATGGTCTATGTCATACTTGGTCAATTTGATATTCCTGTACTTTTCTATGCAAGGTTTTCCTTCCAATTCCCAAGACTTCTGCAGCCTTGGTCTTATTACCCCCGTACTGCGCAAGGGTACTGATAATCAATTGCTTTTCCGCTTCTGCCAAGGTAACGCCAACATCAATGGAGAGATTTTGTGTGTTCTCCGTTTTGGTAACACTTGGGGGAAGGTCATCATGCTCAATGACTGTTCCACGAGCAAGCACAACAGCACTCTCAATGCAATTCCTAAGTTCCCTGATATTTCCCGGCCAGTCATAACTGAGCAAGGCACGTTTTGCCTGGGGTGAAAAACCCGCAATAGTGCGGTTGTTCTCTTTGCTGAACTGTGTCAGGAATGAGGTCATCAAGAGTGGAATGTCATCCTTTCTCTCCCTAAGTGGAGATACTTCCAGGTGGACGACATTCAAGCGATAGTATAAATCTTCACGGAAATTGCCCTTCTCGATCTCCTTGAGCAGATCCCTGTTGGTGGCACACATGATACGGACATCCACGGAAATCGATTTCTCCCCTCCAACCCGCTCGAACTTTTTCTCCTGCAGTACTCTCAGCAGTTTTACCTGGGTAGCCGAATCAATCTCGCCAATCTCATCGAGGAAAATCGTCCCCCCGTCGGCAAGCTCAAACCGTCCACGTTTTTCTTTCACCGCGCCAGTAAAAGAACCCTTTTCATGACCAAACAATTCACTCTCCAGCAAGCTGGCAGTCAGAGCAGCACAGTGGACTTTAATCAAAGGACCTTTGCTTCTATTGCTTAGCTCGTGGATTGCATCTGCAACAAGTTCCTTTCCTACCCCACTCTCTCCTGTAATCAATACCGAGGCTTTGGTAGGGGCAACCTGGCTGACGATGTCCATCAGTTCCACCATTTTCTGGCTCTTGCCAATGATACGGTCATAGCGGTTGCGTGCCTTCAACTGGGCGACTTCTTCTTTCAGTCTCTCATGTTCAATATAGAGATCATTATTGGAGAGTGCTTTCTTCACCACCAGTGTCAATCGATCGAGATCTACCGGTTTGGTGAAGAAATCAATAGCACCTGAACGCATTGCCTCAACGGCTGTCTCAATGGTCCCATGGCCGGTGAGTACAATAACCGGCATCCTAGGGTAGGCACTATTGATTCTCTTCAACAGTTCTTCTCCACTCATGTTCGGCATTCTTAAATCAGTGATAACAAGATCAACAGATTGTTTGTTTACCAGATTCCATGCTGCCTTTCCATCCTCAGCTTCAAAGGTTTCAAATCCCTCGAGCTCCATAGCCAAGGCCAAACCATTTCTAATATTTTTCTCATCATCACATATCAGGATGCTACGATTCATAATGTACCTCCGCTACAGTATCCCATTTCAGGGCAAGCCGCTCACTCTTGGGAACCGGGAATGCAAGGGTAAACACCGTACCTTCGCCAAGTTTGCTCTGCACAGTGATATCTCCCTTGTGCTCCTTCAAAATCTTATATACCACAGTCAAACCAAGGCCTGTGCCTGTGGCTTTCGTGGTAAAGTAGGGTTCAAAGATTTTCTGTTGTGTTTCTTCATTCATCCCGATACCGGTATCCTGGATTCTCAATAACACCTGGTCACCATCAAGACGGGACTGCATGATAAGCTTTCCCCCTCCCTCCATGGCATTCATCGCATTCTTGATCAGGTTGAGCACGGCTTGTTTGAGCAAATGCTCATCGTATTCCAACCGAGGCAGGGAACTTGCAAAATCCCTGATCAAATGCACATTGTGTTCCTCCAGTTCTGGTTCTACAAAGGAGCATATATCTTCCAATGTCTTGGTCATCTGGGCAAGACGAAGTCTTGTATCCATCGGACGCACCGCGAAGAGAAAATCTACCACGATACCATTGAGTCGGCTGATCTCTTCCTCCAAGACCGTAAGATACCGCTCAGCATCGGAGTATGTAAGTGTCTCCTTGCGTTCAAAAGCTTTCTTGAGCAGTTGCAGATGAATTCCCATTGCAGCCAGCGGGTTCTTTATTTCATGGGCGACCCCAGCGGCCATGGTGGTCATTGAAGCAAGGTTCTCACTCCTGCGGAGCCGTGCTTCATTGACATTGTGCTCAGTAACGTCACTGAACATTACAACGAAAGAGGAACGCATCCTCTCAGAGCTGTTCATATAGGAGTAAACCGTCACAGCGATGGTCTGTACCTTGGTCCCCTTTTGGAACGTGAACTCATTCTCCTCATCCTGATGCGTTCCTTTAAGTGCCAACATGATGTAGCGAAGGACATGTTCGTCCTCGATGACCCTGGAGAGGGCCATCCCTTCATAATTTCTCATTCGCGCCATAGGAATGAGGGTGCGACATCGACTGTTTGCATAGTGGACAATTTTTCTCTCGTCGGTAAGGATAACACCATCTTGAATTGACTCCAACACACTCTCCAGCATCTCTAGGTCACTGGATTGGCTTTTAAGAATCTCCACAATTTGGTTAGTATCAAGTTGGTCAATTTTTTGGATTGCCCGTTCGACAAAGTTTTTCATGCCTCCTCCATCATTCGGTAATACAGTGATTCAAGCATCAGTCGGTTGTTCTGGTTGTAGATCTTCGCGGCATTGTACGTAGAATTGACTAACGATGAAAGCGTTTGCAGTGACTTGGATGGCATCACCTTAGCCAACGATTCAAGCATTGCTTTTAATACAAACTCGTATCCTTGCATCTCATCAATCTCCTTGAGAAGAGCAGCAAAATCACTACTCTGCAGATAGCGCTGTTCCTGTATCGATGTGACAAGAAGTTGCGCAATCTGTGTAGCACGGGATAGATCCATACCACCCCCCTCAAGGAAAAATGACTCCAACGTTTCATAGTGCTTGTCATGAAGATAGAACGGTTGAAGGAACCGGCCAACTGCCTCAGGGGAGAGCGGAGGGAATGCGTATCTGCGCACTCTTGAGAGTATTGTCTGCATAATCCGATTTGGATATTCGCTGATCAAGAAGAAGTACGTATCCTTCGCTGGTTCCTCAAGCATCTTCAACAAGCTGTTGCGAGCAGAGCTGTTTGTCATTTCCAGAGCTTCCAGAATGATGAATCGCTTTCCTGCGCCCATACTGGTCTGGCCAATCCACTGTTCCAGAGCCCGTACCTGCCCAATGGTCACGGTTGTATTCTTCTTTGAAGCGGTAAACAACCCTTTAAGCGCACTGCGGAGTTCCTTGACTGCTTTCTTTGCCTTGGGGGCATTGCCTGTCTCCATCCGAGCAAGGTCAACAAGAAGATCACTGACCTGGCCCGCAAGAGCAGCAGCCGCATTCTGACTCTGTGTCTGGGAACCAGTGAGCAAGGCAGGGTGATACTGGAGCAACATACGTCTGATACTCTGGATGACGAATTGTCTGGAAAAATCGTTGTACAGTCTCTCGAACGTGGAAAGGCTTGTTTCAATAATGCTTCTATGGTCCCTCTGGCTTATGATTACCACATTTGAGACAGTGAGGTTCCGAAATTGCCGGCAACTCTCACAATTACAGTGCTCCTCTCCTCCTTTGTTACAAGAAAGCACTCGTGCAGTCTCAAGGGCAAAACTCATCCTGAGGCCGTAACGACTCCCCCCAAAAAGATTGACCTGGCTCAGGGTACCTGAGGTAATCTGACTCTGCAGTTGTTCAGCTATACCCTGCTGATATTCCCTCAATATTTCAAACATTGGGAGCCTTCACTGTTGAAGCGAACCAGTTTACCGTCTCCGGAACCAAGGGCCTAACTACATTAAGAGTGAATTGGCTTTTATCGAATATAGAGGAAAGATCAAAAACCGTTTGGAGTTCCAATACATAAACAACCAAAGCACATACAATCCCTACCTCAAGGACGCCCCACAGGAAACCAAGCAAACCATTCACTGAACGGAGCCCAGTGGCATTCAATGCTGTCTCCAAAAGATTTCCCACAAAACGCATCAATGCATAGCCAACCAAGAATAGAATGACAAAACTGATCAGGCTTGCTAGCAACCCAGGGAGTGCAAAGGATTGCACCAACAACTCAGCAATCAGTTTGGTGAACATCAAAGCAGAGAAAAAGCCCACGATGTAGCCACTACGATGACTGAATGCATCAGCAAATCCACTAAGGGTATCAGCGATTCCTCCAATGATTGCAAGCAAAAAAATGATAATATCGATTGAATTGAAATACACAGAACCTATGGTCAATCCCCACTGCATGATGACTCCTTCACTGTTTTCAGCACAGTCGCTATGTGTTGCGCACTCGTTCCATGAGCAAGCTTTCTTACGTTGATACTCAACTTCTCTCGAAGCTCCTTGTCACCAACCAAGGAAGATATACCTTCCAAAAACTGCTTTGCATCCAAGGTGTCTGGATAGAGCACCCTTGCTGCATTCCTTCGTTCAAACAAGTGTGCATTGTCTATCTGATCGCCCCGGCTTGCTGCCCCACTGAGGGGAATAAGGAGGGATGAACATCCAAACAACGCAAGTTCAGCCAAAGTATTTGCTCCCGCTCGGCTTACGACCACAGTCGCATGTTTTAGGAGGAGGGGCAACGCTTCATCGATGAATGGCACCTCCTGATAGTGGTCATAAACAAGGTGCTGTACATCCTTGGCACCACACTGATGATAGACATACCCTATCTTAGTCAGGGAAGCAAGGGTTTCTCGCACCAAAAGATTAATCTGGGCTGAGCCGCTACTGCCTCCCAAAATCAGGATGAGTGGCTCAGAGGGTTTGAGAAAAGAAGGTCTCTGAAAATCTTCTTGCTGTGAGGCAAGCACCAGGGCTTTCCGTATCGGGTTGCCTGTTACGACTACCTTGCACGTCTTCAATAAAGAGAACCCTTCAGGAAAAGGAACACAGACGCACTGGGAAAACCTTGCATTAATCCTGGTCGCAAGACCGGGGCTTGCATCACTCTCATGGCTTACCACTGGGATATGCAACACTGCGGCAGCAAGAACAGGAGGGACCGAAACAAACCCTCCTTTGGAGAAAATAACATCCGGTTTCTGGGCTCTGAGAATGCGCAGAGACTGAAAGAATGCAATACAAATGTTTCCTATATCCAGAACATTCCTGAAAGACCAATATCGTCGAAGTTTCCCCCACCGTATGGGAAAGAAGGAGAGTCCATAGTGTTCCACAGCTTCCTTCTCCAATGGGTCCTGCCTCCCGATCCAGAATGCCTGGTAGTCATTGGAATGGGCAAGTTCCTCATGGACGGCCAAAGCTGGAAAAACATGTCCGAGGGTACCTCCCCCTGTATAACAAACTACCATGTATTCACTATACCACAACAGGAAAGCTTACTCTAGTAAAATTGTATCAATTTGATACACTATGGGTAGAATTGTCCCATCTTTTCCCAACACTTCTCCTTTTCTTACAACTGTTGTATAAGTATACTTACAAGAAGGGACAAAACCCTTATATTCGCAACAACAAGAGAGATATTCATGGGCACCTCATTATTTACTAAACTGTTCGGAACCAAACAAGATAAAGACCTCAAGTCCCTTAAACCACTCGTAGACTTGGTCAACAAGGAAGCAGCTTGGGCAAAAAAACTGAGTGCTGAAGAGGTACGTCAGCAAACCCAGAGATTCAAGGAACAGGTAGCACAAGGAACAAGCTTGTATTCCCTGCTGCCTAAGGCTTTTGCCTTGGCAAGGGAAGCAGCAAGCCGCGTACTGGGAGAAAGACACTACGACGTCCAAATCATGGGAGCGGCTGTCCTGCACCATGGGAAGATTCTAGAAATGAAAACCGGTGAAGGAAAAACGCTTACCTGTGTCCCTGCCGCATACCTGAATGCGCTTTCTGGCGAGGGCGTACATGTGGTCACGGTTAACGACTACCTAGCTGGTCGTGATGCCTCCTGGATGGGTCCGGTATACGAATACCTCGGTCTTTCTGTGGGCGTCATCCTATCCTCGATGGACAACGAAGCAAAACGCATTGCCTATGCTAAGGATGTAACATACGGGACGAATAATGAGTTTGGTTTTGACTATCTCAGGGACAACATGAAGTGGTCTCAGGATGAAAAGATCCAACCAAAACACCACTACTGTATTATCGACGAAATTGACTCCATCCTTATCGATGAAGCAAGAACCCCCTTGATCATCAGCGGACAGAGTGAAGATGACTCAGCACAGGTACTGGGAGCGGCAAAGGTAGCCCCAATGCTCAGTGAGTGTGAGAAGAATCCAGATACCGGTGACTACTATGAGCCAGACCCACTTGCCCGCTTCGACCGCAAAGCCCCAGTCTTCGAGGAACGTGGGGACTACAAGTTGGATGAAAAACAGAAACGGGTTTCATTCACCAACCAAGGGATGACCCATATTGAAGAGTTGCTTAACAGGTATCATAGCATCAACGGTTCACTGTATGAGGATGAGAACTTTGAGTATGTACACTATGTTACTCAAGCAGTAAAAGCGTTACGACTCTACACTCCCGATGTTGATTATGTTGTCGTCGATGGACAAGTACAGATCGTCGATGAATTCACCGGTCGTATTCTCCATGGAAGGCGTTACAGTGAAGGACTCCACCAGGCAATTGAGGCGAAAGAGAAAATTAAAATCCTTGGCCAGAACAAGACCCTCGCAACAATCACGTACCAGAACTTTTTCAGGATGTACGACAAGATCAGTGGAATGACAGGTACTGCAGACACCGAAGCTCCTGAATTCCTCAAGATTTATAACCTTGATGTGGTAGTCATACCGACTAACATGCCACTTATCAGAAAGGACTATCCTGATTTGGTCTACTATAATGAAGAGTTCAAATTCAAGGCTATCTGTGAGGAAATACAGAAGGTCCATAGCGCTGGACAACCAATTCTTGTGGGTACGATCAGCATTGAGAAAAGTGAACTGCTTTCTGTACTCCTGCGTCGAATGGGTATAAAACATGAGGTGCTTAACGCAAAAAACCATGCCCGTGAAGCTTTGATCATTGAGAATGCAGGAGCAAAAGGTGCAGTCACCATCGCCACCAATATGGCAGGACGTGGAACAGACATCAAACTTGGAGGCAGTCTGGATGCAAGAGCCAGAGCACTTTGCGGGGCTGATGCCACAGCAGAGGAACTCACTGAAGCTATCAAGAAAGTGTATGCATCATGGAAGCATGATTATGAAGAGGTAAAGGAACTCGGTGGACTCTACATCCTAGGCACAGAGCGACATGAATCCAGACGTATTGATAATCAGCTTCGTGGACGAAGTGGTCGTCAAGGAGATCCCGGTGCAAGTCGGTTCTTCGTCTCCTTGGACGATCCCCTGATGCGGCTGTTTGCCTCGGAGAACCTAAAGAACATACTCGGTAAAATTGGTATGCAGGAAGGCGAGCCCATTGAACATCGCATGCTGAGCAATGCAATTGAGAAAGCACAGAAGCGTGTTGAGGACCGCAACTTTGAGATCAGAAAGCACCTCCTCGATTACGATGATGTGTTGAATGAACAAAGAAACTACCTGTATGAGGAACGAGATGCAATTCTCAGCGATGAGCACCTACTGGAGCGGGTACGAAGCATTTGTCACGATATCAGTGATGATATGGTTGACCAGGTGTTCTCTGATGAAAGGGATGATAAGAAGGGTGTTAAGTTGCTCGAAGAGATGCTTACTACCTTCCACCTTGAAATCCCTCCCCTTCCTGAGCAGGCTTCTGCTGAGGAGTACAAGCAACAGCTGCGAGAGTATATTGACAAGGAAATAGATGACAAGGTTGCCCTCACCGGTGAGAAACCGTTCAATGATTTCCTTCGCTTCAACTACCTTCGTCAGATCGACCTAAGATGGCAGGATCATCTTATGGCACTTGAAGACCTTCGCGATGCCGTGGGCCTGAGAAGTTATGCACAACGCAATCCTCTGGTTGAATACAAAGTAGAAGGATTTGAGATCTTTACCGAGATGCTGGAAGGAATCAAGATTTTCATGGCACAAACCCTGGTCAGGGTGAAGATCACCAAACCTGAACAACAGTACCGCCAGAAGGCCAAGGAAGCAAATACCGTGGAAACACACCAAGCTCAGGGCGCTTTCAGCAGTGCGGGCCAGAGTCCTAGACGGGTACAGGGCGGAGGAGACACCGCTCCAGTCACTGTCAGGAGGCAGACCCCGAAGGTTGGAAGGAATGATCCCTGTCCTTGTGGAAGCGGCAAGAAATACAAGCATTGCTGCGGAAAGAATGTCTAAGATTTTACTATTATCAAAGGAGACCGTGTTTTCGGTCTCCTCTTTTTTTTGGTCATTACAAACGGTTGATTTTAGAAGAACTGCATGGGGTCAAGCGCAATACCCGACTGCTCTATACTGAAGAAGAGGGTCGGTTGTTCATAATCAGTACCACTGGTGCCAATGCTTCCTATGGTCTGACCTTTCTCCAAGCTCATCCCGATCCTCACTGCAGTATCGACGTTTTCCAGATGGTAATAACTGGTTCGGTATCCACCTTCGTGGCTGAGGATAACAAATCGGCCCCTGCCCTTCTGTTCGTTCCCTGCATCTACAACTTCACCCTTTGCAGAGGCCACAACTGCTTCTCCCCAGTCTCCTTCGATGAGGATACCAGCAAGAATTTCACTGGCTCCTGTGGCTGGATTCTCATAGGACTGGCCAAAGAGCTTGCTGATTGTCCCTCGGAAAGGTTTCTGGAACTGTATTGGGGAAACATCAGTGAGCTGAGCAAGAGAAGATGATGTGGTATCAGGAATAAAGAGCTGTTGTCCGACGAAGATACGCTCATTCTTCAAGTTATTGAGCTCCTGCAAGGTCTTCCAACCCAAGGTGGGACTGTACTTGCGGGCGATGGTGCTGAGCATATCCCCTTCCCTCACCGTGTAAAGCTGGCCATCACGGTCGGGAATGGTAAGGGTAACCCCTTCCTTGACTGCCTGGATATTCCTGATTTGGTTTACACTGATCAACGTTTGGGGCTTGAGGTTGTAGAGTTTTGCAATGCCAGCAAGATCCTCATCATCCTTGACCACATGATCAGCATATTGGATGGATGCACTACTGGTGGATGGACTTCTGCGAACCGATGACTGGGAATCAATCGCCCTGGCACTCTCACTATCAACTACCGGGGCATCAGATGGAGAGGGATTTTCTTCTCCACCTTCGGTTGGTTGGATCTGGGGAGCATCAGCAATTTCTTTTACCTCAGGCAGTACTTCCTCAATCACCGTAGATTGCCCTTGGGATCCTTGGCTCTGGGCAGGAAAGAACTGATACCAGATTACAATGACAACCACACAGATAGCGATACCCAGTGCGATCGTCCAGATCAGCCCTTTGCTCGGTCTGTTATTTTCTGAGCCTTCCCTTCCTGAACGCCAAGAAGGTCGCTCTTGCATGTCATCGTAGTAGTCTTTTCCCATAGCTCGACATTACCTTTCCTACATAGTAGTATAAATCAATCATGGCTACCAGTCCAAAACATACTTATATCCAATTCTTCACCGTGCTTACTTCCATTATTCTTGGGATTTTTTTCATCAGATTGGGCATTCTGATGATTTTTAACCAGCCCCAGTCAAAAACATACCGTAATCCAGAGGTAGCTGAAAGCGTGGTAAGAGGTACTATCTATGACCGAAACGGAAGAATCCTTGCCATTGAAAGACCTTACTGGGGTGTCTACCTGCATCTGAATATGATCGACGACATTAGGCTGGTAAGTGAGGTCATTGCTCCCTATGTGCAAATGAGCCCATCAGAGATACAACAGAAAGCAGAAAATTACACCACGTATGCCCAGATCAAGAAAGAGATTGATGACCGGCAGGTAGACCGCCTCCGCAGTACCTTGCGAGAATATGGCCTGCAAAACCAAGTAAACATAGAAAAACGGGTGGGACGTACCTACCCTGCACAATTCCATGCATCTCAGACCATCGGCTTCACCAATATGGAGATGGAGGGAATCGAAGGAATAGAACTGACTCAAGAATCGTATTTGCATCCCTATCCCGAGATTGGAAAGAGTGGAACTACCTACGGGGAGGATGTAATACTCACCCTGGATGTGGATATCCAATATGCACTAGATGTACAGCTGCAACAGATTGCTGATGAATTCAACCCTGATTATGCAATGGCACTCGTTCTGGATGCCAAAAATGGAGACATATTGGGCATGTCCAGCTTCCCTTGGTACGACATAAATACACTGGAAAACAGTGAAGAGGAAGAAAGAAAAAACCATGCAGTTAATCATTTATTTGAACCTGGGTCTGTTTTCAAGCTGTTCAGTACGGCTTCCATCCTTCAGATTGGCGAAGCACAGACAGAGGAGCCCTTTCTCTGTGATGGTTCCTATACCTTCAAAGCAGGATCCAGCATGGTTACAATCAACTGCACCTCGACCCATGGAGAGGTTGATGTGGAAACCATGCTCGCAAAATCCTGTAATGGTGCAATCTCACACTGGGCGTTGCAGACTGATGCTGAGGCCTTTTACACCTTGTTGGCGCAACTGGGCTTCACCAGCAGCTATGACATCTCGCTTCCTTCAACGGCAAAAGCCTTTATAACAGACCCTTCCCAGTGGTCGGGACGAACCCAGCCCACCATCGCTTTTGGGCAGGAGCTACTGGTGAGTGCTCTGCATCTCTGTACTGCTGCAACAGCACTCTCTCCAAGCGGGGAACTCTTGGCCCCCCATCTCATTCTTTCCCGCTCATCCCCTGTTACAGGAGAGAAAAGCTACCAAAGGAAATGTACCGTACTCACACAGGTGCTTGATCCAGCAGTCACTGAACGTATTCGTGAGGGTATGCATCGAGCCTCGCTTACTGGGGGGACCGGAACACAGGCGAACGTTGAAGGGGTGGATCTTGGAGTAAAAACAGGAACTGCCCAATTATTCAATGAAGAAACAGGGAGTTATGAGGATGGTACCATCCTTGTATCGACACTTGCTATGGTGCCGATTGACGATCCAAACTACATCATCTATGTGGGAGCTGGGAACCCGAAAGGAACTTCCCTCTATGGTTCGAATGTAGCTGCGCCAGCAGTTGGTGCCATTGTAAAGACACTCATGAGTCAAGGAAAACTAATTGCAAGTGATACGACCATTCTCTAGAGAGATGGAAAGAATTGATCGAGCTCTAGACTGAATCCTCGTAATCGGGAAACCAAAACCGAGGCATCGGCACGGTGAAAATCCTCGGGAACCCCCTGTCCATCAGCCAAGAAGGAGAGAGGAAGACCTGCCTCCTTTGCAAAAAGGAGTATATTGCCAATTCCTTGGGTTTCATCCAACTTGGTCACCAGTATTTTTTTCAGTTGGTATTCATTGAATAGCTCAAATTGTGAAAGAAGATCAGCAAATTTACTGCTTGCACTGACAACCAAAGTATATTCACGTTCCTTATCATCAAAGGATGAGAACAAGTCAGAAAGAGAATCTCTCAGCATGACATCCTTGCTACTGTGCCCAATGGTATCAACCAGAACGTGGTCATACGTCTCCAAGTCATCCAGCATCTCAGACAATGTCTCTGCGTCGGTGGCCTCATACAGCGGTAACGAGTATTCCTTTGCAAAGAATCGCACCTGTTCCAAGGCACCGGGTCGGTGGACATCAAAACTGAGCAAGGCTACTTTCTTACCCTCTTGTGCCCTGAGATGGATTGCCAGCTTTACCAGACTGGTGGTCTTTCCCACCCCGGCTGGGCCTACCAATACTACGTACTGGTGCTGAATTGCATCCTCAAACTGCAGACCCTCAAGTAGGAACTGAAAGAACTGGATTTCTAGCTCTGATTGACCTAAAAGTTTCTCTTCTGGCAAGAGCATGCTTTTTATCTGTTCCACTTTGGTGGTAGGAATCTCATTCTGCTCTATGAGGTAGGAGAGGTGGACTTCTGCATTGAAGACAGGTTCCTCAACCACCTTTTCTTCAATAGGCTTCTGTTCCTCTACCAGGAAGAAGGTGATACGACAGCGTTTTTCACTGTGCATCCCCTTCTTTACCTGGAAATCCTTACGCGTATGAACACGCACTGCACTACCCCACGTTGTGCGGGCTTCTCTCAGTGCACGTTCATAATCTTCTGCTTCAAGCGTAAGGAATTCCAAATGGCCCCCTTAGAGAATGAACTTGGATAGGTCTTGATCCTGCAGAACATCACGCAATCGTTCATCGACGTAGGCTGCTGTGATAGTAATGGTCTGACCTGCAAGTTCATCTGCACTGAAAGAGAGTTCCTCCAACAGTTTTTCCATGATGGTGAACAACCTTCTTGCTCCTATATTATCATTGGTTGTATTCACTTCATAGGCTATCTCACTGACTTTCCGGATGGCAGCATCATCAAATATGATCTCCACTCCTTCTGTCTTGAGCAGCTCATGGTATTGCATGGTCATTGCATTCGCAGGTTCTGTAAGGATGCGATAGAAGTCATCAGCACTCAAGTCATCCAATTCAACACGAAGCGGAAAACGTCCCTGCAACTCAGGAATCAAATCACTGGGCTTGGAAACATGAAATGCCCCACTGGCGATGAAAAGAATGTGAGTGGTATCAATCACACCCCATTTGGTGGAAACACTGGTGCCTTCCACGATTGGGAGGATATCACGCTGTACACCTTCCCGGCTGACATCAATACTGGAGGAAGCACCACCGCTTTTTACAACCTTGTCGATTTCATCAAGGAATACAATACCCATCTGCTCGACCCGTTCCTTTGCTTCATCGATGGCACGGTCGTTATCTACAGCCTTCTCTGTCTCTTCCTCGGTAAAAATTTCCCGAGCCCGTTTTATGGTCAACTTCCGGTTGTGTCCACGACCGTTACCGAAGATTGAGCCAAGACTCTGCATTGCATCCTGCAACTCTTCCATGTTTGGCTGACCAAGGACCTCGATGCCAACCCGTTTCCGGCTCTGGACATTAACCTCTATCTCACGGTCATCGAACTTACCCTCTCTGAGCATTTCCCTGAAACGTTCACGGGTAGCCTTCTGGCTGTCGGTAAAGCTGGTACCTGAGGGGACCACATCACTCTTGTCCTCGTCCTTTGCCTGAGGAAGCAGCATATCGAGCAACCGCTCCTCAACCCTGCTGGCAACCTTTTCCTTCTCAGCCTCAGCAAGTTCAGCTTTCACTTGCTGTACAGCAATACTCATAAGGTCCCTGATGATTGATTCAACATCCCTACCAACGTACCCTACCTCGGTGTACTTACTAGCCTCGACCTTGATGAACGGAGCATTGGATAGCTTGGCGATACGCCTAGCTATCTCAGTCTTCCCTACTCCCGTCGGTCCAATCATGATGATGTTCTTCGGAGAAACCTCGTCCCTGATCTCTTCAGGAAGCCGCTTCCTCCGAGTCCTGTTGCGGATGGCAACTGCTATGGTTCGTTTAGCCTTCTGCTGGCCGATGATATACTTATCAAGTTCCGTGACAATCTGTGCAGGTTTGAGCTCATCAAGCTTCCTGCTTGCTGAATATCCCATATGCTTACAATACCTCTACATTAATCTGGTCATCTGTGTAGATACACACTGAAGCTGCTATCTGCACACTTTTTCTGGCAATCTCTTCAGCTGACATCGAAGAATCTGCTTCCAAGTATGCCAAAGCTGCACTGAGTGCGTAGTTTCCCCCACTTCCAATGCCGATGGCATCTCTCTCAGGGTCTACCACATCCCCCGCCCCATTGATCAGGAAGATTCGCTTTCCATCACTGACAAGCATCATTGCTTCGAGCTGGCGAAGCTGTTTGTCGGTTCTCCACTGCTTTGCCAATTCCACAGCCGAGCGGGTCAAATCCCCGTTGTATTGCTTCAATTTTCCCTCAAAGAGCTCAAAGAGGGTAAAAGCATCAGCAGTTGTACCTGCAAAGCCCGTGATTACCTTCCCTTCATACAGCGTACGCACCTTATGTGCGTTTGACTTAAGAATTGTATCTCCTGCGGTGACCTGTCCATCGCCAGCTATGGCCACATGACCATTCCTTCTCACTGCTACGATGGTTGTTCCTTTAAAACTTCTCATATTGTTTCCTTCCATGAGGATGGCAGGACTCATAGACCCGTGCCAGCCTCTCTTTCGATACATGGGTGTAGATCTGTGTGGTAGAGATGCTGGCATGACCAAGCAATTCCTGTACCAATCGGATATCTGCCCCATTGTCAAGAAGATGGGTTGCATAGGTATGCCTCAATACATGCGGCGTAAACTGTTTCTGCCACCCAAGCCTTCTTCTATATGTAGCAAACATACTACCAACGGTGCTCATCGGCAACTGTTTTCCCTTGATTGAACAGAACAAGAAAGGGCTGATAAACCGTTCTCTTTTTAGGCTCAGATAGGTTTGCATTACCTTCGCACAATGCTTGGTAAAAAAGACATATCGGCTCTTTGAACCCTTTCCCAAGACTCGTATCCGTCGCTTCTCCCATTCAATTGAGTCCTCCTCTATGCCAAGTACCTCACTGATTCTGCAACCAGTGTCATAGAGCAACGTAAAGAGTGAGATTGCACAAGCTGAGCGGAAATCATTATAGGGCTGGCTAAGCAGTTCTGCCACCTCATGTACGCTGAGCACAGTGGGAAGATGGTTCTGTGTCCTGTGTGTAGCTACCAGGGAGAATGGATTCACCGAGCACACTCCACGTTTGCAAAGAGAAGTATAAAAAGAACGTACACAGCTTATCTTCCGGTTGACTGTTGTTTCTCTATAACGGTTTTCCGTTTTCAGAAACCGAAGATACATTCTTCCATCTTCCCTTCCAGCCTCTGCCATACCAATCCCAAGCGAAGAGAAATATGCCGAGAGCTGTTCCAAATCGCGCCTGTACGCAAGCAGTGTATGGTCACTGAGACCACGAATTTGTTTCTGCGTTTCCAGGAACTCCTGGATCAAGGATTCATGCATATTCAAGACTATACCATGCGTTTCCAAATCGGTACAATGTTCCGGCTCCTCCTCGTTGTTCCACCACGGCAACCGTACTCTTCCATTCAAGGTGCGAAGCAAGCTCAGAAAACGTAGAAATTGAAGAAGCTCCCATCTGAGACAAAAAAGTCACCCCACCGTCAATAACCCCACCATCTATTCCTTCACGGTGGACAAACACATCCTTTCCTTGGTCCAGTGCCGAAGTTGCACAATGCAGAGAGCCACTCTTTTCGGGTGCCTGGACAACCATGGTGGCGATACCCAAAGCTGTGGAGAGCATATTCCTGCTCAAACAACGGGATGGGTATGCCACATCATCAGGTTCATAAGGGGAGAGCAACGAAACAGTGGGAATTGAGCGGTATGCCTTAACGCGTTTTGTCGCCAAACCACAATCACAGATGACAAACGAATTGACTTTCAGGTCCTGACCGGCATAAAGAGCGGTCCGATCAATGCCACGGCTATTGCTTGTCACCAATGTGGTCTTGTTGGCACAAACTTCAAGAGCAAACCGATAAGCCCGTTGAGCACCCATCCCATTGGGATAGCGGGTTCCACAAAGGGTGAGCAACTGAGAGGAATCGTCGGGCAATACTTTGGTGTACATGATTCTGAACGGCGGGTTCTCCATCTGGTAGAGCATTGAAGGATACCCCTCCATTCCCCAAAAACAGACTTGCACCGCTTGCTCTTCCTGGAGAAATTGGAGCATCCTTTGTACCCGGGATATACTTGCCCCACGATGAGCAAGTTCTTGCAGTGTTATACCAGAAAAGGCCAGTTTTATCCGCTGTTCACAGGAGAGTGGGAGGAGGCTAAGCGCCAACAACACAGAAAGTTTCATACTCTGGAAGATAAAAAGGAGGAGTATTGCTTCAGAACCTTTCGACGACAACCTTTATAAGCAACAGGGAAAGCACCAGTAGCATGACCGGTTTCACTACCTTCTGACCAATCCTAAGCGCCATATGACTTCCGATGTATCCGCCAATGATGGCACTAACGGCACAAGGAATCGCAATGGAGAAATCGACTGCCCCATGATAGAGAAACATGGACAATGCTGCGATGTTGGAAGCAAGGTTTACGATTCGTGCCGTCCCACATGCCTTAAGCAGGTCAAGCCCAAGTACCGCGGTAAAGATGATGGTGAGAAACATTCCCGTACCTGGTCCAAAAAAGCCGTCATACATTCCCACTACCAAACCGGTAATTCCACTGAGCAACAAGGTAAAAGATTTCCCCCTTGGCTGGGCTTTCCCAAAATTTGGGTTCACCAACATAAAGACGGCGATGGAGGGAACCAGGATGATCAAAAGATAGGAGAGATATGTTGAGGCGTACCGTGTCGCCAGGAACGAGCCATACGAAGAACCAATGAAGGTCGTCACAATGGCAATACCTCCGACCAAGAAGCTGACCTGTTTATTGGCTAGGTATTGGATGGTTGCAACCAATGTTCCACTTGCTGAGGCAAACTTATTGTTCCCCAAGGCAGTTGTCGGGGGAAGACCCACTGCTACGTAGGCCGTCAAAGTAATCAGGCCTCCACCTCCAGCGATGGCATCAATCGCCGCCCCAAAGGCGATGATTGGGCAGAGAATCCACAATACACTCACGCTTACTCCTCGTTCCCTTGCTCGTCATGGTACGCATCGTAAGCATGCTGCAGGGAAGCAGTATCCACATGGGTGTAGATCTGCGTTGTCTTGATATCTGCATGACCAAGCAGTTCCTGGACACTTCTAAGGTCTGCACCACCTTCGAGGAGGTGGGTGGCAAAACTGTGACGCAAGGTATGTACCTTTGCATCAAGGTTGCACTCCTCGCAGTAACTTACAAACCGTTTGTACACCGCCTGCCGGGTAAGTTTTTTTCCTCTACGTCCGACAAAAAGGGCCTTGGTAGCGAGACGCATACCCACAAGTATAGGACGGATATCCTTGAGATACACCTTTAGATACTGGGCTGCCACTTCTCCCACTGGAACAATGCGTAGTTTATCCCGTTTCCCCAGCACTCTCAATTTCCCATCCTGGTAATCAGAAACCTCCAGATTGCATGCCTCGCTGATTCTCAATCCACAGGAGTAGATCAACTCAAAGAGGGTTCGGTCCCTATATCCTAGCGGAGAAGCAGTATCTATACTCTCAAGGAGTGTATCAACCTGGCTTACACTCGCCACTTGTGGAAGTGTACGGGGTTTTTGTGAGTGGCTGATCAATAGGACAGGGTTGTCCTGACGAATTTTCTGGAGTTGTAGGAAAGCAAAGAATGACCTGAAAGCGCTGAGAGTCTTTGCAAGGCTGGCCGCAGAAAGTTTTCTCAGTTTTCTCTCCTGTATCAGGTATGTTTCCAATTGTGTTGCATCCACCGTTTCGAGAGGTAGGGAAGTTTCCAATAAACGGGAAACTTCGTATAGATAGACCGACAGCGTCGCATGGGATAAACGACGCTGCAGCATCAAATAATCCTCGTACTCTTCAAGCAAGAGTTGGTCAACGGGGAGAGCCATAGCTACTTCTCTTCTGCTTTATTCCTGGAGTACCTCAGTACGGCAGGGATGGTATAATCATTGGGATTACTGCCTGGCCCCTTGCCTAATTGTTTTTGCAGATCCTGCCAACGATTGACCTGGATGGCTGGGATTGCTTCCTCATCCTCTTGGGTACTCTTGGCTGCTGGCTTTTCATCTTCCTGTTTCTTCTCTCCCCCCTTGGCAGCCGCATAGTGGCGTTTGACCATATCCATTTCTGGTATTTCAGCACCTACTACCTCTTCTTTCCGTTCAAAACCGGTTGCTACCACCGTTACCTTGATCCGATCACCCAACTCAGGATTGAAGGCCTGACCTGCAATGATCAGTGCATCATCACTGCACTTGTCGGTCACCAACTCAACAACATCTTGGTACTCTTGGAGGGTAAGATTGTCACTACCGGAAAGATTAACCAGAACACTTTTAGCCCCTTCTATACTGGCATTTTCCAACAAGGGATTGTTTATGGCCTGACGTGCGGCATCAACCGCGCGATTGGCACCTTCACCAAATCCAATGCCCATGAGTGCATCACCCTTGCCTTTCATAACTGTTCTGACGTCCGCAAAGTCTATGTTGATCTCCCCCGGTTCAGTAATCAACTCACTGATTCCTTGGACACCCATGTACAACACTTCGTCTGCCATCAGGAAGGCTTGCTTGATGGGGGTATTGTTTTCCACCACTTTCAGCAAATACTGGTTGGGGATGATAATCAAGGTATCCACCTGCTTCCGCAGTTTCTCAATGCCTGCCTGTGCCAACAACAATTTCTTCTTTCCTTCGAAAGCAAACGGGGTGGTTACCACTGCAACAGTGAGGGCATTGCAACTCTTTGCAATTTCAGCAACAACAGGAGCGGAACCGGTACCGGTTCCGCCTCCCATTCCGGCGGTGATGAACACCATGTCGGCGTTCTCAATCTCGTGACGGATGTCCTCTTTGCTCTCCTGGGCTGCCTTTTCCCCAACCTCGGGGACGCCTCCAGCACCAAGCCCTCCTGTCAACTCCTTGCCGATGGGAAGACGGACCTGTGCATTGGATCGCTGTAGGGCCTGCATATCAGTGTTCATGGTAACGAACTGAACTTTTTTCAAGCCGCTGGCAATCATACGATTAACCGCATTCCCCCCAGCACCACCAACCCCGAGCACTTTGATGACCGTGGCAGTGGTTTGTTCATCCTGAACCATATCCTCAACTTCAAACATTCCAAAATCCATACTCTATTCCTTCGCCCTTGGGCACGCTTAAAACAGTGTCCTGAAAAAATCACGGAGCTTTGAGACCGCCCCACCCTCTTTACGACGCGTTCGCTCTTTGCGTGAATGTGTCCCGGTAGCAGTATCCCGTACCTTACGAGCTTCACTCTTCATCAGTCCAAGCACCGTCGTATACTGAGGACTGATATAACTCCGATCCAATCCCCCAATGGCCTCAGGAAAACCCAATCTGGCCGGGAGCTGGAAAATCTCACTGGCTAGTTCAGTAACCCCGCTGAGCAGGGCTCCCCCTCCAACCAATACCACTCCACCACCAAAGGAGCCTTGCACTTGAGACTTCTCCAACTCACTCTGCAATCGGCTGAAAATTTCAGCCATTCTTGGTTCGATGACCTTGCTGAGTTCCTTCTTTGGCATTTTGATGGGAGGAAGTCCTCCTACTTGAGGAATGAGTACCATATCTTCACTACTGACAGAAGGCACATAACTATGCCCACTTTCACACTTGATTTGCTCAGCAGTACCCCGCGTCTTGTTCAGGATGTAGGCAATATCATTGGTGACAGCGTCACCTCCTAGGTTTACCCCGCCTGTATAGACAGGGGCCCCATTGGTATATGCAATCATATTGGTGATACCACTACCGATATTAATGAGAATTGTACCCATCTCTTTTTCTTCACTGCTGAGGACAACCTCTGCATCCGCAAGGCTTTGCAAGACCATTCTCTGCACAACCAGGCCAGAACGTTGGATACACTTACGCTCATTCTGGCAGATTGCAGAAGAAGCAGTAACAATCAGTACACGGCTCTCGAGCCGGTGTCCAAGCATATCAATGGGATCCTTGATGCCCATCTGTCCATCAATCTGGAAATCTTGGACCAATGTATGAAGAATCTCTCGGTCCTGGGGTAGTTCAAACGCCCTGGCCACCTCGAGACTGCGAAAAATATCTTCCCGCTTGATTTCCTGGTCCTTGCTATTGATTCCCACCACACCGGTGCTGGGAATTCCTACGATATTCTCCCCACCGATTCCGATGATGACCTCACTCATCTCTGCCCCTGCCTGGAGCTCTGCTTCGTTGATCACCGTTTGGATGGTCTTCAAGGTCTGTTCAATATTTACGATGGAACCGGCTCGAACTCCTTCACTGAAGTGCTCACAGATGCTGTCGACCATCAACTGGCCATCCCGGCTCACTGAGCCGATCACGCATCTAGTTCGGCTTGAGCCTATATCCAGACCCATCAACATCTTATCACCAGCCATTACAGCAACCCCCTTCTGGTCGGTCTCATTACCTGCGCACCAAACCCTCTCGATAGAGGTCATAACGCTTTTTGTCCGAGCTGAGGAAGGAAAGTATATCCTTCTGGTCCTGTTGGACCAGTGCCACGGCTGCTTGTATCTGGGCCGCTCCTACAGACTCCCTCACCCAAATCTGGGCATTGAGGGACGAGATTTCCAAAACCATCTTTCCAAAGCTGTTACTACTATTATTATCGTATTTTATACTTGTTATCAAGGTAGTTTTCTCTTCGAGAGAATTTGCCAACTCCATCACCTGATGAAATGAACGGTCAAGTCCATAACTAGAGAGCATCTGTGCATAGGAATTAGGCACCTCGATTGTTACCAATTCCTGTTTCCATGCACCGATATCCTCTTCAGGAATCCTCACCAACGAAGTTCCATCAACCAAATACGTCTCTTTTCCATCACTTGTCTGTACCAAGGCAGAACTTGCTATTAAAAATATTGTTGCCAGAAGAGAGGAAGGAAATTTTCTTTGGAGCTGAACAGAGGACACAGTCGGATATTCCCCCAAATCCCGCTCTAAACGATAGAGGTCCAATTCAAAGAGAGAAAGCCCTACAAAGGAGGCAAGAGATTCCTTTAGTGAAACAGGAACTTTCCCACTTCCACTCTCAGCAGCAACCTGTATGGTTGTAATCTTGAACTGGGGAAGGGATCGAAGGGTTACGAGTGCCATGAATGCAACCAAGGGGAGCAACAGCACAGTCAGCTTCACCTTGAGCGATACACGTCTCATTCAACGCCCCCTTGTGCGGGAAACTGAATCTCTGTTCGCTCCTCTTTATCCAAGGAACTTTTATAGAGAGGTATCCTGCCGCTGCTAATCAACAGAATTCGGTACAACAGAGCACAACTGAGTAAAATCACCAAAAGGTTGGTTCCCCCTTGACTGAAAAACGGCAAAGGAATACCTGTAGGTGGCAACAAGGCAGTAACTACTCCCAAATTGAGAACTGCTTGAAAAAGCACCATGCTGGTCAAACCGAAGGCCGCTAGGCTAAGAAAACGATCTCTGTCTTGCATCCGGCGGCTCGCATGATAACCCAAAATTGCAAACATGAGAAAAAGTGCAAGAATGAAAGCACCACCGACAAAACCCAATTCCTCACATACTGATGCAAAGATGAAGTCACTCTGGACTTCTGGGAGAATCCCAAGCTTGTAGGAGCCGTTTCCAAGCCCAACCCCAAACAATCCCCCTGAGGAGATTGCCTTCAGCCCGGTACGCACCTGATAGTTCATTCCACTGGGATCAAGGGAAGGAAACAGGAATGAGAAGATACGCTTCACACGGTAGGATTGGCTGAACAGGGCAACTAGTGCCGGGGGAGCCAGGAATGCAAGGAGAATGACCATATGAAGGAGCTTGAATCCACTGGCAATCAACATGGCAAAACTGATCCCCAGAAACAGAAGCGCTGAGGAGTAGTCTCTCTGTAGGAAGATCAGCAATGTTATCAACAAGCTGGTTGCAATGGGCAGAGCATAACGCCTGATAATGGATTGTGTGCTGCGATCTTTTTTGTAATAGTTTGCAAAGAAAAGGATTATTCCCACTTTTGCAAATTCTGAAGGCTGAAAAGAAGGGAGAGGACCTATCTGCAGCCAACGTTTGGAACCAAGTCGCTCCTGTCCAAAAGGAGAAAAGAGAGTCATCAACAATAATAGAATTGAAAGGGCCAGAACCAAGTAGGAGATATTCTCAATCCAGCGGAGCGGTATATAACGAATGACCAGCCATCCAACCAAGGCCAAGGCAACGAACATCAGCTGCCGGGTAAAGAAGTAGTGATGAGGAAGGCCATGGATGAGCGCCTCATTGTATGATGCACTGTACAGCATGGTAAGGCCGAGGGAGGTGATAAGGATGACAATACATAAAAAGGTGAAGGCACTCAGGTTCCCTCCCCCTTCCTCAAGTGGTTCTTCTCTTTGTTGCCAGTCATCAAATTCCCTTCGTATATCCATGGCGTTCACCTACTTATCAGCAATGAGACTGCTGCAAACAACCAGGAGACAAGGGTGAAAGCAATGACAATACGGCCTTCTTTCACTCCCTTGAGTTCATAGGCGTGGTGAAGTGGCGCAATGATAAATACCTTGCGACCAAACCGTCTTATGGAGATTATCTGAATCAGGCTGGATGCAAGTTCAAGCAGGAACAGCCCGCTCGCAAGGAACAGTGCAAGCTCGCACCCCATCAACAGTGCCGATATTGCTATATAGGCTCCGAGCGCATGGCTTCCGCAATCCCCCATGAAATATCGGGCAGGAGGGAGATTAAAGAAGAGAAAGGCAAGCAAGGACCCAAGCAACGCACTGGAAGCGAGGCTCCCCTGTTTATACGAGAGCATGACAAGCAGTAAAAGCATAGGAAGACTGCTTCCTGCAGCCAGTGCATCGAGCCCATCGGTAATATTTACAGCGTTTACGAAATAGAGAATGTAGAACAAAGCAAACAAGTAGTACCCAATCCCCAGATCAAGTTGAAAAACCAGCAAATCAATACGGGTATCAAGCAGGTTCTGCCCCTTGGCCAAGACCAGGAGCAATACCGCTCCCTGCATCTGCAGTAACAGTTTCACCAATGAAGGCAAGCCATCCCCGTTGGAACGTTTGCTCTTCATGTGGTCGTCGAGGAACCCGATACCGGCAAAAAGCACCAAGGCAAGCAAGGGAAACAACAGCTGAGGCTCAGCCAACGCTGGATCAAACAAGGAGACCAACAATGTCCCCAGGGTGAATGCCAGACCGCCGAGGACAGGAGTACCTGCTTTTTGCTTCTGGAAGGCCCTGAGCTCCGGTTTTACTGCTATGTCGCTCCTTTTTACAAAAGACAACAGAACCTTCGAGATTACGAAGGTTACGACAAAGGAAAGTACAAGTAGGAGCAACAACCTATCAGGCATACCGTAGGGGCCTCCTTGTAGCATATTCGGTCAAGCCAGGAATCAGGCGCTCCATACCAACAGAGCGAGAGGCCTTGAGCAGGAACAGGTCTCCCCGATTGCTTTGTTTCTCGACACTCTCTTCCAACTCCTCGAAATTTTCTGTGAAAGAAACCTTGTCTGCATAGCCAAGTTGTCGTAGCTGGTTTGCAGCATCTGCCATCTCACTCCCATAGAGGTATGCCCTGCCAAATGAGGATCTTGCGAGCAGATTCGCGACGGAGCGATGGGCAAATCGAGACTGGTTACCCAATTCCTTCATCGGTCCAAGCACCACTTTCTTTTCCCCATTCCACCTGAGGTTGGAGATATAGGAGAGGATGCTCCTCGTGGAATCCAAGCTGGCATTATAGGAATCGTCGATAATGGTAATATCGCTTCTATGCACCGAACTTCTGCCTTGCATCGGTGTAAACCCTTCCAAGGCTTGGGCAATCTCTCTCGGGTTTGCTCCAAGATAGGTTCCTATCTCGATGGCACCAACGACATCCTCGAGCAAATGCTTTCCTACTGCCCTGATCTGGAAGGGCTCTCCGCCATAGGTCACCAACCACCCTTCCAACCCCATGTTAACAGCCTGTACCGCATTCGTATCATACCGATGCAGTGTTCTTGAGGCATATTTCTCAATGAGTTGAAGATGTTTGCAGGAACGACTCACAAAACCAGCCTCAAGTTCTGGGTGAAAAATTTTCGCCTTCTCCTGAGCAATGATCACCTGGCTCCCAAACTTCTCAAGATGGGAAATTCCAATATTCGTCAACAGTGCAATGTTGGGGTTGAGGATGGAGACCATTCTGTCCATCTCTCCGACATGGTCAATGCCCATCTCGAAAATTCCATAGCGGCTCTGTTTTTCCAAGGAGAAGGTACTCAAGGGAAGACCGTATTCGCTGTTGAGGTTACCGGGGGTCTTTGCAGTAGGTCCGAGTTGTCCTGCAATACAGGCAATTGCTTCCTTCGTGGTACTCTTTCCACAGCTTCCCGTGACTCCTACAGTTGTCAACTGAGGGAATAGGGAGAGGTAAGACCGGGAGAGGGCATGCAGACTTCCCAACACATCATCACTTATGAGGATTGCACATTCGCACATTCGCATGGCTTCTTGAGCACGTTCAGTCGGTACAACGACTGCCGCCGCTTCTTTTTCAGAAACTGACTTGATGTATGCAAAACCGTCGGTATTCTCCCCTTTCAAGGCAAAGAAGAGACTTCCCTGAGAACAAAGTCTGCTGTCTATTTGTACATCAACAATCCGCGTGGAAGTACTTCTGATGCAAGTTGCCTGACAAAGGGAAGCAATCGATAAGGAGTTAAAGGCGAACTGGTCGATATGTTGGTAGTTGTTCATTGGATGCTCCTTGAGATGCGGAGCACTGCCTCTGCCTTGATGGGCTGGAATATAATATCTTCCCTCCATGCACCATCGGCCAAGGCTTCAGGCATGCTGAGGGAGGAAATACTTGCCATCAGGACCTGTTGCTCCTCTTCCAATGCCTTGCGATTCTCCAAGAGCGTCTGATATTCCACTTCAAGTGAGCGATTGATTCCCCGCTGCCAGAGTGGCAGGAAAATAGCCACCATAAGGAAAAGCAACATAACCAGGATCATGACATGTTGGAGGCGTTCAGCATGATGGCGATTTGCAGACGGTTGTCTGTCAATCTCCACGGTGTACCAGTCCTGTACCATACCTCGCCTCCTTTTAAAGCTTTTCGATAATTCTTAGTTTTGCGCTCCTACTTGCTGGGTTCTCTCTCACTTCATTTTCACTGGGGATCAAAGGCTTTTTCGTGAGGATTTTTATGGTTGCCGCATCCCCCTCTGCCATACCTTTGAACAGCCACTTCACCGGTCGGTCCTCCAACGAATGGAAACTGATGACGGCAAGTCTTCCCCCTCTCTTCAATGCGCCCACCGCACCCTTGAGTGCAGGCTCTATCCTGTCCAGTTCCCGGTTCACCTCGATTCGAATTGCCTGAAAGCTTCGGGTGGCAGGGTGGATCCTTCCATAGCGATAGTTGGGAGGAACTGACTTGTAAATGATAGAGGCCAGCTCTTCACTGCCGGTTATCCTATGCAGCTTCCGTGCCTCAACAATCGCTCGAGCAATACGTCTGGAGTAGCGTTCCTCACCAAATTGGTAGATGACATCCGCGAGACGTTTTTCTTGATATCCGTTCACCACGTCCTGCGCGCTGATCGGGGCATCCTTGTCCAGTCTCATGTCGAGCTCTTCACCCTTTCGGAAAGAGAACCCTCGTTCGGACTCTTCAAAGTGAAAACTGGAAATTCCTAGGTCAAAGAGTACCAGATCCAGGTCCTGCTCCTGATAATCGGAAAAGAAATCATCAAACCAGATATTCTTGGCGGTAAAACGATCGGCGAAGGATTCCATCCTCTTGATCGCTTTTTCCTGGATTTCACGGTCACGGTCCAATCCTAAAACTTCCAGATTCGGATATTTGGAGAGGAACAGGAACGTATGGCCACCTTCACCGCATGTACAGTCGACCATCTTCGCTGGCCGGTCCTGGGGAGGTACCAAGTACTCAAGGATTTCTTGAGTCATTACTGAGTAGTGTACGTACTCCATCAGAAATCCTCCCTGATCATTTCACTAAGCGACTGTGCTGCATCAAGGAACTCGTCCATACTTGCATGCAGGTATTGTTCATAGGAATTACGGTTCCAGAGCTCCAGATAATTACCGGTGCCAAGGAGTACTGAATCCTCTTTCGCGGCAAGGGAGACACTCTCCCTGAGGCTCTGAGGGATGTTGATCCTGCCTACCTTGTCAAACTCACACAACTGCGCCGGGGCAATCATGCCACGTTGCAAAATCCTAAGTTTCCGATCGAACATTGCACCGGGACCATTCATAATCGTGTTTTTAAGTTTTTCGAAATCAGTGGGAAGCATCAGCCAAAGACAATTCTCTAGACCCCTGGTTACATAGAGAGCCTCCCCTTCCAATGCACTACGCAATCGGGAAGGGATGAGTATACGACCCTTGTCGTCTATGGTGTTGTAAAACTCACCAGTCAACATGACCAGGCTCCTCACCTTATTCATTATTTGGGATTTTTTCCCACTTACATCCATAAATGTACACTTCTTACCACTACAGCACAACCAAACATCCCAGTCTTTCCACCTGTATATGGGATAAAAATGTCACTCATTGCTTAACAAGCGTAGACCTTTTCGCGATATTTTCACGATTTTATCTCAATACAGAATCGGGTAGGCAGGAGCCTCACGGCTCCGACCTCCCACGCCACCAACGGCATACCGTTCGGTACCGGGCGGCTCAATCAAACGACATTACCAATTGATGCATGGATATGCATCAATCAGTAACCTTGTCTCTTGCTCTGCTTCATACTGCCTACATAGGTAGTCATTGAAGTCGAGCTCATAGTCACGCTCCATTCTCTTCTTGTGCCAACCCCTGAAGATGTTTTCGAAGTCTCGCAATCCAAAGTACTCGACCAGCATTTTATTGGTTACCAAGCTGCCCATCACTATACTCATTTTCCAATAACTACGCGATGACCACCCTAGGTCTTTCTTAATATGCCATTCGGGCACTCCGGCTTTCCTGAGGTGCCTTTTCCGACTTTTGGCAGTCTTCCAAATCTTCCACAGGTATTGCCGTATCCTTCGCCTCAGCCAAGGGAGGAGTTCTTTTGTCAGCCAATTCATGATACTTCCCCGTGCATAGTAGGCAAGCCAACCCAGCATGGTTTCGTTTATTTCCCTGATTACCTGATGTATCGACACTCCTCGGTTCCTCTTGGTTATCTCCTTGAGTCTACCCTTGAGGCCCTCGATTTTCTTACCCCTTGGTCTGCACACCCCTCTTCCGTCTTCCTTGCTTCCCAGTGTGATGAAGGTGAACCCAAGAAAACAAGAACCTATTGCTTCTCTGGCTTCAGTCTTTTCGACATTCACCTTCAGCTTCAGCTTGCCTTCCAGATATTTCGTTGCGTTTTTCATCACACGCGCGGCCGCGTAATCGGATTTGGTGAAAAGCTGGCAATCGTCGGCGTAGCGGACGAATCTCAGTCCTCTCTTCTCCATCTCCTTGTCAAACGGCGTAAGGTACACATTTGCAAGCAGTGGGCTCAATGGGTTTCCTTGGCTAACACCTAGTTCGGTTTTCTCCAGTTTGTCCCTGTACAGAACCCCTGCCTTGAGGAATACAAAGATTAGCCTCCTAATGTCCTTGTCTTCCATGTCCTTGTCCACCAGTCCCATGAGGATATCATGGTCTACGGTATCGAAGTATTTGGAAAGGTCGAGATCCACAACGTGGTTGTAGCCCTCGGACATGTAGAGCTGAGCGAGTCTCACCGCATCCTCTGCACTCCGGTTCGGCCTGTAGCCGAAGCTGAAATCCGAGAATGTCGGCTCGAACACTGGTGTCAGCACCTGTACCAACGCTTGCTGGACTATCCTGTCCCTTACGGTGGGGATGCCCAGCAGTCTCTTCTTGCCGTTTGCCTTGGGTATCTCGACCCTTCTCACCGGACTCGGCTTGTACTTCCTCGTGATAATCTCGCTGACAATCCTTTCCTGGTTTTCCAGCAGGTACACCAATGCATCTTCGGCCGGTATGCCGTCAATGCCTGGTGCCCCATCGTTGGACCTGACCTTCTTGGCGGCCTTGGTCAGGTTGTCATCGGAAACGAGCTTCTCACAAAGCGTGGTGTTCGGCACTGCCATGCCTTCTCTTGTCATAGTTTCCTTCCTCTCCTGCTGTACAAATACAGGTTCCGAGCCGGTCGCTTGGTTTTCGCAATCTTCTCTTCCTCCCTTTGCAACAGGTTGGCGTTTTCGCTCCCAAGAGCGTTCGATCGTTCGGCCCTTCACGACATTCCGATGCCGCTACTATGGCCTCTGCTGACTTCTGCGGCCGAGCAGCACATGTTGCTTTGACACTCCATGTGCCTTGTCCCCGTCATCACCGGTATTGCAGGCTAGAGGACAGGACGCAGACCTCCCCAGTTAATGGCAATAACTTTCATCCCATGCGGCCACTGGATTTACCTGTTGACTTCGCGGTTGGACTTCGTCACATTTTGTAGACTCATCCGGTCAACCGGCCTTGTATCCAGTTTCTGTTCGTTGGCTCAGGACTTTGCCGCCGGCTTCCTTCACACAAGCACTCACATGCTTGCACTTGCCTTGAGCTAGTGGTTCTGCCCTTGGCAGTACCGCACCCACAGTGGACTTTCACCACCAAGTTATTGCCCATGCTGGGCAAACAAAATCCCCCTCCAAAAAGGAAGGGGACCAATCAATGCAAATTTTTTATTTATCGTTCAGGATTGAAGATGTTGTAATCGATGTCGCTGAAGATAATATCTCGCTTTTCTGCCTTTACCAACCACTCGGTATTCACGGCATTTTTGCACATATTGCCATAGACAACATTGAAGTTTTTCAGATGATCTCCTATTCGCTTCTGGGCATATTCGGTACTGCTCTTGTTGAATAGGATAAATGGCCAGTCACTTGCCATGGAAAGCAGTACTTCCCTTGCAGCCTGATTAAGGAATCTCTGTTTCAGGCTAATCTGGTCATTGAATCGAACAGCAAGTTCATCCATCCTCTCGATGGCCTTATGAATGTGCCGGTAGGTCCAAGCATTTGATCCATCAAGCCAAACTGCACTGTAGCCGCCCTGTCCCCATGAGGAGAATGCAGGTCGTACCGTTTGCAGTGTGTCTTTTTCTTTTGCCAGGAAAGCAGAGGGAGACACAAAGGATACCTGTTTTTCATTCTCTGCATTCTGACGAATCACTTGCTCAATCCAATCGATCCCTTCAAACCACCAGTGGCCAAACAACTCAGTATCATAGCCCAAGGTAAATACAGGATCTTTGTCCAGTACATTTTCCAGAGTCTTGGTTCTCTTTTCTACGTTGTACAGGAAATTCCTTGCATGCTCTGCCACACGCTTCTGCGCAAGATCACGACGATAGGGAATTTTTTGGTCAGTCTGGCCAGTGATTGCCCAATACTTGTACCCCGTGAATACCCTAACTGAAGGCTCATGGATATAAGGCTTGATGTACTCCATGGGAAGATCATAGCCAATATCACGGTAAAACTCACGATATTTACGATCGGTAGGATAGCCGGAGGTATTGGACCATACCAAACTGGTGGTCTGGAAATCCCTAGAGAAGGTAGCTACACCGTTTGGACACTGCACAGGACGGTAGGTGCCATACTTAACCTTGTCAGGAGAGAGCAACATGCTCTGGCTGGCTGTCTGAAACCAGGAGATACCATGGTACTTCAATGATTCCTCAAGGCCGGGATAATACCCACACTCCGGCAACCAGAATCCTTTTGGAAGATGGCCGAAGGTGGTAAGGAAGGACTGTACACCCAGTTCTACCTGTGCATTGATCGCCGTCGGGTAGTCCTTGTAGAGAGGAAGATAGGCGTGTGTTGCAGCAGTTGTTGCCAATTCCAGATGACCACTCATCTCCAGCGCCTTGAAACCCTCCAAGATATTGCCCCGATATCGATCTTGGAAGTCACTCAAGTTCTCCCGTGTTTGATCAAGATAGAATTGGGCCATCTCGAGGAATTCAGGTTGTTCCTTGGAGCATCGTAAGACTTCTTTCTCCCCCAGTTCAATATGAAGCTCAAGATACTCAAGGAATCGTTCTTGAAGCACAGCATCAGTGAGCATACAGCAAAGTGTAGGAGAAAAACTTATAGTCATTTTGAATTGTATCTTGTCTTGCACAAGCCGGTTGAACATTCTCAATAAAGGTAGATAACTCTCACTAATGGATTCAAAGAGCCAATCTTCCTCGAGGAATCGTGGGTATTCAGGATGCCTGACAAAGGGGAGATGGGCATTCAAAATGAATGCAATTGACAGTTTGGACATTATAGTACCCCCTTGCTCAGATGCTGTGCGAGTTCCCTGATTACTGCATTATCAACAATCTCCCCTTCCTTGGTTACCAGGGAAGAGAAATTTGAAAGGAATAAGGAGTAATTTTCCACCATCTCTTCCCTATACTTCTGCCAATAGGCAGGATAGGTATCCACACTCTTGCTCTGGGCTAAAGACATCTCATTCCCCTTTCGGTCACGCCAACAAAGATCCACCAGATAGGAGGAACCCATATTGGGTAGATTAATGTTCCACTGGGTATCTTCGCGGTCGACCACAATGTCAAAGGTTATTACATCCCCACTCTCCAGTTTGGTTTCCTGTATACGAAGGAAAAGGCTACTTTGAACTTGTCCATCGTCACCGAAGACCATCAGCTGGGAAGCTGGCGATAAAGACCAATAGGCATAGGCCCATTGAGGGTCACGAAGCAAGAGATGAATAGATGTATCCAAATAGGTTTCAGGCAACTGTTCAACGCCAGGAAGATCGCTCAAATTCTGCTTATCCCCCCGATAGTCCGTGAGGGAGTTGCAAAATCTGTTTCTATGGATTTTCCCCTTCTGTGCCGAAGAGACTTCATCGTCCTGTTCGCCGAAGGCTTCTTCCAATGCGTCGATTAGCTCCTTTCGATTAAGCGTCTGCCAATCCTCCAAGCATTCCTGCTGGGCGATGTATTGCAGCTCGGTAGTAGACAAGGAATCAATATTGATGAGAATCATGCTTACTCCCAAAAAGTATCTTAACAGATGTTCTTTAGGGCAATCGTAAAAGAATCAGTGTTCTTAGTCAACCAATCACTCTTTTGCCCTCACTCAAAGAGTGTCTGCAAGGCCAAATCAACCATCGAGTCAAAAGTGGTCTGTCGCTCCTTCGGAGCAACCTGGTCTCCGCTAAGCAGGGAGTCACTGACGGTAAGCAATGTCAGGGCCTCGATCCCCTTCAGATGGGCAAGCGTATAGAGTTCACACGTCTCCATATCGACTGCCATCGTTCCCAACGATTGCGCAATTGCTTTTTTCTCATCACCTTGTATGTCGTAGAACTGGTCACTGGTAAAAACGTTTCCCACGGCGTACCCGATTCCCATCTTCCTTGCATTCTCATGGGCACGTGCGAGTAAGGAAAAGGTAGCAGTAGGTGCAAATTGGTAAGAGCCAAACCGGCTCATATTCATTCCACTGTCAGTATCAGCTCCCTGGACAATAAGTACATCCTTAAGGTTGAGTGACTCACTCATGGTTCCACAGGTTCCTACACGTACCAAGCGCTTGGCTCCATAGCTGTCAATCAACTCCTGGGCATAAATAGAGAATGAAGGCATGCCCATCCCTGTTCCCTGTACAGAAACACGTTGTCCATGATACAGACCGGTAAATCCATACATTCCCCGAATCTCATTGTACTGTACCACATCAGTAAAATAGGTTTGTGCAATATGCTTTGCTCTGAGTGGATCACCAGGTAATAAAATAGTATCTGCAACACTGTTTTTATCTGCAACAATATGAATACTCATGGCTTCCTCCTACCGTATCATTTACCAGAACGCAACAATGTGCAAGATGATGCGCCAAATGGTAGTCCGGCTACTTATTATTATGATATACTTCCAAAGGTATATGAAAACAAATAAACTAAACAAGACGTCCCTGATTCTCCATGGACATTTCTATCAACCACCAAGAGAAAATCCCCAGACGGGACTCATCGGCAAACAGCTCACAGCAAGCCCGTTCCCAGACTGGAATGAACGTATACATGCAGATTGCTACAAGGCAAACAGCCTCTCAAGATACCTCTCCGGTGTTCGGAGAATCCTAAGCCTTACCAACAACTATGCCTACCTGAGCTTTAATTTTGGGCCTACCCTGCTTAGTTGGATGGAGAAGTATCATCAGAATACCTATAGGCTCATCCTGGAAGCAGACAAACTGAGTAAAGAACGCCTTGGTTTCGGCAACGCTATAGCCCAGGCCTATAACCACACCATACTTCCCCTGTGTACCGAGGAGGATGCAAGAGTCCAGATCCGTTGGGGACTAGAAGACTTTGCACAGCGTTTCTCCCGGAAAGCTGATGGAATCTGGTTGCCGGAGACAGCAATTAGTCCTATGGTCATCGACATTCTTGCTGAAGAGGGGGTTTCCTATGTAATACTCTCCCCTTGGCAGTGCAAGGCAATTGAAGACAAGGGAAAAGGAAGGATTGAACTGGAAGGCAGAGGTGCCCCCTACGACCGACCTTTCCTCCTGCAAGGAACCCAGGGACAGACTATCAGTGCATTCTTCTACAATTCTCAGATGGCTGAAGGCATCAGCTTTGGCCACTATCTGAGGGATGCTGACTCGCTCTACCAACGCATTGTTGCCATCAAGCAAGAAGAAAAACCCCACCTACTCCATACTGCAACAGATGGAGAGATTTATGGTCATCATGAGCCCTATGGTGATATGGCCCTTTCTGCACTGATAAAGAAGGTTGAGGAACATGATGATTTCACGTTCACCAACTATGCAACATATCTGCAGGATCATCCTGCCACAGAACTGGCTTACCTGCATGAAGGGGAAGAAGCAAAGGGCACCAGCTGGTCCTGTAGCCATGGGGTTTCCCGTTGGTACAAGGATTGTGGTTGTCATACGGGTGGAGATGAGAACTGGAACCAAGAGTGGAGGACGCCACTCCGTCTTGCTTTCGATAACCTCTCAAAAGAGATTGATGCAATCTTCATGATAGAAGTGAAAAAGGCCTTGGGCAAAGATATCGACCCAAAAGAGTTGCTCTATCAATTCTCGGTCGTTGCCAGTCAGCTCAAAGATATGGATAGCTTCCTCTCCCCCTATACAAGTGATGTAGAGACTAAGCATACCTTGGCAATGCTATTGGAAGGACAGAAATACAAGCATTTTTCCTTCACCAGCTGTGGGTGGTTTTTCAATGACCTAGCCGGACTGGAACCAAAACAGAATATTGCCTACGCTCTCATGGCTGTAGACTTATACAATCCCTTCAGCAAAAGAGACTTGCGTAAGCAACTTTTGGAAGACCTGGATAAGGCGGTTGCCAACAGAAAGCAGGACGGAAGCGGCAAGACAATCGCAAAGGAAATTCTAAAGAATCTTTCTGGCGAAGTGGAATCAGCGCTTTTCTTTACGCTCAACCGTCGTATTGCACAGAAACAGGACTATAGGGACACCTACGGATGGTTCTGCTTGGAATCCTACACGAAAGTTGATGAACATACTGAAAAGCTTTTGGTTACCAACAAAGAAACGCTTACACAATTCATCTGCACCGCACGTGACCCAAATCCAAAGCAAGCCACACTTGAATATATCATGGAAGTACAGGAGAGAGGGACCGATACGGTTAAAACCACCAATATTGGACATAAACAGATTCCTCTGCGTATGCGTGACCATCTTTTCGACCAAATTGACAGAAGCGTGTGCACCCTTGACTACGAAGCACTCCGAAAATTGTCAATAAATATTTTTCACTATGCCACATTGGCAAAAAACGTACCGTATCTACCGATGGGATCTCTCTATGAGGAATTGATTGGCTCATCCTTGAGTTCAATCAAGAGCTTGTTCATGTATGACAGCCTTGAAAAGTGGGATGAATACAAACAGAATTTCGCATTGATGCTTGACTTCCTCAAGAAGTATGGCAAGCAACCAGATATCGATTTGGTTGCTTCCATCTTCCATACCCAGATGACCAACCTAGGTGAAAAAATTCAGGAACATGGTCTCTATGAGAGCAATATACGTTTCATTCTGGAGTTCTTACAGATTGTCAGAAAACGAGGATTCCAGCCTGATTTGACAGCTCTTCAGAATACGGTGTATCCCTATGTCAGCATGCAGAGGCAACCACAGAAAGAAGACATCGCATCCATCAATGCGCTGGCAAAAGAATTGAACTTTGATATTTATATCAATTAATTGGCAATCAACTTGGCAAGCTCAGGATCTTCTTCAAGAATCATCCGGGCATAGGAACAAAGGGGAACAATTAGTTTTCCTTCTTTTTTTACCTGTTCTACGACAAGCATCATCAACTTCCTTGCAATCCCCTGCCCTCTTAGGCTGGGGGAGACATAGGTGTGGTCGATTGCAATACGCTTATCCCCGAGGGGGCGCATCGTAACCCGTGCTAAGGGAATCTCATTTTCTTTACCGTAGGCAAACCCATTGTCTGCTTTGTAATACTCCATCAGCTCCTCCTCGTTTGCAGTAGCTTTTTTGCATGCCCAAGACTTTCACTACTTGAGTCATCACCACTGAGCATCCTTGCTATTTCTTTCTGTCGTTCTTCCTTTTCCACACTCCTGATCATGGAATAACTCATCTGATTTCGTATCTCCTTGTGTACCACCAGGTGGGTATCAGCCTTACTGGCAATGGAAGCTAGGTGAGTAATGACAATTACTTGATGAGAATGACTCAGGTTCACCAGTTGGTCGGCAACAGAGATTGCTACACTGCCTCCAATACCCGCATCAACCTCGTCAAAGATCAGGGTGGGAACCGCATCACTCTCTGATAAGCTGGTTTTCACAGCCAGCATAATGCGTGAGAGTTCTCCCCCACTGGCTACGTCCTTGATGGAACGCATCTCAATTCCAGGGTTTGCACAAATTTCATAGCTTACCTCATCAATTCCTTGAGGTCCCGGCTGTACTTGGGCAAAGGTGATGGCGAATATAGCCTCTTTCATTCCCAAAGTCTTAAGCTTCTGTTCGACCTGGAAAGCCAAGATTTGTGCCGCATTCCGGCGTTTTTCTGAAAGGATCTGTGCTTTGCTTTCTACCAAATCAGCTGCACCAGCAATCTGTTTTTCCAGCTTACTCAACCAGATTTCCTGTTCCTCGGTGAAGTTGAGACGGCTCTGGCTCTCCTGGTAGAATGAGCAGACCGCTTCAATGGTATGACCATATTTCTTTTTCAACCGTTGCAGAGAGGCAAGCCTGCCTTGTAGCCGGTCGAGTTCTTCTTCACTGTAACTCATGGAAGAACGATAGTCACGAATGCTCTCATAGATGTCTTCAATCTCAATGGTAGCACTCTCAAGACGAGAGACATACTCATCCAAGGATGGATCAGCTTTTGTTGCATTCATAATCTGTGTGCGTGCGAGAGCGAGTGAAGCAAGAGCACTTGCCCCCATCTCCCCTTCATGGAGAGCTCTTATGGCTGAGCTTAATGATTCATGGATCTGTTCGTAGCTTGCAATAACTCGGACCTGCTCTGTAATTTGGTCATCCTCCCCGACTTTCGGGTCAATTTTTGCAATCTCATCAACGGCAAATCGGAGAAAATCTTCTTCCTTTTGTGATTGTTCAAGTTGTTGTTTCTTTTTCTCTAATTCAGCTTTCAACGCTTGATACGACTCATACGCGGAACGGTATGCATTCTTCTCCTCCGTACAATTTCCGTACGTATCCAGTACTGCAAGCTGGTTAGCTCCACTAAGTAGGCTCTGGTGATCCCTCTGTGCACTGATATCGAGTAATTCCTTGCCGATTGCGGCCAACTCAGAGCGGCTGGAAAGTCGTCCTTGCAACGATACTGAAGAACGTCCGGAATTTTTGATCGTCCTGCTTACAATCAGACTCTCTTCCTCAATTGAAATTCCCTCACGTTCAAGATACGCAACAAGATTGGAAGGATAAGGAGGTGTTAGCGCAAATGAAGCTCTAACGGTTGCACTCTTCTGACCACTGCGAATGGACTGTACCTCTGTTTTCTCTCCCAAAAGCAAGGAAAGAGCTCCCAGGATGATAGACTTTCCTGCTCCGGTTTCACCTGTTATAACGGTAAAACCGTCAGGAAATTCAATAGCACAATCTTCTATCAATGCGTAGTTGTGTATTTCAAGCCGCTCAAGCATGCAATCCTCCCCCGGACCAATTCAGTTTATCACGTAATACTTCTATGTAGTTACGTCTTTCGCTTGCGACCAATAGTGCTTTGCTCTGTGATTTTTCCACGGTGATTATGTCATTTTCCTGCAAACAAAAATTCTGTTGGCCATCAATGGAGAGCATCAAACCAGTTCGCTGGCCTTTGGGTATTGTCAGTGTGATGGTTGAATCGCCGCTTACGACCAGTGGTCGGTTCGATAGGGTGAACGGGCAGATGGGGGTTATGATCAAGGAAGTAAGGTCCACATCCAATATGGGCCCACCGGCTGCCAGGCTGTAACCAGTAGAACCGGTGGGTGTTGCAATGATCATGCCGTCTGAACGGAAAAAACCTGCCTCGGTCGATCCGATACGGAGCGAGAGACTGACCACCTTACTGATACCACTTGAAGAGACAACCATTTCATTCAGTCCATGAGCGGTAAATACCTTTTTATTTTTTCTGAAGACCCCTACCCTAATCATCAGCCTTCTGCTGATGGTGTTCTTGCCTTCCAAAAAGTAATCAATTGCTTCTTTCCACTCATCAACTGATATTTCGGTTATATAGCCAAATGTTCCTACATTGATGGCTAGTATGGGAATCCCTAAATCCTGAAGATATCGAGCACAGTAGAGTACCGTACCATCACCTCCGAGACAGATGACCAAATCGGTATCCTTCTGAACCACCAAAGGTTCGTTGCCTTTGTTCGTACGGCTCACATTGCTCTCAATACCCTTTCCCGCAAGATAGTCGACAATTATCTGAGAAAGGGTATGGGATGACTTCTTGCTCCAGTTTGCAATGATCAATACATGACGAACCTGTCTCTGCTCCATGGTTGGCTCCTTAGGGTAGGTGGCTGATGACCTTCATCAACAACTCAGTATCTGATTGTTTCAAAAATGGGTAGAGAGGTAGCGATATTCCTCTGAGATGGGGAGGGAGAGCATTCGGAAAAAGATCGAATCGGTCACAGAAATCCTTTGCCAAGGTACCGGCAAAGGTTTTCTGTGCTGAAACTTGATACTTATTTGCAAACTTGATTGCATCTTCTGCTCTGGAATCCAACACAACACAGAACCCATAACCATTTGGTTTAAAATCTATATTTCCAATACCATACAATTTGTGCACGGTTTTAAGCAGTGCTTTAGAAAAAAGCGTGTAAAACTCTCTTCTCTTGGTTAGATGGTCATTAAGGTGGGATAGCTGGATCATTCCCAGTGCAGCATTCATATCGGGGAGTTCAACATACTCCCTCACTTCGCTAAATAGTGTATTTAGTGCCTTTTGATAATCCCCATGCATGGTGGCCAATACAGCTCCCCCAGCAGCACTAACTACGGCGTCTTCCTCAAGTGCACAGACAACAAGGTCCCCGAACCCACCAGCTTTTTCTTCATCAAAGCAACTGCCAAGACTTTGGCTTACATCCTCAATGACTGGAATACCGAGCTGTCGGTAATCTGTATGCAAAGGAATTTGGCACATCGGTTCATGAATCAAGAGAGCTTGTGCTCCTTCTTCGACAAAACGAAATGCTTCCTCTTGGCTTAGACAACCACTTTCAGTATCGATATCGCCAAGCAGTAGCTCAATTTGGAGCTCTCTAGCTATTGAAGCATATAAAGAAGGAGAGAGAACACTTACTCCCACTTTTGCCCCTGGGGTGAGCCCAAGAGCAAGCAAGGCAGCACGTAATGCATCAGGATAACTCCTCAAGGCAATTCCATCACTGGCACCTATGTAGATACAAAACTGTTTCAAAAACTCATTCTTTCGTTCACCTGGCCCAATACGCTCATCTACCATGGTTTGCAGTACTGCATCCATGTCTTTTCTGCGTAGTGTCGGTTTATAGAATGGAATTAAAGCCACAGGTTCCTCCTCGGGCAAGTATAGCCGGATTTCATGGCAATTGAAAGGTACAAAATTGGGAGGAGGACCCTCTGTCTCCTGTAAAGTAGATTGCACGTTTTTCTTTTTCACGTATTTACCTCCAGTATCCTAGGCAAGCAGAGCTCGGGCCCGAGCTCTGCTTGGAGAGCCATCCTTGGAGTCATCCCCTTGAGGATCTTGCGGGGATAGGAGTCCATCCAATCCTGTATGGTGCGTACCGTCTGCTTCGTATACGCCCCGATATCTGATCCCTTGGGGATGAACCGCCTGATGATGCCATTGTAGTTTTCATTCGTACCACGCTCGAAACTGCTGTACGGATGGGCGAAATAGAGCACCAGCCATTGTTTCCTCGATAGTGCCGACTTCTCTATACCCTCGATATCGGCGAATTCTCCCCCGTTGACCGTTTTGAACAGCTTCCTAAAGATCACCGGCCCAAGCTGCCTCTCGAGCACATCGAGCTCCTTCCTGAAGGCCTCGGCACTCCCTTGGGTTTGTGTTGCTTGCCGCCGTACAGCAGGTTCTTCTCGGTGAGTTCTCCCATGTAACCTGCCTGTATGTAATTGTACAGGGTTTTCTCACTGGGCCACCCGTTGTTGTTGAATTCGGCTATGATGGCATTCGGCGAATATTCCTCGTCCCTGACCAGGTGGGTCATCCGTTCCACCAAGGCCCAGTCATACCCCAGTTTCAGTTCCGGTCTCTTCGCCGATCCCTTCTCCTCGGCATCGCGCTGGGCATATTCCGCGCAATACTTCCACATGGTATTCAGGTCGCTCTTCAGATACTCGGCCCTCCCTCGTTTCAGTTCACGACATATGGTCGACTCATGCTTGCCCAGCATCAAAGACGAGCGTAGTTTCTTATATCCGTTAGTCCCTGTGTAGTAATACTGCAACTGAATTTTCTGTTCCTAGGTAAAATGGGTATGCCGTGCTTGGCTCGCTATGATACACTTCTTTCGTCCCATGGTGTCCTCGTTACGATTGAGTTTTGCTAAACCCATTGTAACAGAGTCCTGTGGGATTTTCTTATCTCCTCTCTTTTTTCCCGCGCATTTTATTTTACCGCGTGAAGCCATCCTAGATAAATAGTATTTTTCTTGACATAT
>JAGYOG010000010.1 GCA_018399495.1 Sphaerochaeta sp.
ACCAGTGAGCTGGGTCTAGTGGTAAGCAAGAGTTTCCATGAGACTACGATACCCAAAGCCATGGCGATGAAGGGAGCATTTGCCTGTATGTAGGGAATGTTGAAACGTTCAAGCAGCATCACAACATAAGGACCCAGTATCAACCAAAAGAGCAGGCTGAGAACCATGGCCAGAGCTATGCTTAAGGCCGAATTTCCGGCCTCTTTATCCTTCTGCATCAAGTTTCTTCTTGGTTTTTCCATGACGTACGCTCATCGTACACACAAACATGATATACTGCAACGTATGAGTCTACCACAAACGAAACGTTCCTATGTGCACCAGGCTTTTGATCAGGGATTGATTTGTGTATTCCCCACTGAAGTAGCAGCACGATCATACCTGGTGGATTATGCGCTTCATGGGAAAAATCATGCAATCCTGGCAGAGAGGGCAATCTCCTATGATACCTTTCGAGGCTATTTCCTGCCTCATCATGAAACCATGGCCCCCGCAAACAGCCTTACCCGTCAGCTTTTCATCCATCAGTTGCTTGAATCAGGGAGTCTTCTTCGTTACTTTCTCAATCCAACGTATCCAGAGATGAACAACCGAGTGAAAGGGTACTTGGCTAAACTGCTTCCATCCCTCCGGGATGCATGTGAGGAAGAGGTGCTCAGCAACCTCGACTCTGCCATGCAGACGGACCTCCTGGTGCTCTATGGGCAGTACCAGCAGTTCCTTGATGAGCATCAGCTGTTTGAACCAAGATATGAGAGGCCAAGCATCCCTGGTGACTGGGACAACAGTAAGGCATATTGCATCCTTTTCTCAGATACCAGCCCAGAGGCTGCGAGCCTGTACGATCAGCTTGGAAGGCCTTCCTTCATGGAACTGAGGCCATCTCCTGAGGAGGATTCTTCTGTGTTTCTGGAGGTTTTTCCCAATCATCTTGTGGAGATCAAGCAAACGCTTAAAAGGGTGAGGGAGCTGTTGGATGCAGGAGTGGAAACACACCAGATTGTTATCGGCAGTACTGCAGCGGAAATCCTAATGGATGTGCTTCGAGAGGAAGCAATGCTCTATGGAATTCCTTTGACGATCAGGGAAGGGAAATCGGTACTTGCCTACAGCAGTGGTCGATTTTTCAGTCTGCTCCAAGAGGTATATGATGAACAGTTTAGCCTGGAAAGCCTAAAATCACTCTTGCTTGACCCAGGTATTCCCTGGGCTGAGGGAGAAAAGCATCGGCGTTTCATCAAGCGCGCAGTGGGGCAGTCAGTCATGCATGGCTCCCTCTATGGAGAGGATCAATACAGCTCCTTGCTGGGAGACGGGGTGTTGCAGAGGTGGTATGAAGGCTTGAAGCAGAGCATCATTGCAATCGTCCAAGCTGAAGATATTGAGGACTTGCGGCGGAAAATTAATCACTTCCAGGATACCTACTTCATTCCAACGCAGTGGGTGGACACCCCTGGGGAAGATGTGTATGCGTTCTGTCTTGATGCCATGGCACAGGTCAAGGATGCGATGGAGAAGACAGGAATCACCTCATACCCCAGGATCTTTTCCTTTTTACTCTCCTTCCTGCAAAACAAGCGCTATGTATTCCAACAGAAGAATGAAGGTATTGCCGTCTACCGATGGCCGCAGGTATCAGCTCTGAGTGCTGATTATCTCTTTATCCTTGCCCTCGATCAGGAAGGCTCTCGTTGCATTGAACGCCCCTTGGAGTTTCTGCCCCAACAGATTGAGAAGGCACTTCATAGGGAGGTCGATACGACCGATGCTCAGTTCCGCTGTGCAACTCTGGGGGAAGGAAAGCGGTTCCTCTCCTGCCATATGCGTCGCTATGAAGGGGAGTTGATGGTTCCTTCCCACTTCCTGCAGCATAATCGTCTCACGATGTATGAAGGTGATCCAAATGTCATTACAGATCCATTGGCTGCAGAACTGTTTCTCTACAAGCATGCTGTGCTTCCTGACGTAAAGGCGACAGCAAGCCAGAAGAATTGGTTCCTTGCAGCCAAGAAAACGGTGCTCTCTGAACGTGCTGACGACTATACCCGGCATACTATCAAGCCGGATCTCATTGCAAGGCTGAAGGATGAACAAGGAAGATTCCATTTCTCGCCAACCGGCATCGACCAGTTTGACCACTGTCCGTATGCATGGCTTGCAAGGTATCTCTATGGATTGACCACTGAGGAGTATGAAGTACAACCGGTGGACCACCAGAGGATTGGAATGTTCCTACATTCCGTGTACCAACGGTTTTTTTCTGAGATTCGTGACTATGACCCCAAACAGATTGAGATGTATCAGGAGCGCCTGTATGCGTTGTTTGACGAGTGTTTGGTTTCCTATTATGGACAGCGTGGGCCATCCCCATCTATGAGGAGTTGGATTATTGCAAGCTATAAGGAAAAAGTTGCCTCTATTCTTGACTGTGAAGCTGCATTGTTTGCCCATGGAAGGTCCATTGCATTTGAAGTGAAATATGAAGTAGCGCAATACCCTCTTCTTATAAATGGCCGGATCGACCGTGTGGTCAGCCTCAACCCCCCAGGGAATACCAGGCTTGCTGTCATAGACTATAAGAAAGGGGTTCCGGAAGTAAAACGGGCATCAGAGCATCTTGAGTCTTTCCAGCTACCCATCTACCGATTCTTGTTGACTCATGACAGTGATGTTTCTGTAGCCAATGCTTCCTACTACAGCGTCAAGGACGAAAAGTACTACACGCTCTGGGCTCATGAGGATGATCCATCTGCACTACTTTGTGAAGAGCAACTGCAACAGCGCCTGGAGAGTCTGCTTGATGCAGTACAAGGTGGGCATCTGATGGCAACGCCCTCGAAGAAGCATTGCGGTACCTGTCCTTACCGATCCTTGTGCCGAAGGAGGTACGCAACTCTATGATTCGATTCGAAGATTTTCTGAAACATACAAACGCAAGGCTGGACGATAACCAGAAGAAGGCTGTGAATGTCCTGAACAACTGTGTTGTATCTGCCGGAGCCGGTTCAGGGAAGACCACGGTTCTCAGTTACCGGTTCCTTCGTCTGGTCCTTGAAAGAAAAGCCCGGTGTGATGAAATCCTTACCCTGACGTTCACCCGAAAGGCTGCAAGGGAGATGCATCAGCGTATTCATAAGCACCTGCTTACCTGCCTTGAGGATGAAGAAATTGCCCAACAACTGGAGACCTTCAGTGAAGCATCCATCTCGACATTGGACAGCTTCTGCGCGACGATAGTCAGAAGTAATTCCGTGGCCTATGGTGTACCACAGGATTTTGTCATCGATGATGAAAAAAACCTGGGAACCATCCGCCGGGTAGCTACTGAACTGCTGGATGCGTATCCACAGAGCCCGGGGGCGAAGTTGCTCAGTGAGCTCTATACCCCCGATACCCTGATAGACAATGTATTTGTCCCTTTGGCGAGCAATTACTATTGTCTTCCCAAGACTGTTGAGGAAGGTGGGGCCGAGAGGATTCTTGCAGCAGTAGAGGATGAGTATGAACGCCTGTTTATACAGTACCGCCAGATGTTGGATCTCTATGCTTCCCTTACCGACAAGGGGAATACGGTGCAAGGCTACAAGAGCGATGCACAGTTGATGCTCTCCAAGATGGATGCCTGTCAGGACAAGGAGGAACTCAGTTCCTTGCTGTGTTCTGGGTTTGCCCATCGTAGGGCTCCTGGGGCTGGGAAAGCAGAAGATATTCAGACCATCAAGGAAACTGTGGCGGTGTATAGGGAGCTCAGGAGTAAACTCTGCATGGCGCTGAGTATTCTTCTTGCGCAGGACCAACTGCATGCTGTTCTGGCTTTCATGCAGGAGTTTGTGACCAGGTACCAGAGGGAGAAACGCTCAAGCGGGATACTTACCTTTGCCGATGTCTCTACTCTTGCTGTTACGATGCTCGCTGAGGACAAGACTTTACGGGCATTTTACAAGAAGAAGTTCCGCTACATCATGATTGATGAATTCCAGGATAATAATGCACAACAGAAAGCGATGCTTTATCTCCTCGCTGAACGACTCGATAGGGAAGGTGATGGTATCCCTCTTCCTGAGGATTTGCAAAAGGATAAGCTATTCTTTGTGGGAGATGAGAAGCAGTCAATCTACCGCTTCAGGGGTAGCGATGTCCGGGTTTTTAAACAACTGAGTGGAGAGCTGGCTTCCATCGGAGGGGAGACCATAACCCTGGGAAGGAACTACCGAAGTGAGCCGGACTTGATTGGACTGTTCAATACGATGTTCGCCAGCATCATGAAGAATGAAGGTGAGAGCTATGAGGCAGATTTCTCCACATTGGAATACCGTAGTGCCTCCCCTGGTGTGCAAAGCAGTTGTACGCTTCTGATCAAACCCTATCAGGAGAGTGGCGGTGACGAAGAGGAGGAGGAAGCTTCCTCCGTTGAAGCAGAGGCATATACCATTGCAAAGATGGTGAGGCAGATGCTTGAAAGCGATGAGTTCCTGATTCCCTCAAAAGAGGGACCAAGAAGGCCGGTGGCAAGCGATATAGCACTCCTGCTTCGCACTACCAGCAACCAGCTGAGTTTTGAAAAAGCCTTCAGAAGATTCAATATACCTTATACGGTGCAGGCAGCGCGATCCTTGATGTTGGAAGCTCCAGCGAACGATCTGTATGCCATGTTGCAGCTTACCCTCTACCCTGAAGATAAGCAGGCGTATGCCACCGTGCTTCGCTCTCCGTTCTGTAATCTAAGTGACTGGGCAATTACTCATGTGGTTCAGGAACCACTTTTTTCCCTACTTCCCATTCTCTCTGAGGACGACAGCGAGCGATTGGCAGCTTTTGGGGCGTTCTATCAACGGTTGTATCAGGCGGTAGGCAGTGAATCATTGAGTACCCTTGCGCTGATGCTGTGGTATGAGAGCGGTTACTACCTCTCCTTGGTTTCCAATCCCCAGTACCAGGTATATGTTGAGCATTTTGCCTTTTTTCACCGCTTGGCACAGATCCAGGAGGAACAGGGCAAGAGTGTCAGCCAATTTGTCGATTTCCTGAGACGTAATCTGGTCCAGAACGAAAAAATTGACCAGCTAGAGGTGATAAAGGAACAAGAGTCGGGACTTCAGATTATGTCGATCCATAAGTCCAAAGGACTGGAGTTTCCCATTGTTATCGTGGGTAATACCGCATCCAAGGGTAAAGGTGGAGGCGATTATTTCAGCACCTTCCTCGATATCCCGATTCCTCACTATCTCTCTGCCACCTACCATGTCTCAGCTACGAAGAGGGAAAGAGTCCGTCATGCAGGACCCCTCTTTGCCGGTAGTGAAGAACAAGACATGGAGATTGCTGAGTTGAAACGGCTTCTGTATGTTGCCATGACCAGGGCTGAGACCCACCTCATACTCAGTGGAGCATTCTCGAAAAACAACAGGGGATTGGATCCTTCCAAGAAAGCTGACACGTTGCTTCAGATGCTGGTTGGAAGTCTACCTCTGGATATAGACAATCCAGTGTATGATGAAGGCATACTGAAGGTGCGACCCATAGAGAGCATTCCTGAGTACTATCTTTACAGTGGGGAGAGAGAGGAAAAATCAGAGGTAAAGGCAAGGCTCCAGACTGCCGAGCGTTGGTACGAGCAAGCCACTCCAGCCTATGAAGGGCAACCTATCAGGGTTGCCACCACCAAGCTTCATCCCCTTGCCCCTGGAGGGGAATGCGTGGAGTTGCCACGGTATCCCAGTGATGAGATCCTTAGTAGGTATTCTGAAGAACAGGTTACCGGGTTTGGTACCTTCGTGCATGCGCTTTGTGAGCAGAGGGTGCTTGGGAAAGATATTGAAAAGCTCTCTTCTCTTATGCCTGATTCCCTGACAAAGGTCTTGAAAGCCCAAGAGCTGGCTGTGTTGAGAGAGGATGCAATGGCTCTTTGTAAGGGTTTTCTGGAGAGCGAGTGGTATGAGAGAGCGGTCAAGTCGTATCCTGCCCAGTGTGAAGTAGGTTTCTTCAGTGCTGTTGAGCAGGAAGGAAAAACCATCGTCGCAGAAGGTGCGATCGATTTGCTGGTGAAGCAGAATGACGCATATCTTGTGATAGATTTCAAGACCGATAGACGTAGGGATGAATCCATCCACCGTTTTCAGGTAGAGACCTATATGCAAGCAATTGAAAGAATTCATCAACATCCGGTACGGGGGTGCGTCATCTATTTACGTGACCCTGAGCAGGTGTTGGTATGGGAAGGAGAGAACGTATGATGAGGATTCCATTTGAGACAATGTGTGCACAGTTTGAACGCGTGCTGGAAAGCCGGGATATGGATAAGCGTGATGCAGTACTCTGTGCTCGTCTGATAGCTGAGACCTCACTTGAAGGGGTGTACACCCATGGTGCGAATCGCTTTGCATCATTGATCAAGGGAATTGATGAGAAGTGGGTAGATGTACACTCCCATGCCCACAAGAGTGATTCGTTCGGGCCTCTTGAACGATGGGACGGAAAACGTGGTGTGGGGAACCTGAATGCCCACTCCTGTATGAAGCGAGCCATTGAACTGGCAAAAGAACATACCATTGGCTGTGTTGCCTTAAAGCATACCAATCACTGGATGAGACCTGGAACCTATGGATTGATGGCTGCCAAGGAAGGATGTATTGCGCTTCTCTGGACCAACACGATGCCGCTGATGAGTCCTTGGGGTGGTGCCGATACCAAGGTAGGGAATAATCCTCTGGTATTGGCCATTCCCAGTGAAGAGGGACCACTTCTTGTTGATATGGCCATGTCACTCTTCAGTTATGGCAAGCTGGAAACCTATGTAAGGGAGAAGAAGAAACTTCCAGTCCCCGGTGGGTGGGATGAGAAAGGAGAACTCACTACCAATGCAGAATCGATTCTGCAAAGCAAACGCTCACTCCCCATTGGTTTCTGGAAGGGGACCAGCCTAGCGCTTGCCCTCGATTTGATTGCAGCAACCCTGTCGGGAGGGAGAACCACCCGCTCCATCGGGTCATTGCCAGAGGAAGGGGAAGTCTCCCAGGTCTTCTTGGTCTTTGATATATCGAAGTTCCCCGACCAGGAGGAAATGCAGAGAGAGATCCAGGCAACACTTGAGGACTTGAAGGACTCAACACCATTGGACGCAGAGAAGCCGGTTCGTTATCCAGGACAATTTAGGGAGCGAACAAGAAAGGAGAACCTTGAGAAGGGAATCCCTGTTGATGAGGCTGTCTGGAATACCATTCTCACTCTCTGATCAGATATATCCGAACAGGGGACCAAAGAGCAGGACAACAATGAGAAACCAGAGGGCATAAACCCCCATGAATATGCCCTGTATCCGAATGAAGGATTTTCTTCTCAGCAGTGTCACCACCAGGAATCCAAGGTTGGCGAGTAATAACAGGTTCTCTGCAAGTACTGCCAAGCGGTTGGGACTCAGTCCATATTGAAGAAACCTCCCTCCAATGGCAATGAGGGCAAAGGTATCTATGCCTATGGCCGCCAATGCTCCCGTGATGAGCACTACGCGGTGAAATGCTGTGGTATGCTCATTCTCTAGAAGGTCCGTAGCATAAAGGATCATCATCAAGACCAATGCAAGCAATACATCGATTACCAACAGCAGGTTTCGGTCTTCAGTAATAGGAAGTCTTCCTACTACCAAGGCAGTTAAAAAGGAAATCATCACAACGGTAATTACAGGGAGGAAAATGGTAGCCAACAGACGAGTAAGTGCTGCCATCTGGTTTTCTTTGTATTGCAGGAGGTATCGAGCAGACAGGGGAAGTAGGGTAAGGATACCGGTAATCACAAACGGGGCAAGACGGTCCTCGACATTGACCCCCACCGCTTCAAAGAGGACGAAGGTCAGCATCATCACCACAAAGACGGCACAGGCTAACAGGAATGTGAGCAGCAGTACCTCTCCGGTAAGGCGTATATGCCTACTCATTCGTTCCTGAAGTGTTCCTCTCTGGGTAGGTATGGCAAGACTTACCACCAGAAGCAGTGGAAGATGGATGAGGGAAAGGAGTTTGGTCTGAGCGTCTTCAGTTCCTGTCATGCTGAACTGCAGATTCATCAGTAGTGCAAGGATTCCAAGAAATGAGAGATACCCTATTAAAGACTTGCGCTCTTTTGCCAAATAGAGCGTGAGGAACAGGATTACAAGAAAGGGTAGATTAAGGCCATAGAAGAGCATTGTCTGGTCATTGAATGGAAATCCGAGAAGCGTTGGTACCTGCGAGATGATGAGCTGGGCCACCAGAATGATAATGAATAGTTTGGGAACTACCTTACTGTGAGGTTCTTCATTTAAGGTGAATCGAGCCCCCATGCGATAGAGGGAGAGCAAGGTGGCTTCATCCCTAGGAAGGAACTCTTCGAGCTCCTGCTGTACTTGCTCTTGTTTTTGGAGCTTCTCACCACTCGTGGGAGATTGTTCTTGACGCAACAGTACTTGTTCTTTCCATGCAGTGAGTATCGATTTCATATAGCCCTCCAAAGAAGCATAACATCGGTTGAGGGAAATGGATACAACACGTGAAAAAAACGGGTTGGCACTGAGGCCAACCCGCAATCAATAGAAGAACTATTGTTTAGTACTTACCGTACAGTGGTCCAAAGGTGGAGCAGGCGCGATAGTCAGCTCCTTCCTTGTCCATGCCAAGCATTGACCATGCACTGGGACGGAAGATCTTATCTTCTTCAACATTGTGCATGCACACAGGGATGCGTAGCATTGCACAGAGGGAGATGATATCGGCACCAAAGTGTCCATAGCTCAGTGCTCCGTGGTTTGCTCCCCAGTTTGCCATGACCGAGTAGACGTCCTTGAAGGGACCTTCCTTGCCATTGGTTCTGGGTACGAACCAGGTGGTAGGCCAGGTTTGGTCGGTACGTTTGTTGATTACATCAAAGACGTTCTCCGGTACCTCGCAGGTCCATCCTTCAGCAAGCTGCAGGACCGGGCCTACGCCCTTGACCGTATTGATCCTGACCATGGTCAGTGGCATACCGCCTTCACTGAGGAAGGTTGAGCTATAACCACCACCACGGAAGTAACCACCGTTGGCGACGCTGAAGCAGGTATTCTCGAGGGTTTTCTTTACATCTTCCTCGGTAATATCCCAATAGGGCTTCATCTCGCTCTCGCCTTTCTCGTTCTTCATCTGACCTGCTGCGTCAAGTGTGGTAGCACCACTGTTGATGAGGTGAATGAAACCTTCCTTGGCCAACCCTTCTGGTTTCCACCCGGACACTCTCTCAATAGCTGCTGGGCTCCAGTAGGTACGTACATCGCTGAAGATTGCAGCACGGTTGGTGAGCAACTTACAGAACAGCATGCTGATACCATTCAGGTGGTCATTCTCTGTTGCCATGATGTACGGTTCACGGATGCCGTTCCAGTCAAAACTGGTGGTAAGCATTGTTTCCATGAAGTCACCGTTCGGCCAGTGGTCGGTCCACTGTCTCTGTCCTTGGAAGCCTGCGCAGATTGCATTATGGCCAAGCGCCTCTTCCTTAAACCCGAGCTTTTCAAGTTTCTTGTTGCCAACCATGAGATCGCGACCGATCATGGTCATCTTGGTACAGTACTCCCAATCCTTGGCAAGCTGTTCCTCACTTCTCTGGTACTCAGGGGGATTGGCAACATCTTCAGCTTGGATGCAGTTTTCCTTCACCCATGCAATTGCCTTTTTATACTCTTCAGGATCATATATCTCTTCAGCGATACGGCGTTCAATCTCGCACATGTCGACCACTTCACTGCGCATTCCCAGGTAGGACTGCAAGAAATCTTGGTCAACAATTGAGCCCGCGATACCCATCGACATACCACCAATGGAGAGATAGCTCTTTCCTCTCATGGTTGCAACAGCAATACCTGCACGTGCAAAGCGGAGAATCTTTTCAGCAACATCCTCAGGGATGGAAGTGTCATCGTTGTCTTGTACGTCACGACCATAAATCCCAAAGGCAGGAAGGCCTTTCTGGGTGTGTGCGGCAAGCACTGCGGCAAGGTACACTGCACCTGGGCGCTCTGTCCCGTTAAAACCCCATACACCCTTGACGGTCATAGGATCCATGTCAAATGTCTCTGTTCCATAGCACCAGCAGGGAGTTACTGTCAGTGTAACGGCAACGCCTTCTTTGGCAAACTTCTCTGCACAGTCGGCACTTTCTCTTACACGTCCGATGGTGCCATCAGCAATAACACATTCAACCGGCTCTCCGGTTCCATGAAACAGATTTTCGCTGATCAGCTTAGCAGCTGCCTTTGCCATATTCATGGTCTGATCTTCCAAGGACTCGCGAACGCCTCGCTGTCTGCCGTCGATCACCGGTCGGATTCCAATTTTGGGAAGGGAAGAAGCATAGCGCTTCTCAGGCCCTACCGATTGCATTCCATTTGTATTTGCCATAGTATCCCCCTTGGTATATAATTGCAAATGTAATCGTTTACATCATGGATAGTATCGCATACAGAACGAGCAAATGCAATCCAAAATTTTAAAGGAGTCAACTATGTTGAAAACAATTCCCTCTATCCTCAGTCCTGAACTGTTGAAGATTCTCATGGAGATGGGCCATGGTGATGAGATCGTGATCGGGGACGGAAATTTCCCTGCTGCATCTATGAATGATCGGGTAGTCCGCTTGGATGGCCATGGTGCAGATGAGGTGTTGAAGGCAATCTTGCAACTTTTTCCTCTTGATACCTATGCTGAGAACGCATTCCTAATGGACACCACAGCAGGGGATACTGTCGAGACCCCTATCTGGGATGTATATGAGGCTACCTGCAGGGACGGTGATCCTGCATTTAAAGGCTTCTCCCGTCTTGAGCGCTATGCTTTCTATGAGCGGAGCCAGAAGGCTTATGCCATTGTCGCTACCGGTGAGACAGCGTTGTATGCAAACATCATTCTAAAGAAAGGTGTGGTTGTCTAATCCTCTTTTGGTGTAGTCCACAGCTGTTTATACTGCCGTGGACTCATCTGCATATGGCTCCTGAACTGGCGAGCGAAGTAATTCGCATCTGAAAACCCGGTTTTTTCACTGATTCTCTCGATGTTCAGGTCAGTGGTCAGAAGCAGGTTGGAAGCGTAGGCTATTCGTCTATGGATGTGGAAATCGACCGGCGACCAGCCGGTTGATAGCTTGAACTGTCGGTTGAGTGTACTTGCGCTCATGTTCGAGATCTCAACCAATTCATTCAAGGGAATACTTCGGTCAATATTTTGCTCCATATAGATGATCACTTTCTCCAGACGTTGGTCATTCTGGAATGCAGAGCCCCTACGTGCACTGTGGAATCTGCTTACCAAGATGAGAAATTGCAATAGCTTGGAGTAAGTCATTGAGGTTGAGCCTTTGTTGTAGTCCTGCTGCTCCGACTCTTCTTTGACTGCGCTTACCAGGGCAACAATTTCAGCGTGTTGGTGTGAGTTGAGTCGTACCAAAGGTACTTCGCCTTCCGGCTGTATGAACGTATCTTCGAATCCAGCTACGTCTTTGACCTCGGGGTAGAGCACTGAAAATGCTTTCCTGCCTATGAGCAGATTATAGAGAACCAGATTCTCGATTTCTGCATATCCGTGGATTGTTCCAGGGCGAATACAGAAAACCATGCCCTCCTGCAATTGCTGTTTGTCGTGTTCCAGCAGGTGAATGCCCTTTCCTGACACGACCACCACAATTTCGTAGAAATCATGACCATGCAATGAAAAAGGGAATCTCAGGGTCACGAAGCAGCACCTTTACCGGAAGGCTGTTTTCCTTGAAGAACATGGTTTCATGCAGTGTAAAACTTGACATGATAAAAATCGTGTAGAATTTGACTATTCTGTCAAGGTAAAAACTGCAAATGGTGGCAAACTAATAGAGTAAATACTTTCGTATGAGGAGGGCTGTCATGTCTTACTATGAAGAGGCCAAGAAGATATATGCACACTATGGTGTCGATACCGATTCTGTCTTGGACCAACTGTCCGGCATTCCCTCTCTGTCCATTGTTGCAGGGAGATGATGTTGGCGGATTCGGAGCGTCCTGATGCCGAACTAGCTGGTGGTGGAATCCAAACCAGGGAATTACCCCGGCAAGGCAAAGAATGTCAAACAGCTGCGTCAAGATTTGGAGCAGGTCTTTTCCTAGTTGGGCAGCCATAGGCTTAACCTGCATGCAAGCTATGGGGAATTTGGTTCCACATTTGTTGACCGTGACCAGATTGAAGAGAAGTACTATCAAGGTTGGCTTGACTGGGGAATGAAGATGGGTGTCCCATTGGACTTCAATGGTACCTTTTTCAGCCATCCAATGGCTGATGACGGCTATACCTTGGCAAGCAAGGATGAGAGGATTCGTAGGTTCTGGATTGAGCACGCAAAACGGTGCAGGAAGATTGCTGCCTGGATAGGGAAGCGACAGGGGAGTCCCTGTATTCTTGACACTTGGGTTCCTGATGGTGCAAAAAACCTTACTGTTGACAAGTTCGGGTATCGTGCCATTCTCAAGGAGAGTCTTGATGAAATCTTTGAGACAGAGTATCCAAGTGAGTTCATGCGTGATGCACTGGAGACCAAGCTCTTTGGTATCGGAAGCGAAGCTTTCGTGGTTGGTTCCCATGAGTTCTATATGAATTATGCAGCACGGAACAACAAGATGCTCTGTATTGATATGGGGCACTTCCATACAGAAGAAGATATCTCAGATAAACTTTCTGCCATCCTCCTCTTCGACGATGAGATTCTCCTGCACGTGAGTCGCCCCATGCATTGGGACAGTGACCATGTGGTTCTTTTCAATGACAAGATCAAGATGGTTGCAGAGGAACTGGTGAGAAGCGGAAAACTGGAGTCCTCCCACATAGGTTTGGATTTCTTTGATGCCTCCATCAACCGCATCGGTGCCTGGGTTACCGGCATCAGGGCAATGCGAAAGGCCTTGCTCTTTGCACTGCTTGAGCCGATTGATCAACTCATTGAGTATGAAGAGTCAGGAAATGGATACGCAACCATGGCACTGCTTGAGCAGCAGAGTGTATTGCCTTTCGGTGCCATCTGGGACGAGTACTGCAAAAGAACCAACACTCCACTTGAAGGTGAGTTGATCGAACTGGTAGGCTCGTATGAGAGAGAAGTATTGGGGGAACGTTCATGAGTTTTGCATCTCTGATTGCTTATTCCAAACGGTATGGCTCTGACCCTTCTTTCGTCCTCTTGGGAGGTGGAAACACCTCCTACAAAGAAGGGAACATCCTTTATGTGAAGGCAAGTGGCTATGCCTTGGGAACCATTGATGAATCAGGATTTGTCCGGATGGATCTGGGGAAGCTGGAGAGAATCTGGGCAAAGCAATACAGCAGCGATGATGATACGAGGGAGGATGAAGTCCTCAAGGACATGATGGACTGCCGCCTTGAAGGCGAGACAGCCCGTCCTTCTGTTGAGGCATTGCTCCATGCGTTGCTCCCATTCCCCTATGTAATCCACCTTCACCCCGCTATGGTAAATGGCCTTACCTGCGCACAAGAAGGAGCATCGGCAGTTGCTAGACTTTTTCCTGATGCGCTCTGGATTGAGTTGGTGAAGCCTGGATTCATTCTTGCTGATATTGTGCGAACCAGGATGGCTGAGCAGAAGAAGGAGACAGGAACGGTCAGTTCCCTGATTTTTCTGCAAAACCATGGCATTTTTGCTGGTGGACAGAGTTTGGAAGAGATTGAGAGTATCTATGATTCCTTGATGCAAAAAATTTCCTCCCAGTTGGTCAGAAAGCCTGATTTTACTGCTTTAGAAGCGGATGCATCACAGGTTGAAGCAGTTAAAAAAGATCTTGGGGCCCTTACAAAAGAACCCGTTCTTTTCTCTTGGAACAAGGAGTTTGCTTACTACCTGCAGGATGAGAACCATTTCCAGCCAGTCGCTTCTTCCTTTACCCCCGATCATATTGTCTACGCTGGTTTCAAACCATTATGGGTAGGAGAAGGCCAGGACGTGATTTCTGCTTTCAAGCAGTTTGAGTCGGAGCACGGGGTAAATCCAAAGATTGTCTGTGTGCAGAACCTTGGAGTATTTTCCTTGGGTGAAAAGCCGATGCCACTCTTTTTGGATACCGTATCCATCGCAGTATATACCGAGAGTTTCGGAGGACCCCGTTTTATGGATGATGCCATGATTGACTTCATCAGGAACTGGGAAGTAGAGAAATATCGGTCTTCGGTTGCATCAAAGTAGGTAAGATGGCATCACTGCAAGATATTAACAAGCGTTTTAATGCAGTGATGCCGTTCGTTACACCGATAGGGGTGGTGTTTGGCTTGTTGCTTGGGCACCGATTGGACTCCTATCGATTTCTTGGCACCTACTTCTTCGCGTTCATTACCTTTGTAGGAGCCTTGGGGGTAAGCTATCGTCAGTTTGCCCAAATTGCCCGTAGAATGACCTCAGTGTTGTTGGTCCTTTTCTGTGCGCATATTGTACTACCGGTTTTTGTCGCGCTCCTTGGTCGAGTGATATTTCCCACCCAGCCAGATATTGTCACCGGTTTTGTGTTGCTTTCTTCGATTCCGATTGCGATTACTGCATTTATATGGTCGACCATCTATGAGGGAGATGCCGCCCTTGCACTCTCGCTCATCATTCTTGATACCTTGCTCTCTCCAATCCTGACACCCCTGACAATCAGGCTACTTTCCGATACGTCAGTTGTAATTGACCAAGGTGGGATCATGACCAGCCTGCTGGTGATGATAGTCCTTCCTTCACTTATTGGGATGTTGGTTACCCAAACCATGCCCAAGGTTGCAAAGGAAGCTGTGCTCTATCTCAGTCCAGTTACCAAGCTGTTGCTTATCGTAGTGGTGGTAATCCATGTAGGAGCGCTCTCTGGTTCTCTCTCTTTCTCTTGGATCTATGTTCCACTCATCCTCATGAACCTCTTTGTCATTGCCTTGGGTTTCTTGCTCGTCTACGTACTTGCAAGGTATGTATTGAAGGTGGATCGTCCCAGTCTGGTCAGCATGACCTTCACTGGGGGAATGCGGAACATCAGTGCAGCTTTGGTGCTTGCTACCACCTATTTCCCCCCCATTGCAGCTCTTCCTGTTATACTGGGAATCCTCTTTCAGCAAACCTTTGTAGGGTTGCTGGGAGGATTGCTGTTTGCAAACAGGAAAAAAGATTCTTTCTCGTAATCTATTCTCATAGAGATATTCCCGTAAATCACTTTCTTTGTATTGTCTTTTGACTTTCGATGTATAGGAAATCGGGTTCCATAACTGTTTCATGATAAAATCGTGCTAAAAAATGACTATTCAGTTATTGCAGATTTCGAAAATGGTGTCACACTATGAGTAAAGGAAGTTGTGACAGTAGTTTTGCTGTTTGACCCTGGTACTTTACCAGGTATAAATAGACTCCGGGTTTTCCCGGAAAAGATTTCTCAAAAGGAGTGTTTTGTTATGAAGAAAACGTTGTTGTTTGTCCTCATCATGACCATGGTTCTTGGTGCGATGTTCGCCCAAGGAACCAAGGACGTAGCCCCCACGGGTGAAAAAGAAATTATCATTCTCGGAAAGAGTATGGGTAATGGATTCTTTGATGCAGTATTCAGAGGCAGTGAAGAAGCTGCTGCTGAGCTCGGTGGAATCAAGACGACCTATATGGCGCCTCCCCAGGCAACTGCAGAGGGTCAGATTGAAATCATCGAGACCTTGATTGCACAGAGAGTTGATGGTATTGCCATCAGCGCAAACGATGCCGATGCATTGATTCCTGTAGCCAAGAAAGCCATGGCAGCCGGTATCAAGGTTATCAGTTATGACTCCGGCATCAGTGTTGGTGGACGTATTGTTGACCTGCTTCCCAGTAACCCTGAGCTTATCGGACGCCAGCAGGTACAGCTTGCAGCTGAACTGACTGACTATAAGGGTGACATTGCTGTACTTTCCGCTTCTGCTCAGGCTACCAACCAGAATCTCTGGATTGAGTGGATGAAGGAAGAGGTCAAGGAAGCTGATTATTCCAACATGGAGCTTGTTGAAGTCGTCTATGGTGATGATGCTCCCGATAAGAGCTATCGTGAAGCTGTCTCCTTGATGCAGAAATATCCCGACCTGAAGGCTATCATCTGTCCGACCACTGTTGGTCTGCTTGCAACCGCACAGGCTGTCAAGGACGCTGGCAAGACCGGTGTTGTGGAAGTAACAGGTCTCGGCCTTCCTTCAGAAATGAAGGGCTACATCCTCGACGGTACCTGCCGCCAGATGGCTCTGTGGAATCCAATTGACCTTGGATACAGCTCCACCTACATCCTCAATGGTCTTATTGAAGGTACCGTTGATGGTTCAACTGGCGAAGAGATTCCTGCCGGTCGCATGGGCGCCATCAAGATCGAAGAGAACGGTATTGCCTTCATGAGTACTCCGTATGTATTCAACAAGGACAACATTGTAGAGTTCGCAGAAATTTATTAATCAATTCACACCCGACTCCTGCTTCCATTCGGAAGCGGGAGTCTTTGCATCTGCTTGCATAAGGAGGAACAATGCAACAGGCATTGTTGGAAGTTCAAAACGTAACAAAGGTGTTTCCCGGTATTAGGGCCTTGGATGACGTACATCTTTCCCTTCGACGAGGTGAAGTGCATGCCCTTATTGGTGAAAACGGAGCAGGAAAGTCTACGCTGGTGAAGATTCTCACAGGTGTCTATATCCCTACCAGTGGGAAAATGACCTTGGATGGTAAAGAGATATCCTTTAAAAATGCAATCGATGCCCAACAGGCAGGGATTGTTGCCATCCATCAGGAAGCTTCCATGTTTCCCGAGCTCAGTGTCACAGAGAATATCTTCATGGGACACCACCTTAGGAATCCAAAAACAAAGAAGCTCGATTGGAAGACCATGAATGAGAAGACTCAGGGGTTGCTACAACGCATGCAACTCGATATCAATCCAGACTCCTTTGTCAAGAATCTGAGTGTTGCACAGCGACATATGGTAGAAATTGTCAAGGCACTCAGCCTTGATGCAGATCTGGTCATCATGGATGAACCGACCAGTGCATTGACCGGCCGTGAGGTTGAAGATTTATTTAGAATTGTCCGTTCCTTGAAGGAAGAGGGCAAAGCAATACTTTTTATCTCCCACAAGTTTGACGAGATTTTTGATATCTGTGACTACTACACGGTTTTCCGTGATGGACAATATATAGGGGAAGGCAAGGTAGCTGAAAGCAATGAAGATACCCTCATCAATATGATGATCGGCCGCTCTATTGACCAAATGTATCCCCACCATGAACCAAAAATTGGCAAGAAGGTGCTTGAGGTCAAGCATTTGAGTCAGCTTGGAGCTTTTAAGGACATCTCTTTTGACTTGCATGAGGGAGAGATCTTGGGGTTGTTCGGACTTGTTGGAGCCGGTCGTAGCGAGGTGGTCAGAACCATCTTTGGGATTGACAAGGCGAGTGAGGGGACCATGCATTTGCTTGGGAAGCCTTTTATGCCGAGAGGTGCTATTGACAGCATGCGAAAAGGGATTGCCTTGGTACCTGAAGACCGCCAGAGGCAAGGTCTGGTGTTGAAAATGAGCCTGACCCATAATATCAGCCTACCGGTGTTGACCAATCTCTGCTGGAAAGGCATGGTAACAAATAAAAAGACAGAGATGCAGTACGTTCAAGAGCATGGTGATCAGATGGAAATCAAATCTGCAGGATACCATGTCGAAGCTGAAACACTCAGTGGTGGAAACCAGCAGAAAGTCGTACTTGCCAAATGGATTGGGACGAATCCCAAGATCCTCATCCTAGATGAGCCTACCAAGGGTATTGATGTAGCAACGAAGGCAGCTGTACACGAATTTGTCTGTGATATGGCAGACAAGGGTGTTGCAGTCATATTGATTAGTAGTGAGCTTCCTGAGATTTTGGGAATGTCAGACCGGATCGTCGTGATGCATGAAGGGTACCAGACAGCCATTCTTGATGCAGAAGAAGCGACAGCAGAGTCAGTAATGCGTTATGCAATCGCGACTGTACAGATGGAGGCCTCCAATGCCTGACCTCTCCTTTTCTTCCTTTGTAAAGAAAGCCTTGGCCCGTAGGGAGGCGGCTCTTACCTTGTTGTTGGTGGTGATTCTTGTGCCGATTACCATTCGTTCTCCGCAGTTTCTTTCTGCGAAGAATATTTCCACCATTCTCAATGACATGGCAATTCTCTCCATTGTCGCCATTGGAGAGTTCTACGTTATTCTTTCAAATGGAATTGACCTCTCGGTTGGTTCCATCATCGCCTTTACCGGTATGGCTACCGGCATGATCAATCAGGCAAATCCTACGGTGAGTCCCATTCTCCTAATGTTTGCTGGAATGGGTATTGGAATGGTAATGGGACTGTTCAATGGGGTGTTGGTTGCCTACGGGAAAATCCCTCCGATCATCACCACACTGGGTACAGTGAATATCTATCGTGGACTTACCTTCCTGCTCAGTGGTGGTACGTGGGTAACAGCACATGAGATGAGTGAATCCTACATAGCCTTTCCTCGTAATACGTTCCTGGGAGTTTCTAACCTGCTTTGGATTGCCTTATTGGTTATTGCTGTATTTTATTATTTCAGTAGGTATAGCCGCACTGGGCGTGAAGTCTATGCAATTGGTGGAAACCCGACGGCAGCGAAGTTCGTAGGGGTGAATGAAAACAGAGTCAGGGTTGTGGTGTTCCTCATCAGTGGCACACTCTGTGGGCTTGCTGGTGCTCTTTGGACCGCTCGATATGCTTCAGCTGTAAATGAGATGGCAACTGGATTTGAGATGCAGGCAGTTGCTGCCTGTGTGCTTGGAGGCGTCAACTTTGCAGGTGGCTCTGGTGGAATTATCGGGGTAGTCCTGGGAACGCTCTTTCTTGGTGTCGTCACCAACGCATTGCCGGTAATTTACCTGTCGGTTTTCTGGCAGACGTTCGTTCAAGGCTTGATTATTCTCATCGCATTAACGCTCAACACCATGAGTGACCAACGAAAGACGAAGAAGCTGCTTGCACAGAGGAGAGGCTAGGTATGGCTGAAAAGAGAGATTTGATGGCAAAATCCCGGCTTATCGATGAAATGTCGGTTAAGAACCGGCTGATAGAATATTTTACCCAATGGGAAGTCTTGCTCTCCATTATCATCGTATTTGTGTTTGTATTCTTCACGATCAGGACCCCCTACTTTCTGGATTGGTTCAATTTAATGAATGCAACCTTCCAATTCAGTGAGAAAGCTATCATAGCACTTCCGATGATATTCATTATCATGTGTGGTGACATTGATATTTCGATTGCATCCATTGTTGCCCTCTGTGCATACGCTGTGGGAAATGCTGCGCAAGCAGGAGCTTCCATACCTTCCCTGATATTCCTCGCGCTTCTTGTTGGAACACTTGCTGGTCTATTCAATGGAGTGATGATTACCGCTCTTGAGATGCCCGCCATCGCCGTCACCCTTGCGACACAGTCTGTGTTCAGGGGGATCGCAATTGGTTTGCTGGGAGATCAGGCACGTACGGATTTCCCAGAGAACTTTGGGTTTTTCGGCCAGCAATTCATACCTGGTACGATAATTCCCTTTGAGTTTGTTCTTTATTTAGCGCTCGTATTGCTCTTTGCTTTCATCTTGCATAAGACAACGTATGGGAGAAGGCTGTATGCAATTGGTAACAGTGCTGAAGCAGCCCGCTTCTCCGGTATCAAGGTAAAGACTATGAGGATCATCAACTTCACCGTTACTGGATTCTTCTGTGGTCTTACCTCTATCCTGCTTGCAAGCCGCATACTTTCTGTCCGCTCAAACATTGCTACCGGATGGGATCTGGAAATCATCACTCTCGTTGTGCTTGGTGGTGTTGCCATCACCGGAGGCAAGGGAAGTGTGTATGGTGTTTTCATCGGCTCAATGCTGGTTGGTTACCTAAAGTTTGGCATGGGCTTATTGAAGTTCAGCGGAACCCTGATGACCATCGTCATTGGATTGCTCTTGATCACTGCGGTCCTGCTTCCTCGCTTGCTTGACATGTATAAGGCGAACCGGAAGCTCCGACTTCAGCAGATGGGACGAAATTAGGAGGGACCTTACCATGAGACAAGCATTCGTCATGCAGTTGAAGAAAGGGTATGAGAATGAGTACAAGAAGCGTCATGATGCAATATGGCCTGAGTTGAAGGCTCTTCTCAAGGAAAGTGGGGTTTCTGACTACACCATTTTCCTTGACCGGGACAGTGGCCTCCTCTTTGCTTTTCAGAAATCAGAAGGTGAATCGGGGAGCCAGGATCTTGGCTCCAACCCCATAGTGCAAAAGTGGTGGGCCTATATGGCTGATATCATGGACACGAATGAAGACAACTCCCCAATCTCGCTCCCCTTGGAAGAAGTCTTTCATATGGATTAACAAATCCCTTTCGAAAACACTTGAAATGATCACCTATCTGTAATAGAATCGAAAGCGTAACGAAAGTGATAAGAAAGTAGGAGTGTACCAAATGATTGGCCTTTCCCCTCGGGAGAAACACATACTTCAGCTTCTGAAAAGTGGTGAGGAGTATCCTGTATCTCGGCTCAGTGAAGAGCTGGGTGTTTCTGCGGTTACCATCAGGGGGGATTTACGGGATCTGGATTCCAAAGGATTAGTGATACGCAGCCATGGCCGGGTCGTTGTTGCATCGGCTCCCCAGGCAGCATTTCGTGATGATACCAATACTCCAAAAAAAGATTTGATTGCAAAACTTGCAGCCACCCTGGTAAAGGATAATGACTTTATCATGATTACCAATGGGTCTACCTGTTCCCTGATCCCCAGGCACATATTCGGGAAAAGGAATGTACGGGTGGTAACCAACTCAACACTTATCCTGCCCTATGCGCGGGCAAATACCCAGTTGCAGGTTACGCTGGTGGGTGGTGAATACCGAAGCGAAGCTGAGGCTCTTGTCGGGCCTGCAGCCATTTCCCAGATTGAAAATTATCATGTATCCACCACCTTCTTTGGGACGGATGGATTCACCATGGAACATGGGCTTACCACCAGCCTGATTGAAAATGGGCAGGTGGTACAACGCATGTGCGCACAAGCCACCCGGCGGGTGTTGTGTGTTGATTCCTCCAAAGTGGGGAATCGTGGTTTTGTGCGGATTATGCCGGTAACAGAGATAGATACCATTGTCACAGACAGTGGTTTTCCTGCAGACCTGATTGTCCAGCTCGAGGAGCAGGGCGTTGAGGTCCTTATCGCAAAGTAGAGGAGTGAACAGATGGCACAACAAGTTGTGATGCCCAAACAGGGAAACTCAGTGGAATCCTGCATTATTGTAGAATGGAACGTCAAAGTCGGCGACAAGGTCGCTGTAGGGGATGTCCTATGCTCAGCAGAGACCGATAAATCAACCATTGACGTAGAGTCAACCGCTGAAGGTGTAGTACTGGCCATACTCTATGAGGAAGGGGATGATGTTCCAGTAATGGTTCCCATCGTCATGGTAGGGGAAGAAGGCGAGAAGTTCGAACTTCCCAAGGCAGAGAGCAGAAAAGAAGAGCCGAAAGAAGAAAAGCAAGAAACAGCAGCACCACCAGAGGAAGAGCAACCAGAGAAGTCGACCACTTCAGTTACTGCAGGAGAGGCCCAGGGCTCCAGCCCAAGGGCACGTAATCTAGCTGCTTCCATGGGTGTTTCCCTCTCATCAGTACAGCCAACCGGTCCGAAGGGTCGCATCATTGAACGTGATGTAGCCTCAGCGGGTGGCGAGCCTCTCAGTCCGGTAGCCAGGCAGCAAGCTATTGAGCAGGGAGTTCAGGCACCACAGCGTGGCAGCGGTATTGGCGGGAGAGTCCTCTCTTCCGACCTGCAGGTGAAACCGGCGATTGCAACTCCATTACGCTTGGGTGAAGTCTCTGAAGAGATTCAGGAAATACCGGTGAAGGGAGTAAGGAAAGTGACTGCCAGAAGAATGATGGAATCCATTCATTCCACTTGCCAGCTTACACTGCATGCACAAGCTGATGCACGGGCCCTGAAGCGGCTAAGAGCAGGGTTCAAGAATTCAAAGAGTGAGCTCGGTTTGAATAAAGTTACGATCAATGATTTGATCCTCTTTGCCGTCAGCAGGACCTTGCTGGAGTTCCCCGCCTTTAACGCACACTTCCTTGGTGACAAGATTTTGCGTTTTGGCCACGTACATCTTGGTGTCGCTACCGACACGCCAAAGGGCCTTCTGGTTCCTGTGGTGCGCAACAGTGATGTACTCAGCCTCCGACAACTCTCTGAAGAGGTCAAGCTATTGATCGATAAGTGTAAGGAAGGAACCGCCCAGATGGATGAGATTAGTGGTTCGACATTCACTGTAAGCAATGTAGGGGCCTTCGGGATTGATGCGTTCACTCCGGTACTCAATGTTCCTGAGGTTGCGATCCTTGGGGTTGGTGGTATAACACTCAAACCGGTTGAAGATGAGGATGGGGATATCATCTTTGTTGAAAAGATTGGACTTTCACTGACAATGGATCATCAGGCCGTCGATGGTGCAGATGCTGCACGATTCCTCAAGGCCCTGATGGACAACATTGCTTCCATTGATCTTTTGTTGGCACTGTAGGAGGATGCATGAGTACGTATGATTTAATTGTAGTAGGCAGTGGTCCTGGTGGATATGTTGCCGCAGAAAGGGCAGGAGCACTTGGTAAAAAGGTCCTGCTGATAGAAAGAGGCCATCTTGGAGGAGTTTGTACCAACTGGGGATGTATTCCCACCAAGAGTCTTCTGAACAGTGCAAAACTCTATCATCATGCGCTTGATGGGGCTAAATATGGTGTTGAGGCTGCCTCAGTGACCTTCAATCTTCCAGATGCAATGGCTTGGAAAGAAAAAACGGTAAAGACGCTGAGAAGTGGAATTGAGTTCTTGATGAAATCGAACAAGGTAGAAACAATTTTTGGTGAAGCCGAATTTGTTGATCCTCATCATGTAAAGGTCGATGATACGGTCTATGAAGGATCCTACCTCATGCTCGCTACTGGCTCTTCAGCTTTTGTCCCGCCACTTCCAGGAGCCAAGTTGGAACATGTGCTTACCAGCAATGAAATCTTGGATCTAAAGGAAGTCCCCGATTCCTTGGTTATCATCGGCGGCGGGGTGATCGGGATTGAGTTTGCCTCTTTCTTCTCCATGATTGGGACCAAGGTTACCGTTATTGAGATGATGGATGAGATTCTTCCCATGATGGATCCAGAATTCGCTAAGCTGATGAGACGTGAACTCAAGGAAGTGGACTTTCACCTTGGTTGCAAGGTAGAGGAAATTACCAAGGAATCGGTGATCTATACTGATGCTAAGGGAAGTAAACAGTCCACTGATTCTTCTCTGGTCCTGATGAGTGTAGGGCGTAGGCCAAACACCCAAGGGATGGAGAAGCTTGGTTTGGATATTGAGCGACAAGGGGTTGTCGTGAATGACCGCCTACAGACCAATGTTGCCAACATCTGGGCAATCGGGGATGTGAATGGTCGCTCCCTTCTCGCCCATAGCGCTTCCCGTATGGCAGAGGTCGCTGTTTCCAACATCTTCGGTTCAAAAGAGATGCGCATGCGTTACAACGCAATACCCTGGGCTGTCTATGGGAATCCAGAGGCAGCTGGTTGTGGCATCACTGAAAAGGAAGCCAAAGAGCAAGGCATTCCTGTGAAAAGCAAAACCGTGCAGATGCGGGCAAACGGACGTTTCCTCGCTGAGCAAGGCAAGCGTGCATCCGGCTTGGTGAAAGTAATCTGTCACCAAGATACTGGTGCCATTTTTGGAGTCCACCTGCTGGGACCCTACAGCAGTGAGATCATCTGGGGCGCTTCTGCTCTTATTGAAGCAGAACTGAGAGTCCAGGATGTCAAAGAGATAGTATTTCCACACCCGAGTGTATCCGAGTTGATCAAGGATGCTTGCTTTGCACTCGAGCATAGCCTTTAAGGAGTAACGATATGGCCAGAACGATACCATTTGATCCAGCAAAATTGAGGGAACCACTCACCATTGAGACGCCCTCGATTCCCGTTAACCAGTATAAGAGCGACTTTAAGAAAGAGCTCAAGCAATACGGAAAGGAACGCATGATCCGTGCTTACTATGACATGCTCTTGATCAGAAAATTCGAGACCATGTTGGACACCATCAAGAAAGAGGGTGTATATCAGGGGATTACCTACAATCACCGTGGACCAGCCCATCTCTCATCCGGTCAGGAAAGTGCCGCAGTCGGACAGGCAATGGTCCTCGACCCCGAAGACCAGATCTTTGGCTCACACCGTAGCCATGGTGAAATTCTTGCCAAGAGCATGAGTGCCATCTACAAGATGGAGGACAAGGAGCTCCTTGCCATCATGGAATCATTCATGGATGGGGAGACTTACAAGATTGTTGAGAAGCACTTCCCCGGAGAGAGTGTTCGCGATCTTGCAGAGAACTTTGTGCTATATGGTGCCTTGGCAGAGATTTACGCAAAGAAAACTGGATTTTCCGCCGGTCTTGGTGGCTCAATGCACACCTTTTTCAAGCCTTTTGGAAGCATGCCCAATAACGCTATTGTTGGAGGATCTTGTACTATTGCAGTCGGGGCTTCCCTCTATAAGAAGATCAATCGCAAAAAAGGAATCGTCATCGCCAATATAGGTGATGGAGCGCTTGCCCGTGGCCCAGTCTATGAAGGGTTGGTACTCTCCTCAATGGACCAGTATAAGACTCTTTGGGATGACAACCCTGGGTATCCCCCCTTCATGCTGAATTGTTTTGACAACCTCTACGCTATGGGTGGTCAGCCTATCGGTGAAACGATGGGATACAAGGTTGCAGCAAGGGTTGCTTCTGCTATCAATGAGTACTCAATGCACACCGAGCGTGTTGATGGATTTAACCCTCTTGCTGTAGCAGATGCAACAGCACGCAAGAAAGAGATTCTTCTTAAAGGCGAAGGTCCTGCCTTTATGGATACCATCACATACCGTTACAGCGGTCACAGCCCCAGTGATGCCATGACCTACCGCACGAAAGAAGAGCTGGAAGCATTTCGTAACCAAGATCCCATCGTGGCCTACGGAAAATACCTGCTTGAGAACAAGGTGGTAACCCAGAAAGAACTCGATCAGTTTGATACTGTCCTTGAAGAGAAGATGAGAAAGACTCTCGAGATTACCGTTGATCCGGTACTCAGTCCCATGGTTGATGAGCATTTTGTTGAGTCTGTGATGTTCTCCAATGGAAGCGTTGAGAAGTTCGATGACACCAAGCCAGTACTTCTCGAGAAACTGAAAGACAATGCAAGAGTTAAGCAGATTGCCCGAAGAAGTCGCTATGCCTATGACGAAAACGGCAAGGAACTGCCTGCTGCGAAGCAGTACCAGTACCGTGATGCTGTTTTCGAAGCAATGGTTCACCGTTTTTCCATTGACCCGACACTGGTCGCCTATGGCGAGGACCATCGAGATTGGGGTGGGGCGTTTGCCTGCTACCGCGGGCTCACCGAATTGCTTCCTCCTTCCCGTTTCTTCAACTCCCCGATTGCTGAATCGGCAATTGTTGGAAGTGGAGTAGGCTATGCAATGGCCGGTGGACGTGCTGTTGTTGAGCTGATGTATTGTGACTTCCTTGGCTGCGCAGGGGATGAGGTATTCAACCAAATGCCCAAATGGCAGGCAATGAGTGCCGGTGTCCTAAAGATGCCTCTTGTGCTTCGTGTATCGGTTGGAAACAAGTATGGTGCACAGCACTCCCAGGAATGGACCAGCATGGTCGCATCTGTCCCTGGTTTGAAGGCAATGTATCCTGCAACACCATATGATGTGAAGGGAATGCTCAACTACGCACTCCGTGGTACCGACCCTGTGGTTTTCTTTGAGAGCCAGAAACTCTATGGAATTGGCGAGATGTTTGTCAAGGAAGGAGTTCCAGAGGGCTACTATGAAATTCCAGAAGGCGAGCCGGTAATTAGAAGGGAAGGAGACGATGTTACGCTCATCGCACTCGGACCCGCTCTCTATACAGCAACCAAGGCAGCAGAACAGCTTGCTGAGAAGGGTATTGATGCAGAGGTGATCGACCTGAGATGGATCAATCCACTCAAGTATGAGTTGTTGATTGAATCAGTTAAGAAAACCGGAAGAGCTGTCTTTGTAACCGATAGTGCTGAGCGTGGCAGTTACCTGCATACCGTAAGCTCCAACCTAAGTAGGCTTGCCTTCGATTATCTCGATGCTCCGACGATTGTGGTTGGTTCGAAGAACTGGATCACCCCACCTGCTGAGATGGAGGAGTACTACTTTGCCCAGGCATACTCAGTACTGGATGCAATCCACGAACAGATTTTGCCGATTTCCGACTATGTTCCCAAGAGCAACTATACCGACGGTGAGTTCTTCAGGACCAGCCGGCTTGGTGTCTGATAAGGAAAGCCCATGGATTTGAAACAGCTTGAACAGAGCATCAATGATAGAGATCTCACTACTCGACTTACCTCGAGTAGTGAGATTGGTTTGCTGATAAGGCAAGGAAATCTTGAGAGGACACTGCTTGAAGAGGTGAACAACCATGTGCATACCACCTACTCATTCAGCCCCTATGAGCCCTCTGCGGCAGCCTATGCTGCCTGGAAGGCAGGACTGGGTATTGTGGGAAGTATTGACCATGATAGTATTGGTGCGGCCGAGGAGATGCTGGAAGCAGCACAGAATATTGGGATTGCTAGTACTGTGGGGTTTGAGTTGAGAACGAGTTTTCTCGATACCCCTCTGGGGGATAGAAAGCTCAATAATCCAGACAGCATTGGTATTGCCTACATGTGTGTCCACGGAGTTCCCAAGCAGCACATCCCTACGGTTGTGGAGTTTTTGAAGCCGGTACAGGCAATTCGCAACCTTCGCAACAAAGCACAAGTGGAAGCTTTACAGGCTTTGGTAGGAAAGTATGGATTTGATCTCGATTTTGAAAGGGATGTCCTTCCTCTGAGCAAAGCAGATAAGGGAGGTTCCGTTACCGAACGGCATATTCTCTATGCTATGGCCAACCAGAGTGTCTCCATGTTTGGAAAAGGAGAGAAACTGGTCCACTTCTTGGAAAAGGACTTAGGCCTTGCGCTTGCTGGAAAGGTGCAAGAGTGGTTGTTGGATAAAGATAATCCCCACTATGCGTATGATCTCTTGGGAGTCTACAAGAGTACCTTCCTTCCTCGGTTCTTCATCCAACCGTCCAAGGAGGAGTGTCTGGATGTTCGTGAGGTGGTTTCCTTTGCCAACAGCATTGGAGCCATCGCAGCCTATGCCTATCTCGGGGATGTGGCTGAGAGTGTGACCGGAGATAAGAAAGCAGAGAAGTTTGAGGATGAGTTCCTGGAGGAACTATTGGATCTTCTGGTGGACATAGGGTTCCCAGCAGTGACCTATATGCCTCCGCGCAACACCAAGGAGCAGATGCTTCGCTTGCAGAAGCTTGCTAGGGAACGAGGATTGATGGAAATCAGTGGAGTGGATATCAACAGCAGCAGGCAAAGCATGAACTGCCCTGAGTTGTTGGAACCTACTGCAAGACATCTTGTTGATGCTGCTTGGGCGCTGGTAGCGCATGAGAAGCTTGCTTCTTGCAATGAGACGCTTGGTTTGTTCCACTCTGGTAATCCTTTATCAGGATTGTCTCTTGAGAAGAAGTTGGCACACTACGCAGCTTTGGGAAGAAAGATGGATACTTATGACCCATATTCCCTTGTCGAACAGTTCTAAGGAGGAGAGATGACAACATTTACCGAACAGATCAAGTATGAGATTCCCCCAGTTCTACGTGGACTGACTTTTGATGGTCAGAAGGGTTTGTTTATCCACCATGTCACTGGAAAGAAGGGAGACCTGATGCTTCCATCTCCAAAGGAGTATGCAAGCATCGAAGAGGCTTCTGAAGCGTGGAAAAAGCTGCTTGACGCCTATACAACAGAAAGAAGGGTATACCCTTCTGTGATTGAAATTGCAGGAATGGACCTGCAGTACGGACTCGGAACCAACTATGATGAGGCGAGTAGGGCAGAAGGAGTTAGCCTTCTTCCCACGCTTCCTCCCTCTGGCAGCCGGGCTGACGTGGTACGCGACAAGGTAGTCTTGGTCACCGGTGGTGCTCAGGGTTTTGGAGAGGGTATGGTCCGTTCCCTCGTGGCGAATGGGACTTTTGTCTATGTAGCTGATATGAACGCAGACGGTGCAAAAAAACTCAGTGATGAGTTGAACTGGGAAGCTTGTATTACTGTTTCCAAACCGCTCACAGTCAATGTGACCGATGAGGAGAGTGTTGAGTCTATGATGAATCAGGTAGCTGAAGAGACTGGGGGACTGGACCTGTTTGTCTCCAATGCCGGTGTACTTCGTGCTGGTTCGGTGAAGGTGATGGAGCTGAAAGATTTTCAGTTTGTTACCAACGTCGATTATACTGGATTCTTTATCTGCACAAAGTTTGCTTCCAGGCTGATGGCCCTGCAGAATATTCCCAGTGCCTCGTATTTCACAGATATTATTGGCATTTCCAGCAAGTCCGGATTGGAAGGTTCCAACAAGAATGGTGCCTATGCGGGTGCCAAATTTGGAACCATCGGACTTACCCAGAGTTTTGCTTTGGAGCTGGTTGAGGATAACATAAAGGTTAATGCAATCTGCCCTGGCAACTTCCTTGACGGCCCGCTTTGGTCGGACCCAAAGAGAGGGTTGTTTGTGCAGTACTTGGAAGCGGGAAAAGTTCCAGGAGCTAAAAGTGTTGCCGATGTAAGGCGGTTCTATGAATCGAAGGTGCCGATGAATCGTGGATGTCGCACAGAAGACGTCATGAAGGCACTTCTCTACATAGTCGAACAGACTTACGAGACAGGTCAGGCGGTTCCTGTAACCGGTGGCCAGGTCATGCTTAATTAGGAGAATAGAAATGAAAACACGTGCTATCCGTCTGTATGGAGTGAATGATCTTCGCCTCGAAGAGTTTGAACTTCCCCAGATTGCAGAGGATGAGATCCTCGCTAAAGTGATAACCAATAGTATCTGCATGAGCGATCATAAGGCCGCCGAGCAGGGCGCAAGTCATAAGAGAGTTCCAGATGATGTCGACAAGAACCCGATCATGCTTGGCCATGAGTTCTGTGGAGAGATCGTTGAAGTTGGAAAGAAGTGGGAGGACAAGTTCAAGGTCGGTTCACGCTTCTCCATCCAACCAGCATTGAATTACAAGGGCACACTCGATGCTCCTGGCTACTCATTCCAGTATATTGGAGGGGATGCCACCTACGTGGTGATTCCTCACCAGGTAATGGAACTGGACTGCTTGCTTCCTTACGATGGGGATGCTTTCTTCCTGGGAAGTCTTGCTGAACCTGTTTCCTGTGTCGTTGGCACCTTCCATGCAATGTACCACACAACTGGTGGTTCGTATGAGCACCAGATGGGGATTGTCGAGGGTGGCAATATGGCCATCCTTGCCGGGGTTGGTCCCATGGGTCTCTCCGCCATCGACTATGCAGTACACAACCCTGACCGCAAACCCGGTCGCTTGGTTGTTACCGACATAGATGATGCACGTCTCAAACGTGCCCAGGACTTGTACAGCGTTAAGGATGCGAAGCAGAATGGGGTTGAGCTGATCTACGTCAATACCAAGAACTACAGTGACCCGAATGCTACCCTGATGGAGTACGCCGAGGGGAAGGGGTACGATGATGTACTTGTCATGGCCCCAGTTAAGATGCTGGTGGAGCAGGCAGATGCAATCCTCGCAAAGGATGGTTGTCTGAACTTCTTCGCCGGTCCCAACAAGACCGACTTTATTGCAAGTCTGAACTTCTATAACGTGCACTATGCATCGACCCATATCGTGGGCACCAGTGGTGGTAATACCGCCGATATGAGGGAGTCATTGCACCTGATGGAAAAAGGGTTGATCAACCCTGCGGCAATGGTCACCCATATCGGAGGACTCTCTGCTGTCCCTCAGGCCGTCATCGACCTGCCGAATATCCCCGGAGGAAAGAAGATGATGTATACCCATCTGGACTTCCCCCTTACTGCACTCACCGACCTAGCTGAGCTAGGAAAGACCAATGAGGTGTTTGCTGAACTTGCAAAGCTGGTGGATAAGCACAATGGATTGTGGTCAGCTGAAGCTGAGGCCTACCTCTTGGAAAACTGTAAGAAGCGAATCAAGGAGTAATTATGAAAAAGCATATTGCCATCGACTTAGGTGCTTCAAATGGACGAGTCCTTGTTGGGGACCTTGGAGAGTTTGAAGTTGTACATCGGTTTGTCACCCAAAACGACCAGATACTAGGAGAGTTCTATTGGAATATCCAGAGCCTGTTCGCCGAGATCAAGGTGGGACTGAAGAAGGCTTTTACCAAGTATGGAAGTGAAATATCTTCCATCGGCATTGACACCTGGGGCGTTGACTATGTGCTGACTGATGCAAAAGGGAGCTTGGTCTCCCTTTGCTATCACTACCGTGACAGCAGAACCGATGGGTTGATCGAGCAGGTATCGAAAAAGCTGGGTGGAAAGATGCGGATCTATGAGAGAACCGGAATTGCCTTCCAGCCTTTCAATACGCTCTATCAGCTTGCTGCTATGCAGCGTGATCGCCCTGAAGCCATGAAAGCGGCAAGTCACTATCTGTCGGTACCTGACCTGCTTGCTTATTGGTTGACTGGTGTAATGAAGAATGAGCGGACTCATGCGTCAACCACGCAGTTGTATGATCCAAAGCAGAGAAATTGGGCGTGGGATTTGATCGATGACATGGGTTTCGATCATTCCTTGTTTGGGGAGATTGTCGATAGTGGAACTATTTTGGGAAGCCTGACCACAGATGTCTCTCACGAAGTGGGATCGTCCTCTGATGTCTCTGTTATCGCAAGTGCTGCTCATGATACTGCTAGTGCAGTGGCTGCCGTTCCTGCTGAGGCAGGAGGGACTCCACTCTACATTTCCAGCGGTACTTGGTCCCTCCTTGGAGTTGAACTTCCTGAACCCCGTACAGACCAAGCTTCCATGGAAAGTGGATTCACCAATGAGGTGGCTGCCAGTGGGGGTATTAGGTTTCTCAAGAACATCATGGGGATGTGGATACAGCAGGAGTGTGTCAGGCACTGGGAACGGGAAGGACAGGAGATCAAGTGGAAAGAGCTTGATGAGGAAACACTTCGCTCGGTAGCCTATAAAGGCTACATTGATCCAGCTGACACTCGGTTTCTCAAACCCAATAGCCATGACAATCTGATGACTGACCGTATCGATGCCTGGTGCGTGGAGCATGATCTTCCCAAACCTTCCAATAATGGTGAGTATATGGTTGCCATCTATCGAGGACTTGCCAAGGCCTATGCCAAGGCAATCAGTGATCTGGAGGCAGTGATCGGGAAGAAGTTTACAGCTCTGCATATTATAGGTGGCGGATGCAAGAATGAGATTCTCGACCAGTGGGCAGCCACTGAAACCGGTCTACCTGTATACGCAGGACCGGTGGAAGCAACAGCTTTAGGTAACTTGGTTGTACAAGCCTGGGCTACCGGTGAACTGGAAAGCCTGCAAGAGGGTCGTGACCGGATCAAGCGAGATCAGAAGGTAAAGATCTTCAAACCGTAACACAGAGAACACCAGACAAAGCCAGCCCTTCCTCAACGAGGGGCTGTCTCTGTATGGCTTTCCCTCAATTCGATGAGCTCTTTCAGCTGTGTAGCGGAGAGCTCTGTAATCCAGTTTTCTCCTGCGGCTACGACACTGTCAGCCAAATCTTTTTTGGAAGTGAGCATTTCGTTGATGCGTTCCTCAAAGGTGCCTTCTGTGATTAATCTATGAACAGTTACCTGTTTATCCTGGCCAATTCTGAAAGCACGGTCTGTTGCTTGGTTTTCCACTGCTGGATTCCACCAGAGATCATAGTGAATTACGTGACTGGCTGCAGTAAGATTCAATCCCGTACCGCCTGCCCTGATTGAGAGTATCATAAGCCAGCATTCAGGATCAGTTTGAAATTGCTTTACCATGGCATCACGCTGTGCCCTGGTAGAACCTCCGTGCAGGAAGGGAGCCTCCAGTGAAAATGATTCTTTCAACAATTCTTGAAGCAGAAACCCCATTTGGGCGTATTGGGTAAAAACCAATACTTTCTCGTTTCGTTGGTGAATTGACTCAAGCAAGTCCATCAAGAGGGTTGTTTTCCCGGAGTTCTCAGATTTCTTTCCGCTGGTGTCACAGTAAAGGGCAGGGTGGCAACAGACCTGCTTGAGGGCGGTCATCAGTTTGAATATCGCTCCTTTTTTTGCAATTCCATCAGCACCTTGCAGGGTTTCTTCCGTCTGCTCCACAATCCCCTTGTATAGTACCTTCTGCTCCAAAGACAGGTTTGCATACCGTTCAAGAACTAGCTTCTCTGGTAGGTCATTGATGATGGTGGTGTCGGTTTTAACTCGACGAAGCATCAATGGTTTTGTAAGGGAGCGGAAGGCCTTCAAGGCTGCCTGATCGTGGTATCGCTCTATGGGAATGGCAAAGTGTGTCTTGAAGCTGGATTGATTACCCAAATACCCCTTCATGACACAATCAATAATGCTCCAGTAGTCAAGCATTCGGTTTTCTACTGGTGTGCCGGTCATGGCGATGGTATGATCACTTTTTAGTTTGCTAACTGACTTTGCTTGAGCTGAGTCCCTATTCTTGATTGCCTGGGCCTCATCAAGGATGGTCACTGAGAAACGGGTTTTCTGCAAGAGTTCAGTATCTCTTCTTACCGTAGCATAGGTGGTAATGATGCAATCGCTTTCCTTCTCAAGCTGCCGGTTTTGCCCATGATAGACAAAGGTAGAGAGAGAAGGGGCAAAGCGAGCTATCTCATGTTCCCAGTTAGTCATTAAGGAGGCTGGAACGACGATTAAAACTGGTTTTTTCTGCGTGATGATGTTCTTGTTTTTCAGGGCAACCAGGAATGTTATGACCTGTACTGTCTTCCCTAGCCCCATGTCATCGGCCAAGAGTGAACCCAAGCCGATTGTATGGTTGTGCATCAACCACTGGTATCCACGCTCTTGGTAAGGCCGTAACGAAGCATTGACTTCAGAGGGAACGGGTGTCGGTGCTATCTGCAAGAGGGAATTGAACAGTTCCTGTACACCTTCTTCCATGATAACCGGTTGTTCATCATAGGTACCCAGCAGATTTGCCTTCAGGAGGTCGAGTGCTGAGAGTTTTATGGTTTTTTCTAGCCGGCGATTGATTCTCTCAATTTCCTTCTCATCCAGTAAGACGTATTGGTCCTTGAATGCGACATACTTCCGACCTTGATCAATCATGGTTTGCAGTGTTTCTGGATTGATTGACTCATTTCCCAAGACAATAGTCCATGTAACTTCCAAGAGGTCTCGTAGGGCAAGAAAACGTTCAGCTGAACCACTTCCGGAAGTGCTCATCCTAACAGAAATGCGTGGAGAGAGTGTTCTTTGCAAGCTTCTGGGTATGATCATGCTGATTCCAAGGGCTTTCAGGGCTGGAAGGGCGTTGAACCAAGCGTCCATAAATTCATCACCAGAAACTGTGGTTGCTCCTCGTGCCATCAACGCTTTCTGGATGGGTGTAAAGTAGGTTCCTAGATAGCTGAGGTCTTGAAGAATTGCAGCTGTCTCGCTGTTTTCTGAAAGAAATGAGGCAAGCTCGATTGGATCTTCATCTGCTTTTTGGACTTGGATGCTACATAGATAGGTGTCTTTCCCTTTCTCCTGCATCCAAAGCACAGGTCGATGCGAACGGGTACTGAGCATGAGTCTTCCAAGCCAGTGGTGTATTGCAAGAGGATTTCCTCTTTGGGCAAGGGTCTTGCTTTTGTAGGGTGTTCCTGCAAAGAACAATGCATGCTCGTCAGTTTCAGGGAGTTTTGTAGCGTTCTCTAAGAGGTCGCTGTAGGAACGAACAAACAGCGATACCAAGAGAAAAATTTGTTGCAGTTTGTCTGCTGGCTGGGAATCGATGAAGACCAGGTCCTTATCCTGTAGCCTTGACGCAAGGGAATCTGTTATAGCCTTGATCTCAGGGTTGAAATAGGCGGGGATCCATTGAAGAGTGTATTGTTCTTTGCCAAGATCCAACAGCCTTGGAATAGCACCGTGTGATTGTAGAAGACGAAGTGCGAAGTTGTGTGTAAAGAGCAAGAGGGTAAGGACCGGAGGGTATTCCTCGGTTGAGCCGATGGGAAAGGATTGGAGGTAGGAGAGACAGGCATCCATTTCTTGTGATGTAAAGGAGAGCTTGCTATTTCCCTGTTTGAGCACTCCCTGTATCTTTTTCCCATGATATATGATCTTACACTCATCATAGAGGATGCTCGGAGTCTGTTGAGGAATCTCCATTTGATTGACAAACTTCGTGGTATTTCTCGCAAGGCTTGTGATGAAAGAGAGATAGTCACGCTTGAAATTGTGTTGAGGAGCAAAGAGCGGGGAATCAGTAAGTACACGCTCTAGTACTGGTTTCATATCTGGGATCACCTGTAAATCCAGCTCACTTTCACCTGTAGAGGAGGTCTTCCACGTATTAATGGTAAGCGAATCCAAGGTTGGTATCTGCTCTCCAACAACCCCTTCTGCACTCTTGTATAATGAGTCCACATCCAGCCCATGTAAGCGAAAAACCAAAAAAGGATCCTTGTCGATCTCATTCGCAATCATATAGATGACTGCAGCCAAGTGCTTGCAGGGGACTGCCCAGTCAGGACAGCTGCATTGCATGCCCAAATCTTTCCATGATTGGGGAAATAGCGTAATGCCGATATTCATACACTCCTGCTCAAGCTCTGGGGGAAGTTCTCCTGTTTGTAGGCTCCCCATGTAATACGGATTCTCCTTGATGAGAGAAATCAGTTTCTTGTTGTCTGCTTGAGTATATTGCCGGATGCCTATAGCTACTTTATAGGGCGTTGCCCGCGTTCCTTGCACCCGGGCGGTTACCTTACCCTTGTCAATTGTAATTGAACGAACAGAGCCATTACGGGCATATCGTTTTCCACGAGGGAGTCGGTTTGAGAAATCAATTTCTGTTAGGGCATCAAGCCAACGGTTGCCCCACCAAGTATTTCCGTATTCTGTATATGCCATGCATACAACTATGTAGTATGCATCACAAATTTTCCAGCAATTTTTATATTTCTGGTGCATTTTTTTATAGGGTAGCATCATATGCTATGGATTTATTTCACGAGAATTTCGACTAAGAACGTAGGCTGAGGTAATTTTGTAAAGGTTTACACTTAGCTTAAAGTATAGAAAAATACTGAAATACATACCAAAAGCAATATAAAAAGAAAAAAACTGTAAACGTTTACATTTTTTTATTGACAAATGGAATTTCCGATGTGAAGATACAACGAACATAGGCAATAGTGGTTGTTTATCGATGATGAAAACCTATTGTGAATATCACGCTTGCCAGGAGACGAATCCTGGAATTACTCAAAAGGAGTTTTTATGAAGAAGACTGTAGCAATTTTGTTGGTGCTGGCACTTGTCTGTACTGGTCTTTTCGCACAGGGCGGAAAAGAAGCAGCCGATGACACGGTGAAAATCGGTGCGCTTATTAGAAATCTGAATGAACAGTTTGTTAAGGACTATGCTGACAATCTTCGCAAGATTGCAGAAGAGAACGGCGTTGAATTGAACCTGCAGGATGCACAGGGAGACGTAGCTCGTCAGCTCGACCAGCTCAACACCCTGATCACCTAGGGATACAAGTATTTTGTAGTTATTCCCCAGGACACAAGTGTGACTGAGCAGATGGCACAAAAGATCCAAGCTGTTGGTGGTGGCGCTGCCTTCTCCAACATCCAGCCTTCTGTTGAAGCTCTGAAAGTAGGTAAGGATTTCTATTTTGCTTCCTCACCAGATTTGGTTGCCGGCCAGTACCAGGCAGAGATTGTAGACGACTACTTCACCAAATATCCTGAAAAGGCTCCTGGTAAGGTGTTGAATGTTCTGTTCTTGCAGGGACAACTTGGTCACCCCGCTCAGATCAGACGTGAAGCTGGTTTCATTGATACTCTCGAAAGCCTCGGTTATACCGTGAACTTTGTTGCGAAGGACACTGCTGACTGGATTCCAGACAAGGCTCAGGAAAAGATGGATACCTGGCTTGCAGCACATCGTGGTAACTTCAACCTCGTGGTTGCACAGAATGATGGTATGGCCCTCGGTGCAGTTGAATCCTTGATCACCAACGGTCTGGTTGACAATGATGCCAGTGATGGCACCATCCTCAGCTTCCCTGTCATCGGTATTGATGCAACAGCTGATGCTCTAAACTCCATGGATCAGGACAAGCTGTATGCTACCGTTCTGCAGGACTCTGTTAGACAGAGCAGCACCGCATTCGAACTTGCCTATGCAATGGCCACCGAGGGTACTGCACAGGGAGTCACTGCTGGGGGTATTGAGCCCGCCAAGGAAGTCATCAGTGAAGCTCCGGCAAATGACCCAGCTGTCATTTCCCAGTGCTATCTGGTTCCTTACAAGCCGATCACCAAAGAGAATTACAAAGATTTGATGTAAGACAAGATTGTTTCCTGCTGCCATTGGCAGCAGGAGGCACTTTATGAACGACGATTGCAAAATATGGAAAAAGGAAGACAGATGGACACAACATTTGCCCTGGAAATGGAAGGGATTACCAAAACCTTCCCTGGTGTTAAAGCCCTGGATGAAGTTACTCTCCGGGTTAAACCGGGAACAGTACACGCCTTGATGGGCGAGAATGGTGCAGGCAAATCGACGTTGATGAAGTGTTTGTTCGGTATTTATCAGGAAGATAAAGGAATCATCAAACTTAATGGGAAGGAGCACCGGTTCAAGGACTCTCATGATGCACTAAACCAGGGAGTGTCGATGATTCACCAGGAGCTCAGCAATGTTCCTGAACGCTCAGTAGCAGAGAATCTCTACCTAGGTAGGGAGCCGCTGAACAAGTTTGGTTTGATCGACCACAAGAAAATGAATGTCGATACCAGTACACTGCTCAAGGATTTGGAGATCAATGTGAAACCGCAAGTACGCATCGGTTCATTGTCAATTTCCATGCAACAGACTTGTGAGATAGCCAAAGCGGTTAGCTATAATGCCTCGGTAGTTGTCATGGATGAACCTACCAGTTCTCTTACGGACAACGAGGTACAGCACCTGTTCAAGATTATCAACCAATTGAGGGACCAGAATGTAGCAGTTATTTACATCTCCCATAAGATGGAAGAGATTTTCGCCATCGCTGACGAAGTGAGTGTTATGCGCGATGGTCAGATGATCGGAACCTATGATGTTGCAGAGATGACCAATGAGAAACTCATCTCTCTGATGGTTGGTCGAGATGCAACACTTCGATTCCCTGAGTTTAAGAGTAATGTGGGAGAGGTGCTCCTGAAGGTGGAGAATCTCAGTTCCCCCAATCCCAGAAGTTTCCAAGATGTTTGCTTCGAAGTGCATCGTGGAGAAATTCTTGGAATAGGAGGCCTGGTTGGGGCACAACGTACTGAGCTGATGGAAGCCATCTTCGGTGTGAGAGCAACCAGTACAGGGAAAATCTATGTTGATAACGATGAAATTCTCAACATGACACCCAGAAAAGCCATTGACCATGGTATTGGTATGATTACCGAGGATAGAAGAGGAAGTGGCATTTTTCCCTTGATGAATATATCCAGTAATACCTCCATCGCTTCCTTGAAAGAGTATCTGAACAAGTTGCACTTGCTTAAACACAAGGAAATGAAGGAAGAGTCAGTTCGATACAACAAAGCCCTCAGGACCAAGACTCCTACAATGGAGACATTGATCCAGAACCTTTCAGGAGGTAACCAGCAGAAGGTAATCATCAGCCGGTGGTTGATGACCTTACCCGATATCCTAATTATGGATGAGCCAACCAGGGGTATTGATGTCGGGGCAAAATATGAAATCTACCAGATTATGGGACAGCTGGTTGAGCAGGGGAAAGCTATTATCATGGTTTCCTCAGAAATGCCGGAATTGATTGGAATGTCCCACCGTGTAATGGTTCTTTGTTCTGGGAAATGTACAGGCGTGTTGGACAAGTCTGAATGCACCCAAGAGAATATCATGCGTCTCGCAACGAAGTTCATGTAAGAGAGAGGGAGAAAAACCTACAATGGAAATGAAAAAACTACTTAACGACAGCAAAAAAGTTGCCACACAATATACAACTTGGGTCACCTTTGTTGGATTGCTGCTATTGCTCTCCATTCTGACCAACGGTCAGGCGCTTCGATGGAGCAGTATCAGGAACCTCTTGATTGCAGAATCGGTCAGATCCTTCGCTGCATTGGGTGTTGGTATGATCATCATCACCAAAGGAATCGACCTGTCCATCGGATATGTGGTTTGCTTGACCGCAAGTGTCGCTGCTTCCTTTGCGCAGAATCCGGATTATAGTTCTGCTATTTATGCAGGCCAAAGTTTTCCTCTGATCGTTCCCATTATAGCTGCAGTCGCAGCCGGCGGTCTGTTTGGTCTCTTCAACGGCTACTTGATCGCGTATGGAAAACTACCTCCATTCATCGCAACGCTTGGTTCAATGTCAATTGCAAAAGGTTTACAGCTCATCTACACCAGAGCCGCTGTTGTTGGTTCACTGAACCAGAACTTCAAGAACATCAGTCAGGGAAGCGTAGGGCCTGTTCCTAATCTTATCATTTACGTAGCGATTGTTGCTTTCATCGTCTGGGTGCTGCTCAAGCATACCCGTCAGGGCACGCACTTTTATGCTATCGGTGGTAATGCGCAGGCAGCTCGGGTAAGCGGAATCAATGTAGAACGTGACTTGATGATGGTCTACTTCTATGCAGGATTACTCTATGGTACAGCTGGTACACTTCTAGCCAGTCGTCTTGGTCTTGCAAACTCTCTTACTGCAAACGGTATGGAGTTGGATGCTATTGCTGCAGTCACCGTTGGTGGAGTTTCCCAGAATGGTGGTGTTGGTAGGGTCAGTGGTATGATGGTTGGTGTTTTCACTATGGGCTTGATTAACTACGGAATGTCCTTCTTGGGTGTAGACAGCTACTACCAACAATTGGTAAAAGGCTTTATCATTATTGTTGCGGTCTACTTCGACATGAAGAAATATGCACGCCGCGCATAGGAAGGTTGATACATGGGCAAACGAGATGCCGCAACAATCAAGGATGTCGCGAATCTAGCAGGCGTCTCCATTGCCACTGTCAGTAGAGTTCTGAATAATCTTGGGGTGGTGAATTCTGAAACAGAAAGGAAGGTGCTTTCAGCCGTAAATATGCTGCACTATCAGCGTAATGCAGTTGCACGTTCCTTGAAACTCAGAGTAACCAAGAGTATCGGGATCATCATCCCTGAGATTTCGAATACTTTCTTTACGGAAATTGTCGAGCAACTGGAGAAGTTGCTTGGACCGCTTGGATATGCATTGTTGCTCTGCAACTCAGAGAACTCGGTGCAGGAAGAGAAGCGTAAGCTTGCATTCCTGCTTGAACGTAATGTTGATGCGCTCTTCGTAATTCCTGTCAGTGATGTGGGGGCTCATTTTACTTCCCCAGCACTCTCAAACATTCCATTGGTCATGCTTGACCGAAAAATTGATGGGTTGCGTTGTGATGTGGTGCTAACAGACAACCGTAAAAGTGCATACAATGTGACCTGTGCTCTAATCAGGGAAGGGAAAACCAATATTGGATTCCTTGGTGGGGATAACCATGTACACACCTCGATTGAACGTCTGCATGGATTTTTAGATGCAATGCATGCACATCAGCTTGATGTTGATCCTGATTTTATTCTGCTTGGGGGAATGACCCAGACGGCTGGATACATTCTTATGCAAAAAGCTTTGACGATGCCGAAATGTCCTGATACATTCTTCGTGGTAAATGACATGGTGCATATTGGGGCAACGAGCTATCTGATGAGCAAAGCCTCCAAGGAAATCCGCTCAAAGGTGGTGTTCTCCACGTTTGACTATCTTTACTATGCACCACTGCTTAAGTTTTGCCATTATGCAGTTGCACAGCCGCTTGACCAAATGGGCGAAGCAGCTGCCCAACTTTTAATTCGTCGTCTTGATGGTGATCTTGAAGGATTTCCTTCGACCATCGTCATTGAACCAACCATCTGTGTTATGGAAGACAACGGTGGGGTGGTGACCGATGAAAAGTCAAAAGTGGCTTTCAACGAGCACTCCCCACGATTTAATAGAGTCTTTAGCTAGGAAGCTCTTCGTCGAAACAAACAGCTACCTTCCCACAAGCACCGCTTGCCATCAAGGCATATGCTTCATCAGCTTTCTCCAGTGGGAAACGGTGTGTGATGAGCTCATCTGGGTGTATATTCCAACGAACCAAATGTTCTACCAGATCTTCCATCTTCCAGATACTGGTTACCCAGCTTCCATATATGGTTTTTTGGTCATGGAGCATGTCTTCGCTTGGATTGAAGTGTACCGTGCCACCCTCTCCTACAAGTGCAATCTTGCCCCATTTACGTGTTGCCCTGATTGCTGTAGCACGTCCGGCATCACTCGCTGAGCAATCGAAAGCGCGTTCAACACCATGTCCCCCAGTAAGTGCCTTGACTTGTGCCACATTGTCTTCTGCAGGGGTGAATACATGGTCTACAAGGCCAAGCTTCTTCGCAAGTTCTATACGGGCACTCTGGGATTCAATACCGATGAGTTTGTTTGCTCCCATTGCCTTTGCAAGCATCAAGGCAGCCAGTCCTACTGGACCAAGGCCAACAACCAGTACAGCATCGTTTCCACTTACCCCGACTTTCTCGATGGCTTCATAAACCGTACCAAAGCCGCAAGCTACCTGTGCACCATCTGCATAGGTTAGTTCATCTGGAAGGTAAACAAGATCTTTCTCATCGCAGAGGATGTACTCTGCCATGCCGCCATCTCGTTGCCAACCATATGCAGCTCTCTTTTCACTGGTACAGCTAATCATATAACCCTGACGACATTCATGACAGACCCCGCATCCACTGATGTGGTACACAACTACACGATCCCCTTTCTTGAAACGCTTCAGGCCTTCCCCTTCTTCAACAATCTGGCCACAAGGCTCGTGTCCTGCAATGACGTTCTGGTATCCTTCAGGCCCTTTCCCGAGGTGTTCCCGGTAAATGGCCCTGATATCACTACCACATATGGTACTGCACTTGGTCTTAACCAATACCTGCCCATAACCCGGCTTGGGGATCTCAAATTCACCGAATGCAACTGTGCTGTTTCCTGGAAGCTTTGCTCCCTTCATCATCTTTTTTTCCATCAGTTTCCTCCTTTACGATATCTTTCTGGGCAGGGGATGGTTCCATCCTCGTCCCATAAGTCGTGCCAAGATTCGGCTCCCTCCCAGAGGAAGACTTGTCCCTTGATCAAACGGTTATTGCAATCTGCATCTCTGAGGGTGAGTACCTCATCCTCAGTGAGAGGATCAGAAAGCACGCTCTCCAGATTGCTCTTCAAATTTCTTTCCTTTGTGGACTGAGGAATGGGTACCACAGCATTGGCCTGGGCCCACTTCAGGCAGATGGCTGCAGGGTGGCAGTTGTGCTTCTGGGCAATCTTGACCACCAGTGGATGTTGCATGTCGATGACATCATCCGGCGTTGTATCTCTTTCAGGTCTGTTTGGAGATCCCAAGGGGCTGTATCCAATAGGTATGATGCCCTCCTGCTTGATATACGAGAGCAACTCGGGTTGCTGGAAGCAGGGATGGAGCTCCATCTCGTTGACGGTCGGTCTAATCGAACAAGAGGCAAGCAATAATTCCATTTTTGCTTTTGTCATATTGCTGGTGCCAATATGCCGGACAAGACCCATGGACACAAGTTCCTCCATGGCAGACCAGGTTTCCATGAATTCCTCATGGATGTAAGGTCTTGCATCAGGGTTGCGACTGGTTACATCACAGTGTGGTGGGTGAAAGTTCGGAAACGGCCAGTGCACGAGATAGAGGTCAAGATAGTCCAGCTGTAAGTCTTTGAGTGACTGTTTCGCTGAAGCGATGACTTGCTCCCTTCCATGGGAATCATTCCATACCTTGCTTGTGATCCAGAGCTCTTCGCGCTTGATTCCACAGGTTTTCAAGACTTCTCCAATCTCTTTCTCATTGTTGTATACGCTGGCGCAATCAATGTTTCGGTATCCTATCTGCAAGGCTGTTCGCACTGCTTCGGCCATCTGGCTACTGGAAATGTGGTCAGAACCAAACGTTCCCACTCCGATGATGGGCATTTCTGCTTTGGTACTTGCAATAGTTCGTGTAGGTAGTTGCATGATACTCCTCCTAATATGTACACCCTATCCTGTTTCCACAAGTTGGCAATGCTTGATATGCGAAAAGATACTATCAAAATGCGCATTTTCTGATATGATGGAGACAATGAAACAGATAGGGTTAAAACTACGGTTCCAAGACGGCTATGACATGGCGGTTGCAAATGGAGTAGTGCAGTATGCACGTACAAAGTTCGATTGGCAGGTACGTGGGCAAGGCCCTTGGTTTTTTTCCCTCGACAAGGATGCACTCCTCTCCTGTGATGCCTTGATCGCCCGAATTGAGGATGATGAGGATGCACGGTTTTGTGCTTCGCTCGGTATACCTGTGGTCGATATTGCTGGGGCTACCTCTCTGAAGCTTTTTAGCCAAGTCAGAAATGATGATTACCAGACCGGGGTAAGTGCCGGGGTGTACTTGAAAAAGTTGGGGAGCCAGAATCTTGCTTGGTGTGGTGTAGAACAGGTGCACTGGGCACGTGAGCGATTTATTGGCTTTTGTAGTGCTACATCCTCCATCCCTGAAATGATGCCGAATTTTTTCCGTTCACTCTCCTGGTGGAGGCATCTCTATGATTCAGATGCAGAACTGGAAGCGTGGCTGACCGATCTTCCCAAACCCTGTAGCGTATTCTGTTGCAACGACCTTTCTGCAATGAAGGTTGAACTTGTATGCCAACGATTGGGTATAGCAATACCTGAGGAGATTATGGTGTTGGGTGTGGATAATGAAACCTTGCTCTGTGAGCTTGCCAGTCCTTCCATCTCAAGCATCCAGCCTGATTGTGAGACAATCGGGTACCAAGCTTCGGTCATGCTCGACTCGCTGCTCAATGATGAAACAAGCGGGGTGCATATACGCCGTATAGCTCCAGGGCCTGTGAGGGAGCGGGAGAGCACTCGTTTGATTTTCTGTGAGGATGAGCATGTAGCGAAGGCGATGCAATTGATCAAAGCAGAGGCAACAGGTGGGTTGCAGGCAAGTGAGGTGGCTCGTCAGGCTGCAATCTGTAGACGTTCATTGGAAATGCGTTTTCGATCCATACGCGGGGTCACCATCTGGGAGGAAATTACTGCAGAGAAACTCTCAAGGGCTGCCTTGTTGCTCTCTCACTCAAAGGATAGTATTGCTAGTATTGCCCAGCAATGTGGTTTTTCCTCAATTCACAGGTTTTACAGTCTATTCAAACGTCACCATCAAATGACTCCCCAACAGTACCGTGAGAAAAAGCTCAGAATATAAGCTTTCACATTACTGCGTTTTTATGGCATGATGGAGAACGAGGTACAGTATGGAACTCATGCTTGATACAGTTAATTTGGAAGAGATCAAGAAAGGTTTGGAAACCTATCCCATTAATGGGGTTACCTCCAATCCTTCCATCATCAAGGCAGAGGGCAAGATTGACTTCTTCGCTCATATGCACAAGATTCGTGATCTTATAGGGGAAGAGAGAAGCCTTCATGTACAGGTAGTCGCCCAGGATGCAGAACACATCATCCTTGAGGCAGAGAAAATCCTTAGGATTCTTGGTAGCAATACGTATGTAAAGATTCCTGTGACTGAAGAGGGCATGAAAGCAATAAAGATTCTAGCTTCCCGTAAGGTCAACATTACAGCCACTGCAATCTACACGACCATGCAGGGAATCTTAGCAATGCTTGCAGGTGCACGCTATCTTGCTGTCTACTACAACAGGATGCTGAACATTGACATTGATGCGGCCAAGGTCATCAAGGAACTCAGTAGTCTGCTTTGGGCAAACAGTACCAACTGCCAGGTACTTGCAGCCAGTTTCAAGAATCTCAGTGAGATAACCACCAGTTATGCCAATGGAGCAAGCTGTTGCACCGTTCCCTATGCGCTGTTGCAGACCGGACTTCACATGCCTTCCATTACAAAGGCAGTCCACGATTTTTCTGAAAATTGGGAAGAGATATATGGGAACCAAACGCTACTTGACTTCTGAAGATGACCTGTTTGCCCTGGCACATAATGCACTATCAGTTGAACGTCTCGAAGATGGATATTATTGTGCTTTACGTTTTTCGAAAGAACAGGAACCAGTTTACAACAGTCATCCACTCTATCGGGCAATGGCTAAGACCAGTGCTTCCGTGTGCCTTCGCTTTCAAACCCTTACTGACGTTACGATTCACCTAAAACGGTATAACCAGTCCCTGCTTCCCAAGAAAGGGGAGCAGGTAATTGATTTTGCGTCTCTCTATCCCCATGAGCTGGACCTTTCTGAAACCATAGATCTCTTATATGCAGGTAAGGATGTGGTCCATTTTCCTTTACGGAGTGAACAGATTTCCATAAAGAAAGGAAACCAGGTGAGTATCTATCTCCCAATGCATCACAAAACAGGGTTCAAAATAGAAGGGAGTGTGCAACCCATTGCAAAAAATGAAAAAACATTACTGTGTATTGGAGATTCAATCATTCAAGGAGTCGGTGTCCACCATCCTTCAGTGGCTTTATGCGAACAACTCTCATCCCTCAAGGGAATGCAGGTCATAAACCAGGGTCTTGCTGGAGCTTTGGTGAATCCAAAACTCATCCAGAAGTTGGATATGCCCATTCATAACATCCTCGTGGCGCTTGGTACCAATGATTGGTCCATACGAGAAAACCTAGCAGATTTGCGTGGAGAGATGTTTGCATTACTCGGGAGAATAAGGAAGTTCTATCCCCGAGTACCAGTTACGGTTCTTACTCCGCTCTGGAGGGCCGACATCCAGCAGACTCAGAATATGGGGAGCTTTTCCGAGATGCAGAAGACCTTGGAGTATGCAACCTACTGCTTCCCCAGGGTCCGTGTCGCAAATGGTCTCTCCCTATCTCTCCGTGATGCGTATGATGATGGATTCATCCACCCTGAAGAGCGAGGAATCAGGTTCTTGGCAAAAGGGTTAGTCTCTCAATTCCCATAGGTAGTTTTCAGTGTATCCACTGCTGTAATGATACGCTTCATTGCTTGTTCAATAGTGGCCCGTTGGGTACCAAAATTAATTCTCACAAATCCGCGGTACTCATCTCCTCCAAACCACGTCCCATCATTGAAGGCAACACTGGCCCGCCAGCCGAAAAATCTGGATAGCAAGCCTCCTCTTGGGCTTTTCTTGCTTTCATAGAGCTCTGGGTGTGCATCCCTATCCTTCTCGACCAAGGGGAGCAAGGCAGAACAATCGAGCAGGGTGATGAATGAGGCTTTTGGCTTGATGCATACTATTTCTGGAACATGCTTCTGCAGTGTCTTCTCGATGTAGTCAAGATTATCCTGCAAATAGGCTAGCAACTCTGTTAGCCATGCCTCACCCGTTTGGTAGGCAGAAGTTGCCAACGTGATGGCAAAGGTGGAATTGCCTGTGAGGAAGAGTTGCTGTAACCGTTTCTCATAGATTTTCTTCAAACTTGGATTGTTGAACAGTGTAACTGAGTAGTGTTCTCCAGCCATATTGAATGTTTTTGAAGGCGCCATGCATACGATGCTTTCACATCCAGTTTTCTTACCTACTTCTAAAAGGCTTACGAAAGAATCATAGCGAAGATCTGCATGAATCTCATCGCTTATGATTGTTACATCATGCTCCTTGGCTATGAGGCAGAGCTTGGTAAGTTCTTCTTCACTGAAAACCAATCCCGAAGGGTTATGGGGGCTGCAAAAGATCAGGGCCTTTGCCTTTCTGCAGAGTTTCTCGAATGCATCCCAATCAAGAGAGAACTGGTGGTGTTCTTCATCGTATGACAAGGACCACGGGCACAATATTCTCTTAAGGTTGTTCACCATGGTCACGAATGGTTGGTAGGAAGGGAAAGGAACGATGATTTCATCCTGTTCCTCACTGAGAATATCCAGAAGAATTGCAATACTGTTCAGGACACCCTGACTAAGTACTACCTGGTTTTCTGACAACTCCATTTGATGCCATAGCTCTGCCCATCGAAGAAAAGCTTCTTTCTGTAGGGGAGCGTAGGGATATCCATAGATGCCGTGTTCAGCCAAGGATCGTGCCTGTCCAGAAATTTCCGGGGCTACAGGAAAGTCCATGTCTGCGACCCAAAAAGGTGTTGCTTCAGGATTCCCGCACAAGGATGCAATGGCTTCCTTGTTCCATTTGACGGACAAGGAGGACCGGCGGTCAGTGATTTGATTAAACAATGAATGCATTACGAACGATACTCCACTTGATAACCGGAACGCGGGTTGGGGTAATACCCCTCACGTACCTTTCTGGTCTTAAATACGATTGCATGTTCTGGGCAGCGATGGTAACACCCAAGGCATCCAGTACAGGCGCGGTCGAAGACTGGTTTGCCATCCTTCATCTCGATGTTTGCAGATGGGCACATCCGGTAACAAAGCCCACAGGAAGTACATGCATCGGTAACTGCAAAATCGAGTGCTGTATCCATGAAAGCGCGATGGATCGGGAGCATTACATGGTTAATCGCAAAGCGAGAGAGGGGAGGGCGATGAGGAGGCCTGATGACCTCTTCCATAATATCCTTCGCAATTTCTGCTACCTTCTGGTCAGCTTTTGTATAGAGATCATCAATCTTTTCCTCACTTGGTGCCTTGAATAGGGGTATGTAGCCATCTGGCATCACTACATGGTTTGCATAGCTTACCACAGCCCCTGCTTCCTTGAGCAGTACCTCCATTGCCTGGAAGGTATATGCCTGGAAGAGATAACGTGTAGTAACCAGAAAAAGGTACTTTAATGGGGAAAGGTCCTGTTTTTGGAATACTTCCTCAATGAAATGAGGTACAAGATTGGGTGGAAATCCCTTGTAGACAGGAAATACAAATCCTACCTGTTCTGTGATTGTGAAGGTTGGTGTTTCCATCAAGGAAGGGATCATTAAAATCTGGCAGTCTTTGAGCTCATTACATAGCTTCTGTGCTATATAGTAGCTGTTGCCTGTGCCTGAGAAACAGATAAGGGTAGTTTTCATGCGTCCGCCTCTATTTGGAAATCCTTCAGCAGAGTGTATAGTTCAGTAATATCTTCATCATGCAAATCAAGATTGGTGACGAGCCGAACCATATTCCCTTCGGTATTTGCCAAGATTCCCTGTTTTGCCAATTGGCTCACCACTTCAGAACTCGGGAGCGAAGGTACCCGGAAAAAGACAATATTGGTTTGGACTCCTTCGGTATCTACCTCAGCCCATCCCCCTTTCATCAAGGCATCAGCTAAAACCTTTGCATGAACATGGTCATCCGCCAGTCTCTCTACATTATTTTCAAGCGCGTAGAGCCCGGCTGCAGCAAGTACACCGGTCTGTCGCATCCCTCCTCCCAGCATCTTGCGAATCGTAAGGGCTTTGTTAATAAATTCATCATCACCACAAAGCATGCTTCCGACTGGACAACCGAGTCCCTTGGAGAGACAGAAGGTGATGGTATCTGCATAGCTTGCATAGGTTTTTACCGGGATCCCCGTGGCAACTTGTGCATTGAAAATTCTTGCTCCATCCATATGTACTTTCAAATCGTGGGTAGATGCAAAATCCTTGATACCTTCCAGATTTTCCAATGGGTAACAGTAACCTCCAATCGTATTTTCAATTTCGATAAGGGTGGTGGTTGCCATATCATAGTCACCTTGTTTTACATTCCCAATGAATAAATCAGCGTTGAGAATACCACGAGGGACATTGAAGGAAATCGGAAGTACACCGGCGATCGCAGAGAGGGATCCTATTTCATGCTGGATGATGTGACTATTGCTTGCTGTAAGTACCTCGTTGCTTCTTCCTCCATTGATATAGAGGCTGATCAGGTTGCCCATAGAACCGGAGGAGACAAACAATCCACGTTCTTTACCTGTGAGTTCAGCTGCCATTGCTTCCAGTTCTGTGGTTGTAGAGTCTTCCCTGTAGACATCATCACCTACCTCAGCTGAAGCCATGGCTTTTCTCATTGCTTCTGTTGGTTTTGTGATGGTATCACTTCTCAGATCATAATATTTCATTGGTCATCTCCTTGGTGCTACATAAAACTATAGCGGAGAGGGAGAGTTCAGTCCAGCATAAAAAAGGTCCCCGGACAAATCCAGGGACCAGTGTTTGTCTAGTGCGACAACTACTTGAGGTAGATATCCTTGACCGGATGGTAATCCATGGTGTTTGGATGCCAGCCGCCCCACTTGTCAGTATCAATCATGTTGATTGCTACATAGTAGTAGAATGGCATGATACCCATATCCTGGTTGATCATGATATCTTCAGCGGTCTTGAGAACGCCGAAGCGATCCTCGCCTGCCGGCATTCTTGCTGCTTCATTAATCTCCAGGTCATAGATCTCGTTTTCGTACTTACCACCGTTCATACCGGCACCAGTGATGAACATGTCAAGGAAGGTGTTTGATCCTGATAGTCACCAACCCATCCTGCACGTGCAACCTGGAAGTTACCCTTCGTTAGGTTAGAAAGGTAGGTCTGCCATTCCTGGTTCTCAAGAACGACGGTGATACAAGATTGTCTTTCCATTCTGCTGTACGAACTCAGCAATCTGCTTGTGACCTTCGTTGGTGTTATACAGAATGGTTGAGGTCGGGAATCCAGCACCATTGGGGTAGCCAGCTGCAGCCAAGAGGTCCTGTGCCTCGGCAATCATGTCATCCATGTTGTCGTGGGGGGAACCAAGAGCGTCATAACCAGCCATTGGAGGTACGATGCCCCATGCAGGAATCTGTCCAGCTCTAGTTACACCTTCAACAAGTGCTTCGCGGTCGATAGCCAATGACGCGCGCGGCGGACATCGGGATTATCAAACGGAGCTACTTCGTTCTGGAAGACATAGTAGTAGGTGGAAAGCTGTGGGGGAAGACTGGAAGTCTGCGCGCATCTGAGCAGCTGAGAGCTGGTCATTTGGCACGTTGGTTGCCCAGTCAATCTCACCATTGAGATACATGTTGTAGTTTTTTGGTATCACTGTCAGAGGAGTAGAAGATGACCTTGTCAAGTGCTACATTCTCCTTGTCCCAGTACGTGCACTCTTGGTGGCGGTAAGGGAGGTCTGGGAATTCTCTCAGTGAGCACGAACGGACCATTGCCTACGAAGTTCTCAGGACTTGTCCACTTGTCGCCAAACTCTTCAATAGCATGTTTGGGTACGATGGAGAAGCTGTAGTGGGTCAGTGCATCAACTGCATATGGGAGGGACCAATGAGGTCCATCTGGAAAGTTCTCGTCAAAGAGCGCGGATTCCCACGGCCTCCAGGACCAGCATCTCCAGCGTTGAACTCTGTTGCACCCCTGAAGGAACATGCAAGGGAACCAAGCATAGGGTCCACCAGTTGCAGGATCAAGCAGTCTCAACCAGCTGAGACAACGTCGTCAGCGGTGATGGCAACACCATCAGACCAAACAGCATCTTCACGAAGGGTGAAGGTATATGGGTGCCGTCTTCATTGACTTCCCAGCTCTCAGCAACGCCAGGAACAGCAAGAGCAGTTTCGGGATCGATTGCTACCAAGCCTTCGAAAAGAGCCTCGAAAATTCTATGTTCGGGAACTCCCTGGATAAGAGCGGGATCAAGTGACTCGGGCTCTGCACCATTGGAAATGCGGAACACATTTTCTTCCTTTTCAGGAGCGACGGGAGCCGGAGCAGCAGGTTCTGCTTCAGTTTTTGGAGCCGGAGCCGGAGTTTCCGGAGCAACAGTAGCTGCCGGAGCCGGCGTCGTGGTAGCGGCTGGTGCAGGTTCTTCTTTTTTTCCACAGGAAATCAAGAGAGCACTAACAAGCAACACACTAAGCATGATAGCCAGAAATTTCTTCATAGACATATCTCCTTGTAATTCTAAGTATACATATTCAACTTAGCTTACGTCACATTAAACCACGAATCAAGAGAAAACGCAAATAGGTTTCTCTAAAACAGTGTTTTGAATGTATACATTGTGTTGATTTATACAGAAATTACATGAACTGTAATTTTTACTAGGTACCTGTTTTTTCTTTCTCTTTTAAGTATATTGGAAGTGAAGAAGAGGAGAAATTACCGTGGTCCGACATACTACCTATATAAAACCCAATGGAATCCATTATCGTGTTACCAATATGTTTCATAGTATATGTGGATTTTTCTCACTGTTCCTGATCTGGGGTCTTGTGTTGAACTTCTCTGAAGGGGTCAGTTTACTTAGTATGATTCATATTCTGATTCTGTTACTGCTTACCCTAGCAGGCACCTTCTACCGTGATACTTGGATTTTCAATACGCAAGATAAAAGCATCACCAGTATCTATGGGTTTGGTCCCGTATGCAGACGTGAACAGTTCTCGTTCTCTGAGGTGTACCGGTTGGAATTGACCCACTTTGTCAGAGGGTCCACCAGTAAGGATGCTAAACCGACAAAACGTCGATTTCGCGCTATGATTGTGTTCTCTCTCTCTCTGGGAGAGGAAGATAAAAGAGATATCGAAATCATTGCTGAGAAAACCAGCGGTGGCAGAACGGAATCGGCGGTCCAGGCTATCTCCGCAGTGACTGGACTTCCCTTATTCGTCGATCGACCTAGAGACTTCGACCTGAATATATCCTACAAGGATATGAAGTGGCGTTAAAAAAGAGTCACCGCTTGGGTGACTCTGTATTGCTCAGGCTTCCGCTCCCGCAACTTTCGCTGCATCAGCTTCAGCTTCTTCCATTGTGACCTTGCTGAGATTTCTCTTGTCGTAGAGCCAGCAGGCGACATGTTGCTTCTCATTGATGTTGAACATTGGTGGAATATGGCAGGAACACCAAGGCATTTTCTTTGGACAACGGTCATAGAAATAACAGCCAGTACGCTCCTTGTCAGGGGAAGGTACATCACCGGTGAGGATGATGCGCTTTCTCTCCCTTTCTACCTTCGGATCAGGAATAGGAGCAGCACTCAGCAGTGCGATGGTATAGGGGTGCAGCGGATTGTCGTAGAGCTGTACAGCCTCACTGATCTCCACTATTTTGCCCAGATACATAACAGCCACGCGGGTGGAAATGTGCTGGATGACTGCGAGGTCGTGAGCAATGAAGAGGTAGGTCAGCCCAAACTCTTTTTGCAGATCTGCCATCAGATTGAGGATCTGCGACTGGATGGATACATCCAATGCTGATACCGGCTCATCGGCAAGGATGATCTTTGGGTTCAACGCCAACGCTCGTGCAATTCCAATTCTCTGTCTCTGTCCACCACTGAATTCATGAGGGTAGCGGTTCTTGAAGGCTTTGTTCAATCCTACACGTTCCATCAATTCCTCCACACGACGTTCGATATCCATGGGACTCATCGGTGTTTCGAGCAGTCTTCGGTTATTGTAGATGATCATTGGTTCTGCAATGATGGAGCGAACCGTCATTCTGGGATCCAATGATGCATAGGGATCCTGGAAAATCATCTGAATATCGCGTCTAGCCTTGAGCATGGTTCGGCTATCAGCTCTTACCAGGTCAACTCCATTGAATATGACACTTCCACTGGTTGGTTTGTAGAGCTGGCTGATAGAACGTACTGTGGTAGACTTTCCACAACCAGACTCTCCTACGATCCCCAGTGTTTCTCCGGGGTATACATCAAAGGAGACTCCATCCACTGCGCGGATTGCTCCAACCTGTTTCTGAAGGATTGATCCACTGGAGATGGGGAAGTGCTGTTTTAAATCCCTGACTTCCAATAGGGGCTTTCTTTCTGTACTCATTCGGCCTTCTCCTTGACATTAGCTTCTTTAAGTGCCTGCTGCTTTTCACTCTCGTCAGCGAAGAGCCAGCAAGCTACCTCATGCCCCTTTCCCAGGTCCTTAACCGGTGGGTAGGCATGTCGACACACTTCCATTGCCTTGTGACAACGTGGGTGGAACGGACAGCAGGGGGGTAGGTCGATAACATTGGGTGGTTGTCCCTCGATGGAGAAGAGGCGGTTGCCCTTCTTTGTCGTGTCCATTCGGGGCACACTCTTGATCAATCCTTCTGTGTATGGATGACTTGGTCTTGCATATAGTTCATCAGTTTCGGCTTTTTCGACGATTTTCCCGGCATACATGACACATACTTGGTCGCACATACCAGCTACAACACCCAAGTCATGGGTGATGAGGATGACTGCTGTGCCCATTTTGTCACTGAGCTTGGCAATCAATTCAAGAATCTGCGCCTGGATGGTGACATCAAGGGCGGTGGTCGGCTCGTCAGCAATCAGAACCTCAGCATTACAGCTCAGTGCCTGGGCGATCATTACACGCTGACGCATACCACCGGAGAATTGGTGGGGGTAGCTCTGGATACGCTTTTCCGCGGAGGGAATGCCTACCAGCTTGAGCATCTCTATTGAACGCTCAAGTGCTTCCTGCGTGGAAACATCCTTCTCATGCAGACGGATGGTTTCCACCATCTGTGTTGAAATCTTGAGGAATGGATTCAAGCTTGTCATCGGGTCCTGGAAAATCATGGAAATCTTTTTTCCTCTGATGCTTCGCATTTGTTTTTCCGTGAGCTTTAGGATGTCTCTTCCTTCAAAGAGGATCTCTCCACCAACAATTCTTCCTGGAGGGGAGGGTATAAGACGCATCAGTGAAAGGTTGGTAACGCTCTTGCCGCTTCCGCTTTCTCCTACGATGCCTATGGTCTCTCCTTCTCTCACCGAGAACGAGACTCCATCAACTGCCTTTACGATTCCGGCGTCAGTCTTGAAATATGTCTGTAGGTCCTTTACTTCAAGGACTGTCTTTGCATTAGGTTTCATACTCATCATGTTCCTCCTAGAGCTGGTTCTTGCTTTGTGGATCGAACGCATCCCTCAGCCCGTCACCAAAGAAATTCATGGCGAAGAGGAAGATGGTCATGGCGATTGCCGGGAAGACAAGCTTCCACGGATACAAGGTCATGCCGTTGACGGCATCACCTACCAAGGACCCCCATGAAGCGTACGGAGCCTGGACTCCGAGACCCAAGAAGGAGAGGAAGGACTCTTGCATGATGAATGCGGGAACCCTGAGTGTTGAATATACGATGATGACAGAGAGTGAGTTTGGCACCATATGGCGGAAGATGATTCTTCCGGTCGATGCACCCATGCTACGGGCAGCCTCAACGTACTCACTGTTCTTCAGGCTCATTATCTGTCCACGTACCATACGAGCAACGGTCAACCAGCTGACCATGGCCAATGCTACGAAAAGATTCATGATGTTGCGTCCGAAGATGGCCATGAAGATAATGACCAAGAGCATGTACGGTAGTCCATACATGATATCGACAAAACGCATCAGGAAGAAGTCAATCTTACCTCCGGCATACCCTGCAATTGCACCCAGTACAATGCCGATCAATACACTGGTGATGGTTCCTACCAAGCCGATTGCAATGGATACCTGTCCACCATAGATGATACGGCTGAGCATATCGCGTCCACTGTAGTCGGTCCCAAGGTAATAGTGCCTTTCGTGTTTCAAGTCAGCAGTAATATCTGCAGAAAGCAATTCATTAACAGTTACCTCACGATTGATGGGAAACTGGGTTTTGTCATCCTTGATTTCCTGCTTCAGCCCACGTTCGATGGATCTGCTGATGGCGGTCTTTAGGCTGACCAACAGGTTGGTCTTTCCCAATGATGCCATACCTTTTTCCCCAAGGCTCTGTAACTCAAGTTCCAGATTGGCCTCGTACTCCTCAGCGGTAAGGTCAGGTGTGGCTGACTTTACTGTGTTGAGGACTTGGCTACGGATTTCATTCTGTATCTGATCAGAGATAACAGACTCCTCTACACCAAGGTATTCAGCGTAGATTCTCTGGATATCCAGGAAGTTCATTCGGGCAATATTCTTGCTTTTTCCCGTCTCGGGATCGGTATAGAACATTTTATCTACGTTGATCAGGAACTCTGTATCAATTTTCTCTTGTAAGCGGTCGATGGTACGCTGGTCAGCAGAACTAAAGGTAAATGTGCCGGCCTGTCTTTGTGCTTCACCTTCAGTATAGAGGAAATTCCAGACCTTGTTGGTTTCGTTCAGGGATATCCACTCCTCAATTTTCTGGCTTTCTGCTTCTGTTACCACCAAGCTTCCTGCTCTCCAGGCCTTGAAGTACAAGTCATCCAACTTAGTTTCCATCATCAGATCCCCTGCTGTTTTGTTGAAGGAAGGGCGTAGGTGCTGGTGATCTAGGATAATCTGATCATAAGGATTGATGGGAAGGAACATTGCTGAAGCAGCAAGGATTGAATAGATGGCAACAATAATCATACCAAGTACAGCCATCTTGTTTTTCTTTAGGCGCTTCCAAGCATCTTTTCCTAGGCTATTGCCTTCTACGACCTGGGCAAACTCATTGAGGGCCGCTTCTTTTGGTTGTTTTCGTTTCAAGAACATGGTCCTCTCCTCTTATTTATACGTAATTCGTGGGTCGAGCTGTGCGTAGATGATGTCTACAACGAAGTTCATCACTATCAAGATAGCCGAGTAGACGATAACTACCCCAACGATGAGGGTGTAGTCACGGTTGAACGAGCTTTGTACGAAGAACTTGCCCAAGCCAGGTACGCGGAAAATTTGCTCTACAACGATGGATCCGGTGATGATTCCGGCGAATGCAGGACCAAGATAACTTACAATTGGAAGCATTGCACCTTTCATTGCATGCTTGAAAATGATAGTGGTGTTTTTCATCCCCTTGGCCTTCGCCGTGCGGATATAGTCGCTCCTGAGTGTTTCCAGCATCGATGAACGAGTCAATCGTGCGATATTTGCGAAATATGCAAAGGAGAGGGAAACGGCTGGGAGAATAACGGTCTTCCAACCTTCTCCAGTAGTGTACCAGCCACTGGTAGGTAGCCATTTTAGTTTCATTGCAAAAATGAGTTGCAAGACTGGGGCTATGACAAACAGCGGCACCGAGATGCCTATAACTGCCACACCCATGCTTAGATAATCCAGCCAGGTATTTTGTCGAATTGCTGCAATGATTCCTGCAGATATACCAAACACTAATGCTAATAGCATTGCATAGCTTCCTAGTACTATTGACTTCGGGAGGCTGTTGGCGATGTAGTAGTTTACATCATAGTCCTTATACTTGAAGGAGGGGCCGAGATCGCCACGCAAAATATCAAACATATACCGGCCGTACTGTTGGATCAGCGGTTCGTCCAGGTGGTATTTTGCGTTAATGTTTCTCTCAACTACTTCAGGAAGCTTGCGTTCACTGGCAAATGGGCCACCAGGGGCAATACGGACAATGAAAAAACTCAACGTGATGATAATCAAAAGCGTGGGAATCATTCCCAATAGTCGGTTCACGATATATTTTGTCATTCGTTTCCTCGTCTGTGAGTTTTGCTACATAGTAGAAAGGCAGATAGGCGCACCTATGTACATACAGCATTTTGATACTATACCAAGATGTTCATTTATGCAAGAATGATGATAAATTACAAAAGTAAACGATTCTATTATGATGTAACCATATTACAGATAATAAGATATATGAATATGAGAATCCTTGTAAATTTACATAAAATTACATAGTGTCAACAACCAAGCACAGGTGATGAGAGGTAGGAAAGAGTACTGATTTTATGCTATTCTGCCCATCTGTATAGATACTAGGAGAGAATTACAAATGAAGAAATTTTACATAGAAAACCTTGGATGTTCCAAGAATCAAGTAGATGCAGAGCTGTTGATTAAGCAACTCGAAGAGGATGCTTTGCAACTGACAGAGTCTGCAAGTGATGCTGATCTCATCCTGGTCAATACCTGTGGATTCATCGAGTCCGCACGTGAGCAGTCTATTGAAGCATTCTTTACATTGCATGAAGCAAACCCTAAAGCAAAAATTATTCTCAGCGGATGTATGGCTCAGCGCTATGCAGATGAGTTGCGTGAACAGTTGCCAGAGGCCTCAGCTATTTTTGGTAACCGCGATCTTTCAGCGATAAAGGACGTGGTGAGAAAGGTCTTCGCTGGGGACAGGGTAGTGGAAGTTCCTTCCTATCCATCTCCAGAAAAAGAGATATATGAACGCAATGAACTGCTTTCCTTCCCGGGGAGTGCGTATTTGAAGATTAGTGAAGGATGTAACCATTGGTGTGCCTACTGTGCCATCCCTCTAATCAGAGGAAATTTGAGAAGCAGGCCAAAACAGATTATCCTTGATGATGCTAAGGCATTGATTAAAAGAGGGATGAGGGAGATTAATCTTATTGCCCAGGATCTAGCATCCTATGGAACCGACAGTGCTGACCATACGAGCCATTTTATGGAATTGCTTGCCGATTTGGTAGCGCTTGATGGAGATTTTGTGGTGAGACTTCTCTATATCCATCCAGATGCTTTCCCCTCTGAATTGCCTGCATTCATCAAGGAGCACAAGAAAGTGTTGCCGTACTTCGATATACCTTTCCAGCATGCAGACACTGCCGTCTTGAGAAGTATGGGGCGAAAGGGGGATAAGGAGCAGCACTTGGCCATGATCGAACATATTAGGGAGGTGCTTCCTGAAGCAGTCTTCCGTTCTACAATACTTCTAGGGTATCCAGGGGAAGATGAGAAGGCTTTTGCTGAAGTCCTTGATTTTCTCACTCGTGCTCGCCTTGATTGGGTGGGATCCTTCTTGTACAGCAGGGAGGAAGGAACCAAGGCCTATGCACTTCGTGGTGAGAAGGAGCATGCAAAAGCCCTCAAGTGTGCACAGGGATTCCAGAAGCAACTTGAAGCGTTGCAAAGTCCCATCACGAGTGAAAATCTTAAGCGGTTTGTCGGTAAGGAGTATGATGTATTGATTGAAGAACCGGTTGAGGGAGAAGACTTGGCTATTGGCCGCATGTATGCCCAAGCACCGGAGGTCGATGGGCTTACGGTGGTAATGGGCCGTGACCTAAAAGCGGGGGCAGTGCTACGCTGCGGAATTAGCAGAGTCAACGGTCTTGACCTTGAGGCCATCCCCTTGCAAGGAGTGACTCATGGCTGAGCTACAGGAACTTATGAATCAACTCAACGAAGCACAGAGGGAAGCGGTCCTTGAAAACAGTCACCCCTTGCTTGTTCTTGCAGGTGCAGGAAGTGGCAAGACGCGAGTAATTACCACCAAGATTGCCTATGCCATCGAGCAGTTGGGCATACCCCCGTATAAGATTCTTGCTGTCACCTTTACCAATAAGGCAGCAAATGAGATGAAAGAGCGGGTGAAAGAGATGCTGGAAGGCCGTGCAGATGTCAATGAGTGTAGTATCCGTACTTTCCACTCCTTTGGTGCTTGGTTTCTCAGGAGATTTGGTTCAGAAATTGGCCTCGACTCCAATTTCACCATCTATGATGACGATGATTCGCTTAACTTGCTTGCTTCCTGTTTCCCGAACTACAAGAAACGTGAACTTGCTCCCATCATGAAAAAGATCAGCTATGCAAAAGACCGCGGACTTACCTATACAGATAACCTGCAGTCTCTTAAGGTGGATTCTACCTTCAAGCGAATGTTTGAAGCATACGAGAGGAAGCTGCATCAGGTGGGAAATGTAGATTTTGCTGACCTTATCGGCCGAAGTATTGAGCTTCTCGAAACAAAAAGTGAAATACAGCAGTGGGTTCATCGCAGGTTCAGCATGATTTTGGTGGATGAGTATCAGGATTCCAATGCTGCGCAGTTCAAATTGCTGCATCGTTTGGTAGAACCTGGGACCTTCATCTGCGTCGTCGGTGATGACGATCAGTCCATCTACCGATTCCGTGGAGCTGAGGTGCAGAATATTCTCAGCTTCCCCAACCAGTATCCGATGGCCAGGACGGTCAAACTTGAGCAGAACTATCGCTCAACACAGAATATCCTGGAAATTGCCAATAGTGTTATCAAGAACAACAAGGGAAGACACGAAAAGCAGCTTTGGACTGCGAATCGTAAGGGTGGGAAACCCCACCTGTTCTATGTGCAGGACGAGCAGGACGAAGCGCTTCGTATTGCGACAATCGTAAAGAAAGACCGACGTTTCAATGAGAGCGCAATACTGTACCGTACCAATGCGCAGTCCGTAGCCTTTGAGACAATGTTCAAACGTTCAGGTATTCCCTACAAGGTGGTTGGTGCGCTGCAGTTCTACGAGCGTGAAGAGGTAAAAGATGCCTTGGCGTTGCTCTTCCTGCTTACCAACACAAAGGACGAAGTCAATTTCAAGCGTATGATCAACAAGCCTACCCGGGGTATAGGACCAGGAAGCCAGGATACCATTCTTACCTATGGGGCTGAGGCAGAGGGCAATTTGCTTGCAATGTTGCGTTTCTCTACTGAGAAGAGTGGACTTTCCGTTAAGGCAAGAGAGGGAGCAAAACACTTTTTACGGATGTACGAGCATGCCCTGAAGATGCTTCAGGAAGGGGAGTTGGTTGACTGTGCCTATTTCCTTATCCGGGAATCTGGGCTTCTCGATCACTACCGGAAGCTCGATCAGCAGAACACCACCAGCAAGGTGGAGAACCTGGAAGCCTTGGTCAACGCACTCTCTTCCTATGAATCCTCTCTTGAAGGGTTGTTGCTTTTCCTTGAACAACTCTCCCTCGACCCTACCACCCTAGGCCGGGAAGATCCCAGGGATAAGGATGGGGTTACTCTTATTACCATGCACAATACCAAAGGTTTGGAGTTTGACAGGGTATTTGTGGCTGGCCTCGAGGATGAGCTGTTCCCCGGTCGCTCTGCAGAGAGTGATGAGGATACTGAGGAAGAACGTCGTATCTTTTATGTCGCAGTGACACGGGCAAGGGATGAGTTGTATTTGCTCAGCGCCCGTGCACGTAAGATATGGGGTAAAACCAGTTACAATCATCCCAGCCGTTTCCTGGATGAGATTGACCCTTCGCTTCTTACCGTGCAAGGAATTCGCCCTGGTACTGATCTTCTTGGTGGGTTTGGCTACCAAGGACTTTCCAGTCTGCAGGAGAAGCGAAAGCGGCATGAGGCTACATCTTCCCCCAGGTCTTCTTCGTCTTCTTGGGGTGCCAGTGGAGCTCCCATTATTCAGAAAGGATTTGGCAGCAAAGCAAAGACCTTTACAATGAAGACAGTGCATGAGGCAAAGGAAGGGGAGCCCCTGTTCCCTGTCGGGCAACGCGTCTATAGTGACAGTTATGGGGAAGGGGAAGTGGTAACCCTTCGGATGAGTGGGGAACGTGAGGTCATCGAAGTCAAGTTTTTCAATGGCAAGAAAACCACATTCATAAGCAAGTTTGCCCAGCTTGAGAAAATTGGGGGTGAGTGAGATGGAGAGAAGTGGGAAAGCCACTAGACAAGATTGGCCGGAAGGTTATACAATGCCTACCGTTGTCCGCGCTCGTGACTTCTATGTATATGATCGTTACGGGGAGCGGTATACTGATTTTTTTCAGAATTATGGCAGAGCCATTCTTGGCCATCGACCTGAGAGGATCCAGCAGGCTATTAAGTCTACGGTAAGTCGCGGGTTGGTTGCAGAATACCCATCGGTATTCACGGGAAGGCTCGAAAAGCTATTGGTGAACCTGTTTCCAAACTTTCCGGTTGTCCGTTTTTATACAGACCCCTGGAAGGTCATGCAGGCAGCACGAGCAGTTTCGGATGATGCAATATTCGATCCTGCAATTTCTGCTGAGCATGCAAGCCGTACAGTGTCCTATTGGCGACCGTTCCTAGGTTTTGGCGGGGCAGAATCCGTGATGCTCCTCCCTATCCTACCTTTCCCAGGGAGTTTCGTACCTCAGGTCGTTTGCCTCAAGGAAGAATTCTGTACAGACCAGGTCCCGCCTTCAGACGTGGTTTCCCCGTTGTTGCTTGATTTGCTCGTCAAGACAACTGCGAGTTTGACCCAAGTTTTGAAGTCGGAGGAGACAGTTGCAAAACGCATGGACAATCCACTTGATGGTGTGTTCAAGACACGAGGACCGTACGGATTAACCGGTCTTAGTGAAGAGCGTTATGAGGCCTTTGCCAGGGAAGCACTCACAAAAAAAATGGTGTTTCCTCCAACAGCGGATATTCCGTTCATTATCCCCGGTTCCTATACCAAGGGTGATGTGGTTGGACTGGTGGAATTGGCCAGCCGATATGCCGATGCTGTAACATAGAAATGGCTGTAGGAAATACGCCATGCACAAAACACACGCAAGGTACGAACTTGCAGAACAGGATGAATAGATGAAGACTATTTTTGTGAAACCGCTGACGATTCAGAAGAAATGGTATCTGATAGATGCAGAGGGAAAGGAGCTTGGCAAGGTAGCAGTTGCCGCTGCACGCATCCTCCGCGGGAAGAACAAGCCCGAATTTGTCCCACACCAGGACATGGGCGACTATGTGATTATCATCAATGCTGAGAAAGCTGCTCTTTCGGGCAACAAGTATCAGGATAAAATGTACTATCGCCACTCCAACTACCCCGGTGGGCTCAGGCAGACCAGCTATGCTGATATGATCAAGCGCAACCCGGTATACCCGATGGAGCGTGCCGTTCGTGGAATGCTTCCCCGAGGTCCCCTCGGTCGCAAGCTGTACACCAACATGAAGGTCTATGCAGGTACAAAGCACCAGCATCAGGCACAGCAGCCCATCACGGTCGAAATTTAAGGTAGGAGCGAAAAATGGCAAAAAAAGAAGTAAAGAAAGTGGAAAACCTTGGTCACGGTGTCGGACGCCGTAAGACCGCCGTTGCTCGTGTCTACCTTAGGGAAGGCGAGGGCAAGATTGTAATCAATGGTAGGAACATCGATACCTACTTTGGTAATCCGATGCTCACTTTTATCGTGAAGCAACCACTCGAGACCACAGAGACTACTGGCAAGTATGACTTGCTCATCAACGTGATTGGTGGTGGTCCTTCCGGTCAGGCTGGCGCTTGTCGCCACGGTATCGCACGTGCTCTCTGTGCTCATGATAATGATTTCAGACCAGCACTGCACGCTGCTGGATTTATGACTCGTGACTCCCGTATGGTTGAACGTAAGAAGTATGGTCAGCCGGGTGCACGCCGCAAGTTCCAGTTCTCCAAGCGTTAAGTGGCATTTGCTCGCATCGAAAAGGAACCCTCTCGTGGTGGCTACCGAGCCGTACCTCAGGAGGGTTCTCCTTTTTTAATACCCAGTGAATTATTTGTCTCAAATCAGCTTTTCATAGGTCAGGAACTTAGCAGGGAAGCATTCCTGCATCTCAAGGAGCTTCAGGATCATTATCTTTGCAGGAAGCAAGCGCTGACGTATCTGTCTCGTAGGGAGCACACTGCCTTTGAGCTGAAGATCAAATTGCAGAAGAAGTTATTCTCTCCAAGGTGTATAGAAAATGTCTTGGATGTGCTGAAAGAGGAAAACCTTCTCAGTGAGATTCGCTATGCCCTGCAATTCATTGAGTCCCGTCAGCGTAAGAATCCTGAGGGAAGAGCCTTGATGGCCCAACGTCTTGCCTCCAAGGGTGTGGAACGTGAGGCTGCAGAGAGAGCTCTTGATGCGCTCTATACTGAGGAACAGATCATCGACTATGTGGAGAGGGCCTACACCCTGGCAGTGAGGAAAGTAGGTAAGGAAAATGCAAAAATGGTTCTTTTCAAGAAGGGCTTTTCCTCTTATGAGGTTCGTCTCGGTCTTGAGCGTCTCTTTTGATACCGATACACTTTCTGGTGGTAGGGGGATTCTAATGGGCAAGAAACGTATCCTAGTGCTGACACTGCTGTTCTTTCTTTCGGTTTCGGGGCTCTATGCACTGCATTTCGAGTATAACGAAAACCTCTCTAAAGCAAGCGATGTCACCCTGGCAATGACGATGGCAACCCCGGGATTGCTTGTATTCGAGGCACCTGTCTCAGACTATTTGGCAATCGGAGGTAGTTACGGTGCGACTATGGGAACTGCATACGGAGTACGTACAGTGTTGAAGCAAACCATCCAAGTAGAGCGACCCTATGTAAACGATTCCCCGCTGCCAGAGGGAGTAGATCCATCAGAGAATTATGAATCCTTTCCTTCCGGCCACACCCTGATGGCCTTCGCCTCTGCTGCCTACACTCAGACCCTCACCAGTCTCTGGTATCCCGACTCCCAGGTGATGAGTGTTGCAAGTATTGTAGGCTGGACATTAGCCACTACTACGGCAGTGCTGCGTGTGGCCAGTGGAAATCACTGGCCGACAGATGTGATTGCAGGTGCGGCCATTGGCAGTGCTTTGGGATTTCTTGGTCCCTACCTTACCGATAAACTCTTTCCACATGATGATTCTGTACAGATTCTGGCAGGTCCAATGGTGGGTATGCGGGTAACTTTCTAAAAAAACAACGCATCAAATCATGATGCGCTGTGTTTCTAACAAAAAGCTTCCAATTTATGATTTCTGGATATGGGAGAGGAACTCCTCGAACCCATTTTCCTTACCCGTTGGTTCATACTCCACCAAGGGGTAGTGCTCCAGGACATAATCAATATCCTTATCTCCACGGCCTGAGAGATTGACCAGGATTATCTCATCTTTCTTCATGGTCTTCGCTAGCTTGATGGCATGAGCCACTGCGTGGCTTGATTCAAGGGCTGGGATAATACCTTCCATCCTGCTCAATCCATAGAAAGCCTCCACTGCCTCATGATCGGTTGCACTGTCATAGTTGACCCTCCCGATGGTTTTCAGGTAGCTGTGCTGGGGGCCAACGCCAGGATAATCCAAACCACTTGCAATGGAGTAGACGGGTAGTGCCTCGCCACTCTCATCTTGCAGGAGGAAGCTTTTAAACCCATGGAGAATACCTACCTTGCCCTTGGAGAGGGTTGCTGCATGGTCCGGGGTATCCAATCCCTTGCCAGCTGGTTCAACTCCATAGAGCGTGACCTCTGTGTCTTCAAGAAATGCACTAAAGATTCCCATGGCATTAGAGCCTCCCCCTACACAAGCGATTACAGCTTCAGGAAGTCGGCCGGCCAGCTCTTGTATCTGAGCTTTTGCTTCAATACCAACCACACTCTGGAAATCTCTGACCATCATCGGGAAGGGGTGTGGACCTACCACCGATCCTATGCAGTAAATCTGGGTATCGGGATCTCCTAGGTATGCTTCAAAGGCTGCATCGACTGCATCCTTGAGAGTCTTGGTACCTCTGGTAACCTCAATCACCTGGGCTCCAAGAATTTTCATCCTGCTTACATTGGGCGCTTCTTTCTTGATGTCGACTTCTCCCATGTAGATGTCACATTCAAGCCCAAGTAAAGCTGCTGCGGTTGCAAGGGCAACGCCATGTTGTCCAGCCCCTGTTTCAGCAATGACCTTCTTCTTTCCCAACTTCTTGGCAAGCAACACTTCCCCAATACAGTGGTTGATCTTGTGAGCACCGGTATGGTTCAAATCTTCCCGCTTCAAGTAGATTTGAGCTCCGCCTACCTCTTCGCTAAGGCGTTTTGCATGATAGACAGGGCTGGGTCTTCCTATATAATGCCGCTGGAGAGAGCTGAGTTCTTCAAGGAATGCTGGGTCCTGTACAATTTCCTCATAGGCTTTGGTTACCTCGTCCATGACTGTTTGCAACTGTGGAGGTATATAGGAACCTCCGAACTCTCCGAAGCGACCATTGGAGTCGGGTAGGTTGGTAGTGTTGATTTCTTTGGTAAGCATGTTCTGCATTGGGTATCTCCTTGTGTTGGGTGTGATGTTACTATAAAGAGAAACAATCTGTCAATACAAACCATGGGAGTTTCTACAAAAAGAATCATAGATGAAAAAAATAACCCACAGAGACATGCCCTGTGGGTTTGTATATGATAGCATTCCAACTTAGATGCCGAGAGTCTTCTTTACAGCGGTTGCATCACGTACGCCAATAGCCTTGTTGATAACTTTGCCGTCCTTGTAGAAGAGCAAGGTGGGAATGGACTGTACACCAAAGGTCATGGCAAGTTCGCCTTCTTCGTCAACGTTAACTTTAACGACCTTCATTTTTCCTTCATTTTCTTTCTCAACCTGCTCAAGGATGGGTCCCTGCATGAGGCAAGGACCGCACCATGCTGCCCAAAAATCGACTACGACGGGGACGTCACTCTTCAGTACTTCAGCCTCATATGTGCTCTTTGTTACGTTTTTAATCATGTTTAACTCCTATTCTGAACATTTACTATGTTTTGTGTTTCTTGTATTGTTTGAATAACATACTATAATTATTTGCTATCGGCAACTACCCGGGAGAATTTTTTTATGTATCCAATTATCGATTTGCACTGTGACACCATCTATGCACTGGAGGCTGGGGAATCACATGGTTCTCTCATCGAGAATGATGGGCACACTGATGTAAGGTGGATGGAGAAAGCGGGTAAGATAACCACCGCCTTTGCCCTCTATGTTCCCCTTGAGCATGGTATTTCGCCCTGGAATACCGTTAAGAGGATGTATAATCGCTTCATAGAGGAGCTTTCCCGCGCTGAAGGACGAATTGTACAGGTACGTACACCTAATGAAATACGCAGCAATCCTGTACAGGGTGCTGTGCTCAGTTGTGAGGAATTCCAGATACTGGAAGGGGAGCTGAATAGGATTTCCACCTTGGCCTCGTGGGGTGTGAGGATGGCAACCCTGATCTGGAACGAGGAAAACGATTTGGCGTATCCCAACCACAGGAGTGGAGGACTGAAACCATTCGGTTACGAAGTGATTGCAGAGATGGAAAGACACAATATCCTAGTTGATGTCTCGCATCTCAATGATGAAGGCTTTTATGATGTGGCGAACGTTGCTGGAAGACCATTCATCGCGAGTCATTCCAACTGCAGGGCCGTTACTAACCACAGCCGGAACCTCAGTGATGCAATGATCCGAAAGATTGCGGAGTCCGGTGGGGTGGTCGGCCTGAACTTTTGCCCGTCCTTTCTTTCGGAGGATTGGGAACACACCAAACTGGAATCGATGCTCCGCCATGTGACACATCTCAAGAACGTAGGGGGATCAGAAGTTCTGGCAATAGGAACAGACTTTGATGGAATCACGGGAAGTTTGGAAATTGACCACTACAGCAAAATGGACCGATTTTGGGATGCACTTTCCAAGCAGGGTTTCTCAAGTAAGGATCTTGAAGGAATGTGGTCAGAGAATGCCCTCAGGGTGCTTGCCTGAGAGCCTTGAGTGATGTTTTGTCATCATCACTGACCAATCGTGACTCAATACACTTCTGTATGGCCTTCCTCCTTACCGGTTCAGCAAGCCGTCCTGGTTGCAGATAGGGAAGGGTTGTTTTCTTGTCCTTGCAGTATGCGGTTGCATATGCCCAAGCAAGTGCCATCATCACATAGTAGTGCCCACTCTCCACTGTGGAGAGTTTCTTGAGAACTTCCCCAAAGGTGTCAGGTTCAAGGTAATACAGCATCAGGGTGACAATTCCCAGGCGCTTGTCATAGGGAGCTTCGTGGGTCAGCAACGTACTGAAGTAGTGGTAGTAAATGCCTCTGTTCTTTCGAATCCATTTCATCTCAGAGGCAAGGCAATCATTGGTGGCCCAACTGTCGTTGTAGGACAACATTTTAGGCAGATAGGATAACCGCTCTGCTTCTGTGAGCGTAATCTGGCCGAATAGCTTGTAGAGTATGATGGTCTCCTCATAGGAGAGGGTATCGTAAGAAAGTAGTTCCTTAAGCGCAAGGACACCATAGACAGAAGCAATATGTTTTGCCAGCTTCTGCAGGAAGGGAGCCCTGACTCCATACAGCTGTCCTTGTGAGACTTGTAGTTTCTGCTGAAATGAGCGATAAGAAGGCTCAGCAAGTTCGCTGAGCCTCTCTATTAATTCTGTTCGCTTCATAGTCCCATTTGTTTGGTGAATCGCATCAGGTTGTCGATGGTCTTCTCCATATCCTCGGGAGCCCGGCCCTTGGCTTTCTTGAACTCAACAGCGACGCGGTTGATCGAGAAGATACCCGTGACACCCTCATCATATGCACCGTCTACATCGTCCCCGATATCCCCGACAATTGCGAGTACAGGAACATGGGCTTTCTTGGCTCGTCTGGATACCCCGATAACAACCTTGCCCCTGAGTGACTGTCCATCAATCTTTCCTTCTCCGGTCAGAACCAGGTCTGCATCCTTGAGCAGGGAGTCGAAGTTTACGGTCTCCAGCACAGTCTCAATTCCCATCTGCAGCGTAGAGGAGAAGAAGGCAGCCATGCCTCCACCCATTCCGCCGGCAGCTCCACTGCCTGGGATTGCCTGCACGTCGATAGCCAAATCTTTCTTGATGATTCCAGCAAGACTTTTCAGGTTTGCATCCAGGACCTTCACCATCTCTGGGTCTGCACCTTTCTGTGGTCCAAATATATAGGCTGCACCATTTGTTCCGTGGAACGGGTTGTCAATGTCACACATCGTGGTGATGGTTACCTGCTTGAGAGCTGGATCGAGGGCTGAGGTGTCTATTGATACGACCTGGTTCATGGTTCCACCGGTAGGAACAAATGCATTGCCGTCCTTGTTCTTGAACACAACACCACAAGCAGCTGCAGCACCGCATCCGCCATCATTGGTGGAGCTGCCACCGAGGCCGACGATGATGTGCTTACATCCGTTTTTAGCAGCATCAAGCATTAATTGCCCAACTCCATAGGTCGTGGTCTTGTCCGGTCGGAGTTCATCACCCACCAAGGGGAGTCCAGCGCAAGAGGCCATCTCGATGACTGCGGTATCATCCTTGATGATGCCGTAAAAGCTTTCCATTAATTCTCCAAAGGGGCCCTGTACTGTCAGTGTTCGCTTTTCCCCACCGAGTGCCTGGAGAAATGCATCAACACTTCCTTCTCCTCCGTCTGCAACCGGAATGCTGGTGACTTTCGCATCAGGATAGTGGCGCTTGATAGCTCTGTCCATGATGGAACAGATTTGCTCAGAACTCATGGTTCCCTTGAAGGAATCGGGGATTAACAGGATGTTTTTCATCTAAGGCTCCTTTCGCATATCGGGTATACAATCACCCGGTTTTTTGCCATCTTACGGAATCTGTGGAAAAAAATCCACCCACATGTCAGACAGGTTATGATTTTCCTATCAACGTTTCCAGAAATGCTTGGAAAACAGGACAAAGACAGTGAATAATTCCAGACGGCCTACCAGCATCAGGAAGGAACACACCCATTTTAGGGCTGAGGGAAGAAAGGCAAAGTTTCCGGTAGGCCCGACTTCGCCAAATCCAATTCCGATGTTGCCGAGACAGAGGAAAGCAGCGGCAACACTGGAAAAGGGGTCAAGACCACTTAAGGAAATCAGTACCGCACCGACAATTCCTGTAAAAATGTAGACACCGAAGAAGGTAGCAATGGAACGCATCAGATCTTCAGGTATGGTGGTATGCCCGACCCTGACCTGGAAAATTCCCTTCGGATGGATTCTCTGTTTTATATGGGCTCTCCCCATCTTGAAGAGCGTTGCAACTCTGACTACCTTTACACCGCCACCGGCAGATCCAGCAGATCCTCCGATGAAGAAGAGTAAAAAGAACAGAAGCTGGGGAAAGGCAGGCCAGAGGACATAATCAGTTGTTGCAAATCCTGTGGTGGTGAGGATGGATGCAGTCAGGAATGCACTATAGCGGAATGACTCCGCGAAGGATCCATAGGTATTGGAAATGGTGAGGTTCCATGCAGCCAGCAATGCCACCACCGCCCAAATACCGAGATAGAAACGAAGCTCTCCATCCTTCAGTACCGTTCTCAGTCTTCCGCTGATCGCCTTGTAGTAGAGGGCGAAGTTGGCTCCTGCAATGAGCATGAATATGGTTACCACGACATCGACATAGAGACTGGAGAATGTCCCGATGGATGAATTCTTTACACAGAATCCTGCAGCTGCCATCGTAGAGAAGGTAACCGTTACCGCATCATAGAGAGAGAGTCCACCTAAGCGGAGCAGGATTGTTTCAAGAACAGAAAAACCTATATAAATGGACCAAAGTATGAGGGCAGTATTCTTGATCTTAGGTGTAAGCTTGTCCTTTGTGGGGCCAACGGTTTCAGCACCAACGAGCAGTGAGCCACTAACTCCGAGGGCTGGTAGCAGGGCCACGAAGAGCACCACGATTCCCATTCCCCCCAGCCAGTTGGTTTGTGAACGCCAGAACAGGATGGATTTAGGAAGACTCTCAATCTCAGGCAGTACCGTAGCCCCGGTAGTGGTGAAGCCACTCATAATCTCAAAATATGCACTGGGATAGTCTACATAGGCTCCACTTGCAACCAATGGGATAGCCGAGAATGCAGTTGCGATGACCCAGGTCAGGGTGACCACCAGATACCCGTCTCGGGCGAGCATTTGCTTATTCTCTGATTTCCCGGTACTGATGAGAATGGTGGTACAGAACACAGCTATGGTAGCGTATGCAACCAGAAAACCCTTTATTGCATCCAATTCCTGAAAATTGAAAGCCAAAGCGGTTGGGATTCCCATCAGCAAACCAATGAAGAGCACTATGAAAGATAATAGGCGAAGGTCTAGTTTCCAGTTTATCATGGTAATCCTACCCAAAGAGTTTTTGGATGAACTCAGTGGCTTGCCTGAGCGTGGCAACGACAACAGTATCCCCCTCATTGAGGGTAGAATACCCATTGGGGATAACGCTTTTTCCTGTCTTGTTGGTAATTCCTGCTACTATAGCCTTTTTTTTCATATTGATGTCTTTCAACTGCTTGCCACACGATTCACTATCTGAATGGATGATGAATTCATATACTTCAAGCTGTCCGTTGAATAGAGAGTGCATACTTGAGACATTGGTGCCTCTAAGATAGCGGAGCAAGGATTCCACGGTAGTATCGGTAGTAGAGATGACCACATCGATCCCGAGGTAGGAAGCCATACGTGAATAGTTGTTGTTCTGCTTGATGAGTGCCATGGATCGCATGATACCGATACGTTTTGCGTAACTCGCGGTGATGATGTTCAGCTCATCATTATCGGTAAGGGCGATGAGAAGATCATAGGTTCCCAGCTGTTCTTCTGCCATGATGTCCTCGTCGGTGATATCGGCCTTGATCACCAGGATCTCGCGGAATCGTTCGGAAAACTCCTTGCAGACTTCAGGGTCTTGGTCGACGATGGTGACCTTCGAACGCATTGTAGGACTCATACGGTTAAGCAGTGCCCGGGTGATTTTGCTC
>JAGYOG010000011.1 GCA_018399495.1 Sphaerochaeta sp.
TTCAATCCACACCTTCGCTTCAATGGGTTCTATTCTGGATTAAATCCAACGAAATATTACTTCCTTCCATCTGGGAACAAGAATGTTTCTGAGTATTACAGGGGGTATCTCTCTCGTTCAAGTGCAATCACGTTTGAAGATGGGCTAATCCCCTACGGTGGCGTGCTCAACCTGAACCTTATGATGGAGTTCATCGATTTCGGATTTGCCAAATCCTATGCAAACCCCTTCCTTGATATCGGTATGTTTGGAAATCCTTACGCAGAAGAGGGCTATTCTCTCCTTGCTACTATAGGTATGGAAGGGTGGGGTGTCCTTGATCGGTTCCCAAGCCACCCAATGCGTGTTTCTCTTGGCTTCAATTTCTTCGATGTCATGGATGCAATGAAAGGGGCAATTGACCCCCTTGATGTGGAATGGGAATTATCGGTGAGCTTTGAGCTCTACTTCTAACCAAATCATAATCATATGAAAAAGCCCAACACTCCGTAACGGAATATGTTGGGCTTTCTTATGTCTTGAGAGGCGTTATCGCAATGTAAGCAACATATCCCCTTCCTTGATCCATCCCTTCCTTCTCATGATGGTACTGAATAAGAGGGTGATGAGAGCTGGAAGCAGGAAGTGCATTAAAAGTACCACTGGCCATGCTTTAACGCCCATTACTGCAATTGCGTTGAACTGACCGACCAAACCACTGGTACCCATACCTGCCCCTGCACTGTTGTTCTCCATCTTGAAGACAATGGTGCTGATCGGACCAAGGATTGCAGAAGTGAGGGTAGGGGGTATCCAGATTAGGGGATTCTTCCAGATGTTTGGAATCTGGATCATACTGGTTCCGAGCCCTTGGCTCAGCAAACCTCCTAGTTTGTTCTCCTTGTAGGAGCTCACTGCAAAACCAATCATCTGACAACTACATCCAACAACTGCTGCCCCTGCAGCGAGCCCATCGAGGCCAAGGCTTATGCTGATGGCTGCGCTACTGATTGGAAGGGTAAGCACCATTCCTACCACAGTAGAGACCAGAATTCCCATCGGTAAAGGATAGAGCGTGGTCAATGAGTTGATGAATGCTCCGATGTAACGCATCAAGGCGGCAATGGGTGGTGCAATGAAGTACCCCACCAGTGACCCGACCAAGATGGTGGTGAGCGGAACGATGAGGATATCCACACCAGTTTTGCCTGCAACAAGTTTTGAGCTTTCCGCTGCTGCAAGTCCTGCCACCATTGCCCCGACAGGCTCGCCAAGGGTCAGTGCAATACCATTTGCAAAGGAGAATGTCCCAGCCCCAATAGCACCCGCTACAGCGCTTCCCAGTACCCCTAGAGGGGATGCCCCTACTGCTATAGCAACCCCCATGCCGATTGCAGGGCCTGTAAGGTATTGGGCTACCATGCCGATGTGTTCGAGCAGGAGAATTGAGCTGTAATGCCCAATTTGCTTGATAATGAGACCGATGATGAGTGAGGCAAAGAGACCTTGAGCCATACCGCTCAAAACACGGGTGATGTAACCACCCACCTGCCTCCCCTCTGAAGAAAATGTTCCTTCAGTCATAGAGAGCTCCTATATGATTGGATTTGGTGGATGACTTAGCACGTGTACAAACCTTGGTTTTACACGAGGCCTCCGTTAAAAAAGACTATACCGTATGAGGGAAACTCTTGTAAAGAGTATGCAATTATGACACGTGGTGGGAGGAATATTTAATTTACAGGTTGCTGACACCATTTTCCCTGAGTAATTTCTCTGCATCCTCGACAATCATTTGTGCAAAAGCATCACTATCAAAGGTGGTAGGGAGTTTTTTAAAAGCTTCCACCATAGCTTGCTGTGCTTGGCTATCCTCACTGTAGGCTTGCAGGATATCAACCTGTTTTTGGATGGTGTTTTCAACCCAGCCAACTTGATGACGTTCGAAGAACTGAGTAGTGGGTTTTGCTGCGTAGAGCAAGCTTGAGATCAGGAAGGGACGCTTGAGATAAAGAGACTCCATCAAGGCATTTGCCCCTGCCTTGCCAGCCTGTACATCACACGCACAAATGTAGTCCTGTATGTTGTCAACAAAGCCAGGAGTATAGAGAGGAAAGGAAGGATATTTCTCACGAAAATACTTGTAATGCAGTTTTGTGCTACTACTGAGAGTCCCTACAGTAATGATTTGCCAATCAAGGTTTCTCCTTTGTACTTCCTCAAGGAAATCGGTCGTACCAATACCTTCTCCACCAAGGTTGAGCAAGACGGTAAAACGGTCTTGTAATCCCAGTTTTTCTTGTGCTCGCTGTTGTTCCGGGACTTCGGTGTGCATCATCTGGGTTTTCAAGGGAAAAGGGCAAATCGAAATGGTTTTTTCCTCTTGTCCAAACTCCATGGCAAGTTCTTTTCCCAAATGGGTACAGATATAGAATCGGTCCAATGCAGAATTGATACCCAGCCTAGGGGTGAAGACGACATCCGTAGCATATTCGAATACTGGTACCGGCAACCCTAGCTTTGCAACGATTGGTTGGATGAGACAGCCAGCAAGGAAGTGAGCAACAACAATACAGTCAGGGGTATTTGCATCGTACCACGCTTTGAAGTCCTTTACAGCATGGCTATGGGTCCCCAGGAAGCGGAATAGCCTTGCATTGAACCATGTGTCCTGCTTGGGATCGATGAATGCCTCAAGGCGAGGGAAATGCAACATCATACGCCAGTTAGATTTGCTCATCCAATTGATGATAGGTGCGTTGAGTGTTTCAAATAAATCAGCAACAACAGTGGTATGGCCCAGCCGGAGTGCTGCATCACTCAAAGCTTTTGCAGGGGTGATGTGGCCTTTCCCTGCATCGACATATAAAAATGCTATGTGCATGCGTCAAGAATAGGGTAAAAATCAGACTGGGACAAGTAGTGAAACTGTCTTTAAGACATTTCTCTTGCTTGCGTCTAAGATAGGTAGGAGGTATCATGGGGTTCAGGAGCGTTCTGTTTGAAAATTCTTGTCACTACAGATTTCTATCTACCACATATTACCGGTGTTACGACTGTAGTGGTAAATGAACAAAACATGTTTAGTCAGCTTGGTCATGAGGTACGTTTGCTCACTATCGGAAAATCTCCTGTTTCCTCATATGAAGCAGGAGTCTATTACATGAAAGGCAGCAGGATACAACCGCTCAGAGATTCCCAGTTGACCTTTTCATATAAGGATCCTCTTCTTGATGACATCCTCTCCTGGAAACCTGACATTGTCCACTCCAATAATGAGTTTCTCACCATGGGATGGGCGAGAAGAATTGCTAAAGCATTGCACATTCCCCTGATCCATACGTGCCATACTGATTTTACCCGTTACGATGCTGCGCGCCGTATTCGGCACACGCTTTGGGATACCATGATGGCAACCATAGTTAAGAGACGGGTGCGCTATTGTGATCTCCTGATCAGTCCTTCCCTTTCCCACAGTCAAATGCTGGAGCGCTACCATGTAAAGCAACCAATTGTTGTCCTTCCCAGTGGCATTGACTTGGAAGGTTTTCAGCGTCCCGTTGGGTCCGATGAAATTACAGCCCTGCGTGCAGGTTTTGGGTTTTCCGAGGAACATTGCATCTTGGTTTCAGTATGTCGTCTTGCCAGTGAGAAACGAGTCAATAAGAGCATTGATGACTTCTTTCTCCTCTCCTTTCTTGAACCATCGGCAAGACTGCTGCTGGTAGGTGGGGGGCCAAAGGAAGAGAGCCTGAAAAAGCAGGTTGCTGATTTGGGGTTGGAAGGGCTTGTGGTATTTGCTGGTGCCATCCCTTCAGAAAATGTACATCTGTATTATAGACTTTCAGATGTATTTATCTCCTCCTCTGTGCGTGAGTCACAAGGTTTGGGATTTGTTGAAGCTATGGCAAGTTCTCTTCCCGTAGTCCTTCGCGAGGACCATAGTCTCGGTCTCTCTGTAGAGGATGAAGGGTGTGGCTACATCTGCGCGGATAGTCACTCGTTTGTGACAGCACTTGCAACCCTTGTCTCTGACAAGCAGAAACGGAAAGCTATGGCAGAGAAATCAAAGCAAACAAGTGAGCGTTTTTCAATGTTTCACTGGGCGGAAACCTTGGTCTCAGTGTGTGAAATGACGCTTGATACGTGTGGTAAGCGTGATGACCGAGGGCATCACCACCAAGGTGGCAAACATGCAGTTCAATAGTGCGATACTCATAAGACTCCCAAAATAACGTACTGGTGTATAGCTGGCAAAGAGGAACATCATCATTCCGGCAACAATGGATAGGGTAGTGAGAATGATAGGCCGGCCTGTCTCCTTTATTGTTTCAGAGAGCATATTTTCAACTGACAGTTTTTCTTCAGCAAGCTTGTTTTTATAGCGTATGAGGAAGTGAATTGCATCATCAATTCCAGCTCCTACTGCAACGGCGGCAAAGCTTACTGTGATCATATCGAACGGAATGTTGAAGAAATACATGAATACATAGTTTGCCATAACCCCTGTGAGTATAGGAATAAGTGCATAGAACGCTAGGGATAGCGATTTGAAGGCCACAAAAACCACAAGAAATACCAAGATGTAGCTGGCATAGGTGCTCTTCTTCTGATCTGAGAGCAAGGTCGAGGAGAAATGAATCACCTTGTGCGGTTCTCCGCCCAGCGTAACTTGTGTGCCATTAGGGAGGAGAGGAAGCAAGCGCTTTACTCCTTCCTCAATACGGGTGGAGCTGGAAATGGTCATGAGATCTTGATCGACGGAGTCATAGTTCTGCAAGAAGATAGTAAGCTTGGTCCCCTCAGGATTGAGAATAGCTCCCAGGTTTTCATCATTCTGGTTGCTCATCAGGATAATCATGCGATTGATAAGATTCAGCAGCCCCCTGGATGATGGAATTCCTTCCTCACCACTGTACACTTGGTTGGCGAAGCTTACATAGCTGGCAAATGAGAGTATCTGTCGTACATCAGGAAGTTCTGAGCGTATGGCCTCCTCAAAGGCATATACCTGGGATAGGTTTTCGCTTTGGAGGAAGAATTGCTCTGCACCTTCGGGTGCATCAATGGTGATCGTATAGGGTGTGTCTCCCCCCATCTTCTGGGCGAAATAGCGTGAGCTCTGGGCAAATGTGTCCTTCTTTGGCAGGTAGGACATGTAGTTGGTATTGATGGGAATATGATCTTTGGTTAGTCCATACCCCGCAATAACCACAAGCCAGAGTAGGATAAATAGTACATATTTTCTTTTGACGAGGTTGTCGATTATGACAACAAGCCGTGCAAGATACCCCTTCTTGTATGTTCTAATCTGTGCTTTCTTGGGAGGGACTACCAAGCTAAGCTGGGCTGGAAGGTAGGTCGAAGCAAGAATTGCACAGTAGGTCACCCCTATACCCACTGCAATGCCGAACTCCCTGAGCGCAGGGGTCTGGGAGAAAAGCAGGCTGAGGAATCCAATCACTGTTGTCAGGCAGGCAAAGAAGATGGTCCTAAGAATTTTCTTGGTGGATTCGATGGAGTTTAAACCCTTCGCATAGTCGGTGTAATACTCTCCGATGACATGGATTGCGTAGGAAGAGCCGAGGTTGAGTACCATACAGGGGGTTACAATGTTGACAATGGTAAGTGAATACCCGAGTAGTCTCATAGTCCCGAAGGTCCAGATGATGCCTATGACAGACATAGAGAAGGGGAGTAAAACACTTCGCTTTGCTCGGAAACTCAGGTAGTAGACTATCAAGATAGCGATGAAACAGAGCGATAGAAGCATGCTGAGGTCTCTGCTGAGGTATTTGATCAAGAGGTTGGTGATTACCGCTCCTCCATTGATGTGTACCCCCATTCCTTCATTTCGAAGGGGGTCCAACATGGCCGAGAGTTCACTCTCCTGCTCTGGGGTGAGTGCCAAGGAATCGAAGGAGAACAACATCCCATTCAGGTCCTCACTGACTAGATAGTCTTTTACGATAGGATCCTGTTCTATTCGTTGTCTTAAAAGTTCAGCATCAGCTGCATCCCATTCACCTTGGGAGGCAAAGGGAACACTCATTAACCTGGTTCCCTTCTTTTCAAGGGTTACAAAATCAAGGATGGAGAACTTGTTTCCCAAGTAATCCGTTCCATCCATTTCTTCCATGACTCTACTGATCATATTGAGTGAGTCCGCTTCGAAAAGTCGGTCACTCTCCACCAATACAAGATATCTGGTAGTATAGGGTGGTTCCTTTTCAGGAAGGTCACCGGAAATATCAGCAATGAGATGTTCTGCGAGCATACTGGTCTCAAGCTGCATTGTTTCAGGAATTGCTTCATCTTCAATAATAGAAGAATTCTGCTCTGTAGGTATATAAGGACCATCCCCTCCTTGGTATAGAGCAGGGGTTTCGTTTTCATTCATCAGCGTGACATAATCGGCGTCGAGCTGCAGATGGGTTGCGTGATACCCGAAGAAAACGGTAACCACGAGAATGAAAGCCAAGGTGATTTTGCTATGCTTACCTACAAATGAAAGAAAATCGAATTTCATACCACTCCAAATTCAATTCGGCCTACCAGTATAGCGTGGAAGAACAGGTGAAACACCCACTTGAAAGTTCAAGTGGGTGTACTTTATTAGTCACGGTATCGCTTTTTAGGGCGAGAACCATTCTTTCCTTTAGGGGAACTGTATTTCCCATGGGAGCGATTCGACCGGTCATCCTGGAAACTACTGGGACGGGGGCGATAGTCATCACCACCACCATAGGAGTCCCTACCATATGGCTGGTAATCACTATTGTCCCGGCGAGGACGTCTGCCTTGACTCCTACGGTCAGAAGAACTGGGTCGATCGTCATAACGGTCTCCTTTTCTTCCTGAGAGATGCTTTCCATTGGGATTATCCGGCTTTGCCCGGGTAATGATTGGTTTGCCTTCAGAACCTACGGAGCTGAAAGTCTGCAAGATACGTTCGGCAACCTGCAGTGGAGCACTGACGAAGGAGAAATCATCTCTGACCGTTACATTCTGGATGTCGCGATCTTCTGCTCCTACCTGCTCGATTAAATAGTCAACAAGCCTACGCTTGTCCAGACCATCTTTCCTCCCACGGGCGATGAAGAGTCGGGTAAACCCATTATCTTCACTGCGCTGTTCCCTTGGACCACGTTCATTTCTTCCCCCTAAGGAGATATTCTGGTACTTGGAAACATCCAATTCATCCTTGTAGAAGTGATCAAGCAATGAAGCTACTACATCATTAGGACGTTTATCTTCCAAGAGCTGCTCTGCAATATCGAGGAAGGGACTTTCTTGACCCTCATCAGTTGTGATTGAAGAGAGTTTGCTAATGATTCTTGTTCTCTTGGTTTCGATGATATCACGGGCATCGGGCACCGATTCCCGTCGGATTTCAGATCGTGAGACCTTCTGGATAAAGCTGAAACGTCTGAATTCTCTTGGACCGACAAACGTAATGGCAATACCGGTTTTACCTGCTCTTCCTGTTCTTCCAATTCGGTGGATGTAAGCCTCCGGATCTTCAGGGAGAGAGAAGTTGATAACATGGGTAAGATCGGAGATGTCGATACCACGGGCAGCCACATCAGTAGCGACGATAATACTGATCGATCGATCCCGCATTTTGTGCAGGATATTTTCCCTCTGTTTCTGAGAAAGGTCACCATGTAATGGTTCTGCGTCATATCCACGGTCCATCAGCTTACGGCCGATTTCATCACACTGGACCTTGGTCCTACAGAATACAATTCCGTAGAAGCTCTCTTCCATATCGATGATACGGGTCAGTGCTTCGAACTTGTCCGATTCTCTTACTTCGACGTAAATCTGGTCAGTAAGGCTGCTGGTCGGGGTATCCTGTTTGATTGTTACCAGTTGTGGTTCGTGCATGAACCTACCGGCAAGTCGCTGAATCGGGGCAGGCATGGTTGCAGAGAAACAGAGCATCCGTTTGTTTTCGGGTGTCTGCTTCAAAACTTCCTCGATATCCTCGACAAATCCCATATCAAGCATTTCATCAGCTTCGTCTAGGACAACAAACTTTAGCTGATCCAGTTTGAGGGAACCTCTTCTGAGGTGGTCAAGGATACGACCTGGGGTACCGACTACTACGTGGACACCTCTTCTCAACTTTCTGAGCTGTAAGTCCATGGATGCTCCTCCATAGACTGCTGCGATTTCTAAATGACGATCTCCCTTCAGGGAGTTGATCTCTTCGGAAACCTGTACAGCCAGTTCTCTCGTCGGAGCAAGAATAAGTGCCTGCACCTGCCTGACAGAAGGGTCTACAATTTCTAGAATAGGGAGACCGAAAGCGGCAGTTTTGCCGGTTCCGGTTTGTGCCTGACCGATGACATCAATTTGATCCTTGAGAAGCAATGGGATACACGCTGTTTGGATTTTCGTGGGTTCTTCAAATCCCTTGGATTTGACGGCGGCAATGGTTTGTGCGGACAGTCCTAGGTCCGCAAAGCTTAATAACTCTGACATGGAACTCCTGATAATGTATGAGTGGATTATCGGTTAAATACCGAGACATGCAATATAACTTCCCCAGTTTATACAAATGAACAAGTTCTTGCAAGACATACACATCTGAATTATAAAAAAAGCCCTACCAACGGTTATAGACCTGTTCAGCAAACCCAGGAACCTCTTTGATTGCAAGTTCACTCCCATCATCAAGAACACAGGTTCCACTAAAATATCCAAACAGCTGATGTTGTACAGACTTGATCACTGAAAAATTTGTGTTGCTGGAACGGTCAACTACCGGAGTGAATATCAAGTTGAGTCTTTCCTCCTCATCCTTGATTCTCCACGTCTTATGTATGTCCTCTTCGGTAAATACAAATTTAACTTTTCCTATCTTATGAATCTTTCCATTATAGAATATAGCATTTTCACTTGCTGTACTTCGATCTGAGAAACCATAACCAAGATTCAAGCCAAAGGGAACATTTTCCAATAGGGCAGATGCACTGGCCCAGTACCAGGTGTTCTGATACGTCCAGCGGCCACGGCCCCAATCCAGCACACCCCAGGATTCTCCCTTGAGAAGGTCTTCACTTTCCATTCCTCTTCGTATTTTTCCCTTGGCTGGCAAACAAGTAACTTTTTCATTGAGATAAAAAGCCTTACGTTGTTTTTTCCAGCTTGTTGCAATATTCATGCTTTCTATTTCTGGTTCTTGGGTAAGGATAATGTCATAATCCAATCCTACACTTCCGTCAGGAAGGACGAGGGAAGGGCAAGCAACCATTAAGTGTCTCTGTGTTCCCTTTTTAATGAAGGCTAGACGAAGTTTTGAGTTTGACCAAGCAACTTGGTTATCCTCGGTACTAGAAGCACTCAGCCCAATGTTACCTAAGGGGAAGAAGCGTAAAGCATCAAACTGGCTTACTGCTTTTCGTTCAAAATCGATATAACTGATAGCGAACAACGCTGCATATCCAAGGTCACTGATAGTGGCAGTCACTGCATAGCGCTTTTCTGTATTGATTATCGCGTAGTAATCCCACTCCTTGATCCTCAGACGACCTCCCTTTATAAAAGCTCGGTCATAATCCCACATAGGGTGGCGAGCCCAGCCTTCTTCCTTGATATGTCCCTTTTTATCCAGCAGGTCCTGCTTTTGTGTTACCTCATGTTCCATTGCTATTCCTCCTTATAACTCCCAATGATCAACTGTGTAGGTATGGACCTGGTAAGGAGAACCATCAGCATAGAGAGTAATGGTTTTCACTCCTTTTGCATGATCCTTCGAACCATAGGAGCCGTAACTGGCACTTCTTCCATAGTGTAGGTCAATTTCATCCCAAGTGCCATGGAAGTCGTTCAAATGGTCATGGCCACTGAATACAGCCACGGTGTTTCCTTTTTCCTGCATGGCAGCAAAAAGACCACTATTTTCCAGCGGTACGTTGATCTTCCTGTCCAACTGAATCCCCTCGGCGGTTCCACTCTCCCAAAGCAATTTAAACTCAGGTAGGGGGATGTGTGTGAAGGCATACAATGGAATATCCCCTAGTCCATCTTCCACCCAACGGTACCAAGCGATTTGGGAAGGATAGATATAGTCAGGAGCGATCACATCATCTGCATAGACTCTGCTGTCATGGGAGTCAAGCAGCATAAGTGCATTCTTAGCCACTCCGTTCTGGGTCAATACAAGGGGGTAGTTACTATATCCCCGTACCCACTCATCTCCACTGGAGAAAAGTGCATGGGGATAGTCATCCAAGACCTTGGCGAGTGTAGGTCGGTCGTATGTATGTTCGCCGTCATGGTTTCCGAAAGAATAAACCCAGAGATGATCATGCTCCTCCATGAAAGTAGCAAACTCATTGAGCATTGCCTTCGCATCAAAGGAGAACAGCAGATCCCCAGTTATTATGGTAAGGTCAGGGTCTGTTTCTTTAAATGCCTTTTCCATCAGAGCATAAAGCTTGTCCCTGCCTGCGAAAGGCCCTCTCCTGAGATGAAAATCAGTTCCCCAGAGAAGGGTAAACACCCCGCTTTCTGGGTATTCCAATGTAAATGCTTTTCCCTCGTGAACGGCTATCTGTAGATCGAACGGCTCTTGGGGGTGTACAATAACTTCTGTGTGCCTACTGACTTCTTCAAAGATTTTGGTATTGGATAAGCGATCGATAATTATATACGAGGCAATCCCTACGATGAGAATTAGAGCTAAAAAGAGCAGTATCAATATTCTAAAGATTGAGTGTAATGATCGTTTCATGGGTAGCAGTAATCTACCACGAAAATGGCAAATAAAAAAGCCGGCACAACTGTACCGGCTTGATTAAAACAAGGGGGAAAAGATTATTCGCTCTGTCCCAGCACTACGTTGAGGAAGGTGGTCAGGAAGTTATCCTCAAATGCATCAGAGGAGTAGAGAGCCTGACTGAAGTCTTGCTGGTTCTGTGTTCCGCTGTAGTAGTCATAGAACATCGTGATATAGCTTCCCATGCTGTCGTCTTTAACGTCTTCACCAGTCTCAACAAGGAGGTAGGAAGTTTCCGACTTGATGGGATCAAGAAGTGTGTTCTCACTTGCGGTGTAGAGTTGCTTGGCTACTGCTTCATCACTTGCAGCATTTGCGAGCAGTCCTGCATTGTCCGTGTAGGAGAAGTTGCTCATATACTGGCTCTCTCCAAGGTTGTAGGGAGTTGCACTGACATCCACGACCGAAAGATCATGCTCAAGTGCTACTTCGTCCAAGCCTTTGCTTGCAACCTCTTCCTGTAGATCTGTAGCAAGGTCTGTAAGGAAGGTGTCAATGATGGCACTGTCGCTGGTTGCCAAGTATGCCTTGACTGAGCCAAGGAGTTCTTCACTGGCATAGTCGGCTTCCTCCGGAGAAGTGTTCAGCTTGTAGATTGTCCAAGCTTCGTTTCCTTCATAGGGTCCAAGGACATCATCACTCTCTGCAGAGAGCAAGGTGACTGCTTCATCAGCATTCTTGAAGTTGGAAACCAAGCCATAGTAGTAAAGACGGCCAACGTTGCCCCCTTCAGTTGCATAGGAGTCAAGACTGTTCTGGGTTGCTGCCTCTTCGAAAGAGGTCTCGCCACTCACGATAGAGTCATAGACAGCCTTGGCATTCTCTTCGGAATCCAAGCTGATGATGCTCATGTCCATGCTGTAGAAGAGTTGCTTGTTCTGCATTGCGTACTGTGAAGCGAGCTCATCAGGATAGAGCGTTGGATTTAAGCTGAGGTAGCGGAACGTTCTCCCGTTACCGGCCATTTCAGCGATGTAGTCGATTTCAGAAGAGGAAGAAAGTACCGTACCTACATCGTCGATTACGATCTGGTAGGGTAGGCCTCGTCGGATGGAGTTCTCTACAGATGTTTTTCTTTCAGCCGAAGCATTTTGATAGGTTTGCACATCAAACTTTCCATCCTTGTCATAGGCACCACTATCGATGATGGCTCGTTTGACTACTTCGTCAGCTGTAATGATTCCGGCCTTTGAAGCAAGCTGGTTGATCGCCGTAAACATAACGGTACTGTCATAGGCGCTCTTCCAAATCTGGTAAAGGGCTTGCGTCTGGTTGGCTTCCGATCCACTGTACTCGTTGGCATAGTTCTGGACCTGGTCATAGAAGTAGTTGCCATAGGCGTACTTGATTTCGTCCTTGCCGTATTTTCCAAATACAATCCCATTGCTGGTGCCCTGGCCGACAAAGGCCTGAATAGCGGGAGCCAACACAAAGGAGATGGCGATCAGAATCAAGACGATCATTCCAAACACCCATCCAATGGTAATTTTGTGCTTCGGCTTGAGTGCGGCTTCATTCTTACCTTTTTTCTCTACTGCGCTCTTCTTCTCTTTCCCGAAGGCGAGTACTTTCCCGTTCTCTTCGGGTTTCTTTCCATTTGTGTTGTCGTTTGAAGACATTATAAACCTCTTTCTCCCGTGCATTTTCCGCATTTTACGGACAGTCTTATGAAAAATACCATTTCACCTAGGCACTGTCAATGAATAGGTTGAGAATAGCAAAGATAGCCTATTTGGCTTCGCTTGACAATCTTCTCAGCTATTAGGTATATTGAACCTCGGCTGTATCGATTACGGGTAGTAGCGCAGGGGCTAGCGCACCTGGTTCGGGACCAGGGGGTCGGAGGTTCAAATCCTCTCTGCCCGATAGTAGAGACTCCTTGTTTCAGGAAATGGAATAGGGAGTTTTTTGCTTTTTAGGAGGAGATGCCCATGTATACGGTAGTAGCTCTTGACTTGGATGGAACGCTCACCAACGAAAAAAAGGAAATTACGTCCCGCACCAAGGATGCAATCAGAAGAGCCAGAGAACAGGGTTGCCATATTGTGCTTGCCAGTGGCAGACCCCTTTTGGGAATCGAACACGTCGCAGCATCCCTCGATCTTATGGGAAGTGAAGGTACCATCCTTGCCTATAATGGCGGACAGCTTTTCGACACGAAAACTTCTCAAGTACTCTGGGAGCGTACGGTTGATCTTACAACCATCCACACGTGCTTCACGTATGCCAGAGTACATCATCTTGCTGCCCTCTCCTATGATGATGTAGGTACCATCACAGAGATGGAAGACGATGTATATGTAGGCAAAGAAGCCTATAACAACGCCATCCCCATCAGGAAAGTTTCCAATCTTATCGATGCAGTACAACACCCGATGCCTAAAGTTATGATCGTTGGAGAGCCTCTGCTTCTCCAGAAGGCAAGAGAGGATTTACTGCCTTTGGTGGGGCATGTCGCAGATTTGGGCTTCAGTGAACCCTGTTTTATGGAGATCACTGCCAAGGGTGTGCAGAAAGCAAGCAGTTTGCAGGTATTGCTTTCCCTGCTAGGAAGGGATGAAAGCTCCTTGATGGTAATTGGAGATGGTCTCAATGATGTGCCTATGTTTGGGATAGCTGCGTTGGCAGTTGCCATGGACAACGCATCAGATGAAGTGAAGTCGTATGCCCATGTCGTTACGGATTCCAATGAAGAAAACGGGGTTGCCTTGGCATTTGAGCGATATATATTGACAAAATAGCAATAAAACTCAATATTCCAAATCCGTTTTCTTGTGATACAATACGAGATACATAATAATCACGGACCTACTACTAAGGAGGGTAATCCATGAAGAAAGTAAGTATTTTGCTACTGGTTCTGGTGATGGGCACCATGGTGTTCGCACAGGGAGGCGGTGAATCTGCTCCCGCACAGGCTGACGGTAGACCAACTATTCGGTTGCTCACCGATGCAACCGGCATCGATGACAAGTCCTTCAACGCAGCAGCGTGGAGGGGCATCGTACAGTACTACGGTGATACCGTAGAGAACGCAACTGGTCGTGGCTCACTGTATGATGTTGTGACCGCACAGACCCAGGACATGTATATCCCGAATCTTCGCCAGGCTGCTGACGAGGGGTATGAATTGATCATGGTCACTGGTTTTACTTGGGCTGATGCTCTTGGTGAAGTTGCACCACAGTATCCTGACCAGAAATTTACCATCGTTGATGTTGACTGGGTTGGACAGCCAAACGTCATGGAGTTCATTTACTCCGAGGAGCAGGGCTCCTACCTCGTTGGCATGGTCGCAGCGCTCCAGGCTAAGGAAGATGGCATTGCCAATCCTAAGTTTGGATTCATCGGTGGAGTTCCCGGTGCTACTATCACCAAGTTTGAGATGGGGTATGTGCAGGGAATTCTCTCTGTGTTCCCTAATGCAGAAATCTATGACTACTATGCCAACGACTGGGGTAAGCCGGAGCTTGCAAAAGCACAGGCAAAGAACTGGTACGACATGGGTGTCTACTGCATCTTCAGTGCAGCTGGTGGAACCGGAAATGGAACCATCGCACAGGCTAAAGAATACCGTAATCAGGGTAAGAATGTCTGGGCAATCGGCGTAGACAGTGACCAGTATGCTGACGGTCTGTATAGTGGCGACAAGAGTGCTGTACTCACCAGTATGCTCAAGCGTGTTGAAAACTCCTCTCTGATGGTACTTGAGGCAGTTGCCGACGGAACCTTCAAGGGTGGCGTGGTACAGATGGGCATGGTTGATGATGGCGTTGGGTATTCAACTGCTAATCCTGAGCTCAGCAAGAGCGTTGTTGAGAAGGTTGAAACAGCTAAGGCTGACGTTATCAGTGGAAAGATCAAGCTTTACAAGACCTACAAGGACGCTCTGGCCAATGGCGCAGCTCCCCGTGGGCTTTCCGCACTTGACGACTAAGTTTGTTTTACAGCCGGCAGGAGACTGCCGGCTCTCTTTGAATCCATTGGAGTCAGTGGATTCAAAGAGAGCTGACAAAGAGGAGCTGAGGGTGAGTGAATACGCAATTGAAATGAAGAATATCACCAAGACGTTTCCCGGTGTGGTGGCAAACGACAAGGTGACACTCCAGGTAAGGAAACAGGAAATACATGCCCTGCTTGGAGAGAATGGTGCGGGTAAATCGACACTGATGTCCATCTTGTTCGGGTCATACATTGCTGATAGTGGGGAAATTTTGCTTGATGGCAAACCGGTGGAAATCAAGAATCCCAATGTGGCAACCTCACTGGGAATTGGTATGGTACACCAGCACTTCAAACTTGTGCAAAACTTCACCGTTACAGAGAATATTGTGTTGGGAATGGAACCTGTGAAAGGACGAGTTCTCGACTTGAAGAGTGCAAGTAAGCGTGTAGCTGAACTCAGCAAACAGTACGGCCTGCAGGTGGACCCGGATGCCTTGATCGAGGATATCTCGGTCGGACAGCAACAGCGAGTTGAGATTCTCAAGACGCTCTACCGCAATGCAAATATCATTATCTTTGATGAACCTACCGCGGTCCTTACCCCTCAGGAGATTGATGAGCTGATGGATATCCTTAAAGCGCTCAGAGCGGAAGGGAAAACCATCTTACTCATCACCCATAAGCTTAGGGAAATCAAGGAAGTTTCTGACCGTTGTACAGTTCTTAGACGAGGAACCTATATCGGCACTGTTGATGTTGCTGATGTCAGTGAGCAGGAGCTTGCTGAGATGATGGTAGGTCGGGCAGTAAAATTTGAGATTGAGAAACCAGAGAAGACTCCTGGGGATGTAATGCTCAGCTTACAGCATCTTGAAGTGAAAGACGAAAATGGTGCTGTAAAGATAAAGGACTTGAACCTCGATATCCACGATGGAGAGATAGTCGGTGTTGCAGGGGTTGATGGCAATGGTCAGAGCGAGCTCCTTGGTGCCATTACCGGTCTGATCCCACTCTCCAATGGCTCAATCGTTCTGGATGGAGAACCCATCGAACAGCTCACCATCCGCGAACGTATTGAAAAAGGCCTCGGCTATATACCGGAAGATCGCAGAAGATACGGGGTTGTTGGAGAGTTTACCATTGCTGAGAACTCTGCCATCAAGAGCTACTACAAGAGTCCCTACAGAAAGCAATTCGGTATCCTGGATTTTGAGGCCATGAAGAGTGGTGCGGAGCACCTTATCGACCAGTTTGATATCAGAAGTGCTGAAGGGCCGATAACCAAGGCAGGCAGTCTCTCAGGGGGGAACCAGCAGAAGGTCATCGTTGCACGGGAGATATCCCTCTCCCCTAAGGTATTGGTGGTTGCCCAGCCAACCCGTGGATTGGATGTTGGTGCTATTGAGTACATCAGAAAGAGAATTATCGATGAAAGAATGAAAGGACGCGCCATATTGTTGGTCTCACTGGAACTTGATGAGATCATGAACCTATGCGACCGTATCGCAACCATCAGTAAGGGGAGCATCGTAGCAGTGAACAAGCAGCATGAAGTCACCGAGCGAGAGATCGGGATGATGATGGCTGGGTCTCATAAGGAGGCGCAGGCATGAAACTTTCCAGGGAACGACTCATCCAAAGCGACGGGGCAGTCTCAGTCCTTGTCGTAATCCTTGGATTCCTGGTAGGAACCATACTTGTTGCCTTGGTAGGGAAGAACCCACTCAACATGTACAAGGCAATACTGCAAGCACTTAGTGGATACAACATTGACAACGGAAAGATGAACGTCCGCTACATTGGTGAGACCCTCAACTATTCGGTCCCCTTCATCCTCTGTGGTCTATCGATGGGATTCGCGAACCGTGTTGGTCTCTTCAATATTGGAGGAGAAGGGCAGTACATCATGGGCATGACAGTCGCCCAGATGGTTGCCCTGCTCGGGCCTCAAATTCAAGGATTGCACTGGGTGCTTGCCATCGTCTGTGCGGTACTTGTCGGATCTCTTTGGGGTGGATTGGTAGGAGTCCTTAAAGCAAAGTATGAGGTAAGTGAGGTTGTTTCAACCATCATGCTTAACTACATTGCCTTGTACTTGAGCCGAATTATCTCACTCCAAATGCCTGGAGCTACCACCTACAAGACAGCCGACTTTCCTGAGACTGCCTTGATCACCAACGATTTCTTTACCAAGATCACCAACTACTCACTCTTGAATAATGGAATCTTCATGATGATCATTGCGGTGATTGTGTTCTGGTTCATCATGGAGAAAACCAGTCTCGGGTTTGGCATGCGGGCAACCGGATTCAACAAGGAAGCAGCAAGGGCCAGCGGTATTCCTGTGGTAAAATCCATTGCACTTTCCATGGCAATTGCCGGAGCGTTCGCTGGGCTTGCCGGTGGGATTATTGCACTGGGTTCCTTCAAGTATGGAAGGGTACTCTCAGGAATGGACAACTATGGTTTTGACGGCATTGCTGTTGCCTTGGTAGGAAACAGTACGGCACTGGGAACCACTCTTGCTGGACTCTTGTTCGGAATGCTCAAGAACGCACAAGCCCTGATGCAGGGCAAGCAGATTCCCAAGGAGATTACTTTCATCATCCAGGGAATGATTGTAATTTTCATTGCTCTCCGTTCAGCCTTGATACTCTACCAACAGCACCTTGATAAGATGAAACTTCAGAAGGAGGTAGGAGTCAAATGAGTATGATACTTGGAATGCTTCCTTCTGTATTGATGATCGTAGCCCCCATCCTCATCACCGCCATCGGTGGGATGATCTGTGAGAAGTCAGGGGTCGTAAACATAGCCTTGGAAGGCCTCATGGCGATCGGGGCATGTACTGCCGCGGCTGCACATGTCCTGATGGAGATGGCAGGGGTTCCCCAGACGCTTTCTCTCTTCTTGGCCTTGTTTATGGGGTTTGTGGTCGGTGGCCTGTTCTCTCTTATACATGCTGTGGCAGCGATCAACCTTAATGCTGACCAGACCATCAGTGGTACTGGTATTAACCTGCTTTCCACTGGTGTGACAATATTTGCAAGTCAGATTCTCTTCAATGCCGATAGAACCAAGGAGTTCGTGATGGGCATGCAGACCGACGCGCTTGGCATTTACCCGACTGCATACATTGCTGTTGCCGTGGTGGTTCTCTCATGGATTTTGCTCTACAAGCTTCCCTTTGGGATGCATCTAAGAGCATGTGGTGAACATCCCGGAGCAGCCGAAAGTGTGGGTATCAACGTCAAGAAGATGCGCTATTTTGCTGTTGTTTCCAGTGGTGTACTAGCTGGTCTTGCCGGTGGATGCGTAGTGCTTACCCAGACCATCCAATATACGAGCAACACCATCAATGGTCGTGGATTTATTGCACTCGCTGCAGTTTCTTTCGGTCGTTGGAGTCCCCTTGGGGTGACTGGTGCAGCTTTCCTCTTTGGAACCGCACAAGCATTTACCATTATCGCAAACAATATTCCAGCTCTGAAGGCACTTCCCTCGGAAGTGTTCAATATCCTTCCCTATGTTGTTACACTTGTGGCGCTTGTGCTCTCCAGTGGAAAGAACTATGCACCACGTGCTGCAGGAAAACCATATGAGAAGGGGGCAAGCTGATGACTCCTCACAATAGAGCATCCAAGGCAGATATTGCCCCTGTGGTGCTTGCCCCTGGGGATCCCGTGCGGGCAAAGCTGGTAGCTGAACACTTCCTGGAAGATGCTCGCCTCGTCACCGATGTGAGAAATATTCTTGGGTACACCGGTGTCTATAAGAACATGCCGGTCTCGGTGCTCTCTACTGGTATGGGGGGACCTTCTGTCGGCATATACAGTTATGAACTATTCACTGACTATGGAGTGGATGCCATCATCCGTATCGGGACCTGTGGAGGGTTGCAACCCTCCCTCGAGGTTGGGGATCTGGTGGCTGCGATGACAGCCAGTACCGATAGCAATTGGGCTCACCAGTACAACCTTAAGGGGAGTTTCAGCCCTGTATGTGATACCAATCTGCTGTTGAGAGCACTTGCTGCTGCCAAGAATCTTGAGATACCAATGCATGCAGGTATGGTGTTTTCAAGCGATCTTTTCTCTTCCTACAATGCGTTGGGTGAGGATAGTTGGCAAGCGTGGGCGCGGATGGGCGCCCTAGCACAGGATATGGAAACCTATGCCTTGTATAGTACTGCTGCCTGGACGAAGAAGCATGCATTGAGTCTACTTACCATGACCGACAGCTGTGTAACCGGCCAGGGATTTGGCGATGAAATGCGTACCGTGGGTTTGTACCCCATGATTGAGGTGGCATTGCAAGTTGCGAGCGAGGTGCGCTGATGGAATTTCTTGATGCCATGCAACATCGTTTTGCTTGTAAACGGTACGATGAGAATAGAGCGGTCAGTGATGCTCAACTGAAAAGGATTTTGGACTACGGTAGACTCACACCTACTTCCTTTGGGCTTGAACTATGGTCCTTCCATGTTATCCAGAGTGCAGAGAAGAAAAATGCTCTCTTTCATGCCTGTTTTGACCAGGAATCAGTGGCAACCAGTGCCTTTACCATTGCAGTAATGGTGAGAAATGCTGCATTTGCCAATCCCGATGGGGATCTGGTGCATAGCCGTGGGAAACGGTTTCCCGATCCCTTGGATGTTTTCGTTGACGATTATCGTCCTTACTATGAGTTTCTTAAACAGGAAGGGCGTCTAGATTGTTGGTTGAAGAGTCAAGGGTACCTAGCCATTGCCAATATGATGACAGGGGCGGCAGCGATGGGAATTCAAAGCTGCGCAATCGAGGGTTACAACGAACAGCAGGTGCTTGAGGTGTTGTCTCTTGATGGACACCAGTGGCAAGCTTCCTTGCTCGCTACCTTCGGCTATCCCGCTGAAGCAGAACGGCCGAAGATTCGCGAAAGCTTGGAAGACCTGGTTTTCTACCATTAGGGAAGTACTGCAAAAGCACTGTCTACCAGTGACCAGAACCAAGGAATATCGATGGAGGTGGCAATATGCACTCCATCGTTTTCTTTGGTCTCTTCCTTTACGGTTCTTCCGTAGGAAGGACCTCTATCGGTCACCACCCATACCTTCCTGTACTCAGTCTGCACTTTAGCTGGATCAGCCAGGTAAGCAACACACAAGGGGTCATGCATCTGTGGCCAACCCTGCTTCTGTCGTTCGTAGTTTGCTTGGTATGTATCCATACAAGCAGCGAAGACCTGTGCTGAATTTGTCTTGATCGTATGGTACCCCTCCAGGCGTGAGGGGCTCAATGTAACCTGCCTGGTACAGTCCAGGGGGAAAAGCACCAACTTGGCACCACTGGAGAAGACAACCTGCGCTGCCTCAGGATCTGCATAGATATTGAACTCGGCAAGGGCTGTGACATTCCCTGCACTGAAAGATCCTCCCATGATGATGATCTGCTTGGCAAGTTGAACTACCTCACTGTCTTTCTGCATTGCCAAGGCAAGGTCGGTAAGTGGTCCGACGCTGATGATGGTTATCTCCCCTGGATGCGTATGCAAGAGCCTGATCATGGCATCGATGCCGCTCTCTTCCTGTACTGTTTGTCTCTGGCGAGGAGGAAAATTGGGGCCATCGAGACCCGACTTCCCATGAAAATCCCCTGCAGCTACCGGTTCACGGACCAGAGGTTTTTCGGCTCCTTTATAGACATGGCACTCCAATCCAGCAGTCTCAGCAATATTCAGCGTATTTTCAAGGGTCTTCTCAAGCCCTACATTCCCGTTGGTGGCTATAAGCGCCTCAATGTGAAGTGTGTCCAATCCTGCTGCAAGAAACAGCGCAACCGCATCATCAAGACCGGTATCGACATCCAGAATGACTCGTTCCATCTAATCCCTCTTTGGTAACATGATATTCAAAGCAACTGCTACTACCGTTGCGATAACTACCGGGGACTGTCCGAATACCGTCTGGAACCATACAGGGAAGGTCGCCAGGGCAGCAGACGATTCTGCTATTCCGATACCCAACGCTGCAGAGAGTCCTACGATCGAAGTGTTTCGGTAGTTCATCTCCTCAGATACTACCAGTTTCATCCCTGTCATGGCAATTGAGGCGATAGTGTAGCAAAACGATACCACATCTGGATTCCCCAAAGAAGCATTTTTCACGCTCTTAAAAGTGAAGTTTGTGGTACTATACACCTATGAAAATTATACAAATTGCTGTTGGACCAAACCAAGTTCCGCTTACAGGATACCTCCAGGACATTACCGGGGACGGAGGGATCAGGAATATTCGGCCGACAATTGTCATCTGTCCAGGGGGTGGCTATCGGTTTCGCTCTGAACGTGAACGCGACCCAGTTGCGTTGCACTTCCTCTCAATGAGCTACAATGTATTCATACTGGACTATTCAGTACAGGAAGAGGCAAAGGACCTGAATCCCTTGCTGGAAGCCAGTGATGCCTTGGTCAAGATTCGTGAACATGCGTTTGAATGGATGTGTGACCCAACCAGGATTGCCATCATGGGGTTCAGTGCCGGTGGGCATCTGGCAGCCTCCTTGGCGCTGTTGCACAAACACCCCATGCTTTCGGCTAAGCAGAAGATTGTGGATGAAAACAATAAACCGGATGCCGCCATACTGTGTTATCCAGTGATCAGCGGAGGTAAGTATGCCCATGAGGAGAGTCTGGACTGGGTGAGTGGGAAAGATCCGGCACTACGCTCCCTCTTGAGTCTGGAAAATCAAGTCAGCAAGGATGCCTCTCCCTTATTCATCTGGCACACCGTTACTGATGGAAGTGTACCAGTGGAGAACAACCTTCAGTTGGCGGTAAACCTGCAGAAAGCAAAAGTCCCCTACGAACTTCATCTGTTCGAGAGCGGGGACCATGGTTTGTCGATGTGTACTGAGGAGGTAGGTACCCCTCATGAAGCGTGTCGCCAATGGGTGGCTTTAGCCTCCAATTGGCTGAACAATCACTTCACTCACACCTTATAGCGTGTCGAGAATGCCCTCAGCACTGCGTATTCCGCTGGCCCAAGCCCCGGTAATTCCCCGGCTGGTGCCAGCACCATCTCCAGCAAACCAGATAGCCTCTTTTACGCGGAAGCGTTCATCCAGGTATGCTGGCTTGTTTGCGTAGAGCTTAATTTCAGGGTAGTACATGATGGTGGAAGGATGAAGGACCCCAGGTACAATGGTGTCCAGATTTTTCATGGCCTTCCAGATTGCACGGAGAATTTTCGCAGGAATTGCTAGGGAGATATCCCCGGGACAACAAGTCTTCAGTGTGGGTTCAAAGTCATAGAGGTCACCACTGAAGCTGGCCTCCTTGCTTCTGGAACCGAGCCGAAAATCGCCAACGCGTTGCATCAAGGGCTGCCCGCCACCCATCAGGGCAGCCTGCAAGCCTAGGTTTTCTGCGAAAGCCTGGCCACTGGCAAGAGGAGCGGTGAACCGTACTGTTTTCAAGATGGCGAAGTTCACCAATCCATTATCATGTTTACTGTCTGGGGCAAAGGCATGCCCATTTACCGAATACCACTGGTCTCCCCGGTTTGTTGCATACCGCTCACGAACCACATGGGCATTGCCGCTATTGGTGCAGAATGTACGTACCTTTTCAGGGAAATAGAATTTCGGGTCGTAGTAATCTCTTACGATGGGGTAGTGTTCAATCCTGGTCTCTACCCGTACTCCGATGTCAACGATATTGTCGATATACTGGATATCAAGTAACCGCATAAGGTCCTGAAGAAAATGGAAACCTTTTCTTCCGGGTGCTATCAGCAACCGTTTATATCCGATTTCTCGCTTTTCCGTAACGATGAATTGCTTCTCAGCATTCACCGTCTCCATTGCTTCTCCTAGCGCTAGGTCGATGCCTAACGCTTCCAGACGCGCAAGCAGCTCCTTGATGAGCTTGAGCCCACCATCAGTACCAAGGTGGGTTTGCTTGATTTCCAGAAGTGAACAGCCAAGCCTCTCAGCTCGTTTCTGGTAAATGTCGATATTGTTCTTTTCTAGAAATGTAGGCTTCAGGAAGTCGATAACTTGTTTGAGATAGTGCTCAGCAGCCTCTTCATTCCAATATTCAATGGGAAACCCAATCGGGTAGGTGAAGTTCATCTTGCAGTCATTACGCATGCCACCTGTCGATACCTTTTCACGGTCAAGTATTACTATCTTTAGATCAGGCCGTTTCTCCCGCAGTGTAAAGGCCGCGCCCATTCCTGCCGGTCCGCTTCCTACAATGACAACATCATATTGATCCATGGAGTACCCTCCCAGTTATGATAGGAAAGGTTCCCCTTTCCAACCAATTATCCCCATTCTTTCTACTTTGCTCAAGCCCTTCTCAGTATAGGAAGCCTTGTACAGAGCACAGATTCATGGTACTACACCTACATAGGAAGGATTGAAAGGAAGGGGAGAAGAGCATGTACATCAGTGCCAAAGAAGCTGCCAAAAAATGGGGAATCAGTGAGAGACGGGTGAGAATACTCTGTGCAGAGGGAAGAGTGGACGGAGTGCTCCGCTCCTCCTGGGCTTGGAATATCCCCAGCGATGCTCCGAAACCCGGGGATGGAAGACAACTGCGGCATATGAAAAATCTCAATCTTCGGATTGGGATGATGGACTTCTCCAAACTTGAACAGACTCGTATAGTGCTACAATCCCTTGCTGATGCAGAACAATTCACACATTCCTACAAACATCTGGTCAACCGTTTCATCCTTGCTTCCTTTGTAGCAGAAAATATGGAACTGGACCCACAGGACCTAGCTGTACTCTTCAACCAGTGTTTTGTTCCCTCTTTACAGTTCGACACGCAAGTACTTGCCTTGAACATGAGGACCATCATGATGAGGATGCTTCACCAGTATGGTCTTGGTCCGGTCAAGGGAAAGAGCCGACCACAGATGAGTGAACAGCGTTTGATGCAACTCTACCAGATGCTGATGCAAGGATTGGATACGGAAGGGAAGGTTTCCTACCGCACGGAGAGTGTAATCGACCAGAACAAGAGCATAACGGTTATCCAGCAGATGGAAACGCTGTTTGTCCAGTGGGACCGGGATTGGACTGAACTTCATCCGGTAGTTAGAGCAATCTTCCTTTATGGGGAGTTGCTGAGGATCAAGCCCTTTGGGGCCTATGATGGACTACTTGCTTCACTCGCTTTTGCACAGGAGCTCATACATGGCGGCTTTCCTCCTGCATTGGTTCAGGATGAGCATAAAGATGAGTTCAAAGCTGCCATGATTCTTACCAGAAGCAGGGGAAACTATCAGAATGTGCTCAGGATGATTGAGCAGGTCGTATTACGTGAATGCAAGACGTTGCAGGGTGAAGCATGAATCACTACCACCTCAGAAATGCAGAGATCATAGATGGATCTGATTCAACCCCGTTTCGGGGCGATCTTCTTGTTGCCTCAGATACAATACAGGATGTTCTTCCTCCTCTATTTCCACTTGCGAAGGATTACACAGAGATTGACTGTACCGGCAAGGTTCTCTGCCCTGGATTCATTGACATGCATGGGCATAGTGACCTCGAAGTGCTGCGAAACCCTCCAATGCACTCCAAGATTGGTCAGGGAATCACCACAGAGGTTGCCGGGAATTGTGGTATCGGGGTGTTTCCTGCTGAACCGGGAAGTGCCTTTTTGAGAGAACTCTGCGGTGATGTCCTGGGAGCGTATCCTGGTTCAGGTTGGAGATCCTTTGAATCCTACAAAAAGCATTGGAAAAGTGGTACCAACATGGCCTTCCTGCAGGCACACAGTACGTTACGAAGAGAGAGTATGGCTGGTACTGTGAACAGAGCAGCACTTGACGGAGAGGTTTCCAGGATGTGCACCCTTCTCAGGGAGAGCTTGGAAGCAGGATGCCTGGGGATGTCCACGGGTTTATATTATGCACCCTGTATCTTTGCCGAAGAGAAGGAGTTGTTTGCACTTCTAAAGGTAGTCGCTGAGTATAATAAACTCTTTGCAGTACATATGCGCTGTGAGGGCAGTGACGTTGTTGCTTCTGTCCATGAGGTGCTCTCCCTTGCAGAGCGAACTGATGTAAGATTGGAGATTAGCCATCTCAAGGTAATCGGTAAGAAGAACCAGCACCTGGTAGGGGAAGTACTCTCCATGATTGAGCAAGCAAAAGAGAGAGGATTGGATGTACAGTTTGACCAGTATCCCTACAACTATGGATCAACCAGCCTGTTCAGTCTTCTTCCTCCTTCCTACCTACGCTTGCCCCGCGAGGAGTTGCAATCCTTACTGAAGAATCCTTCTGTTCGGCGGGAGATCAAGAGGGAGATGGCACACCCAGTGGGATGGGACTCTATCGCTGAACTTTGTGGATGGGATCAGGTAAGCATCTTGAGTCTGGAGAGCAATAAGCAATACGAAATGATGAGCCTGAGCGATATAGCAATAGGGCGGGGTAGTGATCCCTACAATGCTTTCTTCGATCTTCTCCAGGAAGAAAAGGGAATCGCGCTGATGATGGATGTTACTGAGAGCGAAGACTCTCTCAAGAAGATACTCTCTCATCCTCTCATGTGCTTCGGAACTGATGCCCTGTATGCAGGCCCCTTAAGTCACCCACGATCCTACCAGAGTACCCTCCACTTGCTTGATAGGTATGGAAAACAGGAAGCAGTGCTTCCCCTCCATTCCCTGATTGCAAGAATGACAGACAAACCTGCAAAACGATTGGGCCTGCAAGACAGAGGGATAATTAAAGCAGGATACAAAGCAGACTTGGTGCTCCTCGATTGGCAACATCTTGCTGAACACAATGACATCAAGCATCCTGAGGTTACCGGAGACGGTATTTCACTGGTAATGGTAAATGGTGTGGTGGCCTATCAGGATGGGAAGTACTTTGACAGTACGAGCGGTTCTCTCTTGCTCTATTCGTAGCGGTTAAGGAACTTCTGTGTCCTGGGGTTCTGAGGGTTGTTGAACAACGCTTCTGGATTGCCTTCCTCTACAATCAGGCCGTCGTCCATGAAGATGATACGGTCGGATATATCCCTTGCAAAGGCCATCTCGTGGGTTACCACGATCATGGTCATTTTTTCTTTCGCCAAGTCCTTGATGACACGGAGAATTTCACCGGTCAACTCAGGGTCGAGTGCACTGGTGGGTTCATCAAAACAGAGTACGGTTGGATTGAGTGCCAAGGCACGGGCAATGGAAACCCTCTGCTGCTGTCCACCGGATAGTTGGGTGGGGTAGGCCTTTTCTTTCTCTTCCAAGCCCATTTTTTTTAAGAGCTCTCTCCCGACTTTCTCTGCCTCCTGCTTGCTGCGCTTGAGCACATGCATTTGTGGCTCTGTAATGTTTCTTATTACATTCATATGAGGAAAGAGATTGAAATTTTGGAACACGAGGCCAAGATTGAGTCTTACTGAGCGGAGTGTTTGCTTGTCTGAGTAGGAAACAACCCTTTCCTTGGATGATGAGACCATGGTCTCTCCACACACATTGATCGTCCCCCCATCAACTGGTTCAAGCTGGGTGAGGCAACGAAGCAAGGTGCTTTTCCCACTTCCAGAAGGTCCAATGATGGAAAGAACCTCACCCTCGTTCAGGGTGAACGAGATACCCTTGAGTACACCAAGGCCATCGAATGATTTCAGTAGGTTTTCTACGGTTATGATTTCCATCTTTCTCTCCTAGCGGTAGTAGTTGAGCTTTCTTTCAAGCAGGTCGAATGAACGGGAGACCACTGCGTTCATCAGGAAGTAGAATACCCCGGCAATAAAGATGGGCATGGTTGAGAACTCCCTTGCGGAGGCATTCTGAGCCACCCTGAAGAGCTCAGCTACACCGATTGTCTGGGCGAGTGCAGTATCTTTTACCAAGGTAATTACCTCGTTTCCCATTGCAGGGATGATACGCTTGACGACCTGTGGTGCAATGACATGGGTGAATGTGTGTGCCTTGGAGAACCCAAGCACCAAGGATGCCTCATACTGTCCGACGGGAATCGACTGGATTCCTCCACGGTAAATCTCGGCAAAGTATGCAGCGTAGTTGATCGTATACCCAACGATTACAGCAGTAAAACGGTCATAGGAGGAACCGAAGATGTAGTAAGGGGCAAAGTAGACAAACAAGAGCTGTAGGATCAGGGGGGTTCCCCGCATGATCATGATGTACACATTTACCACATTGGATATGACTGGGTTCTTCGACATTCTGCCTTTTGCAACCAGCATGCCCAGAGGGAGGGAGAATAGCAGGGTAAGGCCGAATATCTTCAAGCTGGTCATCGTAGCAACCAGCATCTGCATTAAGAGGTTTCCCATTGGTGTCTCCTAGAGATAAGGTGTTGAAAAAAAGAAAACGGGGAGCCAAGCTCCCCGTCATCATAACGTTTTCGTTATTTTGCTACAACAGTAATATCGCTACCGAACCACTCGGTGGAAATCTTCGCAAGTGTGCCGTCATCGGCCATTGCCTCGAGCTGCTGCCATATTGCGTCTGCGAGCTTCTGCTCACCCTTGCGGAATCCAATTCCGTAGTCTTCAGGAGCAAGTTCTTCCTCCAGGATCCTGAAGGGCTTTCCACTGCGCTTGATGTTATCCTCTGCAACGGTTACATCAACCACCAGTGCGTCGATTCCTCCAATCTCAAGGTCCATCAAGCCGGTAAGGTTCTCCTTGAACTCTACGAAGCTCTTGATAGATTCCTTGAACTCAGGAGAGTCATCGATGGCGTTTGATGCGGAAGATCCAGCCTGGTAACCAACGGTCTTTCCATTGAGTGAAGCCAGTGTGGTATAATGGCTGTCATCTCTAACTACAACAACCTGAGCATTGTGGATGTAGGGAGGAGTAAAGGTCATGGCTTCCATACGCTCAGGAGTGATGGTGAAACCATTCCAGATACAATCGATGTTGCCGGTATTCAGTTCCTGTTCCTTGGCATTCCAGTCGATGGCCTGGAGCTTAAGCTCAACACCGAGGCGCTTCATTGCTTCCTTGGCGAGGTCTACGTCAAAACCCACGAGATTTCCTTTCTCATCACGGAAACCCATTGGGGGAAAGTTGTCATCCAGACCCATGACGAGTACGCCTTTGTCCATGATTTTCTGAAGGGAATTATCAACACCGGGTGCTTGTTCCTTGGTCCCTGTGGCAAAAAGACTCACCGAGACCAGTAATAGTGACAATAGTACAACAATGCTTCGTTTCATTTCTCTCTCTCCTCAAACAATACTACCCGTTCTGGGTGTTAGGAAGAGTGTAACGAAAATAGGGGGAAATATCCAGACTTACTGCATAAATATTCAATTAATGAATGGTTTTATTGCAATGATCAGCGTATTGGCAACCTTTGCATGCATTCCCTTTTTTTGTTGAACAGGAGGAACAACTATCCTCCTTGCTTTGCTTCACCAAGGTCTTTATTGCATAAGCGACAAGGAAAATTATGAGGGCTGCAACGACCACATTAGCCAATATTGTTGTCATAGGCATTCCTTATATCAACAGCAGCACGATGTAACGAACCAAGAGTGCTGATACATAGGCGAATCCTGTCTGCCATAATAGGGCATACAGGAGTTTCCTCATGCTTCCCAGCTCCTTGAACATTGCACTGATTGCGGCAATACAGGGAGAAGAAAGCAAGATGAAGGTCATAAAGGAGAGTGCGGATGCAGGATCGAAGAAAGAACCAAGATTGGTCGTACCAATGGTAACACTCAACGTACTGACGATGGTTTCCTTGGCAGCGATACCGGTCAACAAGGCAACACTGGCCTGCCAGAATCCGAATCCTAAAGGGATAAACAACGGTGCAATAATTCGCCCCATGATAGCGAGCATACTTCTCTCAGCATCAACTGTCTGGAGCGTGAATGAGTAGGAAGATAAGAGGTAGATGATAACCGAAGAGAGCAGGATAATAGTTCCTGCCTTTATAATGAATCCAAGGGTACGCTCCTTGGTCTGGAGCCAAACATTCTTTACAGTAGGAAGTTGGTAACGAGGTAGTTCAAGGATGAACGCATTGGTCTCCTTGTGCTTGTCAATTGCCTGGGCAAGTAGTCCGGTAACAATGACTGCAACAATACCAAGTAGGTAGATCAAGGGAGCAATATACCACTGACCGGGGAAAAAATACGTGAGCATTAGGGCAAAAACTGGCATTTTTGCTCCACAGGGAATGAATGGAGTGACAATGACAGTCAGTTCCCGTTGTTTCTGATGCTCGATTGTTCTGCTGCTCATGATTGCAGGGACCGAACAACCGGTTCCTATGACCAAGGGGATGATTGACTTTCCAGAGAGTCCAAGGGTACGCATCATCCTGTCCATGATGAATGCAATACGGGCCATATAGCCGCAATCCTCCAAGATGGAGAGCAGGAGGAAGAGGATGAAGAGCTGGGGAACAAAGGTAAGTACTGCTCCGACCCCTGCTATGATTCCATCCACGAGTATTCCAGAGAGCAGAGGATGCACACCCAATGTATCTGATAGTGTGAGTACCTGCCCCCCGAGATAGCCAAAGAGGTTCTCCAGGATTGGGGTGGTGTACCCTCCTACCAAACCGATGGAAAGGTAGAAGACTGCTCCCATAATGAGAATAAAGAGAGGAATTGCTGCTATGCGATTGGTGGCAATGGAATCGAAATTGAATGATTTCACTTTCTGCTTGCGGATTTGACAATCCTTGGCTATATGCTCGGCAACCTTGTAGCGTTGGTCGATGATGATTGCCTCTGGGTCATCATCATAGTGATCTGCCAACTCCGCACGGGATTTTGTGAGATAGGTATTAAAGGCATCAGGAAGGGGAGGCATAGAGGAGAGAAAGAGTTCGTCTTCCTCTATAAGCTTGATAGCAGCCCATCGCATCTGTCTTCCTTGAGGTATCGCATGGAGGTAGTCATCCTCAATGATGTGAGAGATGTACCGTTCTACAAAGTTGGAAAAGAGTGGACACAGAGCTACATATTTCTCTTCCAAGCTCTGTTCAATTGTTTCTTTCAGAGCATTAATACCGGTTCCCTTGCTTGCTGAGACAATTACTACAGGAGATCCTGTCATCTGGCTGAGTCTTTTGGTGTCAATCGTGATCCCTTCCTTCTCCAGGAGGTCCGCCATATTAAGCACAAGCAACAGGGGACACCCCAGCTCAGCAAGTTGGGTAACCAGGTAGAGGCTGCGTTCCAGATTGGTTGCATCAATAACATCTATAATGAGGTCTGGCTGTTCGTCGAGAATATAACGACGAGAAAGCTGCTCCTCTGGGCTGTAGGGGGATAGAGAGTAGATACCGGGAAGATCGAGGATCTTGTGGCTGTTGAGCATTCCCTCTTTTTTCTCCACGGTAACACCTGGCCAGTTCCCTACGTAGGCACTGGTGCCTGTCAATGCATTGAACAAGGTAGTCTTCCCAGAGTTGGGATTTCCGATGAGGGCAATAGTGTGCATAAGCTAGCTCAGTTCAATCTTGCGTGCTTCTGCTCTTCTCAAGCAGAGATGATATCCACGTACGGATACCTCGATGGGATCGCCCATCGGAGCCAGCTTGACAACCTCAATATCTACACCCTTGGTAAAACCCATATCCATTAATCGTCGCTTCAGCTGTTTTGGGGCATGTATTGCTTTTATTGCCCCTCTCTGTCCTACGGTCAATTCATCCATCGTCATTTGCATCATATACATCCTTGCTTATAAGTTAGCCATATCAAACATCTGTGTCAAGATATTTTATCAACGATGACAAAAACTTGTATTCGTGATATACTCCACGCATGCAAAAGTCAGGAGAAGATTATCTTGAAGCCGTTTTGGCACTGGGTGAACAACACGAAAAGGTACGGACGACCGATGTCGCCCTTCGCCTTGGTGTTTCCAAACCAAGTGTGAACCGTGCGATGAAGGTTCTCTCCTCCGAGGGATATGTGAAGCAGGAGACCTACGGGGATATTCACTTGACTGAGAAGGGGAGACTGAAAGCTTCTCAGGTTTACTTCAGACATAAAACACTTACACATTTCTTTCAGGAGGTGTTGGGTGTTGACTCAGTCATTGCAGAACAAGATGCTTGCCTCATTGAGCATGACATTTCAAGCGAAACGATGGAGAAACTTGCCAGTTATTTGCGCTCGGTAAAAAAAGATTTCTCATAGTAGAGATTTCATCAATTTATATATTTCTTAATCAATCTTGATGACCTGTTCATATTCTCCACAAACATGTCTCCAGAAACACAAAACCTTTTTCTTGAGGAATTACCCCAACCATCTACACTAAAAGCAGTAAGACTTGAGGAGGTCAAACATGAAACGATCAATTGCTTTGGTATTGATGGTTGCACTGCTGATTCCTTTCTCCTTGTTTGCACAAGGTGGAAAAGAAACTGTCGTAGATGAGAACGCACCTGTAACGGTGCAGTATTGGACACATGAGGATCCAGCTCGAACAGATTTGGAGAATGAGTTGATTGCCGCCTTCATGGCACAGAATCCGAACATCACGGTAGTGAGAACGACCCAATCATCTGCGAAGCAGATTGAGCTGGTCCAGACCGCATTTGCCGCAAACCAAGGCCCTGATATGTTCAATCTCCCGATTGAAAACCAGTATGCCTACATCTCCAATTACCGTGTTGCACCGGTTGACTACCAGGCAGCAGGATATACCGACAAGGAAGACTTGTTGGACACCTATGTGGAGGGAGTGCTGGATACTGTTACCGTTGATGGAGAGGTATTTGGCTTGCCTTTGGAGCTGACCAACTGGGCCATCTATGTGAACAAGAAGATTTTCCGCGATGCTGGACTCAACCCTGAGACCGATTATCCGAAGACCTGGGAAGAGATGGCCGAGGTATCGGAGAAGCTCGTCATTCGTGATGGTGATATTCTCATCCGTCGTGGTTATGACTTCCGCTATCCCTACTATTTGACGTTCTTTGTACCCATGGTAGAACAGCTCGGGGGAGAGCTTATCAGCAGCGATGGCAAACAGGCCATTGTGAATGATGATGCTTGGCTCAAGGCACTTACCTACATGCAGGAGTGGGGTCCCTCGGGACGTAATCTTGGTTCCCCCACCTATAAGAATGCCAGAAAATTGTTCGATCTGGACAACAATGACATGGCAATGGCTCACTCCGGTCTCTACCAGCAGGGTAGAATTGCCGAGGACAACCCAGAGTTCTTCGAAAGTGGTGAGTGGATGGTAATTCCGTATCCTGTGTTCGAGGATGCAGTCCGTGATGTAGCAGCCTGTTACTACGGCCATTTCTTCATGGTAAACGAAGATAGTGATCCTAATGTGCAGAAGGCAGCATGGAAATTGGCAGGATTCCTGCTCAGCCATGGAGAGGACTACCTCACCCGTGGTGGCAACATCATCCAGCCGACCAAGGCACTGTTTGCAAGCGATACACTGAAGAACATGCCTTACAGTGATGTGTTCATCAATGATATGGAACGCTCGCACATGATCTACTACGGAGCAAACTCTGCAGAGATCCAGACCCAGATCCGCTACGCGGTTGAGTCGGTCATGCTTAGTGGTGTCAGTCCCCAGAAGGCCTTGGCAACCCTTCGCCCCGCTGTTCAAGAGATTGTCGACGAACAGTAGAAACCAATACTCGGTCCTGCCTTCCGGCAGGGCCGAATTCTCGTACATCAATCTGTAGGAGTACTTCATGGGTATGAAAAAATACCGAGGCATCGAGAAAAAACAAGCTCGGTGGGGATTTCTATTTGTGGTTCCCTCCCTGCTTTTTTTCTCCTTGTTTAGTTTTTATCCAATCATCAACGCCTTTTATACCAGTTTTTTTGATAAGCGTGCACTAAGCAAGGCTCCGCCGGCTTTTCTGGGGTTGGGAAACTACATCAGGCTCTTTGACCCCAATAGGGCAGCCAGTGAACTCTCGTTTCTCAACAGCTTGAGAGCCACGTTGGTCTTTACGGTCGGGACGTTTGTCCCCCTTTTGATCATCAGCTTGTTGCTTGCTGTATTCATCAGCAATCTTGGTAGCAGAAAGGCAAAGAAATTCCTGCAGATTGCCTACTATACCCCGGCTATCCTCTCCAGTGTGGTTGCAGCAACCATCTGGATGATTATCTTCGACCCGAGAGGGTTGGGAAATCAGTGGGTCAATGCCTTGATGAATACCCCCGGAGTCGACCACCGCTGGCTTGTAGATCCTGTCATGGAACAGGTCTCGACCATGGTAATTTACTTCTGGAAGTACATAGGATATTTTGTCATTCTCTTCATCACAGGCCTTGCCTCCATTCCCCCCACAATCTATGAGGCGGCGACCATTGATGGGGCAGGCAAGGGTCAGGTATTCTGGCGTATTACACTTCCCTTGCTCAAGCCGACTGTAGTTTTGGTCTCTGTCATGGCGATGTTGCAGTGTCTGAAGACCTTCAGCACCCAGTACATGTTGTACACGAACGGGGCGCCCCGTGCACCGATCAATGTAATTACATTCAATATCTATATAACAGGTATCCAGCAACAGTATCTTGGAAGAGCCAGTGCGATGAGCGTTGTACTCTTCATCCTGATGTTGATGCTCACCTTGTTGCAGTTCAAAACAACTAAAAGTGAACAGGTGGAGTATTAGAAGATGCAGATATCCAAGAAAATTAGCGTTAACAACATAGTCGTCTGGATCGTCTTGGCAGTGATGCTCCTGTTCACCTTGACCCCGATCATCTTCATGATCAGTGCATCCATGATGGAACGAAACCAAATCATGCGGATGCCATTCTCCTGGATTCCTGAATCCTTCAACAGTGAGAACTTCATCAAGGCAGTTGCCGGGAATGACCAGACATTCATCTTTGTCCGCAATCTCTCCAACTCACTCTTTGTAAGTATTACGGTCGCCATTACCACCGTCCTGATCGCAAGTCTCACTGGGTATGGATTGGCTAAGTTCCGTTTCCGAGGACGAAATACCATCTTCATCATGATCATGGCAACCATGATGATTCCCTTTGAGGCAATCATGATCCCCCTCTACATGGTTGTAATGATGCTCAGGATCCAGAACACCTATACCGGTTTGATTCTTCCCTTCCTGGTAAGTGCATTTGGTGTGTTCCAGATGCGCCAGTACCTGACAACGTTTCCCACAGAATTCCTTGATGCAGCACGCGTTGATGGTATGGGTGAGTTCGGCATCTATTGGAGAATTGTACTTCCCAACTGCATGCCGGTCATTGCAACGCTCTCCATTCTCTCCTTCCGGAGTCAGTGGGACAACCTGCTTTGGCCTCTTTTGGTAAGCCAGAGTGAGAAGATGAAGACAATTCCTCAGTACATCAGCTCTTTCGCCCTTGAACGTAACACAGATGAAGGTGCTATGATGGCTGCAGCCCTGCTTGCATCCATCCCGATGTTTGTACTCTTCATGTCCTTGACCAAGTACTTTATCGGTGGATCGGCAGTATATGAATCAAGGAAGGGGTGAGCATGTTTGAGTATGTATACACCGATCTGAAAGAAAGTGATGCAGATTTTCCGGTTGTGGAACGTTTCAAGGACCATCTAGTCGCCGATCCTCCTAAGGATTCCTTTTCACGGTACCTTCTGGTAAGCAAATCTGAAGCTGCTCGAAAGGAAGCCAGAGAGAAGGGAATGGGTGTACTGCAGTGGGGGGGACGTCTTGAACCCCAGGATATTGAAATAAAGCTAGCTTCCTGTGATCCTGTACTCAGTAGCAATCATACGCTTTTCCTGTTTGATATGGGCAATGTGGTAGTGAATAATATCTCGATGATTGAGAAGATTTCCCGCCTATGGGGAATTGAGAAACAAGCATTCGTAGCTGATTATCTGCACTATGTCTTTCCCTTGATGGAAGGCGTGGTCTCTGAAGCACAGTACTGGCAGCACATCACCCATGTCTTTGGAGTCTCTGTCTCTGGTAATCCGTTTGCCGATGTATTCAATCCGGTGTTCAACGAACCGATCGTCACCCTGATAAAAGCTCTGCGCTCAAAAGGACACCGCGTGGTATGTGCTAGTAACACCATCCTGAGCCATTGGGATATTCTAGGGGAAATGGGTGCCTTGGACTTGTTTGACAAAGCCTACGCATCCCACGAGATGGGGTTGAGCAAGCCCTCTAGCCAGTTCTATACATCGATACTTGCAGCAGAAGGTGCTTCTGCAGAACAAGTATTCTTCATTGACGACAGGATGGACAATATAACCAGTAGCAGGAGCCTTGGTATTGCAAGCCTTCTCTATGCTGATCTTTCTTCTGGGACTAAAGATGAAAGAGTCCACAAAGTCTTCAGATCGTATCTCCCTCGTCTCTGAACTGGGTTGGGGTCTTGCCGATAAAGCGTTTGAATATTTTTGCAAAGTAGCCGGGAGTGGGAAATCCACAGTTCGTGGCAATCTCGCTGATGTTTTTCTTGGGATCCTTCATCATGATTGCTGCTTTATTGATTCGGTATGCATTGAGATATTGCAAGAAGTTCAGTTCGGTAACCTCTTTGAAGAGGCGGCTGAGATGGCTCTCTGATAAATCGAGGTAGGTTGCTGCCTCCTGGAGTCCCACCGGCTCTGAGTACATGTCAGCTATGTAGGCGATGGTTGCATTGATAACATGGTTCCCGGCCTGCTTGGGGAGGGGAATGAGTTCACTCTGGGAACGTTCCTTCTTTTTCAACTCCTCATACTCACGATCTTCTTCCTGTAATTTTCTCACCAAAAATGCAAGGGTTTCTTCCAGCTCTTCGTCATCGATCGGCTTGAGCAGGTAGTCGAACACGCCGAGGCGGATAGCACTCTTCATATAGGAGAAGTCTGCGTGTCCGGTCAGGATGATGGCATGGTTGATTGGACAGTTGCTGAGCATGGTCAACCCATCCTGTGCTGGCAGGCGAATATCAGTAATGACAATGTCTGGATCCTTTTCTTTGATCAGTTTCTCTCCGCTTAGTCCATCAGAAGCGGTTCCCACCAACTCCAGACCAAGAAGATCCCACCTGATCGAGGAGACAATCTCCTCACGGACGATCTGCTCATCTTCCACAAAAACAACGCTATAACTCATTTTTTTCTTCCTTTATTGCTTTTTTGTCCGGAAACGATATGTTCGCCCAAGTTCCTTCATCCTCTATTGATTTCAGTGAGAAGTGCAATTTTTTTCCATATTTTAAAAATAATCTTCTATATACATTGTATACACCAACGTGTGGTGAGTTGGCAAGTTCATCAAGGTTCTCAGGTAAACGATCGGGAGGGAATCCAATACCATCATCGCATACAGCTATGAATATTCTTTCTTCCTTTTTTTCTACACGAACACTGAGATTCCAACTTCCAACCTTGGGTTCCAAACCATGGATGATGGAATTCTCAACCAATGGTTGGATGATCAGCTTCGGGGTCTTAACATCCTTGCAGCTGGGGTCCAGATATGTGTCGGTAGTCAGCTTATCAGCAAATCGTAATTTCTGGATGGTGAGATAGGATTCGATCAAGGCCATGCTCTGTTCAAGGGTTGCCTCATTTTCGTGGTTGTCGACTGAGGAACGAAGGAGTTTGCCCAACTTGACGGTAATGGTGTAGATGTCTTCCTCTCCGTGCAGACGTGCTAGTGCCTTGATCGTATTGAGGGTATTGAAGAGGAAATGGGGATTCATCTGGCTTTCAAGAGCCTTTCTTTCAGCCTCGTTGAGTTTCGCCTGCTCTTCCCTGGTAAGGTCGAGGAGGCTGATGATCTGTTTGATCATTGCATTGAAAGAGTGTTCCAGCTGGCTGAACTCGCTGATCGAGCTGCTGACTTCCCGGCTTTCCAGTTTTCCTTGTTCCACCTCCCTCATCCGCTTGGCAAGGCTCTTTATCGGACGTGCAATGGAGCGTGAGAAAAGATAAGAGAGCCCCAATGCAAGAATCACCCCGATAAGCATGGTGGTGATGAATACTGAGAGCCAGTTCTCCATGCTCTGGAAAAATGGTGCGCTGCTGAGTGAGCCCACCAGATGCAATCCAGTTCCTCCAATCGGTGAGACCGCAATGATGGAGGTGTCAGCAAGAAGAGAGCGGGGGGTATAATCTCCATCAAGTGCCTTGAGGGCTGGGAAACGGTCAAAGGAACCAAATCGCTCAGGATGGATCAAGCTGGTGACATAAAAGGACTTATTGTCAACCAGTAACATATCAGTGAGAACATGGTCATTGTTGACTTGGGGAGCGAGTGCATCTGCATACAGGTCTACTACCAGGTATCCAAGATTTGTTCCTTCCTCGTCATAGACCCGTCGTAGTATTGAGGCTACAACCTGTCTGCCGTTCTCGGCTATTCGATGGCCTTGAATGCTGATGAGACTCGCAGTAGGGGAAACCTGGCTGTTTTGGTTGATGATGGAGTTCACATCCCAGTCATTGCCATGGTAACGCAGGTCATACACCTCGGGAAATACATGGGTGGAAACTCGTACCTTTCCTGTATTACTGACAAGATTTGCACTGGCAAGATAAATATCCCCGTGCATGACGGTAAACAGGAGTTCATAGAGTTCCCTGCTCTGTGATGATTCCGCTTCAAGCGTATCTGCCTTGAGGATTTCTACAATCAATGGGTTAGTGGAGAGTAGGTATGCCTTGTGACGATACGACTCAAGAGCTTGGGCAACGATGTTCGCATCACCTGTGGTCATGTTCATTGCCTGTCTCATCAGATACCGTTCTTGGTTTGTATTTCCTGCAAGTGCATAGTATGCAGAGAAGAGTCCCAAGGGTACAATGAGGACAATGAGGAAGTAGAAGAAGAGCAGCGTGAATAGGTTTGGCTTCTTGCGGCAACCCAAGAAGAATTTCATAGGAGCAGTGTATCGGCTATCAAGCGTGGATGCAATATTGTTAAATGAAACGAATTCTTTTTGCATAAACATACTGTTTTATGAATAGCAGGGTTGACAAACATCCTTAAAGAGCGATACAAACAAGAAACAGCATACTAGGCTGTTCTTGAGGAGAGTACCTTGAACGCGTTCACTATGCAGGTGCAGCAGCACCGCCCATTTGCAAGGAATCGGAAGACGCAGGGCTATACAAGTTCCTGTAGTTCTATGTGTGACACCACTTCTTTTTCTGTCCCCTCCTTGCTTCTAGTCCTAACGCGTCTCATTCTAACCCTCCTCCTCCCCCTTCTTTCCCTCATTTCCCTTCTTATTGTAGTAAGCCTAATTATTCTCTGACCACGGCTGCAATAGCTATTGCATGGACCGTGGATGGAAGCCCCCGAGGAACCGGGGAGCAATTGCTTATACCCAAATATCATACAAAGGAGTGAAATTTTAGATGAATACAAAAGAAAAACGTTACACACTGGCAATTCTGGTTAACAACCACCCTGGTGTACTCATGCGAGTTGTTTCCCTGTTTAGTCGCAGGGGTTACAACATTGACAGTCTCTCGGTGGGGGAGACGGAGAATGAGGCATTCAGCCGTATTACCATTGTGGTCAGTGGAGACCGCCCGGTTGTTGAGCAGATCAAGAAACAAGTAGGGAAGTTGTATGACGTACAGCGTGTCTATGAGATGGCAGGGGAGAAGAGCCTGCAGCGTGAGCTGGTAATGGTCAAGGTCTCCACTGAGCATAATGACCGCTCCCAGGTCATTGAACTCGCGGAGATTTTCAAGGCAAAAATCAACGATGTTACCTCTTCAACCATTACCTTGGAGATGACCGGAAGTCTGGATAAAATTCAGTCATTCCTGGATTTGATGACTCCCTTCGGGATTGTGGAGATGGCAAGGACCGGTATCACAGCCCTCGAGCGGGGTGCCAGAGCACTGAGCTCGATCAGTTACAGCGAAGACGAAGAAGTATAAGCATACAAACGCGCCAAACGGTGCGAACCATAACGGAGGATAGGAAGTAATGAGCACAATGTACTATGATTCACAAGCAGATCTCTCAGTTCTAGATGGCAAAAAAGTTGCCATCATTGGATATGGCAGCCAAGGCCATGCACATGCATTGAACCTGCACGAGAGTGGGGTGGATGTTGTTGTAGGTCTCTACAAGGGGTCCAAGAGCTGGAAGATAGCAGAAGAAGCAGGCTTGCAGGTTGTAACCGCAGAAGAAGCCAGTGCCATGGCCCAGGTCATCATGATGCTCTTGCCCGATGAGAGACAGTCAAAGATTTACCATGACAGCATCGAGAAAAATATGACCGCAGGTAAATACCTTGCATTCGCACACGGATTCAATATCCATTTCGGTCAGATTGCGCCTCCTTCTGATGTCAATGTCATCATGATTGCCCCCAAGGGTCCTGGTCACACGGTCAGAACCCAGTTTCAGGAGGGTAAGGGTGTTCCTTCCCTGATTGCAATCAACCAGGATCCCAGTGGTGATTCCAAGGATGTTGCACTTGCCTATGCAAAGGGTTTGGGCGCTGGTCGCGCAGGAATCTTTGAGACAACATTCAAGGAAGAGACTGAGACCGACCTTTTTGGCGAACAGGCTGTGCTCTGTGGTGGTGTAACTGCCCTGATCAAGGCTGGATTCGACACCTTGGTCGAGGCTGGCTACCAGCCCGAGATGGCTTATTTCGAGTGTTGCCATGAGATGAAGTTGATCGTTGACCTCATTAATCAAGGTGGACTCTCCTACATGCGCTACTCCATCAGTGATACTGCTGAATACGGTGACTACACCACCGGTCCCAAGATCATCACAGATGAGACCAAGCAGTCCATGAAGCACATACTTACTGACATCCAGGAAGGGACTTTTGCCCGCAACTGGCTCCTCGAGAACCAGGTCGGACGGCCTTACTTCAATGCAAAGAAACGCATTGAGAAAGAGAGCCTTTTGGAAAAGACTGGTGAGAAACTGCGCTCATTGATGAGTTGGCTGAAGAAGTAACACAACCAAATTATATACATAACCGGGAAGGACACTATGGAAAAGGACAGAATCTATATCTTTGATACTACATTGAGAGATGGCGAACAGGCTCCTGGCTACAGCATGAACCTGGATGAGAAAATTCGCATGGCCCTACAACTAGAGGCCCTCGGTGTGGATACCCTAGAAGCCGGGTTTGCCATAGCGTCGCCCGGTGACTTTGCCAGCGTTCAGGCTATCAGTAAAGAGGTGAAGGACGTTACCGTTGCCTCTCTTTCAAGAGCCTTGGAAAAAGATATCGAGGTTGCTTGGGAAGCAGTGAAACATGCAAGGAGACCTAGGATACACACCTTTCTGGCAACGAGTGACCTCCATCTGAAGTATAAGTTGAAGATGAGCCGGGAAGATGCATTGAAACGCTCCATCGCCATGGTAAAGTTCGCTCGAAGTTTTACTGATGATGTTGAGTTCTCACTCGAGGACGCAACCCGAACCGACATTGACTATATGTGCAAGGTTGTAGAGGAAGTGATCAAGGCAGGAGCAAGTGTGGTCAATCTACCGGATACCGTTGGGTATGCAACCCCCGATGACATGACAAAGATGGTTTCCACCGTCATGAACAAAGTTCCCAATGTGGATAAGGCAATCCTGGCAGTCCACTGTCACAATGATTTGGGTTTGGCAGTGGCCAATAGCCTTGCAGGATTGAAGGCTGGAGCCCGTCAAGCTGAGTGTACTGTGTGCGGCATCGGGGAGCGAGCGGGAAATGCCGCAATTGAAGAACTGGTGATGGCCATCAGGACAAGAAATGATGACTACCCATTCTCCTACCAGGTCCGCACTGAGGAGATATCCCGTTCCAGTCGTCTTCTCTCTCAGATCACCGGTGTCAAACCGAATCCTTCCAAGGCTATCGTTGGTGCAAATGCTTTTGCCCATGAGAGTGGCATTCACCAGCATGGAATTATGGCAAACAGCCTTACCTATGAAATTATGACCCCAGAAAGTGTAGGAGTAATGACTACCAGTCTTGTACTGGGTAAACACAGTGGGCAACATGCCTTTGAGAAACGCCTGGTTGATCTTGGTTACACACTGAATAAAGAGGAAGTCAAGACGCTTTTTGAAGAATTCAAGAATCTTGCAGACCGCAAGAAAACCATCACCGATCGCGATCTCATCGCTTTGGTGGAGATTTCCAGCCAGAGTAGTCCTGTCATCTGGGAGCTGGAGCGTTTCGTGGTCAACAGTGGCAATCTGATGACCAGTACTGCCTGTGTCACCTTGCGTAAGGATGGTAAGACCTACCAGGAAGTTGCACTTGGCACCGGCCCTGTATATGCAGCCCTTAGAGCGGTTGAGAAGATTATCCGTCATCCGTTCAGTCTGGAAGATTACAGCTTACAGGCAGTTACCGAACACCGCGATGCGCTTGGGGAAGTCCATGTAAAGATTACTGACGGACACGGTATGTATCGTGGACGGGGTGTGAGCACCGATGTCATCGAAGCCTCGATTCTCAGTTGTCTTGCAGCAGTGAACCGGATGCTCGATGAAGCATCCTCAATCTCAGGAGGTGGTTCGCTCAAGCCAACCACTTCACCAAGTTTTGAGAACGACATGTTGCGTTCCCACTCAGATAAGGAGAAAGAACAAGGTGATGCATAAGATAGCACTGTTTGATTCAACCCTTCGAGATGGGAGCCAAGGAGAAGGCATCAGTTTCTCTGTAGAGGATAAGCTGAAGATTGTCAAAGCTCTTGATTCATTGGGGATTGCTTTCATAGAGGCAGGAAATCCAGGGTCGAATCCCAAGGATCTGGAATTTTTCCACCGCGCTGAACAGCTCTCCCTCTCCCATGCAACCTTGGTTGCATTTGGTTCTACGCGGAGAAAGAACTGTAAAGCAGCAGAGGACCCCAATCTGAAAAACCTTGCCAGCGTAAGAACCAAGGTGGTTACTATCTTCGGCAAGAGTTGGGACCTTCATGTCACTGATGTAATCCGCACCTCTCGTGAAGAGAATCTTGCGATGATCCGCGACAGTGTGCAGTTCATTACTGAGCGTGGAAGCGAAGTGTTCTTTGATGCTGAACACTATTACGATGGGTATCTTGCCGATAGCGAGTATGCTAAGGCAACTTTGCAAGCAGCACTCGATGGGGGAGCATCTACGTTGGTGCTCTGTGAAACCCGTGGAGGATTGATTCCCAGCGAAGTGGCTCGAATCACTAATGAGACAGCAAAAGCATTTCCTGGAATTCCCCTAGGAATCCATGTCCATGATGACATTGGCTGTGGAGTGGCTAGCTCGATTGCTGCAGTTGAAGCTGGCGCCATCCAGGTGCAGGGGACCCTGCTCGGGTTTGGAGAGCGTTGTGGAAATGCAAATCTTGCAACTGTGGCAGGAATTCTTGGAACCAAGCTTTCCGTGGATTGTCTCTGTGGGGAAAGTCTTGAGCATCTGACGGCAACCAGCCGTCAGGTTGCTGAGATTGCCAATGTCCGTATTATTGGTGGTGCTCCCTTCATCGGAAAGAGTGCCTTTGCCCATAAGGGTGGCATGCATATCGATGGTGTGCAGAAGATTCCTCAATCCTTTGAGCATATCGATCCCTTGCAGGTGGGCAATGAACGCAGGCTTCTGATGAGTGAAGTAGCTGGCAGGGCATTGATGCTCAAGAGAATTGCACGGGTGGTCCCCGATTTGGATAAGGATGACCCGGTAACCATGAGCCTGATGGATGAGCTCAAGCAACTGGAAGCAGATGGGTACCAGTTCGAGGGTGCTGAGAGTAGCTTCGATCTGGTAATCAGACGGCATCTGAAGATGTACAAGCCCTATTTTACACTGGTGCACTACCAGACCATCGGAAGCAGTCCCTATGTAGATCCGCTCAGCGATGCAACGCATGCTGCAGTGGTAAAGGTAAAGGTGGGGGGAGAGAGCGCCATCACTGCTGCAGAGGGTGAAGGTCCGGTTAATGCATTGGACCAAGCACTGAGGAAGGTTCTCGAGCAGTTCTATCCCTCCCTCAAACGGGTGCATCTAACCGACTACAAGGTACGGGTCTTGGACTCTGCAGGGGCAACTGCCAGTAAGGTCAGGGTTCTCATTGAATCCACCGATGGAAACGAGACTTGGACGACAATCGGGGTCAGTAGGGACATCATCGAGGCTAGCTGGTTTGCCTTGAGTGACAGTATCGAGTATAAATTAATTGCCGAGGGGATAGATCCCTCGGTTGAATGAGAGGAAGGAGAAACCCCATGGGTATGACAATGACACAGAAAATTCTGGCCCACCACGCCAAACTGGAAAGCGTACGCGCTGGACAGTTGATCATGGCGGACTTGGATATGGTATTGGGCAACGATATTACAGCACCAGTTGCCATCAACGAATTTGGAAAATTTGGCAAAGATACAGTATTTAATAAGGACAAGGTAGCCCTCGTTCCCGACCACTTTTCCCCAAACAAAGATATCAAGGCAGCAGAGCAGTGCAAAGCCCTTCGCTGTTTCGCAAGAAAGCATGAGATTACCAACTACTTTGATGTAGGCCAGATGGGTATTGAACATGCCTTGCTTCCTGAGAAAGGATTGGTGGGGGCTGGGGATCTGGTCATCGGGGCAGACAGCCACACCTGTACCTATGGTGCCTTGGGCGCTTTCTCAACCGGGGTGGGATCCACTGACATGGCTTGCGGTATGGCTACCGGACAAGCTTGGTTCAAGGTCCCAACCGCCATTAAGTTCAACATTACTGGTTCGTTCGGCCTGCATGTGAGTGGGAAGGACCTAATCCTCCATATCATTGGGATGATCGGGGTGGATGGCGCGCTCTACCAGAGCATGGAATTCAGTGGGGAAGGAGTGAAAAACCTCTCCATCGACGACCGTTTCACCATTGCCAACATGGCTATCGAGGCCGGAGCCAAGAACGGGATATTCCCCGTTGACGCGATAACCCTGGAATACTTGAAGGAACACTGTCCAAAGGATCCTGTCGTTTACGAAGCAGATAGTGATGCCGAGTATGAACAGGTGATCACTATCGATCTATCTACTGTAAAGAGCACGGTGAGCTTCCCCCATCTCCCGTCCAACACCAGGACCATCGATGAGGTTGGTGAGATACGAATTGATCAGGTTGTCATCGGAAGCTGTACCAACGGCCATATCAGTGATTTGAGAGAGGCTGCGGCCATTCTCAAGGGCAAGAAGATTGCAAAGCATGTACGTACCCTGATTTTCCCTGCTACACAGGAAATCTGGAAGCAGGCGATGCACGAGGGGCTCTTTGATATCTTCATCGACAGCGGTTGTGCTGTTTCCACTCCCACCTGTGGTCCCTGCCTTGGCGGTCACATGGGAGTTCTCGCTGAAGGGGAGCGTGCGGTGAGTACCACCAATCGTAACTTTGTGGGAAGAATGGGTCATGTGAAGAGTGAAGTTTATCTTGCCAGTCCGGCGGTTGCCGCTGCAAGTGCAATAGCAGGGTACATTGCCGATCCTGCAAAGGTTATGGAGGAGTAAAATGCAAGCCAAAGGAACGGTTTTTAGATATGGGGACAACGTCGATACCGATGTAATCATCCCGGCGAGGTACTTGAATACCTCCAATCATAAGGAGTTGGCCTCCCACTGCATGGAGGATATTGACCAGGATTTCATCAAGCAGGTGAAAGAGGGTGATATCATGGTGGCTGACAAGAACTTTGGTTGTGGCTCAAGTCGTGAACATGCTCCCATAGCCATCAAGGAGAGCGGGGTCAGCTGTGTCATTGCTAGAACCTTTGCAAGGATTTTCTACCGCAACTCGATCAACATCGGTCTTCCAATCCTCGAATGCCCTGAGGCATGTGACGGGATCAAGGCAGGAGATGTGGTAAGCGTTGATTTCACCACCGGTACCATCACCAATGAGACCACTGGAGATGTGTTCCATAGTGAGCCATTCCCTCCCTTTATGCAGGACCTGATTGCAAGTGGTGGACTAGCCGGTTACATTGCTAACGGAGGAAAAAAGGTATGAAGAAGCATATAGCACTTGTACCCGGTGATGGCATCGGACCAGATATTGTAAGAGAGGGTGTGAAAATCCTTTCTGCAATTGCAGAAAAGTTTTCCCATGATTTTACCACCAGCAGCTATGTTGCAGGTGGTGTGGCCCTCGATAGTGAGGGGATTCCCCTTCCCGAAGCTACCCTCGATGGGTGCAAGCAGAGCGATGGTGTGCTCCTTGGAGCAGTTGGTGGACCTAAGTGGGATACCCTGCCTTCCCACCTCAGACCTGAGAAGGCACTGCTTGGGCTTCGTGGTGGCATGGGGTTGTTCTGCAACCTCCGCCCTGCCATTCTCTACAAGCAACTCTCTGGTGCATGTCCACTGAAGCGTGAAATAATAGGTGACGGACTGGACATCATGGTAGTGCGTGAACTTACCGGTGGTATTTACTTCGGCGAGCGTGGTCGCAGTGAGGACCGTGCCTATGATACCATGGCTTATACAGTGACTGAGGTTGAGCGGATTGTACGGAAAGGGTTCGAGATTGCCCAGAAGCGGTCAAAGCTCCTGTGCAGTGTGGACAAGGCGAACATTCTGAACTCCAGCCAGCTTTGGAGAGAGGTGGTACAGCGAGTCCAAAGCGAGTATCCTGATGTAGAGGTGAGCCACATGTATGTGGACAATGCAGCCATGCAATTGGTACGTAATCCCCGCCAGTTCGATGTGATTGTCACCTCGAACATGTTTGGGGATATCCTCAGCGATGAGGCCAGCCAGATTACTGGTTCCATTGGAATGCTGCCATCTGCTTCCTTGGCTGAAGACGGATTTGGAATGTACGAGCCGATACACGGTAGTGCCCCTGATATTGCGGGAAAAGATCTTGCAAACCCGATTGCAACAATTCTTTCTGTTGCCATGATGTTGCGCTACAGTTTCTCTCTCTTTGAGGAAGCTGATGCAATCGAGAATGCAGTCAGCTCCGTGTTGGACGAAGGATACCGTACAGCAGATATTTATACCGACGGAATGAAAAAGGTCGGTACGAGTGAGATGGGCAACTTGATAGCCCAAGCCCTGTAAAAGGAGGAGGATAGTATGGACGAAAGCAAGAGACGCTCAGCGCAGATGACTGAGGGAGCCGATAGGTCCCCTCACCGGTCGCTGATGAAGGCACTGGGATGGACTGATCGTGAAATACATATGCCGATCATTGGCATCGTGAATGGGGCCAATGAGATCATTCCAGGACATATTCACCTTGATAGAATTGTCAATGCTGTAAAGAGTGGGGTACGACAGGCTGGAGGAAATCCAGTGGCATTCCCCGTTATCGGGGTGTGTGATGGAATTGCAATGGGCCATACGGGGATGAAATACTCACTGGCAAGTCGTGAGATCATCGCCGATTCCATTGAGATCATGGCCACAGCCCATCCTTTCGATGCTCTGGTTTTCGTACCCAATTGTGACAAGATTGTACCGGGTATGTTGATGGCAGCTGCCAGAATCAATATTCCTTCCATTTTCGTCTCCGGTGGGCCGATGCTTGCCGGTAAGATTCCTGGGGACAGTTCCTGCGGTACGAGCCTTTCAGTGATGTTTGAAAAGGTGGGAAGTTTTGCCGCTGGATTGATTGGTGAGGAAGAGTTGCTCTCCTATGAAAATAATGCCTGTCCAACCTGTGGTTCTTGTAGTGGGATGTTCACGGCAAACAGCATGAATTGTCTGACCGAGGCTATCGGAATGGGACTTCCTGGTAACGGAACCATTCCTGCTGTCTATAGTGCCCGTGACCGGCTTGCCAAAGAGGCAGGATACCAGGTAATGGAGTTATTGAAAAAGAACATCCGACCCTTGGATATTATGACCAAGGAAGCTTTTGCCAATGCAATGGCCGTGGATATGGCCTTGGGATGTAGTACCAATACCATGCTTCATCTGCCGGCTATTGCCCATGAGGCTGGTGTCGACTTGGATATTTTCATGGCAAATGATATTGCTGGGAAGGTTCCCAATCTTTGCCACCTTGCTCCAGCAGGGCCTGACCATATTGAAAATCTCTTTGAGGCTGGTGGGGTGCTTGCTGTTATGCGTGAGCTGGGAGAGGCTGGATTGCTCAATGCAGACCTGCAGACGGTAAGTGCAAAGACCATTGGTGAACTCTATAGCAAAGCCCCAATCTACAACCATGAGGTAATACGTCCATTCGGCAACCCGTTCTCCAAGACCGGGGGAATTGCCGTCCTCAGGGGCAACCTTGCTCCAGACGGAGCTGTGGTCAAGCAGAGTGCTGTTGACGAGAAAATGTTGGTACATAGTGGACCTGCAAGGGTCTTTGAAAGCGAAGAGGAAACCATCAAGGCAATCTTCGGGGGAAAGATCAAGGTAGGGGATGTCATCGTCATCCGCTATGAGGGGCCAAAGGGAGGCCCAGGCATGCGTGAGATGCTCAGTCCCACCAGTGCCATTGCCGGTATGAACCTGGATAAGGATGTCGCCTTGATCACCGATGGACGTTTCAGCGGTGCTACCCGAGGCGCATCAATCGGGCATGTCAGCCCTGAGGCTGCAGAAGGTGGACTGATTTCCTTAGTTCAGGAAGGTGATATAATACATATTGATATTCCAGAAGGCAAGCTTGAGCTTATGGTCGATGAGAAGATACTTGCTGAGCGTAAAAAGCAGTGGGTCTGCAAGGAGCCGTCAATTACTACAGGGTATTTGGCCCGCTATTCAAAGCAGGTAACCAGTGCTGCCACCGGAGCAGTCTTCAAGAAATGATATTCAACAAGGAGAATCTACCATGCAGATGACTGGAGCACAAATAATTATAGAATGTCTGATAGAACAGGGAGTGGATACCGTCTTCGGTTTTCCTGGTGGGGCAGTACTGCCTCTTTATGACGCCCTGTACCAGAACCAGAGCAGAATCCGACATATCCTTACCAGCCATGAGCAGGGTGCTGCCCATGCTGCTGATGGATATGCACGTAGTACTGGCAAGGTCGGGGTATGTATGTCAACCAGTGGGCCAGGTGCGACAAACCTTGTAACCGGCATTGCCACTGCCTACATGGATAGTGTCCCCATGGTTGCATTCACTGGGAATGTGACCGTACCTCTTTTGGGTAAAGACAGTTTTCAGGAAGTGGATATCACTGGTATTACCATGCCGATCACCAAGCACAATTTCATCGTGAAGGATGTAGCTGACCTGGCTGACACAATACGCACCGCTTTCAAGATTGCCCAGGAGGGAAGACCTGGTCCTGTCTTGATCGATGTACCGAAGGATGTGACAGTCTATACCGCAGATTTCTCTCCCCAGCCACTCGAGGCATTGAAGCCCCGCACTGAGAGACTGAGTGAGAAGAGTGTGGAACAGGCTTTGCAGCTGATCAAGCAAGCCCAGAGACCGATGTGCTATGTCGGTGGCGGCGTAATCAGGGCGAAGGCAAGTGAAGAACTTTCCGGTTTCCTGGAAAACATTGACAGCCCGGCTTGTACCTCCCTGATGGGTGTCGGGGCTGTAAGTTCGCTCAGTCCCAGGTTCACCGGATTGGTTGGCATGCACGGAACAAAAGTCTCTAATATGAGTGTTTCTGCTTGCGACTTGCTGGTAGTAATTGGTGCACGGTTCAGCGATCGTGTCGTCAGTAATGCCAGTGCCTTTGCAAAAAACGCAAAGATCATCCATATCGATGTGGACCCAGCTGAGATTGACAAGAACATCAAGACGTACTGTCATTTGATTGGTGATTTGAAGGTGGTGCTTGCAGAGTTGAACAGTCGTATTGCAAAGCCAATGGCACACACAAAATGGATGGAACAGGTCGCTGAGTACAAGAAGCGTTATCCCCTCAGAGTGGACAGCGAAAGTGCTCGCTCCAAGGAAATCCTGAAAGCATTGCAGAGTGTACTTCCTAAAGGGTTCTTTGCGGTGACAGAGGTTGGGCAACACCAGATGTGGGCTGCCCAGTTCCTCAAGCATCTTGAGCCTGGTCACTTTCTCACCAGTGGGGGGTTGGGAACCATGGGATATGGTACCGGAGCAGCTATTGGTGCACAGGTCGGCAATCCCGAGGCCCGCGTAGTCAACGTTGCGGGGGACGGTAGTTTCAAGATGAACTGCAATGAACTGGCAACCATTGCACGTTACCAGATTCCGGTTATCATTCTGTTAATGAACAACCAGACCTTGGGTATGGTACGCCAGTGGCAGACACTCTTCTTTGACCGTCGCTACAGTGAAACCACCCTCGATACCATAATTGATTGGATGAAGCTTGCAGAGGCTTATGGGGTAAAGGGAATGCGTATCAGCAAAACTGATGACCCGAAACCGATTCTTCAGGCTGCAATGGACCTTGGGCAGGCTGTCCTCATCGATTGTGAGATTCCTGTCGATGACAAGGTCTATCCGATGGTTGCTCCTGGTGCATCCATTGATGAAATGCTTGGTGTTGAAGAAGTAGGTGTGTAGCGATAGAGATAATGTACAAACTCGAGAAATGTAAGCTCGAGTGCGTCACAAATACTGTGAATAGTAGGTAGACGGGGTGTCCGTCTCCCCGATTCTATGTAATAGAGCTGGCTTCGAGAGAGGTCAGCTCTTTCTATGAGCTCTTCCTGTGTCATGTTTTTTTGTTGCCTGAGTTCCTTTATAGCTTGTCCGATTTCTCTCTGCTTCATGGTGAAAGTATGACTTTGCTAACTCTTTCTATTCTTTAAAATCGTCATTTTATAACGATTCTTGTAGAAAATTATACATTTTATGCAACAAGTCTAAAATTTATACACGTGTCTAAATGATTGATGCTATAAACTTACCTACCACATACAGGGATAGGATAAATCAAGAGAGTTTTTCCAATAATCAAGCATGAGATGGTATACTAAGGGCTATAACCAGCAAGGAGGTTGTACGTGGAAGATGATATGAGGCAAATGACAGCTGAGGAACTTGGCGCTCTTTGTACTAATTTACAGAAGGCTTGTACCAAACAGCTTAGGAATGAGGAAGCTTCCCTATTTGGGACTCTCGCTGCATATTATGACAAGCAGCGTACTATTGAGAAGGCTCAGGATCTCAAAACATTGCTTGCTGCAATCAACACTGACTTGTCTAATGGCTTTGCAGAAGCAAGCAATGCAGCTGAAGAATCCAATGACAGAGGAACCAAACGTGCCTTGGTATGGGGGGAGAAAGCCTCCAAATTGCTTAAGGCGCTTATGATACGCTATGAAAAACAAGGTAGTGCTCTGCTGGAAAACACCAATATATGGGTATGTGAAATCTGTGGTTTTGTGTATGTAGGAGACATTCCTCCTTCGGTTTGCCCGATTTGCAAAGTACCCAGTTTCAAGATTCACCCTATCCAGAAGGAGGCCGTCTGATGCATGCTGCAAGAAATACTTCCCTGTGTACAAAAGATTGTGTCTGCCTGTTTGTATGCCCCACTGGTGCCACCGATACCGAAACTGGACAGATAGATTTTACCAAATGCCTGGACGGTTGCCGTCTCTGCGTGGATGCTTGTCCCAGTCATGCAATCTACTTGGTGCCTTCTGTATACCCTGCTCCGCAGGAAAAGAGTGAAGCAGTACGGAAGAGCTTGTTCGCTCTTGCTAAGAGCAAAGCAGGACAGGAACGTCTGGCTAGAAGCCTCTCAGAAGCAAGTGATGATCCAATTTTCAAGCAACTTATGAATGCGGTTGCAACAAGCAATCGGGTGCTTGCTGAGGATTGCTACCGCGAAGCGGGGTATATTTTGCCACAGAGTGAAGCGGTACAGTTATGGTTGCATAATTTACTTAGTGAGCATGAGAAGGATGAGGATTTCCCCTCTGATGCAGTAAAGACACTGTTGGAGAAGCTGTAAGGATTTATTTTTGTTCCTGTTTTTCTTTCAGGTAGATCAGGAAGACCCCGGTTGCCCCGATAAGGGCAGCCAGGGCAGTTGTAATCCAGAGCACGCTCATGGAGTACGATTCGATGATCAGGCCCCCGGTTATGGGGGCTATTGCATGTCCGGTGCCCATGATGATGGGCAAGATTGCAGAGAAACGGGAGCGATGACTAATTGGGGTGTTGTTTGCCACATAGAAGTTGTCATTGGTTGCTGATATGATCTCCCCCAATGTGTAGATAACCGTTAATCCCATAAAAACGAATGGGGTGGTGGCAAAGGCAAAGAGTCCGAACCCGATTGCATAGAATATGCCACTGAGCGTTGAATTTGCCAGAGGGTGAAATCGTCTGAGCAAGCTCACAATGATGGGATTGCATAGAACGACTACAATCCCGTTGATCGCCATCATCCTCCCATACAGAGGAGCTCCTGCCTCACCGAACAAGTTGGTGGTAAGCAGGGGAAGGGCAAACAACGTCTGGCTGTAGGCGAAACTGAAAAAGGTGACCGAAAGAGCGAAGAGAAGAAGCCTTGGTCGGGTGATCAAGGCCTTAAAGAGGCCTCCCTCTTCTCCCTTCTCTGTCGTTTCCCATCCCTTGCTCTCCTCGATCAGTTCCTTGGAGGGTTTGCTTTCCTTCACTTTGAGCATGACAAGCAGAACAGAGAGAATGCCAGCTGCTGCGTTTCCGTAAAACAACCACTGTGGAGCTGAGTAGAAGAGATAACCAGCAATGACCGGCCCTATGGAGAATCCGAGATTATGTCCAAGGTAGATGAGACTGAATGAGACCTGGCGGTTCTCGATGCTGGTTACATCGGTTTTTAAGGCCTCCCGGGCAGGGTCAACCGCTCCATCAAAAAACAAGCCCATTAGGATGAAGTAAGGCACAAATGCATCTCCCTCAAAGAAACCTGCCAGAATAAAACAAAGATCCATCAGCAATTGAAATACCACAAGCACAGGCTTACGCCCGATGGTGTCGGCAAGCTTGCTGCCGAGGAACGAGCCGGGGACATAGAGCATTGAGGCTATGGTCATGAATGTACCCGCTTGCAGCGGGGTATAGCCCAGCCTTCTGGTGAGATAGAGCGTCAAGAACGGATAGATGAATATGCCTATTGCGTTGATGACCGTGGCAAAGAAAAGTACATAGATTGGCTCTGGTAACCCTCTATAGAGGGAGAAGAGCCGTTTCATAGGACAGCCTCGATGGCAAGTGCCAGACCGTCCTCACTGTTGCTGGCTGTACATGCATGTGCATGCGATCTTACCTCTTGGGGAGCATTGGCCATAGCCACCGCATATCCCGCTGCACGGAACATCCCAATGTCGTTATAGTAGTCACCCACTGCCATGACGGTTCCTGGGTTTACGCCATACGATTCACAGAGGGAGCGAACCGCATGCCCCTTATCTACACCTCTGGCTAGGATCTCGATATAGCGGGGGGAGGAGCTGAAAATATTCAAGGAGCTACCAAACCGGGTCTGCAACTCTTTCTCTTGTTCTTTCATATACTCACTCTCATCATGCATAGCCAATACCTTGAAGGGTCTCTCCCCCTTGCCAAGAGAGTCGCAGAGACTATTCAGTGTGGCTATACGTCCCTGTGTGCGGGAAGCTCTCACTTCAACATCGTACCAGGCATTCATTTCATTCATGTACCAACTCTCATTGGTAAAAACAAAGTACTCAAGTTCAGTCTGCCCAAGGTAGGAGAGGACCTGCATGCACTGGTCTTTACTGATGGTATGTGCTTCCAGTTCCTTCCCGTCCTCGTCAAGCACGAGCGAGCCATTGAAACACCCCAGTGGCCCGGTGATTCCCAGTTCCTCTTGGATCAGGGTAAGACTTCCTGAGATCCTGCCGCTGACAAGCGCAACAATGATGCCCTTTCGCCTGGCACGGCGAATGGCTTCTTTGGTTCTTGTGCTGATCTGGTGGTTTGGATCAAGCAGGGTTCCGTCTATATCGGTACAAATGAGTTTGCATTCAAACATGCGAGCATAGTAATACAAGAGACATTTCTTGTACAGAAGCCCAGGTTGTCGGTTTTTGTACGCAATCCCTTATCCATATTCTTTCATTTTTAGAGATGCATTATTTCTTGAACACAGAAGAGAGGACCCCGTATATCGGAGTCCTCTCTGGTAAATGTTCCCTTGCTCTTATGCTTCCTGGTACACGTTTCCATAGAAACAGTCCAGATAGAGTTGCTTGATCTCGCCGATCAAAGGATAGCGGGGGTTGCTACCCGTGCACTGGTCGTCGAATGCTTTCACTGCAAGCTCGTCAACCACGGCCAGGAAGTCCTCTTCCTTGATTCCCCACTCCTTGATGGAGGAAGGGATATCAAGTTCCTTTTTCAGCTTCTCAATGCCTGCAACCAGTGCCTCTACCTTCTTGGCTTGGCTGTCAGTTGCAGTGGTCTTGATGTAAGGAGTGTTCTCCTGTTCATTAACCACCATGGCGATGTAGTCTGCAGCTCTTGCATACCTGCTCACAGCAGAGGGATACTCGTACTGCGGGAAGGAAGCCTGCTTGGTCGGATTGTCAGTCGCATTGTAGCGGATGACATTGGTCAGCAGCAGAGCATTTGCCATGCCATGGGGAATATGGAACTGGGCTCCCAGCTTATGTGCCATCGAGTGACAGACTCCCAGGAATGCATTACTGAAAGCCATACCTGCCATGGTTGAAGCATTGTGGACCTTTTCACGTGCCTTCTTGTCAGTTCCATCCCGATAGGCCTTCGGCAGGTACTTGAAGATAACACGGGCAGCCTCCAAGCTCAAACCATTGGTGTAGTCGGTGGACATGCTCGAGGCAAGTGCTTCCAGTGCATGCGTCAATACATCGACACCACAGCTTGAGGTCAATCCCTTCGGCATTCCCATGGCAAGCTCACTATCCACGATTGCCATGGATGGGGTGAGTGCGTAGTCGGCGATTGCGTACTTCAACCCGCTTTTCTCATCGGTGATGATGGCAAACGGAGTAACCTCACTACCAGTTCCACTAGTGGTAGGTACACACACAAGTTCGGCTTTTTTCCCCATATTGGGGAAGGCATAGATTCGTTTCTGGATATCCATGAACCGTAAGGCAAGTCCTTCGAACTGTACCTCTGGATGCTCATAGAGCAACCACATGATCTTTGCAGCATCCATCGGGGAACCTCCACCAAGACCGATGAGTACATCGGGCTTGAAAGCGTTTATCAGCTTCATTCCCTCGGTGATGGTTGCTAGTGTTGGATCGGGTTTTACCTGGTGGAAGGTCTCGCATTCGATTCCCATTCCGTCAAGTGTGTCGGTGATCTTGTCCACCATGCCACTGGTGAACAGGAAGGAGTCGGTGATAATGAATGCACGCTTCTTGCCCTTCAGCTCGCCAAGGGCTACAGGTAGGCAACCGTACTTGAAATACGTCTTTGGAGGCAGTTTGAACCAGAGCATGTTTTCCCTCCTGGCAGCTTCGGTCTTGATGTTCAACAGGTGTTTGGGTCCTACGTTCTCACTGATCGAGTTGTTTCCCCAGGAACCACAGCCAAGGGTGAGGGAAGGCTCCAGGCGGAAGTTGTAGATGTCCCCAATGGCTCCCTGACTGGCTGGCATATTCAACAGTACACGACTGGTTTTTACGGTCCTGCTGTAGGTGTCAACCTTCTCCGTCTCCTTCTCATCAATATAGAGGACACTGGTATGTCCAAACCCACCCAAGGCAACCAATTTTGCTGCCATGTTGGTTCCTTCCCCGTAGTTCTCACACTTGTACATAGCCAACACCGGGCTGAGCTTCTCATGGGCGAAGGGCTCAGAAGCATCGGCATGTTCCACCTCCCCAATGAGCACTTTAGTGCTCTCGGGAACTGTGAATCCAGCAATCTCTGCAACCTTGGAAGCTTTCTGCCCAACAATGGCAGGATTTACGGTTCCCCGCTTCGGGTCGAGGATTACCTTGCGGAGCATGTCAGCCTCTTTCTTGGTAAGGAATCGTGCACCACGATCAGTAAGCTCTTTCTTTACTGCGTCATAGATGTCCTTGTGGCAGATTACTGCCTGCTCACTGGCACAGACGACTCCATTGTCAAAGGTTTTGCTCATAAGAATCGAGCTGACCGCCATCTTAACGTCTGCGCTCTTGTCGATGAGGGCAGGGGTGTTGCCTGGCCCGACACCAATGGCAGGAATACCCGAGGAGTAGGCACTCTTGACCATGGAAGGACCTCCGGTGGCAAGGATGAGATTCACCAGCTTGTTTTTCATCAGGTAGTCTGTTTTCTCGATGGAAGGTTCATCGATCCAGCTAATGACATCCTCAGGTGCCCCTGCTTTCACTGCAGCTTCAAGAATGACACGTGCTGCTTCACAGGTGCACTCCTTTGCTCTTGGATGGGGGCTGAAGATGATTGCGTTACGGGTTTTTAGAGCGATTAAACTCTTGAAGATTGCGGTACTGGTGGGGTTGGTGGTGGGGATGATACCGCAGATGACGCCTTTCGGTTCAGCAATTTTCTTGATGCCGAAAGCCTGGTCCACCTCTATGATTCCACAGGTCTTGTCATCCTTGTATTTGTTGAAGATGTATTCTGCGGAGAAGTGGTTCTTGATAACCTTGTCCTCCACAATGCCCATACCGGTCTCTTTCACTGCCATTGAAGCCAGCTTGATACGCTCATCGTTCGCTGCAATGGCAGCAGCGCGGAATATGGCATCGACCTGTTCCTGGGAATAGGTAGCGAATTTGGCTTGTGCACGTTTCACACGTTCAATCATGTCCTGGAGTTTTTTCTGCCCTGCAAAAAGCTCTTCGGTTTCTTTCTTTTCAGCCATGATGTACTCCTCGTTAGGTTTCTTGGCTATAATGTATAAAAAAATATCTAATAAGGTCAATACGATTTAAAAATATTAATGGTATAAATTTGCAAAAAAAAATGCACTAAAACGTAAATTAGTGCACATAAAAATGAAATAAATAAGAATAAAATATAAATAATATACTTATAGTATTGAATAATATTACTGACTAGAACTTAATATACTAGTAAGCTAATGAGTGCAACAGCGAACACTCCCAGAACAATGAAAAGGAACAGTGGAATGTTAATTGGTTTTTTATGAGCAGGGATTGGTGCTTTATCTGTACTATTTCCGTTTGCGGTTGCCTGTAGTGCTTGGTCGACGCGTTCTATGACTGAACCCTTGGTAGCGCGGAACGAGCGGGTAAGCAGACTGAAGTATGCAAGTGTGAGGGCAAGCAGTGTGCCTGCCTTGCCCTCTATCTTGGGGTTGCTTGCACTTAGGCTCTGGCTTGCTGCAAGTAGGGCGAGTAATCGAAGGGCTTTGGTGAGTGCAATCGTAAGTGAACCTTCAGTGACTGCAAGAGATCCAACATTGAGCAGAACCTTTCCATTTGGTTCAAACAGACTCAGCACAATCAAGGAGAAGATGAGCATTATCGCCGGTAGGATTCTGATCCTTCTCCCAGCTACCCATTGCAGGAGATACATCAGCGTAGTGATAACAGCGAGCGTGATGAGTCCCTTCGCAAGGAGGATTGCAACGATGGCAAGCAATGATGCAAAGAGCAGATGTTTGTGGGGAGTTTTCTCTTCAGCTGGTGGAATGGCGAGGGACAGGGTTCCCTGAGTAAGGGCTTTTCCTGTCGTTCCTTTCTGAAGGTATATCATAGCAAGGAGTCCCAACGCAAAGCTGGTGACCATGCCGAGTGCAAGCATCAGCGGTGCCGCTATCCAGATGGATGGGCCATAAGCAATCCAGGAGGCAACCTGCAGTTGGGACAGATTGCTCACAAATGCACCAAGCAGGGAGCAACCGACGAGGCTTACTCTAGCTTTGAAAAGGTGTTTTGCTCCCTTCATGGCAATACCACTGCTTAAGGTTCCTGCAAGGGAGATTAAAAAGAGATAGGAGAAGAGCGTTCCGCTTACCATGCCTTGGCCTACCGCCTTGAGCAGCAGGATTATGAGGAACGGGCCAAAGGCCATACCATCGAGGATAATAAGGAGAGGGAGGTTTGCAAGTCCGAGCCTCAGAAAGGGGAGGGGCTTCGGAATAAGATACTCCAAGGTGGAGAGCAGGAGGGTAGTGGCGCTGATGAAGGCAATTTTTTTCTCAGTTTGCGACATCATCAACCTCCAGATTCTCATTGTCCCCACCTACGATGGTAAGCAGTACCTGGTTTGGCAGGCAGGCGATCCATGCTCGTGCATCGGAAATGGGTTTTTGGAAGGTACAGCTCTTGGTGGGGCAGGCTGAGTCTTCTATATGGGCGTGTCCATCCTCGATCACTACGTGGGTCTCCCCAAGTGGTCCGTGTACGGTAATCTCGCGATCGACATCGAGACTATAGCGGTAGGTGGCTTCACTGCTTTGTATCTGTACGTACCCGTTTCCCCCGCTGGTAGTTTGCTTGCTGATGGCAACCAGGGCAAGGATGCAGAAAATCAGGATAAGTGTGTCTCCAAAGAGGGGCGCCCACTTGTATTTCATTGGCCAAGTGTAGCGTGGAAGCCCAACCAGTGCAATAGACGGGTGGTTTGCTAGGATATCTCCATACGCGTGCAGAATAGATGAACTATGTGATTATCAGCTGTTGTATTTGACATCCAGTACACACTCTGTCTATTATTAAGAGGAAATATGAAGATAATGTGGAGATATGTGTTGAATCCACAAGAACGCTTGTCAGCCGAGCAAAGGTATGGTGATGTTGCATTATGAAGATGGTTTATGTCGTTGACCCCACAAATGAGGATCGTGAAGGGGTAAAGCAGTATCTTGAGCTTTCAGGATACGAGGTGCATGTGTTTGAGGATTTGCATGCTGTGCAGGTGGCTATAAGTCGCGAGGTTCCTGACTTGATGCTCCTGGAAGTGCAGTTCTCTGATGGGGATGGGTTCAGTTACATAAAGAAACTGAAGCAAACCCATTCTTTTCCGGTCATCTTCGTGACAAACAGGGTTGCCGAGAGTGACAGGATTCTTGGGTTCGAGCTGGGAGTTGATGACTATGTGTGCAAGCCCTTCAGCTTCAAGGAGCTGGTGCTCAGGGTACACGCATTGTTTCGACGTATTGATGTCAGTGTCTCCTCCTACCGAGGGGGTTCTACTTGGGTTTTGGCGGGGTCTATATTGCAGTTTGATGAGGTAAGCCATCTCTTCGCCTTGGATGGGTCACAGATACCGCTTACCGCTGCAGAGTGGAGGATTATGAGTTACTTGGTGAGCAACAGTGGAATTCTCATCACCCGTTCCCAGATCTTGGAACACTGCTTCGATTACAGTTTTGAGTCGTATGATAGGATCGTCGATACTCATGTGAAAAACATGCGTGCAAAAATGGGTCTTATGGGCCCACAGTGGATTGAGACAGTCAGGGGATATGGTTACCGGTTTGCCGGTAAGAGTACTTCCAATCTTCCCATTAATAAGGGAAGTGAAGGGCAGGAATAACCAATGGCAGAGACACAGGACCTTATATATATAGTAGAGGATCATGAGGTGATTCGTGAGGGAGTTCGCCAGTACCTTGAGCTCTCCGGTTATCAAGTAAAAGGGTTTGCAACCCTTAGGGCAGCTCGCGAGGCTGTGGCCAGCCAGGTTCCGTCTCTGCTCATTCAGGATGTTATGCTCCCCGATGGGGATGGCTTTGCTTTTGTGAAGCAACTCAAGGAGAAGTATGACTGTCCGGTAATCTTCATGACTGCCAGAAGTGAGGAGAGTGACAGAATCTTGGGATTCGAACTAGGAGCTGATGACTATATCTCAAAGCCGTTCAGCCCAAAGGAGCTGGTGCTCAGGGTACAGGCAGTACTCAGGCGCTACCGGAACAACAGCTACAGCCCAAGCGATGGCTTTATTTGTCTGTAGCTGTCAAGCATAAAATTTCTATCACTCGGCATTTTTCCAATTTAGAAGAAGTGCACATACCAAAAGGACCTGTGCCTTCAGGCCTTGTCAAATGAGTATATGGGTAGTAGGCTAAGACTTGGAGCGAGTCTTAGCAAACAATGGAGCTCTTATCGGAATCAATCTTGGCGGAAGGATGTTCGATAAGGGCTTTCAGGTTGTAGGTCTTGAGTTTTCTACTGAGATACTGATTACTGTCAGCCATCTGGTAGATTCCTCCGTTCCTAAGCAATGCAAATCCGATGGAGATCATCTTATTCGCGATTGCCACAGAGGCTTTCTGCCCAAGCTTTCTTCTATCCTCCAACTCTTTCCAATATCTGGTCAGTGAACAATCCCTTGAAAACTTCTTGATACCCCAAGCTCCCTGCATGATATGCCTTCTGACGGGCATACAGCCGAATTTTGTAATTCCAAGTTGCTTGTCCACAGTCCCTGACTGGTCCTTTCTGGGTATGAGCCCGATGTAATTCCGCAGCTGGGAAGCCGTAGAAAAACGTTGTCCATCCCCCACATAGGCAATGAGGGTCGCTGCAGTAATGTCACCGATTCCCGGGATGGAGAGCCATGCCAATGCCTGTCGTGGATGGGATAGGCAGATTCTGTGGATTCTCTCATGGATGGCCTCAATCTGCAATTCGAGGGAATCCAACAAATCGGTCAACAAGACAGCAGTAAAGTGGGAAGTCTCATTATCGAGCAAGATTTCTGCATAATCCCTTCTGTACTGTGGGTTTTTCAAATCAGATTTCTTGAGATCAGGATATCCTTGCCCATTGAAAACTGCATGGAGTTTGTTCACCACCTTGGTGTGGTACTGGGAATACGCTATGTGTAAATTGATGACTGATCGTTCAGCTGACTCCTGCTCGGTCGGGATCGGAATGAGGCACCAGTTCTCAGGGTGGGTATCCCTGGCATACTTGGCAAGTTTTGCCGCATCCGACTTGTCTGTCTTACACATTGATTCAAAGATGATGTGGAGTTGCATCGGGTTGAGAACGAATACGTCCGCCTCCGTATTGCTCAGCAGATACCGCGCTAGGGTGAAGGATGAGGAACCTCCTTCCATGAACACGGCATCCCCCTTGCCTACCATTGCTGCTAGGCGGGTCCTTCCTTGTGCGTTCATCAACCCATTGAAATGTTTTTTCTTCTGAAAGCAATCCTCAATGGAGAGAGAACATCCGACCAGGGTCTTCTTGGAGAGGTCCAATCCTATGATCCTGGAAGCCGTCAGTTTGGTTGGTCTGTTCATACAGGCAACCTCCTTGGTCGTATTGACGGACCGTTGGGAAGCTTTATGAAAGGAAGTGTGCAGATGCCCTTCATTTTTATTATTGGGATCATCCCCAGAAAGCAAGCTTCCTGGGAAGTCCCGAAGTAGTCTTCGATGATCGGTTAGTGTATCTTTTTAATTGAGGTATGTCTGATTGCTCAGCATCCATCCCAAAAACATCTTACACAATCACCGGTTCCCGTCCTCCGTCGAAGACAGGATAGCACCTACGACTTTCCAACTACAGACATCCTACTTTTTCTGCTTCTTGTCACCCTGTTTCCTGTCGCCTTCCTTCGTCTCTTTACCAAGGATGAGCAATTGCTAGAAAGGGCAGTGCCTGCAGCCAGATTGCTGTTGGCCAGTCTACCGCTCTTGGGAATACAGAGCGTAGGGACAGCCTTTTTCCAGGCAATAGGCAAGGCATTGCCGGCACTCTTGCTCTGGGTAGGGAGGCAGTTTGTTCTCTTGATTCCGTTAATCTTGTTGCTTGGAAATCACCTTGGAGCAAAAGGTATCTATCTTGCCTTCCCAATCACCGACTTTATCTCTGCTCTTAGCATTCTTTATCTGGTTCTTCGACACCTTCGTGTACTCAGAAATCAGGGATAGGGCTGAAGAACCATCTTCTGCCTCTTGAGAAATTGGCTCTTGATGCTTGCACCATCTAGACAAAATTTCTATACTGCCTAAAATTTTCTTGAGGAGCGAGCATGCATAACCGTTGGATTGTCCTGATTGCCGGACTGATCATGCAAACCATACTGGGGGGAATCTATGCTTGGAGTACCCTTACCCCATGGCTTGCAGAGAGTTATGGTATCAGCAACGGGGAGAGCGGTTTTGTATTCGGCTTGAGTATTGCTGTTTTTACCTTGGTCATGGTGTACTCCGGCCATCTTTTGGCCAGGAAAGGTCCAAGGACTCCTGCCCTCATTGGTGCGCTCCTGTATCTGGCAGGATATTTCCTGGCATCCCGTTCCCACGGTTCCTTTCCCCTTTTGTTGCTTGCAGTAGGAGTTGTCGCAGGTTCTGGGATTGGTTTTGCCTATGTGGTTCCTCTCTCGGTTGGGATGCAGTGGTTCCCTCGCCAAAAGGGCCTGATCACCGGCCTCTCTGTAGGCGGATTTGGAGGAGGGGCAATCATTCTTTCTTCCGTCATTGAGGCAGGTAAGCTCTCTGGACTTTCCTTGGACCGATTTTTCCTCTTTTATAGTCTTATCAGTGGGTCTCTGCTCTTCCTTGCTTCGCTGTTGCTCTCCTCTCCCCCAGCTGCCACTGGAAAGAAATCAGGGGAGATGCAGGTTCATCAAGAATATTCCGAGAAGCCTATGCTTCTCAGTATGCTCGGGATGTTCAGTGGAACCTTTGCCGGATTGCTTCTTGTAGGCAATCTTGCTCCTTATGCCCTCTCAAAGGGTCTTGCTGAGGAGATGACAGTGCTTTCAGTTGTCTTGTTCTCACTTGGAAACCTGAGTGGCAGAATCATTTGGGGACACATCTTTGACAAGACAGGCTATCGCGTCATTCCCTGGTCGCTTCTGCTTGCTTCTCTTTTCTATATGGTTTTGCGCGTTGCTTCAGGTGGTTTTGTGTTCCTGGCAAGCGTATTCTTATTGGGCTTTTTGTTTGGCTCCCAGTTTGTGCTCTATGCAGGGTATCTCTCAAAGACGTACGGGGTGGCGGCCTTCTCGAAGCGTTATCCTCTGGTTTTCCTCTCGTATGGACTGGCAGGTATCATTGCCCCCGGTGTTGGTGGCTGGATTGCTGATAGTACTGGTTCCTACAATACCGCGATCATACTTTGCTTGGCTCTCCTGTTTGTTTCAGGGGTAATCCTCTTCACTGCGAACAGGAATCGCTAACTACCAAGGCAAGAGGGATTGGGCGCTCAGCTTCGCTGTTGTCCTCATACCGATCGGCAATTTTCAGGTATCGTTTCCCTTCATAGATGACCTGTGCCGACCCCCCTCCATCAAGATTGATGATCTCTTGGTAGTGTTGTCTGTCACAGAACTGTGCCAAATCGAGCAAAGAAGCCCCTGAGCTCTCCTTTCCTCTCTTATAATCTCGTTTGCTCGCTCCTTCAGCCCACACCAGTACGGGCTCTCCATCTCTATTTGTTCCCAAGGCAATCCGAGCTGCACGGGCAGTTTCAAATGGGAGGGGATAGACTGTGGATGGATAGGGAACCTGTTCAACCAAGGGGTTGTAGAAAGGACAGCAGAGGGTTTGCACCATACTGGATTCCCTCATCATGGGTGGCCCTACCTGGATGCCGAACTGGTATGCCTCCAAACCAAGAAAGCGAACAGTGGTATCCTGGACAGAAATCTCATTCCTTAGGCTGAGGATAAACCCAGCCATCGGTACTATTGTGTTTCCTCCCTGGTTCACCGCTACAACCGTATTCCCGGTAATGACGATATCGGTGCCATTACTAGTAGGAGTACTACGGGTTTCAGGGCGGAAGTAAAAGATTGCATTCTTGTCATGCTGGTACTGCTTGGAATCGAGTTCAACAACCAGGTCAGTCAGTTCAACCTGTGTGATGTGACAAGTCTCTGTTGTATCTACCAGTAGACAGGGGCGGTGGTTCAGTGGTGGATTGATCACCACTCCATCCTTGAGAGCGAGTCCGTGTGGGGTTCCTAGTTCACAGAACGGGGAATCGAGATCGGTGGGATCCATTAGGAAGAAATGGGAGTTTACTGCAAGGGGCGCGGTAAGGGAGGAGAGAAAGCCTACCTTGCCATCAATGGGAATGAAGGTGATCTCCTCTTTCTCTCCCGTAACCATTTCAAGAAAATGGGCTGCTTCCAATTGACCAAGAAACAACGTAACAGAAGCATCCCCACTTTTCCAAGATCCATCCCAATACAGGCTTCCCTCACTGGCAAGCTTCTGGAGTTGCGCCTTGGCTGAAATGTTCCTGGAAAAAAACTGCATATTCCCGCTGTGGTCAGTGAAAGGAAACGCACTACCGCTAGGAACATGAAAAAAGACCAGTCTGCCGTAGGCAGAGGGGTCCTTCTCCACGATGTTGAGTCGGTAGAGCCTTGCAATCTCACGTATGGCTCTTGGATTGAAACCAGGAGAAGCAAACTGGAGGTTTTTCCATGCGAACTCTTCTAATACTTGGAAGCGTTGTTTCTCCCCGTTTTGGTGGGTCTCTGTGATTATGGTGGTTCTCATGTTATCCCTTTATTCCTGAGCTCATAGTGCTCTCGATGATGTACCGTTGGCTGAACGCGAAGATGATGAGCAGGGGAAGGACGGAGAGCACACTTCCAGCTAAAAGTAGATTCCACTTGACTCCATACTGGTTCTGGAACTGGGAGAGGGCTATGGTTACCGTGTAGAGATCACGGCTTGAGATGTAGAGCATCGGACGCAAAAGATCGTTCCAGTTGTTCATGAATGCGATGATAAAGAGCGTGGCAATGGGACTGGTTGCCTGGGGCAGATAGATGTGTGCGAACATCTGGTAGGCATTCACCCCGTCAATGATACCTGCATCAAAAAGTGGGCGGGGCACCTGGGAAAAGAACTCCTTGAGCATGAAGGTTCCAAAGGCACCGGCAAGGAAGGATGGAACGATCAAGGGGAGATAGGTATCCATCCAGTTGAGTTTGAGGAAGAGATAATACTCAGGGATGATGGTCACCTGCACGGGAATCATGAGTGTGAAGATCAGAAGGGTGAAGATGAGTCCTTTTCCTCTGAAATGCATCATGGAGAGGGCAAACCCAGCCAGGGAGCAGACCACAATCTGTCCAAAGGCTGCCAGGGTGTATACCCAGAGACTGTTGATGGTGTACCTGCCGAAGTTGTACTGGGTGAAGACTTCCTTGTAGTTATCGAGCACCTGGTTGGTGAAAAGAAGGTCTGGGATGAACTTCGGGGGGACGGAAAAGATGTTCTTTGCCGACATGAATGAGTTGGATACCATCCAGAGGAAGGGGAAGATGTAGATGATTGCAACCAAGGCGATCAAGAGGAGGCGGTAGCGGTCTGCTTGTTGTTGTTTCAATTCACTCCCCCCTTAATCCAGGCTCTGGACCAGATGCTTCTTTACGTAGAAGTTAAAGATGGTCATCAAGCCAACGAATATCAGGAGGATGTAGGCAATTGCAGAAGCATAGCCTACCCGGTAATAGACAAACGCGTTGAGATACACGTCATAGACCAAGGTACTGCTTGCGTTCTGTGGGCCACCCTTGGTCATGGCGTAGATCAGCTCGAAGTTCTTGAACGAGTCAATGATGGAGATGGTGAGTATGAAAAACAGGGTTGGCATCAGCATGGGTAGGGTAATCCTGAAAAAACTTTGGAATGCATTGGCACCATCGACCCGTGCTGATTCCAGCGTATCCCTGTTTATTCCCTGTAAGCCTGCCAGGAAGATGATCATGTAGTAGCCGCTCATCTTCCAGACTTGTACCGAAGCTACGGTATTCAGGGCAAGGCGGGTATCCCCAAGCCAGTAGGGCGGGGTCAGTCCTATTGCTTCAATGAGGTTGTTTACCAATCCGTAGGTGGGGCCAAGCATCCAGTTCCAGATGATTCCCACTGCCACTGCAGAGGTCACCACTGGAAGATAGATAGCTGAGCGGAAGAAGGCAATTCCCTTGATACGAACATTGATGAGGACGGCCAGGGCAAGTCCACAAACAATTGAACCGACTACATAGATCAAGGAGAACTGGAAGGTGTTCAGTACAATTGAGAGGAATTCCTCACTGGAGAGTAGCTCCTGATAATTCCCAAGGTTGATTAATTCAGGGGAGCTCAAGAGATTCCAATCGGTAAAGCTGAGGTACAGGGATGAGACGATTGGAATAAGCCTGAACACAAGCAGTCCGATCACCGTAGGGACTATGAATACCCATGGGGTTATCTTGCTGTGCCATCGGTACG
>JAGYOG010000012.1 GCA_018399495.1 Sphaerochaeta sp.
CAGCCAAATGTCCCGCCGAGGAAATCTGTTTGCCATATATTGCCTGTTTTGCAGATGTACGATAGGGTGAAATCATGCTACCAATTTGTGCCGCAATTCATGATCTCAGCTGTTATGCAAAGAGCTCCCTGACTGTCGTTCTTCCCGTTCTTGAGTCGATGGGAATAGAAACATGTCCCCTTCCAACTGCACTGCTTTCCACCCAGACAGACGGGTTCGATTCCTACTATTTTCGCGATACCACTATAGAGCTTGAAGGGATTCTTGATTCCTGGAAACAATTATCCCTTCGGTATGATACAGTCTATTCAGGGTTTCTGGGAAGTGAGCATCAAGTACAGCTTATAATGCAGTTCATTACACAACAACGCAAGCTGGGTTCGCCCTTGGTATTGGTGGATCCTGTATTGGGAGACGATGCTGCGCTCTATGGTCCCATCACGAAGGGACACGTTGAATCGATGCGATCATTGATACATGCTGCAGATATCATCACTCCGAATACCACTGAGGCTGCTCTGTTGCTTGGGCTTCCGTTCCAAGAGCAATTTGAAGAACAGGAAGCACTTTCATGGGCTGGTAAGCTCTCATTACTAACAGGTGCCCAGGTAGCAATCACCAGTGTCCCCCTTTCTGAGGGCTTTGCAGTAGCTTGTCACACAGAAGGAAAGCAGTTACTGGTTCCTTACACCCATGTGGATGCCTCCTATCCAGGATGTGGTGATCTCTTTGCGAGTATTCTCTTGGGGAATTTACTTCATAAGCATTCCTTTCAAACCTCCGTAATTCGTGCTGTATCCTATACATCTCTGGCAATTGAAAGGACACAAAAGAGTGGTAGGGAACGTAGACTGGGGGTAAGCCCCACACTGATCCTCCCTGATCTTTCCCTGGAGAGAGCAAGATGAAAGTAGATGTTCTGGTGGTAGCTCCACTCCGTCATGAATTGGAAGGGGTCCTTACTAAATTGGATGAACCGGTGGCCATTGCATCAAAACGTGTAATAGGAACCGTGATAGGGGTTGGCAAGGTTGCCAGCGGAGTTGCCATTGCAAGGTCAATCGCCCTCTATGAACCAAAGTTGGTGGTGCTTGTTGGCTATTGTGGAGCCTTGGATGAACATCTTGCCGTCGGGGACGTTGTCTGTGCAAACAAGGTTGTTCAGTACGACCTTGATCTCAGGGCATTTGGACTGGATTGGGGTTCCACATTTCTTGGTGATGGCTCTCCCTCTCCTCCTTTCCTTCCTTTCTATTGTCCTACGATAGATGGGGTGAAAACGGTAGTCATGGGAACTGCAGACCGCTTATTGGTTCGTTCTTATCGTGAAGAACATCCCGAGTTGAGGGAGGTCCTTCAACTCGATTGTAGTGATATGGAAGGGTATGCAGTTGCATTCGCCTGCTATAGTGCAAACATTCCCTGTGCAATACTCAGAGTAGTCAGTGATGATGCTAAAGGCAAACGACCAAAGCAATTCAAACAGTTTATAAGGGAATCTACCATAAAGTTGCAAGATACACTTCAGCTATTGCTTGAGTCCCCCAGTGAGAAATTTCCGACAAGCTTATAGATGTTTCCATCCTGCTTAAGCTCAATCGCACGATGAGGAAAATAGATAGGAAGGATTTTCCGTATATAAGCCATTGCAGCTTCCTCGATAGCTTGTTTTTTGTCCTCTTTCACCCACGACAAGGTCCGTATCTCAACAGATAGAATATAGCCACGACCATGGTTACTTCCGTAGCCTAGAGTAAACTGCGTCCCCGTGGAAAAGAGTCCATCATAAGCAACACTGGCGGCTTTACCCCGTTCGGGTCTGTTTGGGTGCAAGGGATAGGCATCACCAAAGGTGTTTTCAAGATAGTGGTCAAGATCGTCACACAACTTGCGCATCTTCGATTCAAGTTCTACTTGTTTGGGATGTGAGCTCATTGTGGATTCTCCTGCTTCTCAATATCTTCAATTTGGTATCGCCTGAGAAAATTATGATAGGAATCAAGTGCAGGAACTTCTTCTTGGGTTACTTCAAGTTGGACAGGAGCATGACTCACAGGAAGTACTTCTTTGGGGCCCAGCTCCATCTGGTCGAAATGTGTTCGTTGGGAAAGCAACTGAGCAAATTCTTTAAGCTGTTCCTCGTTTTCCTGATAGATTTTATGTGCGCCTTGATGCATGGTGGAGAGTGTTCCAGAAGTAGTCTCATCCAATTTGTATGTTTCTCCAAGAGTGCCATGGATTCGATAGTAAGAGAGATCCGGAATCGTTGGTGCTACTTGGTCAACCACCTGCATCTGGCTCGTCGCATAAATCTTCTGGATTGGGGCACCTTTTGCAGGATCAATCCAACCAATGACGCCTGTCCCTGCTCCGCTGACCGTGAAGGTAAAATCACTGCTTGCAGTTGAGAGTGAGAGGATGTGGAAACGTTTTGCATTCGGATACAGTTCCTTTGCAAGACGGTAGGCATAGAAGCTAGGATTGTTTGCAACGACGCCTCCATCAATCAATGTCTGCATGTTTTTCTCTTCTCGATCATACAGATAAGCAGGTTTGAAAAATGTAGGGGCAGCACTGGTAGCTCTTGCAGCTTCCCAGAATAGGAATCCGTGGGAGTCGTGGCTGCTCATAATAAAAGGTCTGCCATGAGCAACATCATAGGTCATTACCATGGTAGGAATTACTGCTTCACTGAGAGGAATGTCATTGAACATGTGCTGTAGTAGTGTTTGCAGAGGTTGTACATCATATTTGTCAGTAAAAATTTGGCTAAAGAAACGACCTTGGCTTCTGGGGAAAATCTGTCGGCCATTCTGTAGATAGAGCGACTCAAGCGTGGAATTGTCTACTCCAAAGGGTAAGGTTCCCCTCAGGGTTTTGTCTCCAGGCTTTCCCCTCAGTTTTTGCATCAAGGTTTTTTGTTGCTCGTCGTAGATATAGCTGATGTATCTGGTGTCGGGCTGCAGGTTTGTCTTTAAGACCGGGGCTCCGAGTGCAAGAGCCAATAAACCTCCTGTGGATGTTCCAGCCAAAAGGTCAAAATGTGAATAGAGAGGTCGGTTATCCCCCAATGACTCCAGGAGAGCTGATAGTTTGGCAAGCATCACAGCGGGTATGAGACCACGCATCCCACCTCCGTCTATGGAGAGGATGTAGCGTTCTTCTTGGGGTGATGATGGTTCCTTAGTATTCCAGAAATCCCGTAATGCCATGTCAATAGAGTGATGAATTTGTACCTAAGGGTCAAGCGTCCTCTCTTATTCGTTCGATAAAAATTCGAATATAAACCCAGATATAATACCGAGATAAGAATAAAAAAAAGTAATATAATAGATGTTTTCTGATAAGGAGCTATGCAAAGTGAGAGTATTTTCGCTAGACTTGCGCCATGGATGAACATGGAATGAATGCCTATAGCCAGTGCAGGTTATGTCCCAATTACTGTGCTGTTGACCGTAGAAGAGGATGCATCGGAAGGTGCGGGGAGACTGACACTGTTCGTGTAGCCTGGTCTGGGCTACATCGTGGTGAAGAACCTCCTGTGACCGGGGAACATGGTTCTGGAATGATATTCTTCAGCGGTTGTCCCTTGCATTGTGCCTACTGCCAGAATCATCAGATTTCTGGAGAAGGGGAGGCAGGGACCAAGGCTGTGGGAATCGAGGTTAGTGTTGCTGAGCTTTCCATGATTATGCTTGAGTTGCAAGAACTCGGGGCGACCAATCTGAATCTGGTGACAGGCACGCACTTCATACCATCCATCGTTGCTGCATTAGAACTCGCAAAAAGCCAAGGTTTTTCTTTGGATGTTGTATGGAACAGTTCAGGATTCGAGTCTTCTGAAGGACTTTCCCTAATCGATCCCTACATTGATCTATATCTTATCGATGTGAAAACACTTCGTGAGGATGTGAGTGCTGAGTTTTGTGGATTGGCGCTTTATGCCAGAATTATCCGCTCTGTAATGAAGTATATTCTCCGTAATCAAAGAACCACGTATGTTGATGATGAGGGTCATCTCAAGGGGATATTGGTACGCCATCTGGTATTTCCTGGCACAATTGATGCCAGCATGGAAGTTCTCCGATATTTTGCTCGGGAACTAAAATCATTGTGCTATCTTTCGCTGATGGTACAGTTTGAACCTCCCAAGGGGGATGTGCGGTTCCCTGCAATACGTGAAGAGGAATATGATAAACTACTCCTGGTTCTGGAGGAGTTGGAGATTGAGAATGGATTTGTACAGGAATTAGGGAAGAATGTCTCATGGATTCCAGATTTTACCCAGGAGAATCCGTTCCCCGAGGGGTATGCAACCCCGCTTCCCTATTTTATCAGCCTTGCTAAACGTTCTGGCTGATGATGGTTCCTTCGTACTTTCTACCATAGAGGATATTCATGGTGTTTTCGATGTTGCGGCCATCAGCACACACTACCTCCATATGCATTTTTGCTGCACGCTTGCTTGCTATGGGATCGAAAGGAGAATTCTTCCCTGGGGTCCAGTTCTCCCCGACCATCTTTCGGTAGTCTGACCAGCTGATAGCATCCAGAGGCACCGCATCAGGGTTCTTCTTGGGGTCATCTGTATAGACCTTTGTAATGTTGCTGAGATTGATAATCAATCTTCCCTCGAACCGCTCGGCAAGGATGACAGCATCGTTATCAGTAGAGAAACCGGGTTTCCAGCCAGCAGCAACCAGTACCTGTCCCTGGAAGTTGATATGCCCGGTCGGGTCGGTGATCAAGTTGTCCGTGCAGAACTCGTTGAACATAGCCTTGAGAAGCTGCCCATTGATATGTGTTGCCCTTATCCCAAGCCAGTCCAGCTCTTCACTGTCCACATCTGGGTTTATCTCCCTCATGGCGTTCTGATAGACACGGGCCGGGGCACCGCCTCCACACACGAGGATGATTTTTCTGCTTTTATCTTCTTTCAAATAGGTCTTGAGAGCACTGTTTAATTCTTTAAGAAAAGCGTGGTCAACCTTGTCTGGTGCAATGATTGATCCGCCCAATGAAATAACTGCCAAATTATTATACATGGAGTCCTCCGCCGGCCATGGTACCAGATTTCTTCACTCCCCTCAATATTGAAGTAGGGGGAAGTTGAATCTATTGGAAGGTTATTTTTTCCTTGCATGGTATCCAATGCAAGGAAGATACGTTTACCCCCAACAATTCTTATTTATGTTGGATTCTCACGACGAAGTATTTTCTCTATGGGTTTTCCCTTTGCCAATTCATCGATGAGCTCTAGGCTGAATATAACCTGCTTTGCTTGATCAGTTTCTCGTAGATGGAAAGCATGGAAGAAGCAAAGGTCTCTCTGGCATAGGATTCGCTTGTCTTCAGTGCCTGCTCACTGAGCCTGGCGAGGAGTGCATTATCATTACAGAGGAGGTCGAGATACGTCTGGTATTCCTCTTTGGTATTGTATTGCCATCCATTTTTTCCGTCACATACAACACCTGTGAGGCAATCATCGGCACGACAGAGTACAGGGATTCCGGAGGCCAATGCCTCTATATACGTCAATCCCTGTGCTTCGCTGGTAGATGCACTGCAGAACATATTTCCCAAGTGATAATACGCTGGAATGTTTTCCTGGTTTTGCATGCCTGCAAAAATAACTTGCCTCTGCAAACCAAGTGAGGTAACCAACTGTTCCAGGTCTTGTCTTTGTGGACCATCGCCAACTAACAATAGTGTATGATTTGTTTTCGCGGAGGAGAACAAGGATAGTAGTTCATCAACCCGCTTCTCTACCGCCAAACGGCCTACATAGACCATGACGAAGTTTTCCTTTGGTATTCCAAGCGAAGCCCGTAAGGTTTCTGTTTCCTTGTGGTTGTTGGTAGGTGCGAAGCGTGCCAAGTCGATTCCGCTGGGAACGATCTCAATTGGTTTGTTAACACCATAGGAGTGCAACAAGCGTTCAGTCTTGGCTGTCGGTGCAATGACATAGTCAACCTTTGAGAGGATTCTCTTTGAGAAGCGTTGTGCCATGATATGGCCCAAGCGTTCACTGGGAGAAAAGTAATCGGTATAATCCTCATACAGCGTGTGATAGGTATGAACCAATGGAGCCCCTACAGAGCGAGCAATACGCTTTGCCAGGGAAAAGGTGCTGAATTCGCACTGGGAGTGAACTACATCTGGGTTCCATCTGATTATTTCTCGTACAATTTTCTTTGCGAATGTTCCACGAATACGTGTACCGGGATACAGTTGATCTGAGTTCAGCGATCTAAGGTACCAAACTCCATTCTGATAATGGGAAGTATGTGAGTGGGCGAGTGTAAGGATACGAACATCGTGTCCCATTTGGCTGAGTCCCTGCTGAAGATTTACTATAGAAGTAACAACTCCGTTCGTTGTTGGTATGTATGCGTCCGATGTAAGCAAAATTCTCATGAGCGTCCTCCTCTGATACCATTGCTCTGGTATGCTGCAGTTTCATTTGCTCATATTCCGCGCATCTATCATGCCAAAGTTGTAGCCTCTGACGTTTTCTGCATCGAATACGTATATATTCATGAGAAATACTATGTATAGAATACAGGAACTCTCACTGTTTGCCTATGGATGGGCCAACATTGGCATTATTTACCAATGCTTCCAGTCCGAAAGAGAATGGTCATCTGGGAAGCATATATGAAAAGAAATGTATCCATTTCAACCACCGCATGCGTATGATACTGGTGCCTGAGGTACAAAAAATATGAGAGCAGTACTGGTTGTACCACTCTCATGTTGGTTGATATTTAGGATGCGGAATAAGAGTACATCTGTAAAATAGAAGGCTATCCTTTTCTGGGGTTATTCTTCCTCGATTACAGGTACCTCCAGAATTGTGATCAAATCCTTTGGTTCCAATCGGAAAGGTGACCCCTTTCCCTCATAGAATCCATGATCTCCTATGAAGTGGATATGCAGGTCGGTAAAGACAATTGTTCTTTCCAGCTTCTTGTTTTTTACAGTGGTGTTGGCTTTCCCATACATGCCCTTTCCTCCAAAGGGAGAGGGGAGCATGCCCCTCACTGTCTCTACCTTAACCTCAAAGGTCTCATCAACAGTGATGAATTCACCCAATCCAGCAAGTCCCATCTTGCGAAAGTATTCCATCTGCTCAGCGATGGCCTTATGCGTTCTCTTGAGGTTCCTGACTGTAAGGTTGTCACCTTCCAGGATATCCACAAGCTTACGCTTGTCATCACCCAAGAATCCATGAAGGGTGATGACACCTTTTTGCATTTGTTGCTGTATCTTGTCAAATTCAATGGTTTGTTTCATCATCAGCTCCTTGTTATGAGAATTTATCGTAGAAGATATTTTCTGGGAGGACCCCCACTTCATCAAGCACCTTGATACATGCATCAATCATTCCTGGGCTGCCACAGAGGTATGCTTCACTGTTGGATGCTTCACTCACCATTCTTCGTACCACGTCGGTGATAAGGCCGACTTCTCCATCCCAATTATCTTCTTCTTGTGGTTCACTAAGGGCAGGGATGAAGGTGAAATTCGGCATTTTTTCTTCCAATGCATGCATCTCTTCAAGCAAGAACAGGTCGCGTTTTGAGCGAGCTCCGAAGAAATATGATGCCTTTCGTGTGATACCCTTTCTTTCCATATCGAGTAACATCGATTTGATCGGAGCCATACCCGATCCCCCAGCGATGAAGATGATATTCTTGTCGGTATCCCTGAGAAAGAAATCCCCGTACGGGCCATTGATAATGATCTCATCACCTTCCTTGAGGTGCTTATGCACGTAGGTGGTGCAAATACCGTTGGGAACCAGACGAATCTCCAACTCCACATGGTTTTTGTCATCAGGAGAAGAAGCCATTGAATAGGCACGATAGACTCTTTCATCGGTTAGTTCATACTCTGGGACCTCAAACTGGATGTATTGTCCAGCCTTGGGTGTAATCTCCTTTGGATCTTTCAGGCGGAGTCTTACTTCCTTAATGTCGTGGGTAAGATCCCTGATACTCTCCACAACAGTCGTGAACTGCTTGACCAGGAAGAGCTCTTCAGGAATGACAATAGCCACATCCTGTTTCACTTTAAACTGGCAGGAGAGTCTGACGTTATTCTGCCTCTCTTTATCGCTTATCCAGGGAAGTTCAGTAGGAAGATACTCTCCTCCACCAGTGACAACCCTTACCTTGCACAATCCACAAGATCCTCTTCCCCCGCAGGCTGATGGGATGAAGACGCCTTCCTGGTTGAGCGCTTTGAGCAATGGTTGTCCACCTTGGACTTCCAGCTCCTTCGAGCCATCATTGATAGAGATTTTCACCACACCATAATTGCCTATGGTTGCATCTGCGATTACCAGTAAGATGGCCAGGAATACCGAGATGAGGCTGATGATTCCGATACTGATCAGTAGTGTTACAACCATCTATTCCTCCTTAGGATATGGCGATCATGCCGGAGAATCCCATGAATGCCATGGCCATGAATCCTGCAATTACCAAGGTGATTCCCGGGCCTTCCAGTCCTGGGGGAATCTTGGCGTTCTTGAGTTTCTGCCTAATCCCTGCCATTGCGATAATGGCGATGAACCAACCAATTCCGCTTCCCAGTCCAAAGAAGAAAGAAGTAAGTAGTGTATACTCCCTGATGACCATGAAGAGGCTTACTCCCAGGATTGCACAGTTAACTGTTATCAGCGGGAGGAAAATGCCCAGGGATTGGTACAGCGGTTCGCTGTATCGCTCCAGCGTCATCTCAGTGAGCTGTACGAAGGCCGCGATAACGATGATGAACACGATAAACCGGAGATATTCCAAACCGAAAGGAATGAGCAGGTACTGGTACACAATCCAGTTCAGAGGAGTGGTCGTTGCCATAACAAAGATGACCGCCATGCCCAGTCCAGTTGAGGTTTTCAGTTCCTTTGATACGGAGAGGAAAGAACACATTCCGAGGTAGTTGGTAAGCAGTATGTTCCCGGTAAAGATTGAGGCGAAGAATACGGCAAAGGGCAGCAATGAATCAGTCATTCTTGGCCTCCTTCATGATTTTTTCTCGAATGATCCAAATGATGATCGCCAGAACAAAGAATCCTCCTGGTGGCATGATCATGATGGACCAGTTCGTCCACCAAGAGCCGAGAATCTGGTAACCCCAGAGGCTCCCGGTTCCCAGCAACTCTCTTACGAATGCGATTGCCAACAACACATATGCATAGCCCAGACCAGAGGCCAATCCATCAACCAGAGAGAGCATCGGTTTGTTCTGCAAGGCAAAGGCCTCAATCCTACCCATGATGATACAGTTGGTGATGATTAATCCGACATAGGGACCGAGTTGCTTCCACATCTCCGGATAAAAGGCTTTCAGGACGATATCCACGATGATGACGAAGGTCGCAATGACCATGGTCTCCACCATCATACGGATACGTGAAGGTATGTAGTTCCTCAGCAATGAAATGGTCAAGCTGGAGAGCGCTGTGGTGAACAGTACTCCCAAGGTCATGACCATGGTGTTCTGCAGTTTGTTTGTTACTGCCAATGTGGAGCAGATGCCAAGGATCTGGACAAACACTGGGTTGTTCTTCCCCAGTGGTTCCATAAACGTTTTTCGTAGCAGTTTATTGGCCATTCTACTCACCTCCAATTATGCGTTTTGCATCGTCTGCAGCACGGTTTGTAAGATTCCTGAAATATTCTGAAGTGCGGGTAGCACCGGTAATTGCGTCAACCTCAGTATCTGCATCAGCTGTTCCTTCCTCTACCATGGTAAAGGGGGCCTGTTTTCCTCTGAACTGTTCGGTGAACCAAGGTTCTTCAATACGAGCCCCGAGCCCTGGGGTTTCATTTTGGCTTACAATGGCGATTCCTGAGAATGTGGTTAGGTCTTCCTCAAATCCTGCCATGATGGTAATAGCACCCCAGAGTCCTGGGCCTTCCACAGGGATGATGTATCGCGTGCCATTCTCGCTGTCGGCAACATAATACCCATCCTTTTGTTCTATCTTTTCCTGAAACGCTTCCTCAATTCCTCCCGTGGTGTTCTCGTAGTTCACACCACTGGCGTTCAAGATTGCCCTTCTGGTGAATGAGCGTTCATTGGCAATTGCCCTGTCCTGTGTCGCAAGATGCAACCCAGACGTGAGAAGGATGCAGAAGAACGTGACTGCAAACATGAATAGGAGAGGATAGATACGCTCACTGTAGAACGTTCTTTTTGCTTTCATGCTTTTCCTCCTTCTGCTTTCTTAAGCTTTTTCTTGGCTTTTGCGCTTTTGAGAAGTGTATCGAGCAAGGGAGCAAACATGTTTACAAGGAGGATGGCAAACGTAACCCCCTCAACCCAGTTTGCAAAGGTTCGTATCAACACCGTGAGTATGCCAAATACAGCCCCATATATCCATCTTCCCGTGTTCGTTGACTGGGAAGAAGAGACAGGGTCTGTAATCATGAAGAATGCAGCAAAGAGAAAGCTGCCACCCAGAAGGGCAGTAAGAGGATCAGATACTCCTTTCAAACCACTTTCTGTTGCTAACTGAAGTCCACTTGCCCAAAATATACTTTGCAGGAGCAAGAATGAGCCAAGTGAAGCAATCACAATCTTCCAGTTAGCGGCTTTCTTGAATACGATGTAGAGTCCACCAAGGATAATGAGGATGGCACTGGTTTCCCCAAAACTTCCGCTGGTGAATCCAAGGAACTGTTCAAATAATGAAGCATCTCCGGTGGCCAGTGGAGTAGCAGCAGAAACACTGTCTGCCTGGCTCATCCAAGAACCAAAGCCGGCAGGGAACCAACTCCCTCGTGCAGCATTACCGATGAAGGCTGCAGTCATAGGCACCCCAAAACTGATGTAGACAAATGCACGTGCAGTAATTGCAGGATTAAAAATATTCCTACCAAATCCACCGAAAATCATCTTACCAAAGATGATACCGAATGCAATACCTACTGCTGCAATCCAGAGTGGGATGGTAGGTGGCAGTGAGAGTGCAAAGAGCGTGCACGAGACGAACAGAGACTCGGTGATCTTAAAGCCATAGCGACGTGCCATGAGCCATTCACACAACAGTCCCGTTACTCCAACAACCAACAGTACAGCAATAAAACGCCAACCGAAAAAATAGATTGCAGCAAGGCAGAGTGGTGCAAGCGCATAGAGTACGGTGCGCATTGCTTGTTGTTTTTGAATTTTCACGGTTCCTCCCCTTTATTGAGCCTAGTATAAGACATAAAGAGAAGAAAGTAAAAAATTTTACGTACCAGATTGCTATGCATATTCTTTTATCTGACCAAAAATATCGATTGCCAAGGAGAAAACAGCGTAGTAAGATGAGGTCACAAAATGATGCTATATGCGATAATCTCGAGTGTTGCATGTGTGACCTATATTTATCTAGGGATCCTCATTTTGATATTTGGGAAAGATTCAGCTACCCAGAAAAGCTTTGCTGTACTCTGTGCCATGCTTGCCCTTTGGTCACTTGGGTGCGCTGGACGCAACATGGCTCAAGAGAGTCAGTGGAGCACTTTCTTTGACCGAATGTACTATACCGGCTCTGAGTTGTTCATACTTGCAGGCATTATATTCATCCTATTTCTATCGGAACGTCAGAGCGTGCCTCTCTACCGTGTCCTAGTCTTGGTGATCATGCTTCGCATAGGTATCTATCAGGCTGCCAACTGGGGTTGGAATGTCCTTGCACGGGACTTCCCCTCAGGGCCCTGGTTTGTGTCGCACCAACTCCTTTCGGCTATTGAGTCATTGTTGATTCCTCTTATTGCCCTGATATGGGGACGAAAAACCACGCTACACCGGGAGCGAATTCAATCGCGGATTATTGTGGTGAGTACCGTGTGTGGAACATCCATAGGGGTTCTGGTGGATTTTCTTTCCGGTTTCAAGGGGAACAATCCCATTTCCTGTACAATCCCGGTATTGTGGATGGTTGCAGTATGCTATGCAATCATACGGTATGGCCTTATGCGATTTGCTCCTGCTCATGTAAATCGGGAGCTTATCAAACATATGGACCGAGCAGTCTTCGTGATTGATTCAGCCTGGAAAATCACCGATTGCAATGCCGCTGCACAATCCCTCACCTGCCAAACTGAGAACCTGAAGCATTCCACTCCTATGGAGGATGTATTCTTGGATAGTCAAGCGATTCAGAGAAAAGTAGAAGCCCTGTTGGCTACAGGAGAACACAATTTCTCACATACAGGGTTCTTGCTGACTGCTGAAGGTCATACTGTTCCCGTGGCGACAAGCTTCTCTCTTATCAGTGACAAGTGGGGAGACAGAATAGGAATTCTGGGTTTCTGTCTCCCCAAGTTTGACCTGAACGCTTTCATCTCACGCTATCATTTAAGTGAAAGACAGGCAGAAATTTTGCAACATATCGTAAACGGCAGAACCCAGATTCAAACCGCTGAAGCCCTGTTCATCAGCCTCGCTACCGTAAAGACCCATACCACCGGTTTGTACAACCGACTGGGAATCTCGAGCCGGAGCGAACTGTATGCAATGCTCAGGGGAGAGAGCCAGGAAGAGTAGAGTGGACCTTCTCTTTTTTGCTCTTGAGAAAGATACCCCTTGGATTTCTCCAAAGGGGGGATGATTCTCTATTGCACTCCAGGAGGCACCCATGTTCCTCTGGTCGTGATGAAATCTCCTGTTACAGCGTACACACCCAGTACTTCCGTATCATCAGGATCGAGAGGGTCGTCTGGGATGACTGAGACAGCGGTTCCGCTTACGGTTCCCTTTACGTAGGATCCAAAGTTTTCCCCGTATTTAGTGAAGGTAATCGTAATCCCATCGTTTATGGTCTCCCAAAGTTTTCCCCATTTCAATTCATCATCTTCTCCGTCAGGATTATCGGTTATTACTGGATTGTAGAAATTGCTGATCGCATCGAAGGTCCGTCTCACTCCAAATTCATCAACACTTCCTGCAGTGAATAGACACCACTCATAGGCTTGGCCAAGCACGACATTTGTAGTGTCCACTTCCCAGGCCCCCAGAGCTGCATACATTCCCTGATCATCCATCGATCCATAGGGGAACATATTCATATCCTCATCTAGATCAAAAGGTACAGAGGAAGCGAACATGAAACTTCCAGGGAGGATTTCATCAGTGCTCTTTTCCAACATCATCTCAAGATGTATTGGGATGGAGTATTCGGGGTACGTTGCCAATGCTTCAAAATTGGAGCCCTCTGCAGGTCCATTTCCCAGCCCAAAGAACCAGGTATCATTGGGGTCACTCTTGTTGGTAAACCATAGATCGATATATCCCCCAATTCCGAATACATCATCAAGGTAGAATGCAACTGATTCGGAGGAGATGCCTCCCCCTTGTGAGGTAACTTTAACTGAAAGGGTATGCCAACCGAATGCAATCTCTTCACCATCAAGAAGGACGTTCATTTCATCTGCCCCTGCTATCTCTATACCATCAAGATACCACTGATAGGAGGCCGCATCAGCAGGGGCAGCGGTAAAAGATTGGACGCTTGAACGCTCCATGATGAGATCTTCCGATGTGATACCTACCGCAAAGGGATTACGCAGGTTATTGATGATTGATAGGGAGATCTCAAATGGCGATATGGGGATGATTTCGGAAGCAGAGCTTGTCTGGCCAGAGAGTATTCTTACTTCATGGAAATTGCCTGCAAACGGGGCTTCTCCATCTTTCAGAAGATAGGAGAAATCATAGTAGCCTGCATCGAGGTCTTCTACAGTAATGGTTGCAGTAGAACCGGATATGACAATGCAGGATGAGTCCACTGCAGTTTGTGTGGCTCCTGTTTCATGGGATAGGAATGCCTCGATCTGCGGGTTTCCAATGAGATTGCCACTCCAATCAATAGAGAAGGTAAATTCTCCGGTTCCGTTCAGTGGAACAATGGTTACTGTAGTGTTTGATGTCGTTCCACCGGTAATAATCACTGTGCTGGAGCCTTCACCAATGATGATAGGAGGATCGTCAGCATTTACTGCTTCAACCGTTATAGTCCAATCTCCAACTCGAATACCACTGAATGTATAGGTGGTCGCGGTGATGTCAATGGGACCTATCGTATCCTCAGAGCCTGATCGATGACCAGTGAGCCGATATGTCGCTGGAACCATGGTTACATTAGGAACGATGGTCTTCAGGCTTGGATCACGGTGCATTGTCACTTGTAATGATCCTGTTTCTGGGACATCACCTACACCCAAGTCACACGCTATATATAGCATTGAGGTCAGTGCTAAGAGCACCAATACCGTATATCCAATCTTTTTCATTGTTCTCCTCCTGTGAAGAGCAATACAAATGTAAGATTCGCAGAACTCTGCGTTATGCTAGGAATTTGTGATTCTTGTGATGTTCCTCCCTCTCCATCCATGGTTTTACCTTAGGCAGTTTTATATCTCAGCGCTTCATACCAAAGTATGATTTTACGTGTTTGAGGGGATGTTTTTTATGGATTTATGCTGTTTGTAGTTTCTATTCATCAAGAAATACAGGACATACCACAGGTAGAGTTCCAGTGGTATATGGATGAGCTTTAGTGTTTGAGTATTGTATGGGGAAATATGGTATACCTACCGCAGTTACTCTACTTGATGGTCATAGATGCCGATACCACCTTTCCCTTTCTTTTTGATCGCATACATTGCAGAATCAGCGTTTCTCAGCAATGTCTCCCCGTCATCTCCAGCCTCAGGATAGATGGAGATGCCGATGGAAGCGTTTATGGTACATTCTACTGCATCTACTATAATGGGCTCTTGCAGAACAGCTTGAACCTTCTCAGCAAATTGTTTTGCGTTGGATGAGCTTCCGATATCTTGCATGATTATTGCAAATTCATCGCCAGCCAATCGCGCCACGAAATCGGTTCCACGGACACAGTTCATGAGTCGTCTACCCACTGTTACAAGAACTCCATCCCCAACTTCGTGGCCATAGGTGTCATTGATTATCTTGAAGAAATCAAGGTCCAGATACAGGAGAGCGCTTTTTGTTGTGTTTGTTTTGGATTCTGAGACAATATGCTCCAATGTATCAAAGAAAATCCTTCTATTGGGAAGTCCTGTAAGCGTGTCATAGTTGGCATAAATCTCTAATTCCGTAGCAACTTTTTGCAGAATTACCGCCTCGTTCTGGATTTTGATATTCTCATTCCCCAACGGAGCGAGAGGAAAGGAACCATCATGATGGTTCTTCTCCCGAGCGAGTGCAGGGAAAGCAAGGTGAGATACCTCGTCCCTTGGGGCGGAAAAGGAGGCAACGCCTCCTGGGTTCAGGGCTTGCCCTGAGGTATTGATACCTTTCATTTTCCAAGTCGTACATGGCTAGGAATCTCCTGAGGGAAAAGAACACTGTGCCATAGGCGGACAAGGAGAGGGCAACCAAGAGGAGCATCGGACATTTATTGGTTGCCAAGGTGCTCATGATATCGTCAGTAACAAAGAAGAAATAGGATAGATTCAGAAAGATGCAGATCATTAAGCCAGAGAAGATTGGCCAGTCACTCACGACGGTTCGATAGGTGCGAAGGAAGTGTTTCTTGAAAAGCAAAATCACGAGTAGGTAGAGGACAAAACGGAAGAACGTATTGGCATACTGCGGATAGGGAAACAACCTACCAAGATGAAAGCTTAGGATAATTATCATCATTGCAATATTGATCGTGGTGAGAAAGGTGAAACTCCATTGCATGTAACTCATTTTAGTAAAAAACTTGATGATAAGTCCAACCACAATAAACAATAAAATGTTGAATCGGGACAATCCAGTGAGGTCGCCTTGCATGTAGAACCAGAGGGTGCTTGTCATATTGATGGCGAATACGAAGATTGTGATACTGATGGTGCTTCTGCGACCAAATCTGGACTTTGTCAGAGTCAATAATAAAATCACATACATGACAGATGAGACACTGCCACGGAGTATGTTGCTAATCAGTTCAGTCATCGAGCGTACTCCTCCAAGTCTTCCCAGCACATATACCCTGCTGCTCACTATTGCTTTGCCGGTCCAAGAAAAGAGCCTCTCATGTAAAAAACCCAACCATACCAAGGAAAACATGAGACCCGTAAAGTCTACCATATTTCAATAAATTGACATATACTTTTGCGGAAGTATGCATTAGATGGAGACAATGCACACACGTAACACAAATACTAGTACGTCTTTAGACCGTTTCTACACGTACCTGATGATACCGAAAACACGTTGTCTCATGGTCGTTGATAAGTCCTGCAGCTTGTAGGTGGGCATAGAGGGTAATTGACCCAAGGAAGGTGAATCCCCGTCTCTTTAGGTCCGTACTGATTATGTCGGAGAGTTCATTCCTTGCAATGACTATCCCCCCGTCAGCATGACCAGGGTATTCCATTGTCTTGTTCCCAGTAAAACCCCAAAGATACGATGAGAACGAACCAAATTCCTCTTGGATTTGTAGAAATGCCTTGGCATTGGTAGTGATGGCGCGGATTTTTCTTGGAGAATGGATCATTCCCTCCATCTTCATGATTTCTCCCACACGCGTATCACGAAAGCCTGCAACCTTGGATACGTTGAAATCTTCAAAGGCAGAACGGAGCACTTCCCGTCTTTTCAGTACCGTGAGCCAGCTCAGACCGCACTGCATGACTTCCATACTCAGAAATTCAAACTGCCTCTGGTCATCATGGAGTGGTACGCCCCACTCCCTGTCATGGTATTCGATTAAAAAAGGATTATCACCTGTCCAGCTACATCGGTTCATTTTGTGGGTCCTTCCTCTTGCATAAATGCGATTATCATAATTCTAGCACGGATCGTTCCTCAGTGATGAAGAACATGCAAACTTCCGATTGTTCCATCAGGAAAAGAATTCTTGACGCGGTAACTCTTACGCTAGCAAGATGGAGTTGCAAGGTATAATTTTCACGTGGAAAAGGAGCGATGTATGAGTTTTCAAGGGGTAATGATTGGGGCTGCTGCATTTTTAATCATCGGGGTATTCCATCCGATAGTTATCAAAGGGGAGTATTATTTAGGGAAGAGAATATGGCCTGTGTTTCTAGTAGTAGGAATCTTGTTGGTTGCCCTCTCCCTGTGGATTGAGAACCTCACTTTCTCTGCGGTAGTCAGTATTATAGGGTTCTCCTCCCTATGGAGTATCCACGAGTTGTTCGAGCAAGAAGAGCGGGTTGCAAAAGGTTGGTTCCCTCGTAATCCAAAGAGAAAAAGCCGACAGTAGATTCTGGTATTCCTATTTGATTGAGGGTTTTCTCTTGGCTGAGAAGATCAGGTGTGGCATATCCATTCCCCGGTACCTCTTAATGAAACTACCCCTAGCAAGCATCCCGTTGCGGATTGCTACATTCATTGAAGAAACGTTTGAGTCTCGTATGATGGAGTAGACCTCGCTGCTGTTCAGCTTTGCAAAGGCATACTTCTTGCAAGCTCTTGCTGCCTCAATTGCATAGCCCTTTCCCCAGTAGCTACGATTGAACAAATACCCAACTTCCAGCACTTTTGATGATTCGCCGATGGATTGCCATGTCAGTCCTGCCTGACCGATCATGGTACCATCATCTTTTAGGATAACTGCCCATAGCCCAAATCCATCTTCTTTGTACCTAGCAAGATTCCTGTCCAGCCAAGCTTGAGTTTCCTCTGCGCTGAATGGAGTCTCATATGCGTACATCGTCTGCTCATCCTGAAGAATTGCAGCAAGGGAGGGGTAGTCCTCCTGGTTCATTTCTCGTAGTAGTAATCGTTTTGTTTCAATCATCGTTTCTCATCTCATGTAAGGGAGTTAAAAGAAGCAATTTCTTCTCTGCCATTCATGGTACGTGCCTTCCTTGAGGAGAGCAAGCACATTGGCTACCTTTCCCACTCAACAAACAAGTCCAGAGATGCCTTAGAGTAGTTTCTTGTTCCCCTTGGTGAGATTAACCACCGCAAAAATGGAAGTTCCAAGGATGAGCAGGAACGAGATGGCATTGATCACCGGGGTGGAACCATCACGTACTTGCATGTACATGTTTATGGGTAGGGTGGCCTGTGAACCTACGAGGAAAATCGTGGTGTTGAAGTTCTCGAAGGACATAAGGAATGCCATTGCAGCTCCCCCGATTATTGATGGCCTGAGATATTTCAAGGTAATGAACCAGAGCACCTCTGCCTTGTTCGCTCCCAGGTTGTAGGCAGCTTCTTCCAAGGTGTGGTCAAACTTCTTCAATCTGGCAGAAACAACCAGCGCAACAATGGTTGAAATGAACGAGGATTGGCCGAGCACCACCAAAGGAAACCCAGGGCCAAGAAACGAAACGTAGATACCCAGATGATCCTCGATGAACAGCCCTATTGTGTTGGAAAACATCAGGATTGAGATTCCCAAGATGACTCCAGGAATAACCAAGGGGGCTATCATGAGGAAGTAGAGTGCGTTCTTGAACCGGAAGTTTTCCTGCTCAAAGAGAAATGCCGCACAGGTGCCCAGGAACGTAGAGACTATCATGACTGCAACTGCTACCTTGAATGAAGTGAAAAGACTCCTCAAGTTGGTCTGGTCATGGAAGATTCCATATTTTTCCGGTCCGTTTCCGAAGAACCAGTCAAGCGTGAATCCTTGCCAAGGAAGAGAAGGATACATGGAGTCATTGAATGCAAGGATCATCGTTACAACCAGTGGAGCGAAGAGAAAAATAAAATACAGGATGATGAAGAGGGTGAATCCTCCACGATATTTCTTTGAGGAAGGTAAGCTTCTGATCATTTTACCACCTCCTTCAGGTTCTGTTTGGTGAGTTTGAGAAGAACCCAGATAATGAGCGAGGAGAGGGCCAAGAGCAGGAACCCAAAGGCAGCCCCCTGATTCCAGTTAAAATAGAGAATTATCTGGTTGTATATCTGCTCGGTAAACCAGAGAGAGTTCTTGCCACCCATCAGGTTTGGGGTTAGGTAGCTTCCCAGAACCAACATAAATACGATGATTCCTCCATTGACGAGCCCAGAGGCGCAGTGAGGAATAATGATGGTTCTCCAGATGGATATCTTTGATGCTCCTAGGTCATAGGCAGCCTCGATAAGAGCATTATCCAAGTCATCCATGACGCCTAGGACAGGGACCACCATGAAGAGCATACTGGTGTATACCAGTCCCATGATCATGGTGATGTCATTGTAGAGCATCTCAACAGGCTCTTTGAACAGACCTATGGAAACAAAGAAATGGTTAAGTATCCCGCTTTCCCTGAGTAAGATCATCCACCCATAGACACGGATCAGTTCACTGACCCAGAAAGGGACCAGAATGAGGATCATCAGTGCACCGGTCATTCGCCCTCTCGCTATTTTGGAGATATAGAATGAAACCGGGAGAGAAATGACCATAACCAGGAATGTAACAATAATCGAATATCCTGCAGTACGTACAAAGGTGAGCCAGTAAATTGGCTCCTTGAAAAAGGCTAGATAGTTGTCCAAGGTGAATTTACCAGTATTTGCCTTGGAGAAAGAGAGCCTCAGCAGCTCAAGATGGGGTAGTACTATCAAGAGAAAGAGCCACAGAACGACGGGCAGGAAAAAGAAGAGAAAACCCCATTTAATATGTTGTCTATTCTTCATCATATAACTTCCAATCACTGCGCTTGAAGCAGACGGTTTTATTCAGATCCCAACCAACCTGTATGCGATCTTTTGAACGGATATGGTCATACTCCCTTGTCTGGGGAAGCGCAATCACCAATTCCTCTTCAGTTCCCAAAGGTTTTACCAGGAGCCGGCTGTTTCCTCCATCAAAGAGAATTGAGGTAACTTCAACGGGAAGGCTTTGGAAGTTCTCCCTCCCCTCCCCAGGATTGATAATCACAGCCTCCGGGCGAATAAAGAGATCATATTCCTCATTTTCGTTTGTGGTTTCAAATCTCTGGGCTAGGCGAAAATCATATCTGTCAGCATAACGGGCTATGGTATTTCCACTCTCATCAGCGTGAAGCTTAACTCGTAGCTTGTTGTTGTTTCCCACAAACTGGGCAACAAACGAGGACTTGGGTTCGTGGTAGAGCTCCTGGGGTGTCCCTATCTGTTCAAAATGTCCGTTGTTCATGACTGCAACCCTGTCACTCATGACCATGGCTTCGCTCTGGTCATGGGTAATGTAGACAAAGGTTGTTCCGACTTGGGATTGAAGGTTCTTCAGTTCGACCTTCATATGTTCACGGTCTTGGCATCGAGTGCACTCAAGGGTCTATCAAGCAAGAGTACTGTAGGTTCCATGATCGTACATCGTGCGATTGCAATACGTTGTTTCTGCCCACCAGAGAGTTGGCTAATCTGCTTTTTCCTGATTCAGGAAGACTGACCTTTCCAACAATTCCCGTACTTTCTTATCTTACACCGGGGCCTTTTTTCCCGTCTACGTGTAGTCCGAAAGCAATGTTCTCATGCACATTCATCATGGGGAAAAGTGCGAGACTCTGAAATACTAGATTAACTGGTTTATTGGGGTAACTCCATCCATGTTTTTTCCTGTTGAAGAGAGTATTCCCCCGTCAGTTTGTAAAATCCTGCTATCATTCGTAAGAGTGTAGTTTTTCCACAGCCTGACGGGCCTTAAAATCGAAAAGAACTTTCCGTCCTCACTTCGAATGAGACCTGATCAACTGCAGTGAAATCACCAAACGGTGACCTTTTGTACTGAGAGCGCATATCCATAGTGTTGTTTACCTGATGATGCCAATAGCTGTAGTGAAACAGCTTGTTGGCAATACTTTGATCATTTCGCTAGCGAGCAGCTCTTTACCTTGTCGAGGGTCTTTCCTTCCATCTCTTCGATTCCTGCCGACGGTAGATACCAGTTGATGTTGGCCAGTACCTCAGGAGGTAGACCACGGGTAAAGTTTGGCCTTTGATCTCTGGATCAAGATAATTCACAGCGTCCTTGGATGCTGGTCCATAGGTTTCTCGGTTGGTGAAGAATGCAGCGTTCTCAGGCTCCATCATGAAATTGATGTAGGCGTATGCTGCACTGTTCTCACTCTTTGCGGGATGGCGAAGGTATCAACCCAAGCAAGAGATCCACTGGTTGGTGCGATGTAGTCAATGTTTGGGTTTTCAGCGTGAAGCTTCCAGCCGGCTTGCTCCCATGCTGATGCTGCCCAGACCTCTTCCGAGCGGAGCGATTGCAACAGCTGGTCTCCATTATCCCAATAGGTTTTTACTGAAGGTTTGCTAGCGATGAGTACTTTCTCCATTTCATCGAGGAAGTCCGATATGCCTCTCAATGCTGTAGAGCGCGAAGGGATCGTAGCCGAGAGAATCCCATTCCAATAAGGGTAGGTCTCTTGCTGACGGTAGGATACTCCTGCCCGCATACTTGGGATCGAGAAGGTCCTTGAAGTCCTTCACATCTGGGGGCCAAGGCTTTGCTGACAACCAAACCCTCAGTTCCATACACGTGTGGGACTGCATAGATTTTCCGTCCACCAAGAAGGTGTTTTTCTTCACTGCCTCAAGCAGGGAAGCATCGATCTGCTCGGTATCTATTCTTGCGTAGTCGATGGGCTGGCAGGGGATGGAGTACGCTCTTTAAACGACAGGATGAGATGCGGTCCTGTAGCTGGGCAAGGTCAAAACCACCACCACGGGTTGCTCTGAGCTTGCTGATCATCTCTTCGTTGTTATTGGAGTGTCACCTCAACTCAGCCGGTTTTCTCGGTGAATTTATCCAATAGTTCCTGTGGGGCATACCCTGACTATATGGATGATCCGTAGCACGATTCTTAGTCTCGGCTGGCTCAGCAAAGAGTGCACTGCCCAAAATCGTAAGGACCATAAGAACAAGAACGACTTTCTTCATACAGAATTCTCCTTTTGGAATTATTGAGGTACGTACTGCCAACTACAACTAGGTGTCCATCTATCTTCTTTTACAGTTTGCACCTCATAATTATCGTAGGTCTTGGTTATCTAAAGTCAATTCCAATCTAGGAAAGGTGAATTTGTTAATATAAAAGTTGTGTTTAGAATTCTTATGAAATGTGAAATACGTACGAACGTATTACTAATAAAATCTCAAAGCATATGGAGAAAGGCACTTTCATGCTGTAGAGCCATATATTCGTTGGTATACATGCAAGAGGTGGAAAGGGGTGTGTTTTTATGATAAGGGGGCGAATGTAGCAGCGTCTTCTCTTGTGTTGCTCGGTCTGAAAGTTCTTCCATTGGGTTTGTACGTTGTTGTTGTACTCAATTCAGGTCCCGTCTCGCAAACTGTACCATTCTTGATTGCTATCTTGAGGCCTTCATGCAGGATGATTGCATTCTACTCCTCTGCCCAAATATTCGGGCTTTACGGCAATAAGATACATGTCCAGTATGTCAAGTGCTTTCGCATGGCCCGAAGAATCCTGATAAAAACCGAGGAGGAAACAGGGTGCCCATGTGGGATTTCTGCATTGCCCGAGAGAGGGAAGGGGCCATGATGCTAAAGCTCTATGACTGAGCCAGCTGCGTCCACAACAACATGGATGTACTTCCAAGACTACCAAAACTTAGAAACTGTTTGATGGCAGTTGATCTGCCCACCAGAGCGGACAGAACTATGTAGAGTTTCGCAAATGAGTCATCACATATGGAACATCTGATGCGCATAGGGAAGAATCTCTTTTTGCTGGGTAAAGGAGAGCAGGCGATAGCCGTGCCTCTTTGTGCTATTTCACTGATCCTCTCGATTCTTGGATCACCTTTTCTGGCACAAAGACTTTGTATTCAACCCAGTCGACATCTTTGATGAATCCTAGCTGCTGGTAAAGTGATGGCAGTAGGGATGATTATACAACGTACGAACATGCTCAGCTGGTTTGAACCCTTCTACCAATAGACCTTGCTTATCGAGGTCTGAGAAGCCAATGGGGCCAATAATGGCATCTTATTCCCTTTTCTTTGCCCCATGAGAATGGTCTTTTTCAAAGAGTAGTCTGCTTACCTCAATATCATCGATTACGTCGTAGCGGGTGAACCGCATGTAATTTCTCTGTTGAGCCTTGTTCAATTTGTGGTTGATCAAGGCTGCAATGCGCCCGACAACCTTTCCTTCCTTTTTTGCAAGAAAGGCCACAGAATCAACATATTCGAATGCAGGATTCTTCTTGGGATTAGTTCAAACTTTCTTCATCGAACACCAAGGCAGGGCACGTAGTAAGGGTTGTCTTTATAGAGTTGATTCGGGACCAAAGAATTGGTTCCTAACTATGTTTCGAGGAGACTGAAATGGATAGTAAGATAGACCTCCTCCTTGTATTTTGGTTATTATACCGCATTTATCGATGGACGTAACTAAATTTGGAGCATAGTATTTTTAATATTTTCCAAATATGTATCGATTCCGAGTTTTCAAAGTGAAAGATTTCAGCCGCACTACTTTTGTCACACTGTAAACGGTGTCTTCTGAGGCTGTTTGTTATAATTTGTCTCTGAATATTCTTGCTATAAGGGAGATGAAAATGGAAACATGCGTACTGACAATTATGATAAGGTTTTTCTCTTGGAAACGATGATGGGGCCGAATGCAATGAGGCTTATGGAAGAACTGGCAAGTTTTCTTCCCATAGCTCCGAGAATGCGTATTCTGACCTGTAGTTGCGGAATGGGAATTTCATCCATTCTGCTTGCAGAAAAATATGATGTGACCGTGTTTGCTGCTGATTTGTGGGTTGCCCTGGTGAAACAAGCAAACGCTTTGGCTGAGTGAGGACTTGATACAAAGATATTTCCTTCCTAGTGTGGATGCAACAAAAGACCTTTGCTCATGATTACTTCGACATGATCATTAGCGTGGACTCCTATCAGTACTTTGGCACGAATGAAAGTAGAATAGTTTATGAAACTTCTGCCTCGTGAAAGGATGGTTATATTATGGTTGCTGTCTTTATTTTTAATCAAGATTTGATGGAAAATTACCGGAGGAAGTGCAACCCTTCTGGAGCCAGTGATTGGTATTTTTATTCTTCTGTGGCGAGCACTCTGGGAAAAGAACCCGACTATGATACCATCAGAAATGACTCTCATGCAAGCAAGCCTTAGATGGCTGGATTCCCAAACCCCTACGCCAAACAAGATCTTATGATGGAAGCAGGGGTAGGCAAGTATTTCAATATCATTCAAATGGTCGGCAAGAGACGTTAATACTTCCTCATAGAAACGGGTGCGTCTTAATACTGCATCTTGGAAAACTACGTCCCCTTCCCAAACATGAAGCAGAACACTCTTTAGATACTAAGCACCCTGTTGACGTACCTCAGGAGCCAAGCTTGTGCCTGAAGGGGATCTTGAGCCACGGGGTCTGGAGGCCGTAGTGAATACCAACTGAAAATATGGATGATGAACAGTCGTAATAATTGTATATAATGGAACAAGAAAAAAGGGTATGATGGTAAAATATTCGTGCTTGAAAATTCTTTCCATGATTGATTGACCTCTATGGGCCATACAGCCCAAGTCCTTATAATCACATATACCGGTTCCATGCTGCAGCTTGCCCTGACCTTAAGTTCCCGAAACGTTTTGCATCCTTCCAAGAATCTCAGGTTTGATATCCAGTGCATGATGGGCTGGAAATACCCGTCTAACCGGTAAATGCGGCAATTTTTTTCAATTGAAGCCAAATAAGCTTGTGATCGGTGGAGGGTAATGCTTTTGAACAAGGTATCCATATAAACCAGGCTTCCTGTGAACAGCATTCTATCCTCTTCCAGAAGCACATATGCCCGGAGCGTGTCCTGCTGTGTGTAATACCTTGATGATCCGGCTGACTGAGGTCGATGTCATCACCATCGTCAAGAATGTGGGTAGGGAAACCTCGAAAGAACTCATAAGTATTCACATCATATCGGCAGGGGCATCACAGTTAACCATCACCATTTCTTTGATTTGCTCTATGGAGAGGGGAATCTGTTCAGCCAGTGTAGCTCGTCCTTATATAAAAATCTCAAATATCGCGCCCTCGATATGGTCCCAATGGATAGGTAGCAACTGCAATGATTGGCTTGTTCGTTAGTTTCATAACCTCATCGTGATATTGCAGATACTCCAATCCGGTGTCTATAAGTAGGCTATATTCGGTGCCGTTGAGAAGATAATACCTGGGTTTCTTCCCAGTGTCGGTATTCACTGATTATGTATGTATCGTCATCAACCGTGTCGATAGTGAACCAATCGCCTATCACCTCCATGTCTTGAATTGCTGAATGCCAAAACAAGATTCTTTTTCATACGAAAAGGAAAATGTACATAGAATGTCTTCAATTTTCGATGTTTAGAAATTTCTCACAGTATACCTTAGCTCAACCAATTACTTACCCATCCTTTGGACGGATGAGCTGTAGATGAGGGTTGAGAACCAAAGAGGAAACAATGGTTTTCCGTTCCCATCGTTGTTAACCCATGATGAGTTCACTCAATAGACCTGCGTCATAGAATTGTCCTGCCAGATCCCCTCCTACCCACAATCCAGATGTTTGTTACCAGCCAACCGTATGGTTGCAATGAATTGGGGTTACATCACCCGGACAAATGTAATATCCGCACCTTATATTGACAACCAGATTCGATTTTACATTCTTACCATGGACGGCAATGGTGCTGGTTCAATATACTGAAGAGAAGACTGGATTGACCTTATTTCTGATCACTCGAACACTCGATGATATTATTACCGCAGGACTGAATGAGACAAGGAGATCCAGGTTTGGCACACCTCCCGGATTCCTGATGAAGCAGTTCTGTTCTCGAAGCTTTCGCTGAAGGTTCCCGGCAAAGTTCTAGAAGTTGGAATCGAGAGCGAAAAATAAACAGATGTAGGTAGATTAGGCAGGGGCTAATTTATTTCTATTGATATGGATTAGCTTTGATTGAAGTCTTTGACAGAGGCTGATGCAAAAATGAAACATGTAAAACCACTCCGCTATGCGGGTGCAGAAACGGTTCTTGTTATACAAAAGCACTCTCCTTCGTGCTAGGATTTTAGAGTTCAGCCCAAAGATCATAAGGAAAAGGTGAGTGAAACATGGCAACTATGAAAATTTTGGCCCACCACGGAATGGATGTGCAACATCACATTGTGTTTACGCCAAAGCATTAGGAGAAAGGCAATTTAATATCAATACAGAAGCGTGTTGGGCAGGTTCTGCGTTCGCTGTACGGATATAAAGGAGTGGAACTGATAGAAGGGCACCCTAAGGGCAATAGTACACTGATGATGCTCGACAAGCATGCAAATTTGAAATTACAAGTTTGGCAATCTGTGATTTTGGTTGAATGGTTCTATGTGAGTACCGTGGGGTTGGAATGAAGCGACCATCGCTAAGAACATACGCGAGCAGGAGTGATGACATCATGCAAGATAAGCTAAGCGTACCAGAGTATGAAGACCTTTGAGGGTAGCAGCACATGGTTGCCCTTGAGGAGCGGCCAAAGGGAAGGCTATAGGCCGAAACATAAGAAGCCATTTTTCCTTTATAATGAGTTCTATACAATAATATACTTCCAGTCCGTACTGTGTTAATGTTTACCTATAACTTAGGGGGATTGGAAGGAGGGCACATATAGATTTTATACAATTTTCATGACAAATGAATCATGTAGAACCCGATGATTTCATCTGGTTTTATAGATGATAAAAGTATTGATGAAAACACGAATATCCTTTCTTCTTATATTTCTTCAAGAATAAAATAAAATGAAAAATGTTTTATATTTGCAATGAGTCTGAAATAGACTTAAATTCCTCCAAAGACTTCAACTTTCAATAGATGTAGAGAGCTCACTAATTCTGGACAATTATCTATCTTGAATAAAGAAGAAGCGTACTCAAAAGAGGAACCTTTGTACCTGGAAAAATGATAGCTTTATTAAAAAAACACTAACACAAGATGCAATAAAAGAGGGGTATAGTGTGCTTTCAGTAACTGGCGAAATTAGTTAAATGTCTTAGATTATGAAGATGGTTTTGAAAGAATTATGGAATATGAGTATCTCCTAAATAAAGAAATTTTTTGGAGAATATCCAGTCTCCGCAATCTGTAGATACAATATAAACAAGTTTTCTAGTAAGATGATTAAAAATATCATTGAGGTTCACCCAATTGTTATATGGAATAATCAAGTCCATGAAAATCCATTTCATATTTTGATGTAGTAAATAATGAAAGACGTAGATATTACAAGATTTGTTGAGGAAAATGCTAAAAGCTATAATGGAATCTACTCATGTGAAAAGTCGATTCCAAGAGGAAATTGAGATACAAAAACAAATATAACAAACTTCAATTAAATGTATTAGAAGGCAGATTTGCTTTCGTTGACTGGATTACTTGAAATTCATGATACATATACAAGAAAACCATAGTCAAAACGTTGCGAATATTGCAAAAAAAATTGCCACTGCGATGAATTTTGCTAAGACTGAATATTATTCAATATATTACGCCGATTAGTTCGCGATATTGGCAAAGTTTTAATACCAAAAGAGATAATAAATAAAAATGGAAGATTAACCACTGCTGAGTATGAAATAGTTAAGAAACATCCATGTGAATGCCTATAAAGCACTAGTTAATGCTGGAGGAGTTGAAATCCTTATAGCAAAAATATTTAGAGCATCACGAACGTTGGGACGGACAGGGTTATCCAAATTCAATTGTAGATGGACTGTATAGAGCTATGAATTCTTTGTGATTAGCAGATTCTTACATGCTATGACTTCTGAGCGTCCACATCGTAAAGCTTTACAAAAAATGAGGCTATTGCTGAAATTCATAAAAATGCAGGAACACAAATTCGACCCAAACATTACAAGAATTGCGATAGAAAAGATTTTCAATTTTTCTGTAATTATTGAAGAATGTAGGATTACCTATACTCGTGAATTTTTAAAATAATCTACTAATAATTTCTAAAGTTTCGTAATTATAATACAAATAGAGGGTTGTATCATATACTTCCTGAGCAATTCATAGTATAATCTACCAAGAAGGGAGGGGATTATATATGCACAGACCTGCAAGAACAGACGGGAAGATCAGCGTCACGTTACATCTGGACAAGGGGCACAGGTATGCATCCACCCAGCCTTTACCATAGACCCCGGACACCGGGCGCAAGAAATACAGCAAAGGTCCTTGGGGCCATGTCACCGAGGACCCCAGGTTTCTCCTCAACTTCAGGTTCAAGAATTCCCCGAGGTGTGGACACCCTCGACTTTCCGTTGAATGGGACATATGGCTGACAAGCTCAGGGAAATGCACAGGAAGGGCCAGCCCAGCGGGAAGGCCCGCCTATGACGGAAATGACCTCAACCGCCAATATGGTGATATCTGGTTCCTAGAACAGGTTGCTGAGAAGGTGGCCTCCATATGACTCCGATGTCCGTCTTTGACGGGAAAGGAGATGGTCGATGATGTCCTTACCCTTGCCATCTTCCCCTATATCACCGAATTCAACTACAACCGCGGGAGCGGTGGCAGCGCATAGCAAAAGTTCTCCAGCAGGGTCCTTTCCCCTGCAGCGGCTCACTCCTGTTCACCCAGAGTTCACCGAGCAGAATAGATGGTCTGTTCCGCAGGAGGATAGCCATGTTTCAAGGACGATGACATTGTAGCAATTGACCTGACCAGCAAGAGCCTATATGGGGACTCCTTGCCTACATCAGGTGGGGCAGAGAACAAGGAGGGTGTAGTTTGCACAGACCAACGAGGTCGTCGTCTACAGCCTCATGACCCATATGCCTGTCTACTACAGGTCCTTCCCGGCAACATGACTCGATGCACGCACCCTTGCCATGATATACAAGGACCTGAGGATGCAGGATTCAGAGACATCCCTGTGATAACAGACAGGGGATATGAGACGATGGAGACGCTGAGACATATATCCTCAAGGGCAGGCCTCTGGTCATGTGCACCAAGACATCGCAAAAGGTCGTATCTTCGGTGATCGATTCCCTTGGGGTGATGGAGACGGGCCTCAGGCCCGACTGCATGGAACTCGACCTTGAGGTGGGGCTCTACCATTACCAGTGTGACGCGCACATGACATGGTCTCCACATGGCACCGTCAAGCCTACCAAGGGTCTAGCTGAACCTGTACCTGATTCCGTGAGAAGAAGCCGGGAATGCATCCATGAGTCTGATGTCATACTGCAACGTCTGACCTGGAAAGGCCCTTGAGGATGCTCACTGTCATGATGAGAAGGCGTTCAGATCCGAGTTCCACTACTATGATGTAACTAGCTTGATAGCGATACCAAGAGGCTGACCGGGTATGCATTGGATAGTTAAGGTGAGCAGGACCATACGCCTTTCAGGCTACATCGCCATCGTCACCTAAGGTAGCCGGTGATGCCAAGGCCATATGGAGACTCTACAAGCTGCGCGATGAGCAGGAGAAGTATTTCAACCAGATGAAGACCCAGATGGTGAGCGACCGCAACTGCAATTTTATCGGAGGAGGGCTGAGTGAAGGCAGACAGCTCATTGCCTTCGTAGGTCTGATTCTCAGCTCATGGGCACAAAGCATAATCTGGAAAGCTAATCATCTGAAAAGGTAATCCACCACTCGAGATCCTGACGAGATGCGCCTTCGATGGCTGCACGAGCACAACCACAAGGTTAAGTTCATCACCCCATTTGTAGGGAACCAACTTGTCATCTGTGAGGCGTTTGCCTGAAGTTCCTAAGGGGTAATATTGGTTACAAGTCTAAGAAACATGTCGAAAAAAGAAAAGAGGCAGACCTCGCAAAGGCCCGCTGTAAAGTGGAAGCCAAAAGAGTTCTAGTAGAAAATAATTAAAATTACGTATAATTAAAAGTTTGCAATTTGAAACAAATTGAAATTGGTCATGATTACCTCTTTGATTGATATCTGCATGCTATGTACGCAGATCCAAGGTTTATCATCACTTGTTTCTACTGGTAGGTTTCTCCATTGGGTGGCTGGGTCTTTACCGGTCAACTGGTTGGGAAACCATCGCTTTGAACTCAGCCCCTTGGGGCGGCAGAGGATGCGAAGCTTCCTGTGTCCATGGCTTGCCCTGTGGGTAATACCATTCATGAATATTTTGTGCGCTGAAAGCGCTCAACTGTCCGATACTGAGGATATCACAAATCCAGTTCAAGGAAATCAATCCGAGCCATTGAGGGTAACGAGAGGGGGAAGCGCTGAAGGTCCCCACACCAACAGGGAAGGAAGTGGCCGGTGAAGACGATCGAGAACATTCTCACCAATGAGAAGTATACCGGAACCCTTGTCTATGGAGAAACAGAGTCCGCAGACTTTCCTTCCACCAAGCAGAGATTGGTTCGCGACCTGCCCGAGGTCCACCGGTTACAAAACCATCACCCTGCTATTATCCCTGAGCACCGCTTCAAGCGCGTGCAGAAACTGGAAGGCAAAACCTCCAACATTTAGGTTTCCAGAAAAGAATCAGGCAAGAAAATACCACACCCACAATTCATAAAACTATACGGTAAGCAGAGAGAGAAAACCATATGTATAATAATAGCAGGTCCCATAAATATTGTTCTATTGACTCAATAAAGTGACTAATCATCCATTTTGAAGCAAACAACCTCTAGTACCTCTTTCTATGTATCTCGCATGAGCCTTCACACCTCCCGATTGAGGACTTTCTACCTGGAGGAATCAAGATTGTGTGAGAGAGGAGAATCTATGAATAATTTGAACTCAGTACTATTGGAAGGAAACTCAGAGAGACCTGATGTGTAGAGCTAGGGGAAAACGTTTAGAAATGACGAAGTTTTGCCATCGCCACAACCGGTTTTTTTTCGTAATGCCAAGGCAGAAGCAGTGGAAGAGGTAGATGTTCATCAACATTCAGGCTTAGCGCATTGGCAAAGAATTATGACCCACCTGCATAAAGGAGGGGCAGAGGAAGGAGACGCCAAGAGCGTTGGTCGGACAAGGAAGGAATTCAATCGAGAGCGGATCATTGTTGTTGCTGAACATGTCGAGTTCAAGAAGGACTCAAATGCTGCAGGCAAGACAGAGGAAGTACAAGGTGAGTTTGAGGATCTTGACCCAGATTGCATTTTGAGTGTGTATCGTGCTCACGTTGGATCTAGAGCCTCTCCTGCATGAGACAGGAGGCAGTACCTTATTACAGTGGCAAGAGAGTATAATGATGTTCTCAAGTGCATACTGCAACGAATGCAGTCGAGGAGAAAGTGTCTCCAAAGCGCGCCGTCACCTCGAAAAGTGTAAACTATAGCGTAGCCATATCATTTTAAAAAAATATACATAAGAATCGACTATAATCGAATTTTGCTCTGCTATATAAAAAATCGATTATAATTGAATTATGGTAGAAAGACAGGTCCATCTAGAACATATCTCCATGTACAAGGATACTCCCCAGTTGGTCAAAATTATCACCGGTGCGAGGGAGGCGTTCGGGAAAATCGGGCCCGATGGATTTGTTCCATGAGTATCTGTAAAACCAGTAGCGTTGCCTCGTCTTCAATCATTCACGTCAACTTCGAGGAATTTGATTTTCGGGTCCAATCCGAACGCAGGATTGCATAAGATGGGTAACCGAGCGGGTTTCCAATACCAGAAAGACATACATATTGCTCATAAAACCGATGGTTGAAGCAGGAAGATGCAGTGAACTCGTTATTATCCGAAACGCAGCAATGATGTATATATAATCAGATCCAATGCGGAAGTTTCAGTTCGGGCAGCTTGCTACACGGTTACCGGGTCGATATGTTGAAATAAAAGATGATGCCGTTTTCCTTCATGAGTTCATGAATGTTTATGGCATGTCTTGCTAACTTGTGGAAGCCTCTACCCACGCGATGAAGAGAGGCTTGCCATGGGCCTTCTGACCTGCCTTCCAATGCAAAACATTGTGCATGAATATCTGGATGGGGTGGTGAATACCATCATCGTGAAGGACATCGCAACGTTTGCCCGGGATTCGGGACATCGATATGCTTCGCAAAGTGACGTTTTCTTGGCTTCGAATATAGGCCAGCAGCTTACGGCTTCGAAAATTGCCCATTACCCACCAGCATGGGCAGAAAGTCACCCTCGATACCAGACAACTATCTTGGTTTACTTGAGGAGGCTTTCATTTTCAAGGAATGTGGCAGGGCGGTACGATATCAAGGGAGAAGGAACTCATGAAACTAACCATAAGTTCTATATCGTCGATCTAGGGCTTCGCAATGCACTGTTGGTCCCATGCTTAAGGATTATGGTTCCTCCTTGGAAAATGTGGTGTATCTGGAATTGATACGAAGAGGGTACGAGGTCTCGACAGGAAGTACCAAGATTTCGAGATAGATTTCATCACAGAAAGACAGGACGAAAAATGCTATATCCAAGTTTGTGCATCCATGTTGGAAGAGTCGATCAGGAGCGGGAGATACGCAGCTTGAATGCTGTGAATGACAACTATCCGAAGTACATCCTGTCGATGGATAGGCCGCCCTACAATGATTTCGAAGGAATCCGGCAAATCTACATTCCTTGATTTCTTGGGTCTGGGAAGAGCTGGGACAAGTGTCCCAAGTAGACTGTCCTAAGAAGTGAGCATCAAACCAAAACGTCATATCCATGTATGCAGCCAAAGGCAAGGGAAAGAACAATATTGAGATTGTAGAAGCAAAGAGTCCTCCTTTGATGGATGGTTAATCTGCGCCAACGTATGTTCTGTAATGCCTATCAACGTTCAGGCATGGGGAACGATGGCAAGAAACTGCATGATCTATCTACAGAAAGGAAGGAGGAGAGTGGTTAAGACTTCCAAGCAAGAGCGCTGGACTGGACAAGGATGGAGGAAATCGGGAGCGCATCCTCGTGGTAGCTGGAGCATGTCGAGTCCAAGAAAGAGCCAAATACAACTACTAAAGCAGATGAGCGTGAAGAACTTGATGAGATTGACCATAGATTGCATTCTGAGTGTAATGCACTTATGTTGATCTTAAGCCTCCTTGAAGAGACAGGGAGGCAGTACCTTGTTACAGTGGCAAGAGTATATTGATGTTCCCCAAGTGCAAACCGCAATGAATGCAGTCGAGGAGAAAGTGTCTCCAAAGCGCGCCGTCACTCGAAAAGTGTAAACTATAGCGCAGCCATCATTTTAAAAAAAATATACATAAGAATCGACTATAATCGAATTTTGCTCTTGCTATATAAAAAGGCCTTGTTTTCGAAGTGTATTGAATTGCTATCCCGCAGCAGGGAATGGTAGTGGTGGCTTATGGAATACCTCCAGATAGGTGGAGCATCTCTCGATTGCTTGCATCTTGTCTAGTAACAATGTTTTCAGATCCAACGATTCAGCCTGGATTCTCAGCTCAAACCCAGTCCATGCAAGATAGTTGTCGAGGTATTTTGTTGAGACACCCCTGAAAGCAGCGAGCAATCCCTTCAGGCGGCTATGCAGGTTGTTGATTTTCTGCAGGTTGTACCGTCCCTGCACTTCACATCCCTTTATGCCAGCCTTGAGCTGTACCACAGGCAGGCTGTCTAGATCACAGAATTCCTGTTTCTGCACGGCTCTTGTGGTCTGTTACCATCACCACACTATCATCCAGCCGTGAGGACAAGGCGTAGGGTGATACGGGTTGCACCATCCCCTTGCCAGCCGCTTTTCCCATAGTTTTCCTGCTCGTCGATGGCGCAGGGAACGCAGATCTTCTGTTTGCTCAACCCCCTTGTATGTGCTTTCCTCTGTAATGACCCGTCACCTCGGCGGTGGGTTCAGGTATGCCGGGCTTCGGGCTCTTATTTTGCCTTATGGACCAAGTTGTTTTCAGCATTGCAATTGCCCTTGAAGTTGTCTGGATGTAGTCTCGTCTTCCCGCACCTGCCCGCAGAGCAACAATTCATTCTTCCTGTTGGAGATGGCATCCATGATCTTGTGTCTCCAGAAGAATGCAGTGCTCAGTGATATGCCGCACTTGCGCGAAGCTTCCCTCAAGGGAAGTCTCAATGCAAATGCCTCCAGAGATTTCCTGCGGCCTCCTTGCTGTGTTTACTCTGTATCTCACCGACCCTGTGTCTGCCCGAAAGTGCGTCCGCACCCTTGCAGACATACCGTTGCTTGCCCCCTGACGAAGTTGCCAGATGGACATGGCTGCTGAACAATGAGGGCAGTCGTTTTACCGGGAATACAGTTCCCCATCAGGGGGATCCGATGAATGCTCAACCAACGCTAAGTGATCCGCTGGAAATCCTGTTCTGAAAGATTTCTGAGTATTTCCGCCAATGCTTCAAGACTTATGGATTCTTGGATATTACTTAACATGTATTAAGTATACATCAAGTTTTCCTTCACTACAAGCGTTTACCCATACACTTCGAAAACAGAGCCTATAAAAAATCGATTATAACCTGACTTTGACAGTGAAATACGTAAAAGCTTGCAACTTATTCAGAAGCAAGCTTTTATTACTTCACGAGAACAACAGAAAATATGGTTGATAGATTCAGTCCTCGTAATTTTTTCTGGTCTGCCCGATGATCCTTCGATGTCCGACTGCTGCAGGAACTTCCTCGATAAGGTCTATGCCAAGGGTTCATATAAGGTGTCAACGATCACGTCATAGTATGCGACCCTATGGATGCTGGCTCTGCCAGCTGACCGTGTTGAACCGGGAAAGCGATCGCTGTATCGACTTGGCCGAGTATTTCCAGCCGAGCTGCAGCTCCAGCAGCCGTTCCAAGACCAAGGAAATGAAACAGATAAGGAAGTGGGCCCGTATCCTGTCCTGCCTGCTGTGGAACACCGGCCTCAACGACAGCATCCCCGTCTGGTGACCTTGAACGTCTCCTCTATTTTCCAGCCTCCGTAGATGTCCGCTATCTCCCGAGGCCGGCACCATGGTTCAACACCAAAACCCGTCCGAATCCCGATAGTATGTATACAATAGTTTGTCGGATTGATCTGCGACTAGTTTTCGACACCGACGACGTTGCTGGTGCAGATGAGGTAGTAGCCGTCGTACTTCTCGTCCTCCAGCCTGGAGGCGTCGAACCTCGTAGAGGCACCAGTCGGCCTGTACCAGCTCCCCGCCTTGACGGGGCTCTTCCTCGTACTTGCTCTGCCGTAGCTGGAGTCCTGGGGTCCTTCGACCGTTTGCCCTCGGACTGAAGCGCCTTCTCGATCACCGCCTGCCGCTCGTGCTTCGCCCCGTCGCTGTACTCTTGGCTCCAGATGAACACCTGCTGCTCGTTGTAGGTCCCGCTGTGCTTCTTGCCGTCGACGTCGCCGCAGGTGCTTGCTCCTCCAGATCGTCTCTCCTTGATCATGGATACCACGTTGCCGTTTCGTCCAGCTTATGCCCCATCCCCGCCCGAGAGTGCGAACCCCGGCCTGGGAGTCCGACTCGTATGGACTGGTTGATCACATACCCGTTCCTGTATCCCGGATCTTCATGATGTTGTAGTAGCGAGCATCCCCTTGTCCGCCACCACGATCTTCCCAGTTGTCGGCGAAGTCGATGATGTTGTTGTCCATGGCTCAGCAGCGTCTCGCAGTCGTTGGTGTTGCCCCTGAACAGCTCGTAGGTGATGGGAATGGAAAGCTCATCCATGAACAGGCCCATCTGGATGATGGGCCTGCCTGTGCCCCGTAGGGGCCCTTGGCCCTGAGCCTGTTTTCGTCATCTGCCTCGTCCCGCTCGAAGTAATAGTTGGTGACGTCGTAGAACACCACCGTGTCCCTTCCGAACTTCTCCTTCACCTTTGGCGTCCATGTGCCTCAGCAGGGCGGTGGTCCTCCATTTCAGGAGGCAGTCCAGTTCGCAGACATCCTGCAGGCCGTACTTCGTGTCGCCGAAGAACCGCCTTGTGCTCCCATAAGGTTCTTCTTGGAGGCCGGCCACAGGCATCGCGAGAGTAGAGCAGGTGCTGGAAGATGACGTTGATGTTGAATTCGCAGTCCATAAGACCTGCGCCGGTTGTTGATTGAATTTGTCCAGCTCCATGGTAGATCCTCGAGTACGCAGCGAACCCAAGGTTTTTGCAGTCGTCCGACGCCTGCAGCAGGTCGCTCCTGCCCGACAGGCCGAGCCGGAGGCCGAGGTCGACCTGAGAGCTCATCAACTCACCGTATTCCTTACTTCTTCCCTGAGCCCGTTCAGCCTTGCAGCACGTAGGCCTGCGGATCCTCCTCTCCGCGGCTTCTCAGGTCGTTGGCGGAGAACTTCTCGACCATGACCTCGTTTGTGCTTATCTTCCGGATGCGGCTGACGGTGTTGATGTAATAGATCGTGTCGCCGCTCTTGAGCACGTTCCTTGGTCATCATGTAGGCCATGGGCTTTTTTCCGCCTTCAGTATATATGAAGCAGGGATGATTGTCAATGAAAAAGTACAAAAAAATGACGCAATTTCTTATCTCTAAAAAATTACGCCCCACTGTCTTCTGTTGTTTGCTGCGGAACCATGGAAAATACGATACTGAGAAGCTTCTCGAGTCAATCGCTTAATCACACGTATTTGTAAAAACCTGTACTAGATATATCAAACAACTATCGCCATAAGGAACATTTTCTGATACAGTGTGTTGCATGATACTTCTGTAAAACCTTTTTCAGACAATCTGTCTTGATACTAAAGGCTATCAGAAAGTCAGATCTTCCAGACGGCAATTCGTGGGTTCACTCTGCATGCTGGGAACAAGAAGAAGAACACAATACAAAGAGAATCTGCTACCTAAAATGTTATTACACAGTTCTAGCTTTCTCTTTTTTGTCCCTTCGTCTTTACCAAAATACCAAGGAGATCAACCATGAGTACAGACCTGTTACGCAAATCAATTCTTTTCGGCGGGGACTACAACCCCGACCAATGGCTCGACCGACCTGATATACTTTCACAGGATATCAAGCTGATGAAGATGGCCGGCGTAACGGTAGTCTCTGTAGGAATCTTCTCATGGAGCACGTTGGAACCACAAGAGGGAGTCTTCTGCTTTGACTGGTTGGACGAGGTAATCGAACATCTTCATAAAGAGGGAATCTCAATTTTTCTATCGACACCCACTGGAGCACGCCCGGCATGGATGGCAACAAAGTATCCACAAGTACTGAGAGTCAGAGCGGATGGCACACGAAATCTCTTCGGAGAGCGGCACAACCATTGCTACAGCTCTCCCATCTATAGGGAAAAGACAGCAATCATCAACAAGAAGCTAGCACAGCGGTATGGTAATCATCCTGCAGTGAAATTATGGCACATCTCAAATGAGTATGGGGGGCAATGCCATTGCGAACTCTGCCAGCAAAACTTCAGAGAGTATCTGAAAAAACGTTACATAACGTTAGAAGCCCTTAACAAAGCATGGTGGAGCACCTTTTGGTCCCACACGATAACAAGCTGGGATCAGATACACTCACCTGTTTTGCATGGAGAAAACAGTGTGCATGGACTCTCTATTGACTGGATGAGATTTGTCACACACATGACCACCGACTTCATGGAACACGAGGTGGCAGCAGTCAGAGCAGGAAAAAGCACTCTACCGGTAACCACGAACATGATGACAAGTGCTGAAGATTCTGCTAGCGATCCCGGCCTTGACTACTGGAAATTCAAAAACCTTATTGATATTGCATCCTGGGATTCGTATCCTGCCTGGCATCTTCCCGGACATTTGAACCTGCCTCGTACTATAGAGGCAGAGCAAACCCTGCCTGTCGATGATTATCGACGTGCAGTTGAGGAAGGCTTCCAACACGATCTTTTCCGCTCACTTTCCGATGGGCCCTTCCTCCTTATGGAGAGCACTCCGAGCAATGTGAACTGGCAACAAATCTCAAAAATCAAGAAACCGGGGATGATTCGACTTACTGCCTTAAGTGCAATCGCACACGGAGCCAACTCAGTACAGTACTTTCAGTGGAGAAAAACCCGAGGAAGCTTTGAAAAGTTCCATGGAGCCTTCATCGGCCATGATGGGAAGACTGACAACCGTGTGTTCAAAGAATTGTCAGAACTGGGCTCTTTGTTGAAGCAGCTTTCAAAAGTGGCTGACAGTGATGTCAAAGCAGAGGCGGCAGTTGTATACAACTGGGAAAACCGATGGGCTATCGAGACAAGTAAAGATGCGGTGAACACCAATAAAAAGGCTTATCTGGAGACGGTGAAAAAACACCACTATGCATTGGTACAACAAGGTATCCAGTGTGACATCATCTCAGGAGAGGAGTCTCTTAAACAGCTTTGCTCCTACCGATTGATTGTTGCTCCCATGCTCTACATGGCTACACTTGCAACCTCAAGCAACCTGGAGAAATATGTCGAATCGGGAGGGATCTTGGTTGCAACATACCGAACCGGATATGTAGATCAGAGCGATTTATGCTACGAATCGTTTCCTCCAGGGCCCCTGTCACAACTCTTCGGTCTTGAAGTTGAAGAGTGTGATGCACTCTATCACGAGGAACCAATCACCATCGTGATCCCCTTTGAGGCAAACAGAACCTCGAGAGCAAATAGCTACACGCAGGTATCCGATTATCAGGATGTGATCAGGGACAGCCACAAAGCAGAGGTGATTTCTCGATTCAATGGTGGACTTGCCCATGAGAAACCTGCAGTGCTGAAAAACACCTATGGCAAGGGTGAAGCATGGTATCTTGCAAGTCGTCTTCAGGCACAGACGCTTCAAGGTCTTTATAAGAACATCATACAAGAAGCAAAGATATATTCGGTGCACACAGATGTTGCCAACAAGAGTCCATCGATACTCGTCAAGGAAAGAACCGGCTCGGACGGAAGATGCTTTTGCTTCTTTCTGAATTTTTCCGCAACCACCGCATCGATCCGATTTACAGATCCCCAAAGAGAAGACATCACCCTAGGGCCCTGGGGTTCGATGATGGTTGAAAAAGATTACTCACCTTCTGAAGCCAAAGGAGTTGTAAAATGACCAATGGTACATTTGAAGTGTGCATCGATAGACAGACGGGGACCCTTGTATCAGTAACACATGCAGATGATGAATATCGGATGAACTGGATCGAAGGAAAGAGAAGATGGGGAGAGATTACTTGCTTGAACCCAAAACTGTGTGCCTTCACAATCGTACATCAAAAGACGATAGAGGACGACAACTCTTCTCAATCGCTTTTTCAAACCGATGATCTGCACATCAAGGTGGAACGTTCTTTTTTGCAAGATGCTCTGTTCTGTGAGCGATATACCTTCACGAACATCACCGATCATCCGATAACCTATAGTGAGAGCGACCTTGGAATAGTAACACCGTTCAATGACAACTATCAGGATTTTGCAACCTGCAGCACCAATAGGTGTCATACCCATATTTGGTGTGGAAAGAATGTAAGCTATGTGAACGCTCTTCGCATGGGAGGCAAGCCTCCTCACCTAGGCCTAGTGCTTACATCAGGCAGTATTTCTGAGTACAGCATCATACGAGAATCCTCTTCAAATGACAGAGGAGATTTCATACTGCATCCCTCATGGTTCACGATAGAACCCCGAAAGAGCTATGAAATCTCTTGGGTTCTCTTCTGGCATAAAGGCGAAGAAGATTTCTATTACAAGGCATCGAACATCAAAGACTTCATCCAAATAGAGGCAAAACACTACACCTACTTCCCCAATGAGCAGATTCTCTTGCATATAAGGGATAAGGAGAAAGGAGAAAACCTCACAGTAACAACACAAGATCGTCCTCTTGAGATAACCTATGAAGGGAATACGCTTATCGTTGAGGATTTGGCCCACACATTAGGCGAACGACAATACCTTGTTACCAGAGAAGAGCGGCAGACCTTCTGCAAAGTGCTCGTGGTCCCTGAACTGAAAGACATCGTCAAGGCTCGTTGTACGTTCATCAGAGAAAAACAACAATACATCAATGAGGGCCAACCACTTCATGGAGCATATCTCATCTATGACCGAGAGACGGAACAACTTTGTTATGGACACAGGCTCTACGATCATGGATCCGGACGAGAAAAACTGGGCATGGGAGTACTCATCGCCATGCTCCTGAATAGTGAGTATGGACCAGAGGACGAACAACAACTTTTAGAGAGTCTTGATCTCTATTATCGATTTGTTGAGAGAGAGCTGTATGATTCGGAAAAAGGGACGGTCTTCAACCGAATCGGCAAATCCAATTATCAGTGGCACAGGCTATATAATTATCCATGGCTGGTAACTCTTCAGATGGAACTCTATAAGGGCACACAGATGATTGAATATCTGCAGAAGATGACCAAAACAATACAAGCGTACTACGAGCATGGGGGCGAACGTTTCTACAGTCTCTGTCTTCCCATGCTAGAGTCTGTCCGCTTGCTTGAGCAAAACGGTCTGAAAACAGAGAGTGATTTGCTGCGGGCATTGTACCTGAACCATGCCGATGTGATTATGGGCAATAAATTGGCGTACCCTGCACATGAAGTAGATTATGAGCAGAGCATCGTTGCCCCTGCAGCTTCCTATACGCTCCAAGCGTATCTGCTTTCAGGACAAGAGAAGTACCTACAAGCGGCAAAAGAGCATATCAGGGTCTTAGAACTTTTCAATGGGAACCAGCCTGATTATCATCTGAACAAGATCAGCATACGGCACTGGGATGGGTTCTGGTTTGGGAAGCGGAGACTGTATGGAGATACCTTTCCCCACTATTGGAGTGTCCTCAGTGCAGAGGTCTTCTCCTATTACTACGAAATCACCAAAATTGAACGATATCATACGATGGCACAAACCATACTGAGGAACAATCTGTGTCTGTTCGATCAGTCTGGGTTCGGTTCAAGCGCCTACCTCTATCCATTCTCAATCAACGATGAACGAGGTAAATTCCTGGATCCTTGGGCGAATGATCAAGATTGGGCGCTCATCTATGCCATGCGGTTTCTCGATCGGTAACAGTGGTCAAAGGCTCCTTTGCTGCATATATTGCTTTGGAGTCATCTTCGTGTATTTTTTGAAAAGCTGGCTGAAGTACTGTGGGTTGTTCCCACAGCCGACCAGTTCGGCTACTTCATATACTTTGTAGTCGTAATTACGGGAGAGAAGCCGTTTTGCCACTTCCATTCTCTTTTGATTGAGGTAGGTCGAGAACTTCATGCCTACCTCTTTCTGAAACTGCTTGCTTACATAGTCGGGACAAAGGAAGATATGCTGTTCAGACACCTTCTTGAGTGTCATGTTTTCATCCATATAGTGCTGATCAACATATTCAATCAATTCTCTGATCTTCGGCTTAAGATTGTTGCCAAAAGGAATATCTCGCTTTTTCTGAAGACAAACGGCACAGACATCCTTCACCGCATCAATGAGCTCTGCATTCTTGCATGGTTTGAGCAGATAGTGCCGTACTCCATACCGCATTGCCTCTTTTGCATATCTGAAATTATCATGACCGGAGAGGATGATGAACTCAATCTGTGCGTTATCCTTGAAAAGTCGTTCAATCAATCGAAGACCCGAATAACCCGGCATCTGGATATCGGTAAGAATGATGTCAGGGTAATCATCTATGACTGATTCATAGGCATCCATCCCGCTCTTACACACGGAGACCACTTCTATTCCCAATGCCGTCCAATCTATCAACGTACTCAAGGACTCCCGTATTATGTGTTCATCATCAACAATCATCATTCTGAGCATCTACTTCCTCCTTCCTTATGCAAGGTATTGCAATCTGGACGACAGCATTTTCCTGATCATTGTAGAGCTGCAACCCATAGGATTCTCCATAATTAAGCTGGATTCTCTGTTGGATATTGAGCAATCCAATGCCGAAACCCGAAACTTCAACCTCTTTCTGTTCCAACTTATGAAGAAGGTTATCCTCAAATTGGGATCCACTGTTCTGGATCCTGACTTTCAACTCATCCTCATCTCTGTGTACAGAAATTTGGATGTGGCATTGTTCCCCATCGATCTCCAATGAATACCTAATCGCATTCTCAATGATTGGTTGCAATACCATGTGGGGGAAACAGAAGCCATGGAACGCTTCGCTGCAATTCAGTATATAGGTCAGTTGATCACCATAACGGATTTGTTGGATATTCAAATAGTGTTTTACAAGCTCAATCTCTTCTCTCATTGTAAAATACTTCTTCTCACTCAGGCTTCCCCGTAGCAGGGCGGACAAGGATTCAACAATCTCTGTTGTCACAGAATCGCCCGCGAGCTTAGCCCGCCAGTTGATGGAGTCCAGTGTATTGAAAAGGAAATGTGGATGTATCTGAGCCTGAAGATATCGTAGCTGCGATTCCTTATACAAGAGCTCATTTTTATAGTTTACTTCCACCAGTTGCAGGATATCCCTCGTCATTTTTTCAAACGTTGTGTATAAAGCTCCTATCTCATCTTTTCTATTAATAAAGTGGTCCTTGATGGATGCAAGCGGTTCAATGGAATTACCGAAGGTCTTCATATTGACCACGAGCTCATGGATTGGTTTGGAGAATGAGTTTCTAAGTATGTTGTAGGTAATTCTGACCGAGAGCAAGCCCACAGCCGATACAATGAGAATTAAGATAAGTCTTAGCAGATTACTGGTTTTTAGTACGTCCTTGTAGGGTAACAATGTAAACAACTTCCACTGTAGGAAAATATCACGACCGATAACCATATAAGGATCATCCGTATTGCCAAGGATTGAGTAATCTTTATTCTTATAATCGATACCATGGAGCTTTGAACAATCAAATAAAGCATCAGAACAATATATGGGGTTGAAAGTCGAATCAAACAGTACGTATTTAATCTCATTCAGGTTCATACGCTCTGGGACAATCATGCTAAAGAGTTGCTGAGGATCTATTGCAATGATCAGCGTCCCAAGATAATCGAATCGGGGTTTGTCAAATCTCCTTATTGGGTACACAAGAAATATTCCATAATCCTCGCTGTACTCGGTTACATAAAAACTTCCATAGGAGTCTTGTGCTCTAGTAAGAATATCCGCCTTTATCTCCGTTGGTAAAAGTTGACTTTTAGGAGTATAGGGTTGAGCACTCATTCCCTGTCCATCAATCAAGAGGTATTGCACATGAAAATTCCGAAGCTGATCATAATAAATGGAAAGTATGGTACTTATCCCATCTATTGCATTCACCAAAGAGGTATAACCACCCACGTCCTTAAGGTCGATGAGTAGGTTTTGAATCTCCTTATCCGATACTATGATACTGGAGAATTGTTGGATGGTTGTAAATTTCTGACTCAGATTCTCCGTTGCCAAGAGGATGTTCGAGGTTATCTGTTCGAACAGCTGATGATTGTTGAACTCCATCACAGTGTAAAAAAGACCAAGGGTAATCATAAGTGTGATAAAAATTGATATTGCTACCACAAACATGATCTTCTTACGTATCGAGATGAAGTTTGTATACCGTCCGATTAATCCCATCCTGCCCTCTTATAAAATCGTTCAAAGTATATCATAAGGAGGGGAACCACTGTAAAAGCGTTAGGATTTTTGCACAAAAAAGTCTGTTTTTTGAATTCTCTTCTCAGATTGACCAACTATACTTGAGGATATCAATACTCCAAAGGGGGGACAATATGAAGAAAAAAGGTAATACAAGGTGCATGACCATGATGATGGTCATCTGTATGTTGCTTGTACTCACAACAAATGTGATGGCTACAGGTGTAAGCGAGAAGGCTGATGCTGCAAAAGAGATAGAACTCTCGTTCGGGTGGTGGGGAGCAGAAGGCAGACATGCCTACACCCAGCAGTTGAGCAAGCAATTCGCAGAGTTGAACCCGGGTACATCATTCACATTCCAGCCGAACAGCTGGGGAGGCTACTGGGAAAAGATAGCTGTCCAAGCAGCCGGTGGCAACCTTCCGACTGTCATGCAGTTCTATATCAGCTATATTCCAACTTATGCAGACAACAATCTGCTTCTCGATTTGACACCCTATGTTGAAGACGGAACCTTGGATGTAAGCAGCATCGAAGAAAACCTTCTGAAAACTGGATACCACAACGGCAAACTCGTCACGATTCCTCTTTCCATGAGCGCCAGAGCAGTTGTATGTAATCCAATAGCACTCCAAAATGCGGGCATGCAGATGCCTTCAAGTGATTGGACCTGGAGCGACTATGAGAGAATGGCGATAGAGTACACCAAGAAAACCGGAAATTATGCAATCGACGGATACAACAACCACTGGATGCAGATGCAGTTGATGCTTTTGCAACAGGGCTACCAGATTTTCAATGAAGATGGTACTGGCCTTGGTTTTGATGATCATACTCCATTATTGGAATTCTACAGTCATTGGAAGAAAATGGTCGATAATGGTTGTGTCTACACCCCCGATGTGAATGCAACAAGAAAGCAGGTTCCTTCTGAACAGTCTTTCTTGGCACAGAACCAAGCAGCATTCCTCTATGATACCAACAGTCTGCCTGGTTGGACTGGTAATCAGAGCCTCAAGCTCCACCCGGCTCCTTATAGAGACGGCCAGGTAGGAGAAGATGTCAACTGGGCAATCCCAGGCCTCTCATTCTCTGTATCGGCAAAAGCAGATGATGCTACAGCAAGGAAGGCAGCTCAGTTCATCAATTGGTGGCTCAACTCAGAGGAAGTTGCCGAGGTACAAGGAACCGATCGTGGATTCCCAGCTTCTCAAGCTGTCCAGAATTATCTGAAGCAGAAAGAATTGACCGCCTTGCAACAGGATACATTCGACTATTTTGCATACCTGCAGGATCACTCGGGTCCGATGCCTCCAATCGATCCTAATGGTGCCTTCGAAGTCAGTGACCATGCCACTATCATCCTTGAAGAGTTACTCTCCGGTAAGATTACTGTGCTTGAAGCGGCGAAAAAGGCTTATAAGGATTTTACTGAGATTCTTGTGAGAAACAATGGTTAAATTCATACTTTATTTATAGATGATTCAAAGAGTCGGTCCCTGATCCCGGCTCTTTGACTCTACGAGATAACCCTACAGCTGTCATAGGGCTTGCTTCTCTATGCACAATGTTCAATCCAAGGAGAACATGATGAAAAGCGGTTCACTTCATAAAGAGCATAATCTACTGGCCTATTTCCTTCTGGGTCCCTGGTTATTTGGCTTCTGCCTTCTTTTTTTGATTCCTATGCTTTCTTCGCTCTATTTTTCTTTTACTTCGTTTAATATGCTCAAACCACCTAGGTTCATCGGAGCAGCAAACTATGTACGGCTTGTGAATGATCCCGATTTCTGGCTATCGTTGAAAATTACATTCAGCTATGTCCTCATGGTCGTACCGCTTCGCCTTGTCGTAGCCCTTGTTATTGCGTTGCTTTTGGTCATTCCAAGCAAATCGAGCGGTATCTATAGAACCATTTTCTATATACCATCGGTCATAGGTGGTAGCGTAGCTGTTTCAATTATCTGGAAACAGATTTTTGGAAATCCAGGAGTAATCATGACCTGGCTCAACCAGATAGGGGTTCCCATGAAAACCTCTCTGTTGGGCAATGAGAATACAGCTCTGCTGGTAATTGTATTAATGGGAATTTGGCAATTCGGCTCATCAATGCTCATCTTCCTCGCTGCTCTCAAACAGATTTCCAGAACCTTTTATGATGCAGCACTTATTGAAGGAGCGAACCCATTACAGAGATTTTTTAAAATTACGCTTCCGATCATCACACCTACCATTTTCTTCAATCTCATGTTGCAAATTATCAATGGTTTCAAAGTGTTCAATGAAGGATACATCATCACCGGAGGGGGGCCGAACAAAGCTACTCTCTTTTACGTATTGAATCTCTACAATCGAGCATTCCGATATCTTGATATGGGCTACAGCAGTGCGCTTGCCTGGATTTTGGTTGTAATCGTAGCCTTGGTATCTGCATTTGTTTTCAAGACTCAGAACAAATGGGTGTTCTACGAACAGAAAGAGGGTAAATAAATGATATCTCAAAAGCGAACGTATCAGATTCTGTATCATACTGCGGCTATATTGATAGCCATCACCATGATCTATCCTCTTCTATGGATGCTCATGAGCTCCTTCAAGGCTAATAATGAAATTTTCATCACTGCAACAAGTTTGATCCCAAAAACATGGGATATCGCTCATAATTACAGCAATGGCTGGAAAGGCATCTTGGGTGTAGGGTTTTGGATGTTCATCCTCAACAGTCTGTTTGTAGCCTCCCTCTCGACCTTAGGTGGTGTCTTTTCCTCACTGCTCGCGGGCTACGCCTTTGCCAGGCTAAAATTCAAAGGATCCAAGATCTTCTTCGCCTGTGTAATGGCAACCATGATGATTCCTCCCCAAGTAATGATAGTTCCTCAATACATCATATTCAAATCTCTTCATCTGCTTGATAATCGTCTGGCTATGATTTTGCCTTGGTTGTTCGGATCGGCGTTCTTCATCTTTCTTATTATGCAGTTCTTTCGAGGCATACCGATTGCTATGGATGAAGCTGCAGAGATTGATGGATGCAACAAGCTTCAAACCTTGTTCATGGTGCTGCTGCCCAATGTAACCCCTGCATTGATCACCAGTTCAATTTTCTCCTTCTACTGGTCTTGGCAGGATTTCTTCAACCCACTCATATTCATGAATACAACTAAGAAATTCCCGGTATCCTTGGGACTCAGGCTATTCCTTGATCCTGAAAGTGCCAGTGAATATGGAAGCATGCTTGCGATGTCTACCATATCTATCATTCCGGTGCTGGCAATCTTCATCTTCTTCCAAAGATACCTGGTTGAGGGAACAGCAAAAAGTGGAATAAAAGGATAAGAAAGAACATGATACATAAAGAACTACTGGAGAAAAAGCTTCGAGACAAGATAATCATGATGCGCCTTGAGGCGAAGGAGTATTATGACAATCGGGATTTCCTGCAGGATAAACGAACCATTTTGCAGATTGCCCCATCAAGTATGGATGAAGCTCATAAGTTAGTTTCTAAGGAGAATATAATATGATACACGTAGCAATCATCGGGGCCGGAAACATTAGCGGTGCTCACATCGACGGTTACAAGGCCTTTCCCCAAAGGTGCAAGATTGTAGCTCTGGTTGACATCAATCATGACAAGACTCAGATGAGGATGGAAAAGGAACACTTGTCTGTGCCCATCTATGACAGCTTACAGTCTCTCTTGGAGGAGCAGGAGGTACAGCTAATCAGTATCTGCACACCTCCTTTTACACATAAGGATCTAGCCGTACAAGCATTACAAGCAGGAGTGAATGTGCTACTTGAAAAACCGATGGCTTCCTCACTACAAGAGTGTGATGCCATTCTTGAGGCAGAAAAAGCAAGCACTGCCACGCTCTCGGTTGTAGCGCAGAATCGTTTTCGCAGCCCGGTTTGGAATATGAAGAAAGTTCTTGATGAGGGCCTGATTGGAAAACTACTTCATACACAGATTAATTCCTACTGGTGGCGAGGGTATCCTTATTATGATCTCTGGTGGAGAGGAACTTGGGAAAAAGAAGGTGGTGGTTGCACATTGAACCACGCCGTGCATCATATCGACATGATGCTTTGGCTTACAGGGATGCCCAAGGAGCTGACTGCGATGATGGCTAACCTGGCCCATGACAACTCAGAGGTGGAAGACATCTCCATGGCTCTTCTTCGTTATGACGATAAGTCTCTTGCCCAGGTAACCAGCTCGGTGATTCACCACGGAGAAAAACAAGAAATCATCCTGCAAGGCAGTTCGGCACGTATCTCTGCTCCTTTGGAAATCGCTGCAAACAGCACTTCCCCAAATGGGTTTCCGAATACAAACGAACAATTGGAGACTACAATCAAGGGAAGATTCGAGGAGCTCGGAGAATTGCCTCATCAAGGCCATGAAGGACAGATCGAGGATATGCTTGGTGCCATCGAACAGAACAGGGAGCCTCTTGTAAGTGCTCAGGATGGGAGAAACGCTATCGAGCTCATAATGGGTATCTATAAAGCAGCCACTGAACAAACGCATGTATCCTTTCCTCTTGGCAAGGAAGATCCCTTCTATTCGGAAAAAGACATCTTAAAAGTAGCTCCTAGATTTTATGAGAAGAAAAATTCTGTAGCTGATCAGGGAGACTATGAAATTACTCTTGGAAGTAATTACAAGAAGTCAAACGCATAGCGCGTACAAGAAAAATATACAATACTATATAAGGAACACGATATGAGTACTACAAACAGAGCATCAGGAATGAACTATGCACCATCTGGAAAACCAGATCCGGTATGCAAAAAAGGTGATTTACATTTGCAGGTAACGGCACTGGACACACGGGCATATCTATGGATATGTGAATGGACTGGATCTGAAGCAGGGGAACCTTGAAATATGTCTACGACCGCGATTCGACAACGTGCAGAAAATGCCTGCCGCCTATCCAGCAACTGTGGTCGACAATGAGGATCAGATTCTGCAAGACAAGGAGATAGCTTATGGTAGCAGGAGCCGCCATAGCCTCAAAACGTTGTAATCTGGGCATCAGGGTGATGAACCACGGTGGCGATTGTTACTTACGATACAAGGCACCGATGACCACTTCCTGGAACAGCTTTGATCGGGCAAAGAGGCTGCAACGAAGTGACCGGTAAAAATACATGGTCTACGCATAGTGAGCGTCTGCATGTTGAAGGGCTGTATACGCTGGACAATTAACACTGATGCGGAAGAATGGGAAGGTTATTCAGGTCACCGGGCTTGGACCTTCATCGTCTGGGAATCCGCCAAGGTTGGGATAGACCCGGATTGGTTCTGGCAAAAAGAACAGTATGGGAGTGAATCCTCGTGATATAGGCGCTCACCAGATCGAGCAATATCTCTTACGCATCTGAAGAAGATGCAACGGTGGTAAAGTCAGATAGCCAACTATGCTAACCCGGATCATCCAGACTTGATGATTTCAGGATGCCATGCTGGTGGGAAACAATGGTACTTACAAACTATTTCAGGTTGACTGGTTCACTCCCCGACGGGTTGCCTAATGTGGGGTGATGGTCGCACCATCATCCTGGGCACGAAGGGATATATTGAGATCCGTAAATACATCGATATCGGCGTGTGGGACGGAGGAAACTGACCACGTGTATCTTGTCGACGAGACGAAAGAACACCACCTGATGTAGCTGAAAGGTCGGCTATCCTTTCTTTCGGGCAATCTTATTCTTGACTAGTTTAAACAGAACAGAAAACGCCATGACGCAACACTGCGCTTCTCAAAGCTGCAGAACCTGTTTGATTGCTCAAAGGGATGTGGTGAATCCAGATAGCATAAGATTTTCAGAGGCTCCCCAAGGGGGAAAATGTTTTTCTTGGGGACTATAAGAGGTTATTCGTTGAGTACTCATCCATTTCGCCGATCATGCTTCTTGCAAGTGTCTTCATCATCCAGTTCTTGGCAATCTATGACTTGCGCTGATGTTCGACTTGCCTGCCATCGCTTTGCGCTACGGCATCAGCTCTGGGTGAACATCCTTTGCTGCATACAGGCTACTTCATGGTCGGCATAGCAGTACTGCTTTTGGCAAGCTGTCAGAAGGCAAATTGGGATTATCTTAAGACGATTCTTATTGGCACCTCCTTCTATGCAGCAGGGATGATCGGAATCGCTTTTTCTGAAAACATGTTTCTGTATGCCGCGGCAAAACTCCTTGCAGGAGTCGGTTATTCAATCATATATTGGCAATGATGCCGAACTTTGTCTTGATGATTGTCGGTGATGAGAAAGCTATGTTGGGGAGCGCTATCGAAATTTCTCCTTTGCTTTGGCATTCTTCATTGCCCCGTTCTCAGGCTACATATTACAAGATGTATATCGTATTCGGTCCTCGATTATTGTACATACTGGTTATCAGCTCTCATGCGTTTGGCAAGCATCCTTCTTGTGTTGACGGCGGATTCGTCGTATCCAATACCCCGAGAGGCAAAGCACGCTTCGCGCACTCGCTAGAGTAGGTCAAAGACACGCCTGCTTGTCATTATGGCGATTCATCTCCCGCTCCCATCCTTTTTGTGAGTAATTTCATAGCATTTATCTCTCTGATCTGGGGTGGCTGGAGAAAGAATCAGTTTAGTATTATACCGTCATGGGGCTGGGTTCCATTCTCTCGGCCTTTTTTCATCCTTTTGCAAGTACCCGATTTGGAAAGAAAGCACCATCTGGCTCTTGCGATCACAACCATCTCTCTTGTGTTTATCATGCAACCCGCTGGTCCCCCTTGCTCTATCTGTCTTTATTCTTCTTCTCGCCACGCTCTGGCTTTGACTTGTTCACTGATTGATGTGTCATCAGTGCACTGGGGCACACAAAGGCAAGAGAGAGGAGCGTTGGATCCTCGCAGTGGCGATGGGGTGTCACATAGAATGGTAGGAACCAATGCCCACATTTGGCCAAACTGGTATACGCTTCGTTTGGATTTAAGGCAAACGTACTGCTGAGCTCTGTGCATGATACTCTGCATTTTCATCATAAAGCACGTATTCTTCAATGCAAAAGAACTGGAAGCTCTCTCTGATCAAGTAAGGCCTTTGGTATGAGCCGTTCTGCGACGGCATATCAACTCATATCCTCTTCTAAACACAACCCCAGCTTCAGCTTTCTCATATGCCCCCAATTCTAGCCTTTACGTATTGATTGCGCTATGAAGTTACCCGATTCGTACTGCCTGTGTAAGCACAAGGAGAGAACGGCTTGGCTTATCAATACCACGGATTTCTCTGCATGAGATTCCGGTCATCCGACATTCCTCTGCGCGTGGCAACGCCCTTTCGCTTTCGGACCGACGCGTTGCGCAACGGCAACCATCCGGACATCTTTGAAACCCTTTACCTATAATTCACAAGGTGGATGTCTTTTTCTACAATGAGCGGATCCACCTCCTCGTCAAGCAGGAGCGTCTTTACTTTCTTCATGCGTATAGCCTGCCGAGAGGAGAATGGAGCGAGAACATCAAGTGGGGCCTGAGAAGAAGCACCATGGATCCCGACTCCCGACATTCTCCAGAAGGCGTTGAAAATAAGTGATCAATGAGGAGGAAGGCCCATCCTCAACATTGCTGAGGCCAGGATAGTTCTGAAGATCTTTGATTGGTACGAGCAAGGCTGGAGTATCTGTGAGGATCAAGAAGGAGTTGAATCCCTGAAGGTTCCCACTCCCAGCGGAAAGAAGAAATGGCCGGTGAAGACGATCGAGAACATCTCACCAATGAGAAATATACCGGCACCTCAGTCTCATGGAGAAACAGATTCAGAGTTTCCTCAATCCAAGAGAACGGTTCGTGACCTGCTCGAGGTCCATCGGTCACTAACCATCACCTCCCCAATCATCCATGAACGCCGCTTCAAACGCATACAGAAACTGAAGGCGAAGGGCTCCAACATCGAGATCGATGAGAGAGGGAACAAGGTCCGAAAGAGCACTCATTACAGCTCCAAGAGGGCTGTGACCAAAGACGAAGAAAAACCACCAAACCCCAAAACTAATTGGCATATTAATCAACGGTATTGTTGAGGATACGAGTGTGCGTAGGTGGATAAATTGACGAAATTGAGTAGTCTAAAATATCAAAAGCTGAAAAACTGGTAAAATTCCAAAAATAAGTGTTTGAACAACAAAATACTGCAAAGGTAATCTTATCATGGGCAAGTTGTCAGCTGAGACATCTACTCAAAATACAAGCAAGTGCAGATTTGAACTACCACAGGGGGATGGCGGCCGATAGCCACATTTCAGAAGTCCATCCCAGCAAAATCCGCAGTCCTGATGTCCAGAATGCATCATCCTCATACATTTTTGTGTATTATGAGTTTCCCAAGAACCGGATACCACAGGAAATCATTAAATTACTAATATTATTGAAATTGCCTTGATCGGACCATATAATACTGTAGTTATTATCGATTGGGGAAATTAATATGATAGGATTATCAAATACCAAGCCTGTATCGAAGGAGAGATATTTGTTGATAAACAAGATGAGAGAAAGCAATTATTTAAGATGCTGGCTCAAAAATACCAACCATCCGGGATTGTATCCTGGTTCCTTTGTTCATATAACACCCTATTATGTATTCATGATATGACTTATATAGATATGGACAAAAGAATTCCAGAATTTTCGGAAGATAGAAAACCTAGTACACAATTTCTGAAAAAGGAAAAATGTATACAGAGACTCAATCGTTAAATGGTTTAAAGCTGATTATTCAAAACCTCTTCCAATTGAAGAAAACAGCTTTGATATAATGTTTTCCTTTTATGCAGGGTTCATTTCTCAAGCTTGTAAGAAATACCTTAAACCGCAAGGAATTCTCATATGTAATAATAGGTCACGGAGATTCAACCCTGGCGTATTTGGATAAAGATTTATGAACTTGAAGGAGTGATCAACAGGAGAGGAGAAAATTTTCAATTTGTGGAGGATCTTCATTCCTATTTTGTAAAGTTAGCGATGGAACTGCCATAAACAAGGAAACGTGTGCTAGAAAAATGATTGGTGAGAATTTTTCTAGGAAAGGGTTTGCATACATTTTCCGGTATTTACCTTCATGTGAAATAGGTACCACGTAGAATCTTCACATAATCCTCGTGCCGTGTTTCTATGGGGTTCTTTTGCAGGTTTTTCATAAAACAGGGTGCCAGGTAGGCCTGCTCGTTTTCCACATTCGAGCTCGCTGGAATTGTCATAGCTATATGCAGTGGCCATGGAGACATCTAATTTGCATGGTTTTTCCCGACTACAGTAGTGAATTGGGGCGTGAACTGCTGTTCTTGATCCATGTATAATGACGGTGAAAATGGCGGTGTAAACAAAGTGCCTTTTGCTTACTGCTGTCTATGTGATGTGAATGTGGTATTGGTCTATGGAGGGGGAAGGGGAATGCATTCCCCTACGCGCTTGGTGGCTTATCGGCTCTGCTCCCCTAGCGGTCCGCAAGCCGGAGCCGGCCAATGCAGCGCTGAGTTTTCGATTTTTGGAATCAAGGGTATTCAGATCTTGGAACCATGGGTTTTAATATGAGATGATTGAATTCAGTTGGTAGGGCAAGATTCTGCTGCCCTAGCTTCAAGCCACACCACGTTATCTGAGCTCATTTTTGATCGTTACTGCTTTTTCTCTCTTACTGTGGTATTGTGGAAGCATGCAAACCATACGTGGGGGCAAGTAAACGGGGACGGGTATTGGATGTTCGTCTTAGGACATGATTATCTTGTCATCCTCACTATCTTCTTTGCGATCTTCGCCATCTGATACTAGACGGAAAGAACGAACTCTATCAGGTGATGAACGTCCGTACTCAAGTGATCATCCTTGCATCCTCTCATGGGCCATGCTGGTTCCTCTTAGCTAAAGGGCCAGTACTCTCAGTTCTTGAGTATGGCATTTCGTACTATTCTCTCACTTCTTGTAATCCGTCTGTTGTTTCTGAGATGGGAATTACACTGCTCTATTGCCTCCTACTCTTCTATGCCATCTCAGTGAAGCCCTGAAAGCAAGCGGAATTCCGGGTATCCTTGATGCTCGGAGGGATCATTCTCCTGCTAGAGGGGCTCAGAACTTCTGGTATCAGCTTCCCACCACCATCGGTCTCAGAGCATATGGGCATCAGAGGTTTCTGATTATAAGCATATCTGGTAACCTGTCACTATCTCTCTGTTACTAAGCAGAAAATCTTCGAGCATCATACCGAGCTTTTGCTTAAAGAACTTTACATCAACAATCTGATCGATACGAACCTCGGGTTTCAGTGACTTCCCGCCCTCCAGATCGAGAAGGAGTCGCGAATCGAGGAGAGATTGAGTATGACCCGAGAGATCCATGATATAACGGGGCATACATTGATGAGCATCATCATGATGCTTGAATATGCTGAGGATTTGCTCCATTTGGGAAAGAGTCAGACTCTCAAGGAAATACTCGGATCAGGCTCGCTTGCAGGCCCGTAATGGGCATGGGGAGATCAGGTCTGCCTCAAGCAGTTGCGTACTATCGAAGATGTAGCCATCCCGTTGGAGAACCGATCCTGAAGATTGTACAGAACTTTAAGAAGGTCACCCATATGGAAATCCAGCTGAGTTCTCAAACTTCCAGGGCAGAAGATACAAGGCTATGACCATTTTCTCCCTGCGGTATGTCCAGGAAGGGCTGACGAACGCATTCAGGCATGGGAAAGCTACAAAGGTGACTATGATCTTCGAAGACAGTTCATCCCTTGTCGTGAGTATCGGAAGACAATGGCCTTGGGTAGTATGAGATCGTGGAGGATCGACTCATGATGGCTGAAAGGATCGAGGACCTGTCGCTCATGTATCAGCGTCAGTTACCCACCGATTCCTAGTAGCAAGACTTCCGATCCTAAACCAAGAATTCATAGAATTGGAGGTACGTTAGATGTCGAACTCAAAGATACGAGTACAGCTTGTCGATGATCAGTTGTTGTTTGTCCACAGCCTAGCGCAGGTTATCATGAGTAGGGCCGATGATATATAATTGAATATAGCATCCAACACAACGGTGAAGATGCAATCCGAGCTGCACAGGAGGATCAACCTGATGTCCTAATTATGGACATCGGTGATGCCTGGTATGGGTGGGTGGAGGCTTCTCGAGCCATCCTCGCTACTCCTCATATGAAGATCATGATGCTCACCACCTTCGATGAGGATGAGTATGTGTTTCAGGCTCTTGGGTATGGGGTTAAAGGATATCTCCCTAAGACGATTCTTCCAAGGAGGTCATAACTGCCATCAGAGCCATCTATGCCGGATATTTAAACTAGATATCCCCTTCAGCTGTCTCCAAACTGACCGAAAACCTGCGACCGCCTGATCAAAAAGATATCTGAGAACACAAGACTACTTCTTTACCCCACATGGTTCATAGAACTTACGAGGCTTTGAGAAGGAGATCCGGAATTGGTGGCAAGGTTTTAGTAACAAGGAGATAGCGACTACTGCAAATCTGGCTGAACAGACTGTCAAGAACTACCTGACGAATATCTATGGCAAGATGGGGGTCCACAAGCGCTCACAGGTGGTGAAACTCTCTACTTGCAGGATAGATCGATGCATTCAAGTAGTACCAATTGAGTACTCATCGAGGTACTAACGTACCTATCGGAACCGAAGAAGAGGGAGGTATGCTGGAGCCATCAATCGTAAAGGAGGACATGCATGTCTACGACACACAGATGGAGAGCCATAACTCTTCTTATCTTGTTAACAGGTACCATCCTGTTTGCAGGAGGCCAAGCGGACCAGGTGAAGGCTGCTGACACCGAAAGTCTCGAAGGTATTCTCGTATCAGTTCCACAACAGAGGAGAACAGGGCTAAGATCATGGCAGATGCCTACGGCTTCATACCTGCGACATTGGGAAGATTATTGTTGAGGAGTATCCTCGGGATACTTATTTCAGAATCTTGAAGTCCGATTCGAGCGAAGAGCGAACATCGACCTACTTCTCTCCTTTAGATGGATATTCCACTGATCGCCAACCACACCGAACGTGGGTATATCGAGGACCTCACCAAGTATATCCCCAGAGAGAAGTTCGTCGATGCTATCGCTGAGAAATCCCTCGATGCGGTTACTTATGGTGGAAAGATCATGGCATCCCCGATGCAGAACTCCGATCAATACCTCTATATCAACGTGGATATGGCTAAAGCCGCAGGGGTAAAGCTACCAGAGGTTGTAGTGGATGCCGACACGGTGATTACCGAAGAGTTCGCTCGCAGATGGGGTGAGAGTGCTTGGACCTGGGATGAGGTCCTGCAGGCAGCTATGAAGATGAAGAAAGACGTCGATGGGGACTCTATCACCGACATTTACGGGCTGCATATCGAACAGGCAGGTAGACTCTATCAACTACAGCCCTTAGGAGGCTCTCGTGGTGGAAAGATTGTCTCTCCGGATGGGACGACCGTCATAGGATACCTTGACCAACCAGTATGGTATGATGCAGTGAAGTTCTATGGAGATCTGTTCACCACTTATGAGGTAGAAGTCCCAAGCGCCTTCCTCCCCGGGTATGATTCCCCTTCAGAGTTCATAAATGGCTCCTATGCAATGATGGTTGGTGGTGGATGGAATCTGAAACGGATACTCGAAGCTGACATAAACGTAGTTGTAGCAGCGCATCCCTACTTTGCAGACGGTGTATCAACGACTCCCACAGGCTCCTGGGTCACAGGAATCGCCAAGACTGCATCAGAGGATAACAAGCGGCTAGCTGCTGAATTCCTTTCCTGGTGGACCTTGAGTGACGAGGGAACTAAACTTTGGTACGATGCCAATGGAGAGCTACCTGCATCGAAGCATATGCTAGAGGAGCTTTCTACCAATGAGAAGTATGATGCCTTTCCGGTTAGTGCCCAGAGACTGGGAGTCTATCAAGTACTTAATACTGCAGAGGGAAGACCAGTGACCCCTTATTACCCCTTCATCAATGCTGGATTCGACAAAGCCTTCACTGATGCTGCTCAGGGAGTGGATCCGAAGAAAGCCTTGGATGAAGCGATCAAAGAGATAGAGAAGAACATCTCAAGGGTCCAATAGCATATGAACAATCGATTGAAGAGAGATTCTCTCAAAGCCTACATGTTCCTATTCCCCGCTGTCGGGTTGATCCTCCTTTTTAAGATATATCCGATCATCATCGTGTTCGGAGAGAGTTTCTACAAAGTGAGCTATCTTAGTGGCAGTAAGGTGTTCGTTGGGATCAATAATTATCTTGACCTCTTCTTTGATCGATCGTTCTGGAACTCAGTCTGGGTCACCACTAAGCTGAATCTCCTGATCAATCCGATTCAGGTAGTGATAGCGGTCGTGATGGCCCTATTAATCAATATGGAGTTCAGAGGGAGGTTGTTCTACAGACTACTGTTCTTCATCCCTCTGGGCGTTTCCTTGGCTGTAACGACGATATACTGGAGTATCTTTTTCCGTCCTGGCAATGGGGTGATGAACTACATACTCAACAGTGTCGGAATCCCGAGGCAGCCTTTCTTCAACTCTCCGAGCCAAGCGTTGTGGATTATTATCGGTATTGCCTCCTGGAAAGGGTGCTCCTTTTGGATGATATTCATCCTTGCAGGGTTGAAGAACATCCCTCGAGAGATCTACGAAGCCTGTGATGTGGAGGGAATAGAACCTATCGCTTCCTTCTTCTACATCACCTTACCACTGCTTGCCAAGACGATTCTGTTCGTATTCGTGACCGATACAGCTGCCAACTTCATGCTCTTCATCCCGATCTTCATGATCACCAAAGGAGGACCTGACTCCTCGACGAACGTCCTGATGCATGAAGCTTATCGGACTGCAATGCTCCAGGGGGATATGGGACATGGGATGGCCATGATTGTCTTCCTCATGTTGATGCTTATGACGGTTGTGGCCATCCAGTTCAAAGTAACGGGGGAACGTGAAATATGATACGCAGGACGACGACACTCCAACATTTTCTCTTCCATATCCTATCGATCCTCTTCGGGTTAATATTCGTGGTCCCAATCATCTGGTCCCTTATCGCCTCCTTCAGGCCTGAGAACCTCGTTTTTGCAGGGCTCTCACCCCTGTCGATTAAGGCGTTGATCCCTCTTCCATTCACGATGAAGAATTTTATCGGGGTCTTCACCAACGACGTTTTCTCTTCAGCTCTTGTGAACACCCTCGTTGTAGCAGCAGTAACAGTGGTGTGTGGAGTGATCATAAATGCTGCAGCCGGGTTCGCCTTCGCCACGATTAACTTCGTTGGTAAGGGGATCCTTTTCTCCATCGTCCTTTCTTCGTTCCTCATGCCCCCTGACGTCCTCGTGATCCCTACTTATAATCTCGTAGACTCCCTAGGGTTGATAGACACGAGAATTGCGTTGATTCTCCCAGTGGTCGGGAACGGGATGGTGATCTTCATGTTTATCCAGTTCTTTTCTCAGGTTCCTAAAGCACTCAGGGAGGCCGCCCTGATCGATGGGGCATCAAGCCTGCAGGTACTGAGTAAAATCTATCTTCCTCTTACCCTCCCAACAATGATTGGAGCCTCTCTGATTCTCTTTTTGGCCCAATGGGAGGCATTCCTCTGGCCATTGGTCGTTTCTCGCTCAATCGAGAACGGAATGATCCAGATAGCGTTGTCAACCTTCACCCAGCAGTACGGTACTCTTTGGGGTATGAAGCTTGCTGCAGCGAGCCTTTTATGTTTCATCCCACTGATCCTACTGATGCCTCTGCAGCGGTACTATATCGCGAGTGTCGTGGGCACTGCCCTCAAAGAATAGGAGTAGAAAATGAAAAAGCATAAGCAGGATGTCGTACTTGATACTGACACCTTTAACGAAATAGATGACCAGTTCGCTTTGGCATATCTCCAACGAGCTTCCGACCGACTTAATCTCAAGGCGATATATGCTGCCCCCTTTCACAATGATAGGTCAAGCTCGGCAGGTGATGGGATGCAAAAGAGCTATGAGGAGATCGAGCGACTTCTTGAGCGTTTGGAGGTCCCTGAGACACCCCACTTCATGGGCTCAGACCGGTTCCTTTCCCGTAAAGATATCCCAGTTGCTTCAGGTGCTGTAGATGATCTCATAGAGCGATCAAAGGGTTACAGCCAAGAGGATCCCCTTGTGATAATCGCTATCGGTGCGCTTACGAATATCGCATCGGCACTACTTGTCGATCCGACAATCGCGACACGAACGCATCTCTACTGGCTTGGGGGGCATCTACCAGGGTGGCCGGTCACTTACGAGTTCAACCTCTGTGGCGACATCAAGGCAACCCAGGTAGTTTTCGACTCTAAGATTCCGATGCATCTGATGCCCTGTGAGCCCGTATCATCCCATTTGTCATCCACAGTATGTGAGCTCGAGAGATACCTATCACATGATGATAGACTCTGTACGTTTCTCTATGCGCGCTTCTGTGACTATCTTCCAGGTTCCTTCGGGGTCAAGGAGATTTGGGATGTGGCTCCCGTGGCCTGGTTGACCCTGCCTGAGACGATCCAATCCTATTCGATCGCTCGTCCAAGGGTTAGTGAGGATGGTTCCTATATCATGGATCCTAGGAGGGGACAGATTGAGGTAGCCTTCAGACTGGATCGTGATGCAATCTTTTCCGATATGTTCGAACGACTGAATCCAAAGGGAAAGAGAAACTGAGAGATGGACATCCTTAACTTCGGATCAATTAATATCGATCATGTCTATCAGGTCGATCATATCATACGTCCTGGGGAAACCCTTCCAAGTTCCTCTTACCATATCCATGCCGGAGGAAAGGGGGCTAACCAGTCTGTGGCCATCGTTCGGGCTGGTGGGTCGGTCAAGCATGCCGGGACAATCGGAGAGAATGGTCGTTGGCTCAAAGAGCTTCTGGATTCCTCTGGCGTTGACACCTCTTTGCTGCGGGTTACTGACGAGGTTGCAACTGGTCATACGATCATTCAGGTCGATAAGAGCGGACAGAATTCGATCATCCTTTTCGGAGGCGGAAACAATATGCAGGATGAGAGTTATATTCGAGCTGTCTTCGACTCTCTTACTGGAAAGGAGGTATTACTGATACAGAACGAGATCTCTTCACTACCACTAATTTTGGAACTGGCATGTGATCGTCGCCTTCGTATCTGTATGAATCCTGCTCCCTTCACCGAGGGGCTTCTATCCTTACCACTAAATAGAGTTGAGATACTCATTTGTAACGAGACCGAAGCTCAAGGGTTGACAAGTAGTACTGAGGCGTCTCCCAAGGTGCTGATCGAGCATCTTTGTAGCCTCTACCCTGAGGTCCAGATTATCCTTACTGCAGGAGCCGACGGGGTCTACTGGAACGAGGGTTCAACCACCTACCATGAACCAGCACACCCTGCTCAAGTGGTCGATACTACAGCAGCTGGCGATACGTTCATCGGCTATTTCCTTACATCCTTGGGAAAAGATTCTACTTTAAAGGAAGCTATCAGAATAGCATCTGATGCGGCCGCCTTGGCGGTTTCAAGGGAGGGGGCGATGGATTCCATCCCTTTCTCGAAGGAGATGGGTGCTAGGTAGAATCTCCACATAATCCTCGTGCCGTGTTTCTAGGGGGTTATTTTGCAGGCTTTATTCGTGGTCTATGGAGGGGAAGGGGAATGCATTCCCCTACGCGCTTGGTGGCTATTCGGCTCCTCGTTTCTTGCTCCCCTAGCGGTCCGCAAGCCGGAGCCGGCCAATGCAGCGCTGAGTTTTCGATTTTTGGAATCAAGGGTATTCAGATCTTGGAACCATGGGTTTTAATATGAGATGATTGAATTCAGTTGGTAGGCAAGTTATTCTGTTGCCCTAGCTTTCAAGCCACACCACGTTATCTGAGCTCATTTTGATCGTTACTGCTTTTTCTCTCTTACTGTGGTATTGTGGAAGCATGCAAACCATACGTGGGGCAAGTAAACGGGGACGGGTATTGGATGTTCGTCTTAGGACACATGATTATCTTGTCATCCTCACTATCTTCTTTGCGATCTTCGCCTATCTGATACTAGACGGAAAGAACGAACTCTATCAGGTGATGAACGTCCGTACTCAAGTGATCATCCTTGCATCCCTCTCTGTTGTGGCCTGCGGCTGGTTCCTCTTAGCTAAAGGGCCAGTACCTCAGTTCTTGAGTATGGCATTTCTCGTACTATTCTCACTTCTTGTAATCCGTCTGTTGCTCTCTGAGATGGGAATTACACTGCTCTATTGCCTCCTACTCTTCTATGCCATCTCAGTGAAGCTCCCGAAAGCAAGCGGAATTCCGGTATCCTTGATGCTCGGAGGGATCATTCTCCTGCTAGAGGGGTTCAGAACCCTCTTCGGTATCAGCTTCCCACCACCATCGGTCTCAGAGCTATGGGCATCGAGGTTTCTGATTATAAGCATACTCATAACCTGTCACTATCTCTCTGTTACCAAGCAGAAAATCTTCGAGTATCATACCGAGCTTTTGCTTAAAGAACTTTACATCAACAATCTGATCGATACGAACCTCGGGTTTCAGGACTTCGCCCTCCAGATCGAGAAGGAGTCGCGAATCGAGGAGAGATTGAGTATGACCCGAGAGATCCATGATATAACGGGGTATACATTGATGAGCATCATCATGATGCTTGAATATGCTGAGGATTTGCTCCATTTGGGAAAGAGTCAGACTCTCAAGGAAATACTCGATCAGGCTCGCTTGCAGGCCCGTAATGGGCATGGGGAGATCAGGTCTGCCCTCAAGCAGTTGCGTACTATCGAAGATGTAGCCATCCCGTTGGAGAACCGGATCCTGAAGATTGTACAGAACTTTAAGAAGGTCACCCATATGGAAATCCAGCTTGAGTTCTCAAACTTCCAGGGCAGAAGATACAAGCGCTATGACCATTTTCTCCTGCGGTATGTCCAGGAAGGGCTGACGAACGCATTCAGGCATGGGAAAGCTACAAAGGTGACTATGATCTTCTTCGAAGACAGTTCATCCCTTGTCGTGAGTATCGAAGACAATGGCCTTGGTAGTAAGGAGATCGTGGAGGGGATCGGACTCAAGGGGATGGCTGAAAGGATCGAGGACCTGTCTGGGACGCTCATGTATCAGTCGCTACCCACCGGATTCCTTTTAGTAGCAAGACTTCCGATCCTAAACCAAGAATTCATAGAATTGGAGGTACGTTAGATGTCGAACTCAAAGATACGAGTACAGCTTGTCGATGATCAGTTGTTGTTTGTCCACAGCCTAGCGCAGGTTATCATGAGTAGGGCCGATGATATAGTGATCACTAGCATCCAACACAACGGTGAAGATGCAATCCGAGCTGCACAGGAGGATCAACCTGATGTCCTAATTATGGACATCAAGATGCCTGGTATGGGTGGGGTGGAGGCTTCTCGAGCCATCCTCAAGCAATTCCCTCATATGAAGATCATGATGCTCACCACCTTCGATGAGGATGAGTATGTGTTTCAGGCTCTTGGGTATGGGGTCAAAGGATATCTCCTGAAGACGATTCTTCCGGAGGAGGTCATAACTGCCATCAGAGCCATCTATGCCGGGATTAACCAGATATCCCCTTCAGTTGTCTCCAAACTGACCGAAAACCTGCGACTGCCTGATACTAAAAGATATTCAGAGAACACAAGGACTACTTCTTTACCCACATGGTTCATAGAACTTACGAGGCTTGAGAAGGAGATCCTGGAATTGGTGGTGCAAGGTTTTAGTAACAAGGAGATAGCGACTACTGCAAATCTGGCTGAACAGACTGTCAAGAACTACCTGACGAATATCTATGGCAAGATGGGGGTCCACAAGCGCTCACAGGTGGTGAAACTCTACTTGCAGGATAGGATCGATGCATTCAAGTAGTACCAATTGAGTACTCATCGAGGTACTAACGTACCTATCGGAACCGAAGAAGAGGAGGTATGCTGAGCCATCAATCGTAAAGGAGGACATGCATATGTCTACGACACACAGATGGAGAGCCATAACTCTTCTTATCTTGTTAACAGGTACCATCCTGTTTGCAGGAGGCCAAGCGGACCAGAAGGCTGCTGACACCGAAAAAGTCCTGAAGGTATTCTCGTATCAGTTCCACAACGAGGAGAACAGGGCTAAGATCATGGCAGATGCCTACATGGCTTCTCACCCTGACATTAAGATTATTGTTGAGGAGTATCCCTGGGATACCTATTTCCAGAATCTTGAAGTCCGATTCGGAGCGAAGGAGCCGAACATCGACCTACTTGTGATGGATATTCCACTGATCGCCAACTACACCGAACGTGGGTATATCGAGGACCTCACCAAGTATATCCCCAGAGAGAAGTTCGTCGATGCTATCGCTGAGAAATCCCTCGATGCGGTTACTTATGGTGGAAAGATCATGGCATCCCCGATGCAGAACTCCGATCAA
>JAGYOG010000013.1 GCA_018399495.1 Sphaerochaeta sp.
TCCATCAAAGTCATTATCATCAAGCTGTGTTTTGATGGATCCCAAATTTTCCTTATATTGGGCTGTCACACCTAAACTCAAATCAACAACAGCAGCACTCAGTGCTGCAGGTAGCATCACACATACGATGAGCAGTAATACCATGCTTTTTTTCTTCATTTCATAACCCCTTTTGTCATCTTCTTATGACACATTACTTATTGCGTACATAATTTAAAACATTTTCAGTGCCAACGCAAGGGAGAGGGAGGCATTATCTATAGCAAATATACCCCACCACTGACTTGAGGTGAACACTGAACCCAATGTTGCTTCGCTTTCCATCAAGCATCGGACTCTCAGGCCCACAGGACCAATTTCAGAGCCTAATCCAATCTGGAGATACACCGGACTTTCGAACATTGCCTCACTGAAGGTTTTCTCTTCGGCATCAGCCCAGTCTCCATTTGCAAGTTCATAATATGAGCGGGAGCTACTAGAGGAGGTTGGCATATAGGTTACGCTTGGACCAGCACCGAATTCCAGAGCGAGTACAGAACCAAGTACAGGAAGACTCACCGACCCCATCCCAATAAGGAGTACTCCTTGCGCATCGTCACTGCAGGTAATGGGATAAACCATGGCCTGTCCCTGCAGGAATGCAAGACGGGCACTCAACTCACCTGAGAACATCCAGTTATCTGGATCCTGGAACCCAAGGGAAATATCACCTGCTTCTTCAGGTGAGTAGGTGGCACCAAAGCCGAGGCTTACATTGAGTAAGCTCCTTGCTCCGATAGCGGAAGGGACCATGAGGATCATGATGAAAATGAGAATTAGTGAACTTTTGCGCATAGAGATTAGCAACTCCTCACTTGTATAACAGTTACTCAGCAAAGAAGCTACAAAAGAGAAGCAACTTTTTTAATGATTCTTATATTAGTCTGCTAGCGTTTCCAACTCCTGTTGCCAAAGAGCCACAGAGGAGTCGCTACTCATCCGCCAATCCCCGCGGGGAGAGAGGGAGACCGATCCAATTTTAGGCCCATCGGGAAGACAAGATCGCTTGAACTGCTGGCTGAAGAACCGACGATAGAAGGTTTTCAACCACCCGAGGATGAAGGCAGGCTCATAGACACCCCGAAAGGCAAACTTGGCGAGACGATACACCTTTGCGGGACTGTACCCAAAACGTACCACTTGGTAGATGAAGAAATCATGCAGTTCATACGGACCAACAAGATTTTCTGTCACTTGGCTAATCGTTCCATCGCCTTTCGCGGGAAGTAGTTCAGGACTTACCGGTGTGTCAACGACATCAAGCAGCACCTTCTTCAATGGGGGATTGCTGATCTGGGCAATGTAAGAAACCAAATGCTTGACCAAGGTCTTGGGAACCGATGCATTCACCCCGTACATGGACATATGATCCCCGTTATAGGTTGCCCAACCAAGGGCAAGCTCTGAGAGGTCACCAGTGCCAATAACCATCCCGCCTTTTTTGTTGGCAAGGTCCATTAAAACCTGGGTACGCTCCCGGGCCTGGCTGTTCTCATAAGTGACATCGGTGAGCGTTGGGTCATGACCAATATCCTTGAAGTGTTGTCCTACTGCCTTGGAGATGGAGATGGTTAGCAACTCCACATCAAGCGCGTTTGCAAGTTTGGCGGCATTCCCCTTGGTTCGTTTCGTGGTACCGAAGCCTGGCATGGTTACAGCGAGAATGCCTCTTCTGGGGAAATTGAGAGCATCGAAAGCCCTTACACAGACCAATAATGCCAAGGTAGAGTCCAATCCCCCTGACAAACCCACTATCACCTGTTTTGCTTTCGTATGTTCGAGACGTTTCTTCAACCCGAGGGATTGCAAGGTAAGAATTTTCTCACAGCGTGCAGTCATTGTCTGTTTATCAGAGGGGACGAACGGATTCCTATCAATCCTCCTTGTCAGAGAGCACTCCTTCTCCTCAAGGGTAAAGGGAATACGTTGATAAGCACTGTCATCGTAGCCAAAACTCTGCCGGCGGATCCGCTCCAAGGCAAGCTTCTGTACATCAATCTCAGTTATGAGGAGTGTGTCACTCTCTCCACTCTGCTCAGCAAGTCTATGACCATCCTCATAGATCAGGTTATGGGGAGAGAACACAAGATCGGTAGTGGACTCACCCTCCCCTGCATCGCTGTAGAGGTATGCGCAGAGCAGTCTACCACTTTGGGTTTCTACCAAAGAACGACGATACTCTTCCTTACCCACCAATTCATCACTTGCTGAACAGTTCGTGATGACCGTAGCACCAGCAACTGCATGGTCCGTACTGGGGGAGCGGGGTACCCAAAGATCCTCACAGACCTCACTGGCTACTACCAGCTCAGGAATATTGGTACACGTAAAGAGCAAACGGGTGCCGAAGTAGGTACTCTGGCCCAGAAATTCCACTTCACTATTCTCATCTGTGGGTACCCGGAACCAACGCTTCTCGTAGAACTCGAGATAGTTAGGCAGATGTTGCTTGGGGACCAACCCCAGAATACGTCCCCCTTGAACTACTACAGCACAGTTATACAACCTACCATGTAAGGGAATAAGAGAGCCAAAGACTACCAAGAGGTCACTGTTCTTGCTCTCCTCTACAACCTTGGCTATTGCATCAACAGCCCCGTTCTGCAGAGATTTCTGAAGAAAAAGATCGGCGCAGGTATAGGCAGTGGTTACCAGCTCAGGCAGTACAAGAAGCCGAACTTCTCTCTCTACTGCTGAGCGCATCAGTGAAATAATGGATGCTGCGTTATATATGGGGTCGGCTACGCGAACGGAGGCCGAGGCAACTGCACATTTGACAAACCCGTCTTTCATGGTCTTTTCTCCCTACCGGTCAAGGATGGCAACAACTTCACTATGAAACGTCTGGGGATAGAGGTCGAACACCTTCACCTGTGTAAGAGTGTAGCCCTCAGAGGCAAATCGTTGCAAGTCTCGTCCCAACGTTACACTATTGCATGAAACATAGATGATACGACTACTCTTCCAGGAAGCAATCAGGGAGGGAAGGGAGGCATCAAGGCCTACCCTGGGAGGATCGACCACGACCGTATCCACAGAGCTCTTCTGCTCTTTGGCCCAGCTCTCAACCGGCTCACTATAAAACTCACAATCAGGAGTATGCCGTTTGGCGAGAGAGAGGCATTGCTTCTGCCTCTCAACGGCAATCATACGTCTCCCCGGTTGCTGCAGAAATGCACTGAATGTCCCTACTCCACTATAGAGATCCATAACGGTATCCCCCACCGCGTGGGAGGCTACATAGCTCGTTAGAGCAGGAAGCAAGTACTCATTCGACTGGAAGAACACCGATGCGGTGACAAAGAAGGTATGCCCTCCCACAGTGGTTTTGACCAATTCATCAAGCAAGGAGACCTCATCATCACCACTGAAAGCAGGCACCTCAATGAACCCGCTCTTCCCTCCCCTGTTGGAGAACATCAGGGTTCTGGCAGCCTTGAACAACCGGTCAGGGTTTTCAAGGAGCGCATTAAGGTTCTTACAGAGTATGGGACAGTGATCAATAGGTACCAAGGACTTGCTTTTCCGCGCAAGGAATCCTACCTTCCGCTCAGCAATATCTACATGAAAGCGTACCCTGTTTCTATATCCCCAAGCTGGTCCTGTCTCAAGCTGCCCTATCGTAAAAGAATCAGGATCTATCCCTCCAAGTCGCTTGATATTGTCCAGGACAATTCCTTCTTTCAGGACTCCTTGCTTCTCATCCTTGGCATACTGGAAGTCACAACCTCCACACACCCCCCAATAGGGGCAGGGAGGAGTAACTCTCTCTTTACTTGCTCTTAGGATAGTTTGCAGGGTTGCACGGATGAACCCTGACTTCTCCTGGAAGTTCTCCAGTTCGACCAACTCACCAGGCAGCACATCCATGACAAGGATTCGTTTTCCTTCCTTGCTGGTTGTGAGTCCTGCGCCACCTTGAATGAGTTTCTCAATCTCATAAGCCATCGGCAAATTCCTTTGCATAGGAGGCGATGACATCCATTGCTTCCTGCCAGAATGAGACATCAGTTAGGTCAATCCCGGCCAACCCAGCTACCTCTGCAGCAGGAAGGCTGCCGGTTGCACCAAGCAGCTCCTTGTAGGAGGCTGGAAAATCCTTACCTGTCTGTTTGCTCTGAGCCCAGAGGCCTAAGGCAAATAACTGCCCAAAAGCATATGGATAGTTATAAAAGGAAAAATCTGATGAGTAATAGTGCCCTTTCACAGCCCACATGTAAGGATGATAGACGGATAGGCCTTCCCCGTAGGTCCTTTTTTGGGCATCTTCCATCAAGGCAGAGAATGCATTGGCACTCAGATCGCCCTCTTTACGTTTACTGAATACAGCACTCTCGAAATAGTACCGACTCAAGATATCAACACATACTTGCGTGGCATCCTGCAGGAAGTGTTCAATGAGGGCAAGTCTTCCCTCACTGCTGCTCTTCTCCAGCGCTCCTTGGAATACGAGGAACTCACTGAATATGGAGGCAGTCTCTGCCAAGGTCATCGGATAAGAACGCAATAGATTGCTTTTCTGCAACACCACATGGTCATGCCACGCATGTCCCAGTTCATGGGCAAGAGTGGAAACCCCATTATAGGTGAAGTCAAAGTTGGAGAGAATTCTACTCTGCTTAACGAGAGGAAAAGCCGTGTCGTATGCTCCCCCAACCTTGCCCTTTCGACTCTCGGGGTCGATCCAATGAGCTTGGAATGCATGGTCAGCAAACTTGCCCATCTCAGGATCGAAGGAACTGAACTGCTGGACAATGAACGCATGAGCTTCCTCATAGCTGAAGTGTTGTTCTTCCTTCCCTACTGGCGCAAACAGGTCATAGAATGCACAGCTATCGAATCCAAGAGCCTTTGCCTTGTTCTGCAGGTATCCGCGGAACATGGGGAGGTTCTTCTCAAGGGTGGAGATAAGCGCATCGAGGATGGGACGATTTATTCTTGACTGCATCAAGGAGCGGTCAAGGGGAGAATCATACCCCCGTCTCGCATCCAGGGCAATTGTAGTTCCCTTCACCCCGTTCAAGCTCGATGCAAAGGCAACCTCATAGGACTTCCATATCTCCAGCTCTTTCTCAAACGCTTTCTTCCGGATACTCCTATCAGCATTGAATGCTTCATTTCTCAGCTGGATGACGGTTTTTTCGGTTTGTTCGTCCCAAGCAGTGGAAACACTGCTGCTCAAGGCTTCCTGTAAACGGGAAAAAGCATCAGTTCCACTGCGGGCAAGGTCGTTCGCGAGATCTTCCAACTCCTCGCTCATCAGATGACGCTGTTCTTCCAGAAGCTCATGCAAAGGGAATCGGTAGGGGGAGAGGTCCCCACCTTCCCCACTTCGCCTGGCAATCTCCTCGGTTCTTGTGGCTAGGAAGTTGAGAAAGGCAACCTGCATATGCTGAACCACCAAAGAAGCCTCCTCAGTTTGTGATACTGCCTTCATATACTCCTCGTTTGAGGTGTCTGTAGTCAGGCATGCAGCACTATACGCATCGAGGTTCTCCAGATAGTCAAGAATCAACTCATACGTAGAAAGAAGGTCTTTCAAGTCCTTTTTTGTATCTTGAAAGCTAGCCTCAAGCTCTACAGAAGAGGTAACAACCCACTCCATGTCGTGTTTAAACTCCTTGCTGGTACAGCCAGGATAGATGGGATTCAAATCCCAAGTAGGTAATGTACTCACCAGATTCGCTCCTTATAAATTCAGATCATATTCAGCAATCTTGTTGATCAGGGTCCTACGGCTAATACCAAGCTCTTGTGCCGATCGGGTACGGTTTCCCTCCCAACGGTGGAGCGCCCTGATGATTGCGTCAACTTCAACATCCTTGAGACTCTTTGCCTCTGCTGGGGTCGTTGGAGTTTCACTTTTATGCTGGGTATGGAGGGAGACAGATCCCCTCAGGTCAAGGTCATCGCACTGGATCTCCTCGCCACTTGTGAAAATAATAGCTCGCTCGAGGATATTTTCCAGTTCTCTGACATTTCCGAAGAAGTCGTGCTCGCAGAGCAATTGTAGTGCATCTGCTGAAAATCCAGTAACCTTGTGTCCCATTTGACGGTTTAACCGTCTCAGAATTCCAGCAGCAAGCAAAGGAATATCTTCCCTTCTATCCCTGAGTGGAGGTATGATGATTCGTACCACGTTAAGCCGGTAGAACAGGTCCTCACGGAAGGCACCTTCCCTGACCTGCTGTTCCAGGTCCTTGTTGGTAGCCGTTATAATTCTTGCATTGATGGGAATCGCTTCAGTACCCCCTAAGCGGTTGATCCTACGGTCCTGCAAGACCCTGAGAATCTTCACCTGCAATGAGAGTGGCATATCGCCGATTTCATCCAGGAAAAGTGTTCCGCCGCTTGCCAATTCAAACATACCGGTCTTGCGGGCTGCAGCACCGGTGAAGGCTCCTTTTTCATAACCAAAGAGTTCACTCTCAAGCAAGTTTTCTGGAACTCCTCCGATATTGATTGCTACAAACGGTCCACCTTTTACTGGACTGGAAGCATGAATCTCACGAGCCACAACCTCCTTTCCTGTGCCACTCTCACCGGTGATAAGCACCGTTGAATTGGTGTCGCCAATCTTGGTGATAACTTCTTTGATCTTCTTGATCGAAGTACTTTCCCCAACAAAGATCTGCTTGTCATCCTCACGATTGTTACGAGTCTCACTCTCTACCGAGTTCCTGAGGTGTTGTGCGTCTACGAGCTTCTTCAAGCGGATGGTCAGTTCTTCTGGATCAAAAGGTTTTACAATATAGTCCTGGGCACCCGTTTTAAGGGCAGATACGGCGTCAGTAATCTCACCATGGGCACTGACCATGATAATCGGCATACGGAAGCCCTCACCCCTGATCCAGCTGATCAGGGAGAGTCCGTCCATTCCTGGCATTTTCAAATCGACCAGAGCAGCATCATAGGCTTCTTTGCGAAGCATGCGTTGTGCGGAGAGACCATTCTCAGCACAATCACTCTCGATGTCATCAAGCTTGAGGTATTGCTGCATCAGTTCTCGGATATTCGGTTCATCGTCAACAATGAGGATCTTCATTTTCTCGTTACTCCCATCAATTTTGCCGTATGGATGGACTTAGGAAGCACCACCTCGGCAACCGTACCTCCCCCATCACGTGGGTAGAGCCGGATATTTCCTCCCCTTGCCTTCACAAACTGTTGGCTGATGGAAAGACCAATCCCTGAGCCATGGATCTTGGTTGTGAAGAAGGGGTCAAAAATCTTCTTGGAATCCTCCACCTTAATGCCATCACCACGGTCCATGACATAAATATGGACTAAATTCCGTTTATCTGTGGTGATTCGTACCTCTACTTGTGGGTCTCGGGTACTGCTGCTTTCCACAGCATTCTTCAGGAGATTTTCGAATACTGAACGTGCCCTGTCTACATCGATGACAATTTGCTGCGGTGAACCACTCGAAAAACGAATGGGCTTATCAAACCGCATCACCAAAGAATTGAACAGTTCATTCAAATCAACCACGACCGGTTTCCCCAAGGGGTTGCGAAGGAAATCACTGACTTTGTTTGTAAGCTGGGTTAGCCTTCTGATTTCTTGCTCGATGAGTTTCAGTTCTCCGGCATGTTTTGCAGGAAGCGTCTTCTTAAGAAGAGCAAGCTGTATGGTGATGGCACTGAGCGGGTTCTTGATCTCATGGGTCAATGTTCGTGCCGCTTGACCAAGGTTTACCAAACTTTCCTGCTTTGCAAGGGTCTCCCGGTACCGACGGTTGTTCCGGTAAATATAGAGCACCAACAAGAAAAGCCCCATCAAGATCAAAGTGGAAATGATTCCTATAATCATGATTACCATCACCCGGTGGTAATAGTTCTGCCCATCAAAGTGGAGATACAGAACATCAGGGAAGTCAAGAGGCGCGGGAAGCAACCCATTTTCCGTCAGGGTAAGCTCTCCAGTATCCAACAGAATGGTAAGTCGGCTGAATCGAATATATTCGATCATCCCGGTATCTTTGTTGAAGGTTGCGGTCCCGGTATTTGAACCATCCTTGGGCAGTGAATCCATTGAGGAAAAACGGTCCAGTGGGATAGTCATCGGAACGTTGCCGAGGCTCAGTACTTTCCTTCCCAGGGAGTTGTACACACCAATACCAGAGATATTCTCATCCTGCATGGCCTGCAGTGCCTTATTAGTACTATCCTGCAAGGCAAGAAAAACCGAGTTGAACGCTCTCTCAGCCTCACTCTGCATCTTCAGCTCTTCACGGTCTAGAATAGCTGAGATGAGAAAAATCACCAGGAAAATCAAGACGATGAAGGCAAATGCGAGTGAGGTGATGACGATGAACGGTTCCTTTCCATCAACGATCATCCACCTAGTTTTCTTAACAGTCAAGCGTATACTCCCCCGAAAATCCTATTCGTAATTAAGGGCATCAATCGGGTCAAGGCGGGAGGCTTTCATTGCTGGATACCACCCAAAGAAGACACCGACAAACATGGAAAAGCCCAACGCCAGTATGACCGAGGTGTACGATAAATGCAACGACCAATTCATTACATTGGTCACCCCATAGCTGATGAAGGCTCCAAGTGCGATACCCAACAAACCACCAATAATGGTCAGCGTAAGCGCCTCACAGATGAATTGACCACGAATGACATTCGGGCTGGCTCCTAATGCCTTGCGTATTCCAATCTCCTTGGTACGTTCAGCAACAGAAACAAGCATAATGTTCATGATCCCAATCCCTCCAACCAACAAACTGATAGCGGCAATCGCTGCCAAGAACGCACTGAACGTTCCAGTTATCTCATTCGCCATTTCTGCCAAGCTTGCTGGGCTGAAAATATTGTAGCCATCACTTCCCACAATGCCATCAAGGTATTCGGTCACCCTGTCTGAAACTTCGATGGTATCATACCCGTCCTGTACTTTCAGGACGTAGGCACCCACTCCATAGGTATTAGTGAATCGTTGCCCATAGGTGTTGTAGGGAATAAACACCGTATTATCGTAAGAGAGATTGAATGTTGCATCCTTGCTCTCCAGAACACCCACCACCAGATAACTCTTCGCCTGATTTCTGAACACACTTACATACTGGCCAACGGCACTCTGGTAGGGAAACAGCTCCTCTGCAACATCAGAGCCAAGCACGATAACCTGGCGGTAGTTGATGTTGTCCATGGACTCGAAGAAGCTACCTTCAGTATATTCCAGATTCAGTACCTCTCCATAGCTGGAAAGCACCCCGGAAACCGATGCACTGATGGTCTCCTGCCCACTGCGGATCTGGGCACTGCTGTTGTTCTGCGGAAGCACCGTTGTCAATCCTTCAATATCCCTGAGCAGTGTATCGCTGAATTCCTCGTCAAAGGTTCCCGTCGAGCGCTGTGCATAGGATGGATAGACGGTAATCATATCCAAACCACCAACAGCGATACTGTCGGTGATGCTTGAGGATGCGCTCTGGCCAATAGTCAGAATGGCTACCACCGAAGCAACCCCGATGACAATACCCAGCAGGGAGAGAGCAGTTCGCATTTTGCTGCCACGCATTGCTGAGAAGGCGAGTTTTATATTCTCAAACAGCATAGCCTTCCTCCAGTTTACCATCGCGCAAATGTATCTGCCGATGACATCGCATTCCCAGTTCCTTGTCATGGGTGACCAAGATGACCGTCCTGCCTTCAGCATTCAGCTCCTCAAAGAGCTCCATGATCTGGCTTCCGGTCTTGCTGTCCAGTGCTCCAGTCGGTTCATCAGCAAGCAAGATGGTAGGGTTGTTCACCAAGGCGCGTGCAATGGCGACCCGCTGCTTCTGTCCTCCGGAAAGCTCATTAGGACGGTGATACATGCGGTCTGCAAGACCAACCCGTTCCAGTGCATCAGCTGCCTTCTGCTTACGTTCACGTACTCCCATGCCAGCATAGAGAAGCGGGGTTACCACATTCTCCAGGGCAGTGAGCTTGCCCAGCAGGTTGAACTGCTGGAAGACAAATCCAACCTTCTGGTTCCGGATATAGGCCAGTTCAGTTTCATTCAAACCGGCGGTATTCTCACCATCGATGTCGATCAAGCCGCTGGTTGGAGTATCGAGGCAGCCGATAAGATTCATCATGGTTGACTTCCCACTTCCTGATGGTCCCATTATTGAGGTGAACTCTCCCTTCTTGATGGACAGTGTCACCCCATCAAGGGCTTTCACCATGAAATCTCCCATTACATAGTAGCGTCTGATATCCTCAAGATGTATTACATTCTGTTCCATGGTTATCACCTCAGCGGTCCTCCACCCATGCCACCGCCAGGCCCAGAACTGGTACTCATGGACACCAAGGCAGAGGCACTGGTATCAGTCTTCTTTATGATCAGGGTATCTCCTATCTTAAGGTCTCCGCTAAGGAGCTGACTGATTCCCTCTCCTAGGTACTTCACGGTAACTGCAACGGTGGTGGTGGTTCCGTCAGCCAACTTCTTGGTGACATAGTTGGTTCCGCGGGTACTTGTTACAGCACTCTGGGGAAGGAGCACCAATGTGGTTTCCCCCTCACTTGCAATCGATCCTTCAAAAGTAAAACCTGGGGCAACCTGTGGCGGTGGGTCGGAAATGGTAAGTTCCACGTCCATTACCCCGATTCCCTGATTGGTGTACCTTCCGAGCATCGGGATGTAAGTCACCTCTGCCTCTACTGAGGAGGAGGGAAAGGAATCAAAGTAGAGTATGGCAATCTGCCCAAGCTCAACATACTGCATGTCGATCTCATCAACTTCCACGGTTGCCTTGAGAACTGAACGGTCAATGATGGTCATCGCGCTGGAGCCTGCGTCAAAGTAATCCCCTTGGCTCACATTTACCTCTGCCACGACTCCATCAAAATTTGCATAAGCCTTGGTGTAATCAAGGCGGTTCTGGGCGGATTGCAGTCGTAACTCAGTTAGTGAAACCTCGCGGTCACTTCCGGTCAGTTTTGCTCTCTCCAGTTCTGCTTCAAGATTTGCGACCTCATACTTTTGGCTGGTATCATCAATGGCGATGAGCACATCGCCTTCCTTGACAACGTCTCCTTCCTCTACGAACACATCAGTCACCGTTCCTGTTGCTCTGAGGATTACCCTCTGGATATCACCCGGTTCAACATATCCTGATAGGTCGATGGTCGAGGTGAAGGTGTTTTCATATACTTTTGCCTCTACTTCTTTTATCGCACTTGCTGGAGCCTTCACCTCGGCCCAAGGCATCCTTCCATTTTCATTGTAGTACGTATAAAGAAAGAGGCTGAAGAGAATCAAGCCCAAGATGACAAAGGTGGTGATCAATCGTTTCACCCGTTTAATACGGAGTTTCTTTCTGAGCTGGTTTCTCACTTGGTTCTCAGTGTTCAATTCATTGGACTGCTTTTGCATGGAATGCTTCTCCCTTATATCTGCAAGATGCGAATTTCGTTTTCTAACTGCAAGCCTGACAGGAGGGTGGTAGCCAGGTCATAGGCGTCCATCTCCACGGTAAAGGCTGCATCATCTACCTCACTCTTGGCGACAAGACCCCGCTCAGCCAGGTCCTGCTGCTGCTGTAACGCCCTCTTATGGTAGTCCATCGTCTGTTCCAGAAGCATAAAGCTGAGGTTCCAAGAGGCTATTCTGTTCTCAAGCGAATTTGTACTCTGCTGGTAATCATTCTTGGCATTGGCATACGCTATTTCTGCAAGGAGAACCTCGTTCTGCAACTTCTGTACTGTCAAGGAATCGGTGGTAGAGGAAGGATTATTGCTCCAACTCCCACTAACACTGACTGCAGGAGGGATGAAGTCATTTGCGGTAATGTCATAGGTCCCTTCCACCTTGCCAGTCAGTGAGAACTGCTTACCGGATAAGGTAGCCGAAAATCCAGGAGTAATGGTCTCATTTCCTGGAATGTTATTAGAAGCCCCCAGATTAAGGGATCCTCCTGTTTGTAAACTCTTGTTCTCAAACTCAGCCATTTTCAACGCTAGGTCTTCCTTAGCTATGGATAAAGCAAGAGACTGCATGAACACAGTGCTGCTTCCTTCCTCATTGCTGGAGAAATCGAGTACCGGTTCAGGAATTGAGTCCACTCCTTCCCAAGCATCTCCGGTTATGGTATATTGCCTAAGCAATAGCTCCCTGGAAAGCCTTCAAACCAGAGAGTGTTATGCCTCTGGGACGCAATAGCCTGCTTCTGTGTCTCATGGGTAAGACTCCTCTCTGATTAACTTCAGCGAGAGGTTCTGCTCAAGGTCGCGTTTGAGGCGCTTCCGCCGCTTGCTTTCGGTCTGTTTGATTGATTTCTCATTTTCCAGCAAACTGTCAGATTCGCTTATGATGGTATTGGTATAGTTCAGTTTACTGCTCTTATAGGAGCTGGTAGCCAATACCTCAGTCTGCCGGTTTGCAAGGCTTTCACGATTATCGGTGTAAGTAGTCATAGGGTGATGGTGTGACTCGCAGAAATTGTGGGATTAATGGCGTACGTAGAACCAGATGCTTGATACGTTAACAAACTCCAGTGGTAATTCCTATGGTGGTGTTCCCATCATCGGGAAGCACAAAGGATGCTCCAACGCCACTAGTCATAAACCTATAGGTATTAGCTGAAGGGTCATAGGTAGCACTCACCTCTCCACTACTGACTGCAATACCTACTTCGTCTTCTGTGAAATGCTTTGTGTCAATAGTGCATTGTTCTTGCAATCTCCAAGTCCTGCATCTGGGTACTCTCCCCGCGCTTTGGAAACGATATCCTCCAGGGACTGGGAAAGGCCGAGGTACTCACCATTATAAGTACCAAGCCAAGAACCATCCCCTTCGTAATTTCTTCTCGATTATGCATGGATAGCACTCCTTCTACTGTGTGTGTTGGTATGCTAACTATCGTATTGAATCGCATCAAGGCAAGTACAATAGAGCTACCTTCACCTAAATACAAAAGTCTCTGCCCACCGTCGAGAGCAAGTTCCACCTGAAAGGCAAAGGAAGCACGAGCAAATAGGCTGCTGCCTGCACAATATCAGTAGCGGCCCGCGATGTTTGAGCGGAAGTCGCTCTGCCATCTTAACAAAGTAGGCGTCATCACCGTTACTGAGTACAGCTCCAGGGGAGATGGCATTCACGCGCAGAGTCGGAGCAAGGGAAACCGCCAACGTTTTTGTCTGAGCCAATAATGCTCCCTTGGAAATGTAATATGCAGGCCGGCTTGCTGTGGGAGACTCAATCTTGGTATCGACCATGTTGATGACCGAACCTGTGGCACCACGTTCAGTTACATGTAGGTAGAGTGCCTTGGAGAGAAAAAAAGGCGCAGTGTTGTGAATGGCCATCACCTCATCCCATAGCGCAAATGTTGTGCTCTCGATGGGGGCTGAGGGAAATACTGATGCATTGTTGATCAGATGATCAACCTGACCAAAGCAATCAACTGCTCTCTCAAAGATTGTCTGTAGCTCTTCCCTGCGCGTGAGATCTCCCTGCACAGTTCGGCAATTGTCTCCCAAGTCTTTCTCATTGTTGCAACTGGTGTTGCAATGGATGACCACACGATACCCTTCACTGAGCAGATGTTGAGCCATGGCAAATCCAAGACGCTTTGCGCCACCGGTAATCAATACAACCTGTTTCATACCCATATACTATCGGGCTTGTTGCCGATTGACAATTGTAGGGATATATTTAGTGAAGATGTCCAATATGGCATCATCAACCAAGGAAATAGGAAACATGAGTAAAGACAACAAGGATTGGAAAGAAAATTTCAAAAAGAAATTAAATATAGAGCCAGGTGTGCATTTGGGAGAGAAGGAACCAAGGAACAAGAAGAAGTTCACCTTTTCCTTCTGGTACTTTTTCATTATTCTCTTGGCGTTCATGGCATTGAATACCTACATGGTCAGCAGACAGAGCAATGTCCACCCTGTTGATTACAATCAGTTCAAAGCATTGGTCGATGAGGAGACCATCCGTCGTGTAGCCATTGAAGAGGAGCAGTACATAGGGTATCCATTCACCAGGGACCAGGCTGCTGATGATTTACAATCATATACAGCAAATCCTCAGAACGGGTTGGAAACCAGTACCTACCTGCAATCCTTCAGCACCTACAAGGTGGATGATCCTTCCTTCATCCCTCTCTTGGATGAGAAGGGAGTAGAATACTACGCAACAGCACCGGAAAAACCAAGCCTGCTCTCATCCATTCTTTCGTATATACTTCCTTTTGTCTTTATCATTCTCTTCTGGCGCTTTCTGTTCTCCAAAATGGGAGGACAGGGGGGCCAAGGGGTGCTCTCCTTCAACCAGAACAAGGCCAAGATTGTAGCAGAAGGAGATACCGGGGTTCGTTTCGCTGATGTCGCGGGAGCCGATGAAAGCAAATATGAACTGGAAGAGGTGGTGGATTTTCTCAAGCAACCGGAGAAATATACCCAAATTGGTGGAAAAATACCTAAGGGAGTTCTCTTGGTAGGACCTCCTGGAACCGGAAAAACCCTGCTCGCAAAAGCAGTTGCAGGAGAGGCTGGCGCTCCCTTTTATAAGATGAGCGGTGCGGATTTTGTGGAGATGTTTGTTGGTGTGGGAGCTGCACGCGTGCGTGACCTCTTCAGACAAGCAAGGGAAAATAGTCCCTGTATCATCTTCATAGATGAGATCGACGCCATTGGACGCTCACGTGTCTCAGCAGGCATGGGAGGCAACGATGAGAGGGAACAGACACTAAACCAATTGCTTGTCGAGATGGATGGATTTGATTCACGCACTGGAGTAATTATCATTGCTGCCACCAACCGACCAGAAATCCTGGACCCTGCACTGCTTCGCCCAGGCCGTTTTGACCGACAGGTGCTCATCGATAAGCCAGACCTGGAAGGAAGGCTTGCAATCCTGAAGATCCATACCAAGCAGATCAAAATGGGGGATGATGTTGATCTTAGGAAGATTGCACAGAGTGCAGCAGGACTTGCTGGAGCAGATCTTGCAAACATAGCCAATGAGGCAGCCTTGATGGCAGTACGACAAGATCGAAAAATTGTGCTCCATGAAGATTTCGAGGAAGCAATCGAGAAATCGGTAGCAGGCCTTGAGCGGAAGAGCCGATTGCTCAATGACAAGGAACGGGAAAGAGTTGCCTACCATGAGACAGGACATGCCCTGACCGCATTCATGACTGAGGGTGCTGAACCGGTGAGCAAGATTTCTATTGTTCCCCGTGGACTGGGAGCCTTGGGATATACCCTGCAGTACCCAACTGAAGACCGATTCCTGCTCAGTCAGAACGAACTCTTGGGCAATATAGACACCCTCTTGGGTGGTCGGGCTGCCGAAGAGGTCATCTACAACGAAATTTCCACTGGAGCCGGCAACGATATCAGCAGGGCAAGTGACTTGGTCCGGAGGATGATCACGGAGTTCGGTATGAGCGAGAAATACCGAAACATCACACTCCCTACCACCAACAGTGGTATTGCAGGAATCTCAGGTGCACGTGAATACAGTGAGAAGGCTCAAGAGTACATCGACAGTGAAACTGCCAGAATTGTGGGAGAACGCTATGCTATGGTCAAAGCCAAGCTGGAGAAGAACAAGGAAGCCTTACTGGCAATTACAGTAGAACTGCTCAAACGAGAGGTTCTAGGCGGAACTGAGTTCGAGGCTCTTGCAAAAAGTAAGGCCATTGACTACTCTGCTTCCGTATGATCAAGAAAAAGATAGAAGATAGCAATTTACGAGAACATCTCGCGTCCCTGCCTGAAGATGGGCGTGAGGTGTTCCTTTTGCATAACGATCAAGTTCGTGTTACTGCAATCTCAGCGACCACACTTATCAATCAGATGCGAGCCAACCACGATTTAGGGCTTCTGGAAACCTATGTATTGGGGCAGGCTTACCTGGCTGCCAGCCTTCTCAGCAGTACGGTCAAAGGTAATGACCGCATCCAGCTGAATATTGAATGTGGAGGCCCCATCGCGGGCGTATATACCGAAGCCTGGGCAGGTGGAGCTGTCAGAGGATATTTGAAGCATAATCCCATTCCCCTTACAAAGCCCTTGAAAAGCTTGGACCTCAATGAGCTGTATGGCCCTGGTTTCATCTCAGTCTCAAAGCTCTTGGAAGGACACAAGGCCCCATTCACCGGCCAAACGATGATGGCCTATGGGGATTTGGCAAAGGATCTAGCCCACTACTTCCTGCAGTCGGAGCAGACCCCCACCCTTTTCAGCCTCTCTATTCACTTCAACAAGGAAGGACAGGTCACCGGTAGCGGTGCTTTGTTCTTGCAGGCATTGCCTGGCTGTGAGGAACGTATCCTGGATCAACTCCAGGAGCAAGCCTACACCCTTCCCTCCATCGGTGAAAAACTCGCTGCAGGGATGTCGATCAAAGAGTATGTAGAAGAACAGTTTGGGTCGTTTGAACTCAGGCATCTTGCAAGACAGCCGATGGGTTTCTCTTGCCCCTGTTCTCGAGAGCAATACCAAACGTACCTGAAGCAGCTGGACAAAGCAGAGCAACAGGATATCCTGGAGCATGGCCCTTTCCCGCTTGAGCTGGTTTGTGTCAACTGCAATACCCACTATCATTACGAAAAATATGAACTAGATTATCTGTTCAGCGATGCAGAGGGAGAACCCAAATGATTTTCTTCGCCACTTCAGCCTTATACATGAATGATATTATTGAAGAGGAAGCCCGTAGGGCTGGTGCAACCGAAATCCGCAGTATCAGCGGAGGGGTTGAGTTCGCAGCAGATCTCGCATCCGCCTATCGGTTCTGCCTCTGGTCCAGGACCGCTACAAGGGTACTCCTTGGGTTGTTCATGGATGACGATATCCAGGATGCGGATGAGCTCTATGAAGCATCACTCCAGATCCCGTGGGAAGATTGGATTAACCCTGATCTTACCTTCTCTGTAACCGAGACGACAAAGAACTGTCGTTACCTGAAAAACTCACACTTCGCAACGATTCGTATCAAAGACGCAATCGTGGACAGAATCAGGGAAAAATTCGACGGCCAACGCCCCATGGTAGACAAGGAAGAGAGTGATGTGGTCTTTCACGTACATATCGATGGAGACTCGGTCGCCTGGTATGTGGACTTCTCCGGTCGCGGATTGTACAAGCGTGGTTACCGCGCCGCACAGACCGATGCAGTACTCGGCGAGTACCTCGCTGCCTCAGTGCTCTACCGCTCAGAGTGGAGGAAGGCCTTGGAAATGGAAGAAACTGTTCCAACCCTGCTCGACCCATTTACCGGAAGCGGCACGCTTGCTATTGAGGCAGCTCTCTGGGCAAGTGATCGCGCCCCAGGGCTGGTAACCGCCCGAAAGTTCAACTTTCTCAGCCTCCCCTTCCATGACCCGGATCTCTGGGAAGATGTGGTTGATGAAGCACTTGAGAGAGCAGAAAAAGCAAAGGAACGAAAGATTTCCATCTATGCATGGGATAATGACCCGAAGGCAGTGGCAATTGCAAGAAAAAATGCAGAGCTCGCCCAGGTGGATAACCTGATCGATTTCCGTATACAGGACTTTCTCACCCTTACCCAGGATGACGTCCCCTCCGACCATGGCTACATCATCACCGATCCTCCCTATGGGCTGAGGATGGAAGGGGATGGTGATCTCCACGCTCTCTACCGAAAAATTGGCAGCCAGTTGAGCAGCCTCTTTGGTGGCTGGAACGTTGCCATTCTTTGTGGTCAGCAAGAACTATTGAGCTACGTGGACATGAAACCTGATAGGACCAATACCGTAAACAACGGTGGGGTCACCTGTCAGATTGCCCACTACTATGTATTCACGCCGAAAGAACGAGCGCAGATGATTGAACGGGCTATTGCACGAAAGAAGGAGCGACTTGCTCAGCCCTTGAGCGAGGGAGCCCAGATGGCATACAACCGTTTGGTCAAGAACCTTTCCGCTATCACTCCCATTATGGAGAGCCAGGGAGTCACCTGCTACCAGATCTATGACGCAGACATGCCAGAGTACAGTGCTGCTATTGATCTGTATGAAGGCAAGTACATCAGCCTGCAAGAGTATGCTCCACCAAGCACCATCGAAGAGGAGTCAGCACTCAGACGGTTGGGTGAACTCATTGACGCAACAGAAAGAGCTACCGGCCTCGATCGTGATCAGATCTACGTGAAACAGCGAACTCCCCAGAAAGGAGAGAAGCAGTACGAGAAGATGGCAAGCAGCGACCGTTTCTACATCATCAATGAGAACGGAGCCAAATACCTGGTGAACTTCACCGACTATCTGGATACCGGAATCTTCCTCGACCACCGTCCGATTCGCGCTAAAATTGCTAAAATGGCTGAAGGAAAGCGGTTCCTGAACCTGTTCTGCTATACGGGAACAGCAACGGTACAGGCAGCCAAGGGAGGAGCATTAAGCACCGTTAGTGTTGATGCCTCTACAACATACCTTGACTGGGCTTCCAAGAACATGGAGCTTAACGGCTTTACCGAGATGAACCACTTTTTCTACCGGAGCGACTGTATCGAATTCCTGTTCGATACCTATGACCGCTACGATCTCATCTTCTGTGATCCCCCAACCTTTTCAAACGGAAAGGGACGGGATACATTCGATGTCTATAGAGACCAGGTACGCTTGATCAAGGCATGTATGATGCACCTCGATGAAAAAGGCACCTTGATCTTCAGCAACAACTTTAGAAAATTCAAATTGGATGAGCGGCTTCTTGAAGAGTATGACATCCAGGATATCACGAAGGACACGATTGCAGAGGACTTTGCGCGTGACCAGAAGATTCACCAGACCTACCTGATCAAGCATCGCTCGATTGCAAAGATCAAGCAGGCAAAACCTACCAAGAAGGTGATTCGCAAAAAGTAATCATCCACATGGCTCCCTGGCTTCAGGGAGCCTCTTTTTTCCAGGAGCAAAGTACCATGCAAGACGTTACACTTACCTGCCCACATTGCAAAACGGAACACCCGCATACCCTCACCCCATTCATTGACCTCTCAAGGCAACAGAAACAGCGATTGGCAATCCTTACCGATAGTCTTTTCAGTGTCACCTGTCCTGCCTGCAAGAAACAGTACACCGTGTTGCATGAACTACTGGTGGTTGACGAAACAACAAAGATGGCCCTGATGCTCATTCCAAACACTGAGCACGAGCAAGTGGATGGAAAGGTTACAGGGAGAGAGGACCTCGATTCCTATACATTGAGGCTCGTGAATACAACGGCCTCCCTGAAGGAAAAACTCCTGATCTGGGAGCAAGGTCTTGATGACCGCAGCATAGAACTGAGCAAGCTCTACCTTACCCTGCAGTTGCAGGAGCAGGACTGTCAACTCTTCTTCACCGAACAGAGGGAGGACGAGGACAAGTTGTACTTCACCGTTCTGGACAGAGATGGATCCCTCAAGGGATCCATCAGCTGTGAGAATGGGCTGTATAGTCAGCTACAAGAGACTGCCTCAGGGTTCCCCATGGAACATGGATATTTCATCCGCGTTGACAGGCAGTGGGCCGAGAAGAGCATCAGAAACAGCGCTGACCGGTGACCTTGTGGCAGGTGTCACACTGGTAGCAGATCTCATGCTCCATTACGTCCCCCTTCACATAGCTCTCGATGCTCTTGAGCGTCGTGAGAGCAATGTTCTGGAGTGCCTCCTTGGTAAGGAAAGCCTGATGACTGGTAACCAGCACATTGGGCATTGAGATCAGGAGCATGAGAATGTCATCATCGAGGATAATGGAACTTCTATCCTCATAAAAGAGTTCAGCTTCCTCCTCGTACACGTCCAGTGCAGCCCCTCCAATCTTCTTGCTCCGAATACCTTCCAAGAGTGCTTGGCTATCGACCAAGGCACCGCGAGAGGTGTTGATCAAGACAACCCCATCTTTCATCTTTGCAATATTCTCACGGTTGATCAGATGGAAGGAATCCTCTGTCAGGGGACAATGCAAGCTTATGATATCACTCTCTTTGCAAAGTTCATCAAAACTGCAATAGGTAACCGGAACCGACTCATTAGGATAGGGATCATAGGCTAGCACCTGCATTCCAAACCCCTTGCAGATATCGATAAACACCCGTCCAATCTTTCCGGTTCCTACTACCCCGATGGTCTTTCCATGCAAGTCAAATCCAACAAGCCCATTGAGACTGAAGTTGAACTCACGGGTCCGTACATAACTGTGGTGTGTTTGTCGTACCAAACTCAGGAGAAGCGCCATTGCATGCTCTGCAACCGCATAGGGTGAGTAGGCAGGGACTCTGACAATATGAATCTTGCCAAAGGAGACCTTGAAATCAATGTTGTTGTATCCGGCGCACCGCATAGCAAGCAACCGTACGCCACCTTGATACAGTTCCTCTATGACTTGTTCATCAATGGTATCGTTTACAAACGCACAGACCACCTCATAGCCTTGGGCTAGAGGAGCAGTCTTATGGTTGAGTTTTGATTCAAAATAGGTAATTTTCACCTGATAATCGACAGAGAAATGATCAAACCAAACCTTGTCATAGGGTTTGGCATCAAAAAAAGCAATATTGGTCATATACGCATCTCCTAAAAAAAGAAGGGACGAAAAATCCGTCCCCATCTCTAGAGTACCACTTCTTCCAGCACATCGATCAACAGTTGGTAATCCCCGTCAATCGCGCTGATATCAGCTTCAAGCAATCGGTCCGGGTCGACCATCGACCAGTCGATGTCAAACCCCGCGTGTACCGAAAGCTGGTAGAAGAATAGACGTGCAGCCCTTCCGTTCCCATCCCTGAAGGGATGCAGTGCCTCTATCTCTCCCATGAAGAAGGCAAGTTCATTGATAAAGACCTCTCGATCCAATCCTTTCAGGTAGTGCTCTTTCCTGAGACGGCCAAAAATATCCTCTGCAGCGCTCTCAATAAATGCAGGATTACAGAAAACGGTTCGCTTTGCAGCCACCGTAGTACGAATCTGTCCAGCAGAAGGATACACATCACTGAACATTCTTCCATGTATGGTTTTTAAATATTCGAAATCATAGGTATTGTGTACCGACTCAGTAAGCATTTCCGCTGTACGTAGGTTGGCCAATGATGCTTCCACTTTCCTCAGCTTCGAACGTTCCTTGATCGAAAAGAAGTTCACTAAGGTGGAAGTACCAAGATAAACAGAAAGCTCATCTGAGGTTTTTGTGTACTGCATGGCGAGTTCATGTTCCTCAATATATCGTTGGATCAACTCATCCGCAGTAGCTTCTTCCTCAAGAATAGAATGTGCGCTCTGTTCCTCTTCCTCGGAAAACTCATACCCTTCCGCCTCGTGGTTGAACTTGATATAGTCGATGCATGCTTGCACGCGGCTTGCTTTCATAAAAACACTAACCATCCTTTTATCGTACCGGACCTTACATGATCTAGTTCAATAGTATCATGAGGTGACCCTGACCCCTCTCGGTCTATGATATCCATACCAAAGAAGTGAGGTCAAGGCACAGGTGTAAGAAAAGAGCCCATTGCTGGGCTCTTTATCCAAGAAATACTGTCTCTCCCTAGAAGGAGAAGCCCATATAGACAGTACCCTCAGCAAATTGTGGCATGCTGCTTGTCCCCTCGCTGAGAATAAGACCATACTTGGCACTTGCTCCCATGCTGAAGGTCTTGTTGAAGTGGTACTCCAACGCAGCCTTCGCAAAGGCACCATAGAGGAATACATCCCCGCTGTTGGTTGCCAAGTCAGGTCCCCAGGTGAGGAAACCACCAAGACCGATATCGAAATCGGTCTTGCCCATGCTGATGTTGAGCATCGGTGCAACCGAGATGGTTCCTGCCTGGTCGAAGTTGCCGAATACAGCTCCGAAATCAAAGGCGACAACATCCTCAAACACATTTCTCCATCCGCCATTGAGGTACGGAGAATAGGCAAGCCCAAGATCAACACCCATGCCAAGGGAGTCATTGAAGGTAATCAGGTTCTCCATCTGTACTCCAAGCTCAGCTTGCAGATTGAATCTGTGATAGTTGTTCAGTTTAGGGTACTGGAAGTTGAAAGTACCACCCATGGTAAGGGTTGTACGTGAGCGACTTACCACTTCCTTCTTCTCTTCTGCTGGCTCTTCAGTGGCTACTGGCTCTTCTGCTGCTGGCGCTTCGGCTACCATTTCCTCAGCTTCAGGGGCAACTTCCTCGGCTGGCTTTTCAGCTACCGCGTCCTCAGCTACAGGAACAACTTCCTCGGCTGGCTCTTCAGCTACCGCGTCCTCAGCTACAGGAACAGGCTCTTCAGCTACCGCGTCCTCAGCAACAGGAACAACTTCCTCGGCTGGTGCTTCGGCTACAACTTCCTCAGCTACAGGAACAACTTCCTCAGCCGGTGCTTCGGTTACAACTTCCTCAGCTACAGGAACAACTTCCTCCGCCGGTGCTTCGGTTACTACTTCCTCAGCTGCAGGAGCAGGCTCTTCAGCCACAATCTCTTCCTGTGCAGGTGCAGGCTCTTCAGCTACCATTTCTTCAGCTGCAGGAACTGGTTCACTGGCTACCACGGGAACTTCTTCCTCAGGCGGGAACATTGCTTCTGCCACTGATATGGCACTTCCACTGAAATGTACACCATCGTAGGATTGCTGTAGGTAGAGGGAGTGATTTACAGTTCCATCAAGCCCTCGTTCAGTGTAGCTGGTGACAGAAGAATCCACAATGGTCCAATTGTCCTCTTCCTCCCCATCAACTTGATAGCGGAAGGTTGTTACCAAAGGATCTTCCAGCAACCATTCCCAGGTTACAACTACAGGAACGGCAAACAAGAATGCCGGTAAAAGTATCAATGCGGCAAATACGGTAATGAATTTCCTTTTCATAACTATGAAACTCCTCTCTGCGACACCTTGTGGGTCACAGCAATCATATAGCAAAACCAATTAGTAGTATCATACACTTCTGTAGTGATTATAACAAGCAAATGAAGAATTGGTAACCCTACTAATCATCATCTTGCCACAGATATGACATATTCTGTAAGCTTCTCTCATATGAAAGAACTACAAACATTGGCAATATTCTGTGGAAGTAGCACAGGAAAGAACCCCCGCTTTGCAGAGGGAGCACAGGAATTGGGCACAGCTATGGCGAAACAACACCTCTCCTTGGTCTACGGTGGAGGGAATCGTGGATTGATGGGCATTGTTGCCCAAAGTCTTTATGATCGGGGAGGAAAGGTTATTGGAGTCCTGCCTGAGGCACTGAACAGAAGTGACGTTCGATTGCATACTGTTGAGGACGAACTGATCATCGTTCCAACGATGCATGAACGAAAAGCTAAGATGTATTCACTTGCTGATGCATTTATAGCGCTTCCTGGAGGAATTGGTACACTGGAGGAAATCCTGGAAATCTTTACTTGGTTGCAACTGGGATACCACCAAAAGCCTGTGGCTCTACTCAACCTTGCAGGATTCTACGATCAATTATTGGATTTTCTCTCCTACAATGTCACCCAAGGGTTTCTCAAACAGGATCATCTGGATGCGTTGATCGTCGAACAAGACATTGCTTCATTGCTCGACAAACTTGATAATTGGGAACCAAAACTGAGTGATAAACTCTCATATTGAATGGTAGCAAAACGCTATCAATGGAGCTATGCTACACACATGACCAAACGAAATTATCATCTGCTTGAACTCTTTTATATTGTACTGGGTTCGTTTCTAACAGCCGCTGGTATTGCCCTCTTCTCCTCTCCTGCAAGAATTGCCAGTGGTGGGGTAAGCGGTATTGCCATTATTATCTACCACACCCTGCAATTCGATACCGGTCTATCAATCTTGATTCTCTCCGTTCCGCTCTTCTTGCTCGGGGTGGCAATTTTCGGAAGACAATATGGAATGAAATCACTGTTGGGAACCGTCTTGCTCTCACTCTTCACCTCGCTGATCAACGCATGGGTTGGCTATGATGGTCTGCTGGACTATTCAAAAGACCTCTCGGTATTGCTCTCAGCAATCTCAGCTGGTGTACTTATAGGTTTGGGAGTGGGCTTGGTGCTCCGCAGTGGTGCAAACACCGGAGGGACAGACATCCTTGCCCAGATAGTTGCACGGTTCACCCCTCTCTCCATGGGAACCGCACTCTTTCTTGTTGATGCAATCATCATCGCTTCAAGTGCCTTCATCTTTTCACTTGAGATGGCATTATATGCAACCATGACTGTCTATATCGTAGGAACAACAGTCGACAAGGTAGTACTATCCTTTGGGACCAGGTCAGCAAAGACAGTCTTTATTATCAGCGAAAAGCGGCAAGTCATCCAAGAACAGATCCTCAAAGAATTGGGGCATGGTGGAACCATATTGAATGGACAGGGAATGTTCACCGGATTTGACCGACCGGTCATCATGACGGTAGTCTCAAACAACAAAGTAGGAGAACTCACCAATATCGTGCACCACGCTGACAAACAAGCCTTCATGGTTGTACAAGAGGCATACAAAGTCCTCGGTGAGGGTTTTACCCCCATCGAGGAAGCTGCTTGGGCGGGTTTATCAGACGTCACCCAAAAAAGAAAACGAGTAAAACGTCTTTAGAGTTTCCAGAGTTTTTCTGGGTAATACCCCGAAGAAACCTTCTTGGCAAGTTCATTTCTTACAATTTCTTTGTCTTCACTGTAAGTCATACCGAACCAGCTCTCTTGGGTGGTATAGAAACGCATCTTCCCCTCCCCGGTTGTTACAATGTTGCTGGCGCCATTGGGTAGATAACACTCGGTCTTTTCACTGGTGATGTGTTCCTTGATGAATGCATCCCAGTAGCTGTTGAAACTTTCAAATGCAGTTGGGGAGAATCCGAAGAAATTCATGGAGACCCACTCCTTGCCAGTAAGCGCGATGTCACCGGAAGATTGGTGGCTTACCACTTTATCACCTTCATACCCAATCTTGGTATGCTCTTCCATGCTTGCAAGATAGCCATCTTCGACGTTACAGATAGCACGGCTGACCGTTCCACTCTTGCTCATCGTGTGGTCAAGGACGTATCCGACCATAGCATGCTCTTTGCTTCCTGGCTCTAAGGAGGAGAGATGCTCAGCCAAGATGGCAAAGGACTCTCTGCCATAGTAGTCATCTGCATTGATGACAGCGAAGGGTTCCTTCACAACATTCTCTGCACAGAGAACTGCGTGGATGGTTCCCCATGGTTTCTGTCTGTTTACAGAAAGACGTTTTTGCTCCTCAGATAGGAGCGCATTCTGGCTCTGGAAAACGTAGGTAGCATCCATATTGTTTGCGATGCGGTCGAACAACCGTTCACGAAAATCCTTCTCTATATCCTTTCGGATGATGAAGACAACCTTCTCAAAGCCACTGCGATGGGCATCATAGACACCATAATCCAACAACGTCTCTCCATGGTTTCCTACGCTGTCAATCTGCTTGATACCGCCATAGCGACTTCCCATACCAGCTGCCATTACCAAAAGTGTTGGTTTCATGCTTTTTCTCCTCAAATCTGTGCTCAGATGGTTACATTCTATCTTCTCTGCCTATGACAGTCAAATGGAAGGTACCAATAGCCCTGGCCCAAGGGGCGGGGTATCTCACCTCGCTTTCCCAGCACTCGCTCGGTAATGGAACCATGGCTTCCGCTACTCTCGCTTCGTTGGGGAATGAAGAAACAGTGGAAAAACAGAGAACCATGGAGTATGCTGTTTGCATGAACAATAGAGAATGGTACACAGAAGCAATGCATTTCTGTCAATTATCCAAATCTTGCGCATCCTGTCCTTATCAACTTTTAACAGGGAGAGTAGACCCTCCAAGTGGTGATGAAAGACCTTGTTTTTCCTCCAAGGAAGCATTACTTGCATTGGATGAGTGGCTTGCCGAAGAGTATGTAAGTAACAATGATGGTGTGGATATGGAAAATGATGACCACCAGTGGCTACAAGACCTCCTGCGGCTCCAGTTCCATGAGGAAGAGAGTGAAGAAGACACATTCTTCGACGATGATCTTTTTTAGATTACCTCAATACTCAGCTGTATAGCCGATGAATACCACCCTGTTGCGTAGTTATCTGGGTTGAAATCGGGAATCTCAGCAAGAATATCCCCTGTCTCATAGAGGATCGCATCATTGTTGCCATATGATCCACGTACACCCAAATCCTTTTCCATGGCTTGTTGCCCCGCTACACTTACTGCGCGTGAAATATTACTTGATACACGTACGGTAAAGGGTATTTTTGACTCCTGTCCTTGGGGCAGCGGTTCTCCCTCATCCAAGAGGAAAGCAAACCGCTCCTGATTCCCGTCCTCACCTGGGCGGATGGCCAAACGGAATTTGCTGATGGTGTTATTGGAAACCAGTGTATAGGAACCTACCCTAATGATGCTGTTCCTGCTGGCAGAAAGATTGAAATCGAGGGCTGCATCATTTTGCTCAACGCGGAAGATCTCAGTAATCGGCATTCTGCCTTCCACTTTGACATTGGTAAACGGAAGTGGAGCCGCAGAGAGAGCAGCCCCCTCTACAAGAAGGAAAAACAGTGCAGGGAGTATGAGCTTATAGCGGCTTTTCGTCCAATTCCATTTCTTCATAATGAAAGTGTAATAAGGCATGCAACCCATGTCAAGAGTAATGAATATTCTTTTTCTATTCCTGTGATTATATTTCTGGAAAAACTATTTTATTATTTGTATATGAATGTTTTATTTGCTTATTATCTCATGTCATACGATTTCCAAGACTTCCTATTGACACGTTCCTTTCCTCTACCGTAGGATACGGAGGAATGGGCTCGTAGCTCAGCTGGATAGAGCGTCTCCCTCCGGAGGAGAAGGCCGTGCGTTCGAATCGCGCCGGGCTCATCGTGAAAGGAAGTCATTATGGCTTCCTTTCCTTGTATCCAAAGGCCTGATGCAAACGGATATCCCTGCTGCTCGCTCCGATTCTAATCTCATATTGTCCTTCATCACTGATAAACCGCCAGGAGTCGATGTCCCAACGGGAGAAATCTACTGGTGAAACAGAGAACTCGAGTTTTGTTGTTTCTCCTGGCTTGAGAAATACCTTCTTGAATCCCTTCAGTTCCTGCTTCGCTCGATAGATCTTGGGATCCAATGGGTGAATGTAGAGCTGGACAACCTCAGCCGCAGGAACATCAGAGACATTGGTCATTGAGAAAGAGACCACGTAATGACCATCAGCTTGTTCCCTTATGTTCAAACCCTCATAGGAGAAGGCAGCATAACTCAGCCCATGACCAAAACAGTACAGTGGTGCAGGCCCTTCACTGTCAAACTGGCGGTAACCAACCATGAGATTCTCCGTATAGTCTGTGGGGCTTACCTGACGAATATTTGGGTCTCCCTGTCCCTTGCGGATTCTCGCGAGAGAGAACGTAGCATACTCCTTGGGATAGTTGCGCATTGAGCGGTAGTCCCAGAGCGAGGAAGCGATGGAGAATGGGAGTTTCCCTGAAGGGGAGACGTTTCCAAAGAGAATATCACGCAGGGCCTCTGCTGTTGATGAACCCAGATACGAGGTCCAGATGATTGCTGAAACCTTGTCCATAAATGGGGTGAGATCCAGGGCTCCCCCACTCTGCACGATTACTATGGTTCTCTTGTTCAGCCTGGTGGCATGCTCTATCGAACGGAGTGTTGCCCGATCCATACCCCATGGGCGATCGTAGGCTTCAGATTCTTCGATATGGTTGAATCCAACAACCAAGATGACCGCATCAGAGGCGGCCACACATTTGCGGTGTGAGGGATTGCGATACCAATACCGTGGCAGGCTTGTCGCCTGGCCTTCCATCAAGGAAGCAAAAGTCTTCGGTGGCTCAAGCCACTGAACCATCGATGAACCACCCCCTTGGACTACGCGGTATGCGTTCTCTCCCCCAATGCAGATTTTCCAGGAAGGATTGAGAGGAAGTGCCGCATCCTTATTTTTCAGAAGCACCACACCCTCACGTGCTACTTGCAAAGCAGTGTCTCGATGTTTGTCATTTCCTACCTCTAGAGCGGGATCAGCGAGAGGACACGTAAACAACCCAGCTTTTTCATATGTTGTCAGGAGATGAAGAACTTTCTTGTCAATCGCATCTTCCTTGACTACCCCACGCTTGAGGGCATCCAGGATACGCTCTTTCTTTAGGTATTTACCATCCGGCATCTCCAGATCAACACCAGAGGTGAGTACCCCATCGGTGCTGTAGAGGGAATTCCAATCGCTGACGATAAGTCCATCAAACTGCCACTCTCCTCTGAGAATTCCCTCCAAAAGATAGGCATGCTCGCTTGCATATGTTCCATTGACTTGATTATAGCTGGTCATTACTCCAAGTGAACCAGCATCCAGTGCATGCTTGAATGCAGGAAGGTAGAGCTCCCTGAGCGTTCTCTCATCGACCACGGAGTTGGATTTATGCCTGTCATATTCACTATTGTTGCAAGCAAAATGCTTCACCGTTGTAATGACGGGGTGCATTTTTACTCCCCGGATGTATGCTGCTGCCATCTGACCGGAAAGCAATGGGTCCTCACCGAAGTATTCAAAGTTCCTCCCACAAATGGGAACTCGTGCGAGGTTTACCCCAGGTCCAAGCAGGACCCCGATTCCCAGTGCACGACATTCTGCCCCAATATGCTCCCCTACCTTTGTAAGCAAAGGAATGTCCCAAGTTGCCGCCATGACCACCGATGCAGGGAAATCAGTTACAGGGGCTTTCCATCCCCTGAGTCCGAGCGTCGCATCGCTGGTCCATATCGGTTTCAACCCAACGCGCGCGATACCTGGGATACAGAATTCATCCTTCCCACTGAGCAAGGTGATTTTCTCTTCAAGACTCAAGAGCTTGAGCAAACGTTTAGCCTTCGACGGCTCATTACTTGGAGGCAGCGCAAGATCCATCGGCTCATAATCCTGCCGGACATCCCGATTTTTCAACATTTGCTGCATACGCAACTGGACCACACGCTTACCCAACGTTGCAAACCATCGCATCATCACAGGGCACCTCCAAATATCAGTATATCATGTACACTTGCCTTTGAATGGAAAAACTCGGTACTGTAGGGGCATGAGCATACGCGTACTCTTTTTAGGTGAGATAGTAGGAAGACCAGGAATTCAATGTGTCAAGGATGCTTTGCGCTCATTGAAGGCAGAAAAGGCCATCGATTTAGTTATTGCCAATGCAGAGGGAGCAACCGGAGGATTCGGTATCGGAAGAGCCCACAGCATGCAATTATTGAAGCTGGGTATCGATGTGATCACTGGTGGAGAAAAAATATATTACAAGAAAGATATGGTGGAATTCATTTCAAAGAATCCCAGCATCCTCAGACCTGCAAACTACCCACAGCAGAATCCTGGAAGAGGGGTCCGCTTTTTGACAGTAAATGACCAAAAGGTATGTGTGATAAACATCCTAGGCAATGCTGAATTCCCTCGTACTCATCTTTCCAATGCCTTCAGTCTTGCACAGATCTTGGTTGACAAGGCACGAGAGGAAGGAGCGATACCCCTGGTACAGTTCCATGCTTCCCCTACTGCTGAGAAACTCTCCATGGGATTCATGCTGGATGGAAAAGCAGCAGCGGTCATTGGAACCCATACCAAGGTACTCAGCGCTGATGCACGCATTTTCAAGGGTGGTACAGCCTACATTACCGACAATGGGCGCTGTGGCAGCCAGAGGAGTGTGGGAGGCTTTGATCCCACCACGGAAATAGAGAAACAAATAGTACAGATACCAGTTCGTAGCCAAGAATGCTGGGACGACCTTGCCCTGGTTGGGGTAATGGTGGAGATTTCTGATGAGAAGAAGGCTTCCTCTATTGAGGTTATCCGTATACCGGTCAAAAATGAAAGGACATAACTATGTATGAGGTTGTAACCGTAACAAAACATATCTCACCTGATAAGGTAGAGGTCGTCTGCAATAGTTCTGCATGTAATGGCTGCAAAGGATCGGCATTCTGCAATACCAAGGGTAAAAAGTTTGAGGTTTGGAATGAGAACAAGCTCCCTCTTGATGATGGCCAGGAGGTTGAAATCTTTCTTAAACCATCAAGAACAATTGCAGGAACCTTGATTACCCTCATTGCTCCCCTTCTGCTCTTTCCTGTCGGGTATTACCTCGCTGTTGCAGCAGGATTGGGCATAGGAGCATCCTTCCTCATCGCCTTAGGTGGCATTGTATTGGGATTCGTGGGAGTCTGGCTCTATTTCAAGAAACATAAGAACCACTACCTTCCTGTCGTAGCTTCCATCCTCTCAGAAGAGAGGGAAGAATGAGATTGCCCAAAAGGTCAACGACGGGTATACTCAAGACATGAGGAAAAGGCTTCTTGGCATGGTTCTTGCATCGTTTCTCCTCCTTTCCTGTCCCCTCTCCCCTGAGCAGGAGACATTGGTACGTACTTTTACCCTCCCTGATCTCTCCCTGAAAAACGCCACCTATGTCCTGGATCGTGGCAGTGAACCACCCCTTACCGTTATAGCCGATGAAATTGATTTCTATGACCAGACTCAAAAAGCCATCATCCGTGGGCTGCACTTTTCACAGATTGATGAGGAAGAAAATCTTATACTCACCGGTCATGCTGAGTATGCGGAAGTCGATACAGAATACCATGATGCTGAACTTTCTGGTTCTGTATCGCTGGAAAAATACCCAGAGCATCTTCTCATTGAAGCAGAGGCCTTGAGCTGGCTTGGGGAGGAGGAAACGCTTGTGAGCAAGGGAGAGACTCCTGTCACCTTGCTCTACGAGAATGACAAGAAAGTGCAAGGGACGGGAATGACGGCAACCTTGGCTACCTTTACCGTCACCTTCAAAGCGGTGCTGGAGGGAGTGATATCCCAATGAAACGTACCTTAGTCTTTTTAGCACTGCTGATTCCTCTCGTGTCTCTCCTTGCCGAGGAAATATCCTTCTCCGGTGGCTCTACGAGCATGCACATGCAGCAGGGATTCGAGACCATCACGCTCTCAGAAGGAGCTACCATTGTAAGCGGGTCTCTCCGTCTTGAAGCCGATACTATCGAACTTACAGGAGAATCCTTCCGGTATGCGACCTGTACAGGCTCTGTCTCACTGTATGATGAAGAACGAGGAATTTCCTTGCAGAGCAAGAATCTCTATTATGACCGCCAAGAAGAATTGATTCTCATAGACGGATATCTGGAACTGGACGACCAAACCAACGAGGTGCTTGCCTCTGCCTTCCACTTGGAATTCACGCTTGATGACGGGGTGGTCCTGTTGCAGGTCCAGGTCCGACTTTTCAAACACACTGATAGCGGTGCAATGGTCTGCAAAGCTGATTCTTTGCGTTTCAATCGCGAGAAACAAACACTCAATCTTGAGGGAAATGCCACCATCGATTGGGACAAAGATCTCTACCAAGCCCAAAGAATTACCGTTGACCTTACCACTGAAGCTATAACCATGGAAGGAGCAATCAAGGGGGTTGTCAATGGATAATTTCACCAGCCTGCTTGAGGTCCGGAATCTGGCAAAATCCTACGGAAAGAAAGAAGTTGTAAAGGATATCTCTTTCTCCATGCACTCAGGACAAATCATCGGACTCCTAGGACCCAATGGAGCTGGAAAAACCACTACATTCTACATGATTGTAGGATTTCTCAATGCAAAGAAGGGTACCATTTTACTCAACGGTGAGGATGTAACGGAGCTTCCGATGTATATCCGTAGTAAAAAGGGACTCGCATATCTCCCCCAGGAACCTTCCATTTTCCGCAAACTAAGCGTAGAGGACAACATTCGTCTTGTTGCCCAAACACGAAGAGATCTCAACCACGATGAGCAAGAAGATCGTGTTGAGCAATTGCTGCATGAATTTGGAATCGTAGAGATACGCTCACAAAAGGGGTACACGCTCAGCGGAGGAGAGCGTAGACGAACCGAAATTGCCCGTTCCTTGGCAAGCAATCCACAGTTTCTCTTGCTCGATGAGCCCTTTGCAGGAATCGATCCAAAGGCCGTCTTTGAGATCAAGCAGTTGATCAAGGCCCTTGCAGCTAAAGGGATCGGCATCCTACTCACTGACCATAATGTGCGGGACACGCTTTCCATTACTTCTTGTTCCCACATCATCAATGCAGGAACCATTCTGGTTTCAGGAGGAAAGCAGGAGTTGCTTTCCAACCAGATCGCCAGGGATATCTACTTTGGCCAAGATTTCGGGGAGGACACCTAATGGATTTTTCAACACAGCTCTCACTCTCCCAAAAACAACAACTCAAGCTAAGTCCCCAGATGCTTCAGTCATTTGAGTTGATGACGCTCCCTCTTACTGAGTTACAACAACGAGTTAAAAATGAAATTGAGTCAAATCCTGCACTTGAGATACCCTCTTCATGGGAGATTTCCTATGAACGGTTTGCCCAACAAAAGCAACAGAAAGAGTCCAGTGGGATTGATGACAGCTACTCCGACTCTTCTGCCTACGGCAGTGACCGACCCGGCTATGACACAGAAGCAAGCGACCGAAGGCAAAAATTCATGGAGAATGCACTCTCCTCCGAAGAGACGCTCCAAGAACACTTGCTCAGCCAACTGGGTTGTGAGCCACTGGATGAGGAGGAGTACATCGTGGGAGAGCTCTTGATAACCAATCTGGATGCAAATGGTTTTTTCACGGAGGAACTTGATGAGTTGGTTCCAGTGAATTTCCAGGAACACCTCCCCAAGCTTTTGAAAATCATCCGTCAGTTCGACCCAACAGGGGTGGGCGCAAAGGATTGGAGGGAGTCGCTCGTTCTCCAAGCTGATGCCAAGGGAATGAGAGGGGAAGAGCTCACATGTTTCACTGACTTGGTCATGGACAATCTGGAACTGATGAGGGCAAATAAACAAGTACAGGTAGCCAAGAATCTTGATTTGACTGTTGAGGAATTAGAGGACCTTTGGACTTTTCTGAAAACGCTTACCCCTTTCCCTGGGCAAGGTTTTTCCAGCGGACCAGAGCAATATGTTATCCCTGATGTTTCCATCAAGCAAGAAGAGGGAGAACTTGTACTCAAAATGAATGACTCATCCCTCCCTGATTTACGGATCAATGCCGAGTTTGAACAACTTGCACAAGATGTAGGAGAAGCAGTCGAGGCAAAGAAAGCCCAACAATACATCAATCAGCAGATCAAGAACGCAAATGAATTGATTTTCCAGATACAAGTGCGTAATCAGACGCTTTATAAAGTTGCTCAGGTTCTGATTAGAGAACAGCGGGGGTTCTTTCTCCTTGGTCCGCAGTACATGAAACCACTTACCCAGAAATCGGTGGCCCAGGAGATTGGTGTACATGAGACAACTGTCAGCCGCATTTCCACTGCGAAATGGATTGACACAGACTGGGGTATTATTCCCATCAAGAAACTGTTCAGCAGTTCAGTCGGTGCCGATGGTGCAGAGCACTCCAAACAGGCAGTAAAGGAAATCATCAGGCAAATATTGGAAGCACATGAGGGAAAGAAAGCCCTTAGCGACCAGAAAATTTCCAATCTACTTAAGGAACGGGGAATATCAGTAGCTCGAAGAACTGTTGCTAAATACCGCAACGAGCTCAATATTGATCCATCGTTTATCCGGGGGAATGATTGACATTTGCCTCCAAGCGTAATGAATGGGGCGCCGAAGCGCCCCATCTCGTATTCCCAATAAATTAAAAAAGTTACTTGTGATCTGTAATCTTCCCTTTCTCCTTTCTTGCTACGGCCTCAATCTTGTCGGTTATCAGTTCGATACCCTCATACAATTCGTAGCAGTCATACGTGACCATCTTGATGATACCCCAAGAAAAGTGAAGTTTTGCATCCAAATGAAACCCCTGCCCTACTGGTTCGCGTGTAATGGCAATATCCAAGTCATGGATATACCCCTCTGCAAACTGTAGTTTCTGGAGTTTCTTGTCCAAAAATTCACGCGTTGCGTCACTTGGGTTATAACGGATGCCTCTGACTGTCAAATTCATAAGCCCTCCTTTGACTATGGTCATACATCAAGGATAAAGCTTGGATACCCAATCGTCAATGGATATTTGGCTCTGAGAAATAGACCTATGTAATGATATTGGTTATTCGCTAAATCGAGTGGGTAACCCTACATGATAGTGGCTTTAGGAAGTGCAAGCTCTCCACAGACAAAGTAGATCATTGCCATGAAATTCTTCATGTTTTTGAACCCTCTCGCTCTGTGCTTGATCAGGCTTATCATCGAGTTGAATCCCTCCAGAAGTGCGTTGGTCTTCCTGGAATCGAAGTAGTTGAGAATCTCCAAGGCATTGCGGGTGAGCGACTGACCCACCTTCTGCATCTCCGCTATGCGGCTGTTGGACAGCTCCATGCACAAGGCCTCGAAAGCTTCGACAGCACTCTCGTAATCAAGGCAGTTCTCATAGAATCCCTGCAGTTTCAGGCGGTAGTTGTAGGCGGTGACGGTATCCAGGTGGTCTGTGCTCAGCAGCAGCTCCAGCTGGCTCAGCTGCTTTTCTGTGAGGTTCTGTTTGTTCTTCAACCACAGGTAGCGGGTTCCTTCCAGCGACCCGATCTTCTTTCTGTCCTTGGAACGCATCTCCCGGCGCCTGACCTGGTCCACCGAGTCTCCCATCATCTTGACGACGTGGAACTTGTCCACCGTCGTCCTTGCCTGGGGAAATGCGTCTGTCATGGCATTTCGGTAGCCGTGGCACATGTCGCTGGTCACGTTCCCCACCTTGTCCGGCTCTCCCTGCTTGGCCTTGAAGGTGTGCAGGAACTGCTTCACCGTATCCTTGCCTTTTCCTTCCACCGTAAACAATACCCTAGCCTTGGAACCGTCCTTCTCAGGATGTGCCAGGAATACGGTGATGTAATGCTGGCCCTTGTGGCTGTACTCGTCCACCCCGATGGCATCGACCCCGCTGAAGTCCTGCTTCTCAAGAGCCTGCTGTACGTACAGGCTTATCAGCCTCCACAGCCTGGTGTCATGCTCGCCCACCTGCTTGGCGACCTGGCTGACCGGCATCTGCTGCAGCATCGTCAGCAGAACGGCCTCCATCAGCAGGGTGAAGCCGCTTCCCGACCTCGCCCAGGGAACCTCCACCAACCTGACCTTGTGCTGCTCGCACTCGATGCGCGGAACCCTGGCGTGGATGTAGCAACGGTACTGGAAGAAGTTCAGGTGCCGCCAGACCTTCTGCCTTGAATCATAGATGCGGCAGCTCTCACCGCATTCGGGGCAGGGAAACTTGCTCCCTTCTTGATAATCAACAGTGATGTGTACTTCCATCTTGTCCGGATTCTTCTCTGAGGGGACCATCTCAACATTCGTTACCCTCCAGGGTTCAGTCAAGCCAAGGGCCATGGTGAAGATGTCTGTCTGGGAGAATCCGTTCATCGTGAATTACCTCTCTGTCCTATGATACCAAAACAGTATCACAGCACTCATAGAGTTTTCCACTATCACTTTGCCTCTTTAGGATTCTACCCACTCAAAACAGCGAAAGGCCATGATATTTACCATATCTCTCTATATTACATACATTTATTTTTATGTTATCAATGCTTCATCGAAGAGAATTGTCCCGTTTTCCCCCTTGCGAAATCCTATCAACAATTGTATAGTAAAACGAACAACAGAGAGGAGTTGAGCATGCCTAATTTTACTGTCTTGGATTTGTTGGACCTTGATTTAAAGGAACATAATCATCTACGTCTTAGCTGCATTGCTGGACGTTCTGGGCTTTCCAAGCGAATAACTACCAGCAAGATCAGTAGGCCAGGGCTTCCACTCAGTGGATTTTTCGAGGAGTTCAGCAACAACTCGATTCAGGTCTTCGGCAAGGGAGAGCGAGCCTATCTGGACAAGCTTGAAACAGAGCAAAACACCGCTACCATAGACAGGCTCTTCAGCTATGACATTCCCTGCTGTGTGTTCTGTGACAACAGTGATCCTAGTCCCCGGCTCATAGAACTCGCCGAGGAAACCGGCACTGCAATCCTCAAGACAGATCTCCTATCCAGTGACTTTTCCAGACGACTGTACCAAACGCTGGATGAAGTATTTGCACCGACCCAGACCATCCACGGGGTTCTTGTGGAAGTGTATGGTATCGGAGTCCTGATTACCGGGGAGAGCGGTGTTGGAAAGAGTGAGACTGCTCTGGAGTTGATTGAGCGGGGACACCGATTAATCAGTGATGATACCGTCAAACTGAGAAACATCAGTGACAACTACCTCATTGGGATGGGGGAAAACCCCCTGCTTGCCCACCATATGGAACTCAGGGGATTGGGAATTATCAATCTTGCAAACCTCTATGGGGTAGGAGCAATTCGGGATCGAAAGCAAGTCCAGCTTGCCGTCCATCTTGAACCGTGGGATGCACAAAAAAACTACGACAGGGTTGGTGAGGCAACACTGGAGGATGTCTATTTGGGTATTTCCATCCCCAAGGTCATTATTCCAGTTAAACCAGGACGAAATATTCCTGTCATCATCGAAACCGCTGCCAGAAATGAGCGTCTGAAAAAACTCGGATATTATTCAGCCAAGGAGTTCGACCAAAGTGTACTCAAGTGGTTGGAAAGTGAGTCAGCACGTAAAATGTACTATATCAACGAGGAGACGCTGTGATGGTAACCAAGGAATTGAAGGTCTATAACCGAGCCGGCATTCATGCACGGCCAGCTGCATCAATAGTGAAGCTGGCCAATCAATACAAGAGTGATCTGTATCTGGAAAAAGATACAATGAAAATAAATGGGAAGTCCATCATGGGAATCATCACCTTGGGAGCCACTCACCAAAGTTCCATCTTAATGACCTGTGAAGGACCGGATGAACAACAGATGGCAGATGCAATTGAGCATCTGTTTGAAAACAGGTTTGAGGAGTAACAGATGCGCGAACTTACCGATCGACAAAAGGCCATAGCAACCTTCATTAGTTCGTACATCAAGGAGAACAACTATGCACCTTCTGTGCGGGATATTGCTGACCACTTCCAGTTCTCAGTAAAGGCCGCCCATGACCATCTGAAAGCGCTTGAGGCAAAACAGGTGATTAAAACCACCGGTGGAGTCTCTCGTTCCATTGAAGTTATTGGTGAAGAGTTCTTCCCCCGTGAAGAACTGATCCAGATTCCGGTCATTGGTTCTATTGCAGCAGGAACTCCCTTGATGAGCGAGGAGAACACCGATTTCATCCTCAACATTCCTGCAACCATGTTGAGAACAACAAGGAATACCTACTTTGCCCTGAAAATCAGGGGAGAGAGTATGATCGAGGATGGAATCTATGACGGGGACATAGCCATTATCCGCAAGTGCGATGTAGCTGAACGTGGGGACATCGTGGCCGCATCAGTGGGAGATGACGAACCAGGAATTACACTCAAGGGATATTACCCTGGCAAGGGAAGTGTTGAACTTCGTCCAGCTAATGCATCCATGGGCCCGATCATCACCCGTTCTTGCAAGATTCATGGCAAGTTGCATCTTCTGATCCGGAACTATCGATGAGTGAACGTGCATACCTCCTCCTCGGCCCAGAAGCCGGGGCGAAAGAACAGGAGCTGAAGGATATTCGAGACCACCTAAGGAAAAGCTATGGGGGAGAGATTGAACTCAGCAGATTCTACCCGTTCGAGACTGAAAACGGGGAAATCCTTACCGTTTTGAACAATAACAGTCTGTTTAGTGATCATAGAATGGTTATCCTAAGCCAAGCTGAGCAGCTTGGTGCATCCATGGTTGATGCCATTGCAAACTACCTTGCACATCCAGTAGAAACCGCAACACTGATTATCATTTCCAGCGAGCTCTATCTCTCACAGAAAATCATGAAGGCAATTCCCAAAAAGAACATCAAAACCTTTTATGATCTTCTTGAAAACCAGAAGACTGAGTGGATCAGGAAATTTTTCAGGAAGTTGGGAATTTCGATTACCGCCGATGGAATAGATCTTCTGATCGACCTGACCGAAGACAATACCCAGGAACTGCGCCTAATCTGTAACCAGCTGGCCCTGTTCTGGCAGATCGACCAACGCAACCGTCCCATTGAAGAAGAGGATATCGAGACCTATATCTATCATAGCAGGCAGGAGGACGCGTTCACCCTCTTCCCCTTGATTGCGCGGGGAGACCTGAAGCAGAGTTTGCAATCACTGCACAGTATTCTTGGTAGCGGGGACAGCCAAAGCTCCATTCTGTTGGTTAACGGATTGCTTTGGCAGTTCAGGAGACTCTACTCCATCCAGGAGACCTTCACCCAGGGAAGCAGTGAGAATGAGGCATATATGCAAGCCCATGTACAGGGGAAAAACAGTCCAGTCAAGAAACCAAAGGACAAAACAACCTATCGGAGTGCAATGCAACGCTTCGATATCGATGCTATCAGAAGAATTATTACTGCACTCGGAGAAGCAGACCTTGAGGTCAAGGAATCAGGCAGTGAACTTACCAGCTTGGTGCTCGAACGGTTGCTCTATCGCATCATCAAATGCGAGGGAAGACCGCTCAGCAAGGCCGGTTTTGCATCGTTGATTTAGAAGGAAAGTTGGCTCAGAATCCGCTGGACAACAGCGAGTGATATTCCCGCTTCCTTGCTCAGCTCCTTAGCTGGCTTTGCCAATATGGCTTCAAGACTCCCATACTGTTTCATCAGACGCTCACTCCGCTTCCTGCCGATTCCCTGCACTGACTCCAGCACACGAAAGGAAGCCTCACGGCTCCTTGCCGCCTGGTTTGCACTGGTGGCGAATCGGTGGCACTCGTCCCGTACAGCGATGACCAAGCGTAACGCCTCATTGTCCTCAGGGAGCTGAAGATCCTCTCTCTCATCATCAAATACAATGGTCTCAAACTGTTCTGCCAGACCTATGATGGGAATGTCCACCATCCCCAGTGCATCAAGGATCTCCCGGGCAGCATTGACCTGCCCTTGCCCACCATCAATAATCAAGAGCCCCGGACGTTCCAGATTCTCATTCAGGATCTTTGTGTATCGTCTAGCCACTGCTTCACGTATGGATTCATAGTCATCAATCCTTCCTTCAAGACTCTTGATGTTGTACCTACGGTAGTTTGGTTTGTCAGGATTGCCGTTGCGGAAGGAGATAAGGGATGCAACGGTATATTTGCCATGCAATTGGGCAATATCGAATCCTTCAATAAGGGTTGGGGGGGAGGCAAGATCCAAGATATCAGCAAGCTCTTCCAATGCCCTAGTGTTGTCCTTGCTCTTGAGCCGCTTCTCCACATCCCGGCTGGCATTCTCTCTCGCCATACGGAGGATTCTGTAGTGCTTCCCATCAATGGGGAGGTTCACTTCCAGTCTCCCTCCCAGCTGCTCGGTAAAGTAACGCCTGATCAACTGCACATCTATTTCGTGGGAGACGTAGAGGAATTGGGGAAGCTTCTGTCCATCTGCATAGTACTGTATCAGGAAGTTCAGCAAGGTTTCAGTCTCCTCCCCAAGTGTCTCTGCACGATAGAGTGCCCTACCGATCAACTGACCATCGCGCATCTGCATCAAGCTGATGGTACAAAGCGGTCCACGCATCTCAATGGCGGCATAGTCCCGGCTCTCACTGGCAAAGTCCTGTACTTGTTGCCCTACCTGTGTGGTCTTGATGGCTGAGATCTGGTCACGTTTGGTTGCAGCTTCCTCAAAGTTCAGTGCCTTTGATGCCTGTACCATCTCTTCCTGCAACCTTGCAAGCAGTGCATCTGTCTTTCCTTCCAGGAGATTCCTCACCGCTGTGACGGATTTCCCATACTCCTCTTCACCAACCAGACCAGCACAAGGTCCCAAGCAGAGTCCAATATGGTAGTAAAGGCAGGGTTTCTCCCGTTTCCTGAGTGGAGTGGAGCATCTTCTCAGGGGAAAGAGTTTTGCAATCAGATCGAGGTAAAGATCGAGTTTTCCTGCATCAGGATAGGGACCATAGTAGAAGGACCCATCATCGATGAGCCGCCGGGTCTTGAAGACCTTGGGGAACTTCTCATTGGTGATTCGAATCATCGGATAGCTCTTGCCATCCTTGAGAGATATATTGTAGTGGGGTGAGTACTTCTTGATGAGATTGTTCTCAAGCACCAAGGCCTCGTACTCATTTCCGGTTATGATGTATTCGATGGAAGCAATCTTTCTCACGAGTGCAGCGGTTTTTGCACTCCGGTTTGCGAGGAAGTAGCTGGTTACCCGTTTACGCAGATCCTTTGCCTTTCCGACATAGATGATAAGCCCCTTCTCATCACGCATAAGATAGACGCCGCTGGCATGAGGCAATTCCCGTGCCTGCATCTGGGGGACAACCTGTTCAGCAGCAACGCTTCCTAGGCTCTCTACCTCACTGGCAGGAGTGTACAGTGGCTTTTCCCCTCGCTTCTTCTTCATACTTCTCTGAGCATACCCAGACACTCTTGTTTTGGCAATGCTCAATCGCTACAATACCAGCTATGGATCATTCCCTTTTTACAACCTTGCCGCCTGAGGAACAGCACTACCTCACTCATCTTGATGAGTGTTACCACTTCAGCTTTCAGCAACAACGACAGCTTATCGAAAATGCCTCTGACCTCTCCATGTGGCAAATGGGTCCTTTAGAGGACTGGATTGATGAAGAAAAAGTGGTAAAGATACAGGGGAAGACCCAAACCAAGGCCTTGGTTGCAAATCATCTCCTCCGCATGCAACAGGAACGGTCAAAACCAACCAACTACCAAGACTTCAACCCTGATACTCGGCTTCCTGACAAGTACCAGAGTCTCTTTGTCTCTTCTGACACCCTGATGGGCAGATGCCCCTGCCCGGTAGAGGGAGAAAAAACCCGTTGTTGCAATCTCAAGACCCTCGATGTGGTACAACAGTGTGCGTTCGGTTGTTCTTATTGCTCGATTCAATCTTTTTACAACAGTCATGAGATACGGGTAGTAAAAAATCTTTCAAAACGGTTGCAGGAGATTGAGCTCGATGAGGATACTTGGCATATCGGCACCGGACAGAGTAGCGACTCGCTGCTCTGGGGAAACGATTATGGTACTCTCGACGCACTCTCCATCCTAGCCCATCGCTATCCCGATCTCATCATAGAACTCAAGACAAAGAGCAAACGGAGTGACTATCTCAGTCTCAACCTGCCACTCAATATTGTTTCCACCTGGTCACTCAATGCTCCTACGATCATCGAGAAAGAGGAACACCTCACCGCTTCTCTCACCCAACGGCTCGATGCAGCGAAGAGAGCAAGAGACAAGGGAAGAATCATAGGGTTTCACCTTCATCCCATGGTCTACTTCGAGGGGTGGCAGGAGGAGTATGGTTCACTTATTGAGGAAGTAACGACCATGTTCCTCCCCGACGAGTTGATGATGTTCTCCATTGGTACCCTGACATTCACCAAGACAGTATTAAGACGGCTGAGAACTGACCGCTATCGCCCGGGTACTGGATATGAGCTTACTTCAGCAGCAGGCAAATTACTCCTACCCGCTGAAGACCAAACAGGCGATGTTCTCCGTTTGCCTATAGACAGTTTCCTTCAACTTGGAAGCAAGGTTCTCCTTCTTCTACACTCTGTATGGAGGATCCTTCGCTCTGGCAGCCAACGTTTGGCTATTCCTACCCAAATGACAAAACTGTTGAGCCTTGGCCCGAAAACCTGCTTATCAAGCATGTCTGAAGAGGAAGAGAACAGAGTCATAGTTTCTAATTGGTATTATGGCCGCTTTAGATCACGCCATCAGCGAACAGAATAAGACCCACTGCTTAATCGACCCTCGGAGCTCCCGTCTCTTCCACTGAGCAAGCGAGCATACAAGAAAAAGCTGAAGCAATCCTAATCAAACTTCTTTTCAAACAGATCCAAAGCCCTTCCAGTGAGCGGATTCGCCTCACCCTTGAGCATGGATTTGATTGCTTCCATTTCACTTTGACTGAACTGTTTTCCCCCAAGCTTGTGCTCTTCGAATGCTTCGGTGGCTATCGGGCAAACCTTTCTCACCAGATCAAGAATGGTCTGCGCATAAATGCGGATCTCATACTGTGCATGGGCATCAAGACGGAGTTGCAGGAAGTGGAACAGGTTATGGAGGTCCATCTGCCAGTACCATTCGGTGTAAAGGCTCAGGGGAAGATCGATGCGACTGAGTTCCCTCGCAATCCCCATATCCAGGAGCTTCTGGTAGGTATCGTAACTCCGCTTCTGGTCTTCGCTGAGGATGGTAAGCACCTGCTCTGCCATTTCTGCATCGACTGGCTCAGCGGTTCTTCCTTGCTTGTTGTCGTCGCTCTGGAAATTGATATGAGCGGGATCGGGCCGGTAGCATTCATCACTCATGACACTATACCGTCCGCTGATCTCATTCACCCTTCCTGTGCGGTGACGAATCCACTGCCTGGCGACAAAAATGGGCATCTTTACATGGAAGGTGAAATTTACCTGCTCGAAGGGAGAGGTGTGATCGTTCCGCAACAGGTAGTTGATCAAGCCCTTGTCCTGTCGGTAGGTCTTGGTCCCACTTCCATAGGAAACCCGTGCGCTCTGTACGATACGCTCATCACTTCCCAAGTAGTCGACCAAACGGACAAAGCCGTGGTTAAGTACGGGGAATTCCTTATCCAAAATCTCTTCAGCAGCGCTGACGATGCAATGTGCCATAACGATAGTACTCCTTCCTGTTTCTGGAATATTGCCATGGTACAGGAATATCCCACTCTGGGCAACTTCTATAGAAGCCCCATCCTACCAAGCAAGACCGCAATTCCTGCACTGCAGGCTGTTTCAGTTCTTAAAATTCTTTTTCCCAGTGATGCAAATCGAAAGGCATGTTCTTTAAAGAGCGTTCTCTCTCTGTCACTGAATCCCCGCTCTCCTCCAATGGCCAAAACAACAGGTTGCTTTTCTCCAAGGTTGAGTGATGAGAGAGGGACGCCTTCCCAGACATTATCAAGGACAATCTTCTCCGCATCAGTAGGTAGTTGATCAATGGCATCCTTAAGGGAGGAGGCAAACTGTACAGAGCTTACCCTACTCTGACCGCTCTGCATCGCTCCATCGACAAGGATGTTTTCATACTCCCCACTAGTGTAGAGATTGGCTTTTGCATAGGATTTCTCCGCGGTATCGGTGGTACAAAGAATCAGAGAACCAACCCCGAGGCTGACAGCTTCCCTGAGAATCCTTCTCATGCTGATCGGTCTGACCTGGGCAACGATGAGCGTTACCGGGTAGAGAGAGGATGCCTGTTCATTTTCTACCTCGTAGGTAAACGAGATGCTTTTCTCATCCATCTTGGTTATGGTAGCCAACCCTTTGCTCTGGTTAATAACACCCGCTTGGAAGGTATCCCCCTTCACAAGGTGCAGGATTTTCTTGATGTGGCGGGCCCTATGGTCTTTCATTGGCAGTTCATTGGTCTCAGCTAAGGTGGAAAAGAGGATGATGTTCATATATCGCACTATAGCATAAGGGCTGGGAAAAACGGTAGACTGGCGCCATGAAGAATGCAATCTACTTGGCAAAATCGCACGACTGTGCAGCTAACCTCGCAGGAGAGGCATACCTAATGAGTCTGCCTCATGAGCATGTGTTGTATCTATGGGTAAATGATCCCTGTATCGTAATCGGTCGGTATCAGAACCCTTTCAGTGAGTGCAACCTACAACGCATGGATGAGGAGGGAGTCCAACTCGTCAGAAGGCAAAGTGGTGGTGGAGCAGTCTACCATGACCAGGGAAACCTCTGTTTCACCTTGATCGGAAACAAGGAGCAGAGCAACAAGGAAGAGAACTTCGCTTTGATACTCAAGGCACTCTCTTCCCTATCTCTTGATTGTGAGCTCTCAGGCCGCAATGACATTCTTCTGAATGGGAAAAAAATCTCTGGCAATGCATTCCAGACTACTGCCACCAAGTTTTGCCACCATGGAACATTGCTGATTAGCAGCGACTTGTCGGTAATGGGTAATTACCTTACTCCAAGTTCCACCAAGCTTGCTTCCAAGGCCGTGAAATCCGTAACTTCCCGAGTGGGGAACCTTAAGGAAGGCAACCAGAGAATTACTAATGAGATGGTACAGAATGCGTTAATTGAGACATTCAAGGAAATGTACGAGGATGCAGAGGTTCAGGAAATTGACTTCACCACCTTCCCAGATGCACAACAGAATTATCACCGATTCGGTGACCGCTCTCAAATTCTAGAGAAGACCCCCCAATTCAGCCACTCTTTTATTCATCGATTCCCTTGGGGTGAGACAGATTTCAGAATTCTTGTGGAGAAAGGTGTAATCAGTGACATACGGATGTTCACTGACAGCCTCGACACTTCAATTGTTGATCGTATCAAAGCACTCCTGATTGGAGTACCGTATGAGAAACAGGCCATAACAACGGTATTACAGAAATGCGAGCAGGACGATTGCTCTGACCTGCTCACTTACTTGCTAGATTCCTTCTCTTCCTGATAGTTCTATCAGGGATCTGAGTCGGCCAATTCTCCATCCTTCAGGGTGGAGGTTTTCTACTCTCCAGCTCCAGTTGCTCACCCCACAGGTGGAAGGGATGTTCATTCTTCTCTCCGCTCCAAGCTCCAACCAGTCCTGCATCGGGAGTATGGCATCCTTGGCGTGGGAGAGCAACATCTGCCTAATAAGCTGCCACACAATCTGGTCATCAGGACACTCCAGGTAGCGCCTCACGGCATCCTTGGTCTGTTCATCCAAGGCTTCATACCACCCTCTGGATGTGTCGTTGTCATGGGTACCAGTGTAGATGACACTGTTTTGCTCACAGTTATGTGGCAGGTAGGCATTACTTGCATCAAGTTTCCCATTCGCTACGGAGAAGGCAAACTGAAGAATCTTCATGCCGGGGAATCCATTGGAGATTCTGAGTTCATCCACATCCTCGGTAATCACTCCCAAGTCCTCAGCTATGATAGGAAGTTCCTCTCCAAGATGCGCTTTCAGTGCTGAGAAAAATTCCTTGCCCGAGGATGGCATCCAAGTCCCATGCATAGCTGTCTTTTCCCCTTTGGGAACTTCCCAATATGCAGCAAAACCACGGAAGTGGTCAATTCTGATGATGTCGCAGATCTCCAAGGTCTTTTCTATTCGCTTGATCCACCAGGAAAAATGTTGCTTCTCATGGGCTTCCCAATCATATACAGGGTTTCCCCAGAGTTGTCCTTCATCAGAGAAGGCATCAGGCGGTACACCGCTGGAAGCAGTTTGTCTGCCATCCTTATCCATTTTGAGCAAGTCTCTATTTGACCAGGCGTCCACACTATCGGGAGCAACAAAGATGGGGATATCCCCAATAATCTGGATTCCCTTCTTGTTGGCATATCGCTTGACCTTTGCCCACTGTGTGAAGAAGAAGTATTGCTGTACTTGAATGTTCTCAATCGCCTTTGCATGCTCTTTCTTTAGCTTCTGCAACGTCGCTGCTTCCCGCAGCCTTATTTTCTTTGGCCAAATCTCAAACCAACGGGAGTCGTTGTAAGTTCTGCAGAGTACTTGGTAGAGGGCATAGTCCTCCAACCACCACAGGTTTTCCTTTACAAATTGTTGGTACGTTTCCCACTCTTTCTTTGCTGCTTCTGCAATAAAGGTCAGAGCAGCTTGCTCCAAGAGAGGTTCTTTATAGGTGCGTACACTACCGTACTCAACCCGGTCAGTGGGAAAGTCCGGATGGAAGAGTACATCCTCCACGTCCAGATATCCCTCAAAAGCAAGGGTCCTGAGGTCGATTAAGAGTTCATTCCCGGCAAAGGTTGATCTTGCCGCGTAGGGGCTGTCGCCGTAACCGGTAGGTCCTAAGGGAAGAATTTGCCAAAGACTCGCTTTCGCTTCAGAAAGAAGGTCAATAAACGTAAAAGCCTCATCACCCAGTGATCCAATTCCGTGGGGAGAGGGAAATGAAGTCGGATGCATCAATACACCACAGCGTCGTATGTCATGTTTCATGCTTAAACTATATAGTATTCCTTTGCTATTGGCTATCATTCGGCTGAGAAGAGTTTGTTTTTGAGTGTTCTTGTTCTAACATGGAAAATAGGATATACTTGTGCTATGAATTCAGCCCAGGAACCAAAACAATTTGCCATCGGAGAACATGTAGTATATCCTCTCCAAGGCGTAGGCGTCATCAAGCGTGTAGAAGAACGAATGTTCAGAGGCGTCGCTACGATGTATTACGTGATTTACCTCGATATCTCCGATATGACGGTAATGATTCCTGTGGACAAGTCCGAGGAGATGGGCATCAGGCCAATCGTTGCGGAGAAAGAAGCAAAGCAGGCTATTGAGTCTATTTCCAGCAAGTATGACCCAATGCCGGTAGACTGGAAGGTCCGGTATCAGATGAATGTGGATCTGCTCAAGCAGGGTTCCATTACGTCCATTGCGAAGGTGGTACAAGCACTCTATCATCGCAGCAAAATCAAGGAACTTCCGGTGCAAGAGCGAAAGCTCTATGACAATGCACTTCGTTTGTTGATCGACGAGATTTCGTTTGCCTTGAAGAGGGATAAGAAAGAGATCGAAATGCTTGTATTCTCCAAACTGGAGAAATAGTTCTATGAATTTTCCTCAACATGCAGTAATCGTAACCGCTGCCGGCAGTAGCGATCGTTTTAATGTGAACAAACAACTCGGTGTCAAGAAGGAGTATCTCTCCATCGATGGCCATACAGTGCTCTACCGCTCTGTTGCTCCGTTCCTTGAGGTTCCTGGGTGCCAGGTCATCATGGTTACCCACCCTGAGGGTATGGCTGATCAGTGTGCGGTTGCCCTAGAGGAGCTTCTGCAACAGAACATGGTTCCCATCATACTCGTACCTGGAGGGAATAACCGGCAGAAGTCGGTCTACAACGCCTTACAGATGCTCTCTTCCATGGCCTTGGCAGTAGACTTTGTTGCAATCCATGACGGAGCTCGTTGTTTCCTCACCCCGGATATGGTGATCAAGACACTTGCAACGGCCACGGTCTTCCGTGGTGCTGTCCCCGCACTTCCTGCTACAGATGCCTTGAAAATCATCGATAACAATGGGGTTATCACCCACCACATAGACCGTACGCATGCTGTAGGAGTTCAGACTCCGCAGATTTTCAAATATCCAGAGATTTGGGAAGCTCATCAGGTGGCAAAAGATACGACCACTTCCTATATTGATGATACACAAATTTTTACTGACTACGGACAGTCGGTGGGGATTTGTGAAGGCACCCGTGAGAACAGGAAGATCACCTATATCGAAGATATTCCTGATGCTGAACAGCAGATTGAAGAATACCTCCAGAACCTTGAGGAAGGCAAACGCAGCGCACAAGCTGCAAAAGCACTCCACCAAGCCATGGATGAAGTACAGAGGGAGCAGCAAACGCAATGAGGATCGGCACTGGTTGGGATGTTCACCGCCTCGCAGAAGGAAGGAAATTCATCCTTGGTGGCATAGTCATCCCCAGTGAACGGGGCGAGGTCGCCCATAGCGATGGGGACGTACTCGTCCATGCAATCATTGATGCAATCTTGGGAGCGTTGGCGAAGGGGGACATTGGATCCCATTTCCCCGATACTGACCCAGCTTTCAAGGAGGCTGACAGCTTGCAGTTGCTATCGCGTGTACTGGAAGAAGACCTACCACCCTACTCCATCGAGAATATTGATGCCACTGTCATTGTCCAACGCCCCAAGCTCCGTGATCATATTGATGCAGTCAGAGAAAACCTGGCGAAGACGATGCATCTTGAAATCAGTCAGGTTTCAGTCAAGGCAAAAACCGCCGAGGGAATTCTTGGTGAACTGGGAACAGCAGAAGCTGTCATGGCCCAAGCGGTTGTCTTGATTTCCCGTAATCCTTGTTGACACAAGCCAAACAAATATTCTATAGTTGCCCTGCGCCCAGATGGCGGAATTGGTAGACGCACTAGGTTCAGGTCCTAGCGGTCGTTAAGACTGTGCAAGTTCAAATCTTGTTCTGGGCAGAATGGCAAACCTTTTATTATAAAGGGTTTGCCTTTTTCATTGTACGTCACTTCTCTAGGGTTTGTTGATGATAGCACCGCTTCGGACAATCAATGAATATAAAGGAACCCTTTACCATGGTATTCACATTCATCATGCTTGGATGGTACAACGTTAATAATGAATGAGGAGAATCTATGAATCCAGTTCTGTTTGCGTTTGGACTCACACTATTTGCTGGACTTGCTACGGGAATCGGTAGTACCTTGGCGTTTGTCTCAAAGAAATTCAATCCGAAATTTCTTTCTGGTGCCTTAGGTTTTTCTGCCGGTGTGATGATTTATATATCTTTTATCGAACTTTTTGTGCAAGCCCGAGAATCCTTAACAATACCTTTTGGTACTACCAAAGGATATTGGATTACTACAATAGCTTTTTTCTCTGGAATTGCAATTATTGCAATCATCGATAAACTCATTCCATCGTATGAGAACCCACACGAGATAAAAAACATAACAGGAACCCCTGATGAGGCTTCTAAGAAACGTTTACTCCGCATGGGTGTGTTCTCAGCATTAGCTATCGCAATTCACAACTTCCCTGAGGGCCTCGCCACATTCATGGGGGCTCTTTCTGATCCGACCTTGGGAATCAGCATCGCTGTCGCTATTGCTATCCATAACATCCCCGAAGGTGTAGCTGTTTCTGTTCCTATATACTATGCAACGAAAAATAAAAAGAAAGCCTTCTGGTTCTCTTTTGCTTCTGGGCTTGCAGAACCGGTGGGAGCGTTGATCGGCTATTTCATCCTGAGAAACATCTTCAGCGATTCAACATTCGGTGTCATATTCGCTGGAGTTGCAGGAATCATGGTCTATATCTCCCTCGATGAATTATTACCAACTGCAGAAGAATATGGAGAACATCATATTGCAATCGGGGGACTTATTGCAGGCATGATAGTCATGGCCTTTAGCCTCCTTATGCTTGCATAGAAAGGTTAGAATCTGACCAGAAAACTTGCAGTGATACAGAGCGGATAATCAAAGAGAACAAAACCCTAGGTTATAAATTAATTCGTCTGCATAAAGGCAAAGCTTTCCACCAGTGAACGCGAAGACAGAAAGGGTACTCAAGAAGAGTCTCTTATCCTAGTATTACCAATCTATACCTTGAGCAAACCTCTGAATCCCCTGGATGCATAGTAGGAGTCAGCTCCGTTGTAATAGATGAATACCCTATCATAACGCCGGTCACCAAAGAGAGCGCCCCCAAGCTTCCTCATAGACGCAGGAGTACGGATCCAACTTGAAGATTTTACATCGAAATCACCATGCCTCTGGAGATTTCGATACTGTTGCTCATCCAAAAGCTCAATCCCCATATCAGAAGCAAGAGAATCAGCACTGCCTGCAGGGGGATTCTTTTTTCTTTTTTCAAGCGCAACTTGGTCATAGCAGAGACTTCTGCGACCGACAGGACTCTCCGCAGAACAATCGACATATACATATGTATCAGTAGCTTCATCGTACCCAATCACATCGGGTTCCCCATCTGTACGCTCCATCTCAAAGAGAGAATAGAGCTTCTCAGTCTGCTGTGTAAGTCTCTGTACGATATCTTCCCAGCCAAGGTACTCATGACGCGACATGTTTTTAAAAAATCGGTTATGAAGAATATCAATGAGTGATGCTATTTGCTCTGCAGTTAAAGCAGTCTTTTCTGTATTCATACAGCATCTCCTTTCTCCACTTCATTTGGAGTACCATCTATATTGTACCTATACCCTAGTATTTTTTTCAAGATATTCACCAATGCTCAAAATCCAATAGTAAGAAAGGTTACCCAACACGAGTGTTCTTTGCCAAAAGAGACAAGGCTGAAGAGTATTTTGTTCCTTGTATAGAATGAATCCTTGAAAAGAATTGCACAAATTCAAGTACTCTGTACATTGACCCCAACAACAACTGAATGTTATCCTAGCATAACACTAAGCAATATACCTACTCTGGAGGTTCCAATGAAACGAAGCATATTCCATCTTGGATTTTTCCTCTCCCCCCTCATCCCTGTCATTCTTTACTTGTACTCTGCAGGAGCACTTTTCGATTCATACTCCCTCTCGATTGTATTCGGTGTCTACGCTTTCGTCCTGGTCTGTAACCAGTTCTACCTAGCCTCACAACCGGCTTGGATGATGTCTTTACTGGGAGCTAAGTCAGTTCGTGCATTACATGGAAGCTCCCCCCTTCTTATTCTCCTACTTGCCCTTATCCATGCAATACTGAAGCTCGCCAATGGGTTCACTCTATCAACACCCCAAGCACTTATCGGACTTGTTGCTTTCATATTATTCTTTGTGGGGGTTCTGTCCGCTTTACTTTTCTTTGCAAACACATTGCTGACCAAGCGGAAAAGATTTGCACAACTGAGAACAAGCACATATGAAAAAACCGGTCTCACCCACCAGAAAGCCCGAGCAATGCACAACCTCATGGTGGTGGCTGGTCTTGTGGTCTTGTTCCATGTCTTGAGTGCATCCACCTCCTCTTTTACCTATAACCCGTGGGGGATTGGCATCCTCGTTGCCTGGATGCTTTTTTCCCTCGTTTCCTATGCGAATTATCAGCTTTCTGGCCGAAAACCAAGGAGAACCACATGAAAAAATTCTATATATTACTCATCTTATCGATGCTCTTCAGTCTCCCGTTGACAGCACAGATATTCCCATCTTCCCCAGTCAACCCGGTAGTGGATGGATCTTTTGGAACCAATGAATATCCTGAAGTAGTACAGCTCAAGGGTATGCGTCTTGGATATGCCCAGTCCAGAGATTCAAGTAATCTATACTATGTCTTAGAAGCCCCAACCAGAGGTTGGGTGGCCGTGGGCCTTGGCTCCAACAGGATGCATGGAGCTCACTTCATCATTGGCTATGATGCAATTTCAAGTCAGGTCATCAGCGAGGAAACTGGTCTTGGGCGCAGCCATAGCCAGTCCTCTTCAAAGATCCTTGTACAAAGCAAGATCAAGGAAACAGGGGGAAAGACTACCCTTGAGTTCACAGTACCTGCCTCAGAGTTTGATTCAGGGAGAAACCTTCGTCTTATAATTGCTTATGGTAATCAGGACAATCTTAGGAGCAAGCATGTCAGTTATGACAGCCATACAATACGCTTCCTGGAATAAGTGAATAACGTTCGGCCTAGATAAAGATAACTTTCTTTTTCCTCCCTGTTCGATTACAATACTATGTAGATAGCTTCCAAGGATATCGTGCATGAAACGACTTGCCCTTATACTCAGTGCCCTGCTTCTCAGCCTTCCACTCTTCGCCCATCAAGTTCCGAAACAATCCCTCTTTGTATAACAGGGTGAGTCCGATCATGCGCTGGATCGCTCCAATGGTGAAGAAGAGTACATGTATGAATACCAATGTATTGATAATAAATTACCTGTACCACAATCCACACAATCATGGATCTACTCGAGCAGGCCAACATACCCAGATACTGTATTGTTTCAATGAAAATGGCACCGAGTAGATTGCCTACTCCAAATAGGCCAAATAAAACGATTACTCAGGATCAGAAAGGTGAGAATGGGGATCCTGACATTTCGGTTGTGGCACCGAGGGGAGTAACTGGATCGACCAGACAGGCATATCCACCGGCAAGCGCACCGAGACCAACAACCAAATGAATAAACAAAGAATGATACGTAGTAGTTTCATGATTCAGGACTACATGGATCCGCCAAGCAAAAATAATATCAAAGAGGATATATATAAAGGATAGTGGAAGAATTGGTCAAATCAATAATATTGTACAGATTCATGCAAGAAAAACAGCTAGCGGTATTATACATAGGTAATATATTCCAGCAATTTTAAACACTATTTTTTGAAATTATGTACAATAAATGTACCTAAAAGTACCAATATTTCACTATTCATACATTTTTACAAAAACTGTTTTGACATTTTGGAATATCGTCCCGTATGCTAAGAAGGTTGTAGAAATTAGAAGCTTAATTCTGTAATCTTTCAACTCAAAACACATTCAGGAGGAAAGAATGAAAAAAGTTCAACTCCCAGTTTGATTAGTGATGTTTACTTGCTGCAGCATTAAGGTGTATTTGCAGGATTTCGTGAAGGGAAGTCATTCCTTTTATATTTACCCTACTGATTTACATTGATTCTTATAACGTATATTCCCATTATCACCCTCATTGTGCCTAACTTGCTCTATGGGGTTGCCTAATTACTAACGGAGGTACCTATTGTGAATTTACGCCCACCGAGGGTATGATGGATTCTGCCAGAGAACACCATGCTTGCCTTCCAGAAAGTACCAGGGAAGCAGGTAGCGATGGTATTGAGCTTGATGTTCGAAACACCAGGACGGTGAGCTGGTGGTGATTCATGACGAGACCCTCGATGGGAACCACCGACCATACTGGACGCGTATGTGACTACACGCTGGAAGAGCTGAGAAAACGTGTAATAAATTTGCTGGCTCATTTACAACATTCATGACGATTCCCACTTTTGAGGAGTACTGCACGTGGACAGCAACCACAAGCTATGGTAACAAATATCGAGATCAAAAGCGACGTCATCTACTACCCTGAGATCGAAGAAGACCTTGGAGATGGTGAAGCGCTACCAACTGGAAAAGAGAACCCTAATATCCTCCTTCAACCTTCTCAGTCTATGTGCGGTGAAGGCCATCGACTCTTCCATCTTGTGCGGAGCTCTTGTCCCGGAGACCGGATTGGTCAATGCAGGTCATCTTTGCTCAGAAGTTTGGTTTGGTGTTTTCATCCACCATATTGCGCCATGAACAAAGCAGTGCAGGAGTGCCACGAACATGGAAGGTACAGGTAAATGTCTGGACAGTGAACACTATGCACCAGCTTATTGACTATTACAACTGGGGATGTGATGGGGTTTTCACCAATTACCCAGATGTCTGCGGGGCATTCGTCGATACGCAGAAAAACAGCTGATCGTGTTACATGTCTAGGGAAAGCGGGCACGTACCAAATGTACTTCCTTTATGGAGCAGACCAATTAATACAAGTATATCATTGAAATCTCAGATAGTGAAGATAGGCCCTAACACTTCACCCTACCCTTGATGATATCGCTTCCAACACACGGAAGCGCGAAGGTTACCTCATTTGCTCATGCCCTTCTTGCCAATAAGGGAGGAGCAACCTATCACTACCATACATGTTCTCGGCACCATCGCCCTTTTCATCCTGTTTGGACTGCAAATCGATAGCCTCCACCATCCTCATCATCACTGCACTCCGAGGGTGAGAATATCAAAGAATTTCCAGTACATCACTCTGGTACATCAGAGGGAACCCAAATGAACGCCAATGAGCTTTGCAACTCGGTGCAAGTCGTGGCTTCGTTTATACAGGTGATGAATCAACAGGAATTCAACCAACTGGTCGGATTTTGCATGCATGGAAACACTCCAGCTTTCCTTGGGAAATGCGCTGAAGGCTTTTAAGGCTTTCACAACACCCATGAAGCATGTATGACTCCCCCAACACTCCTCATAGCGGTCGTATGGAGGTCTCTGTTTCTCCACTTCAATTCCATCATTAGTGACCATGGTATCAACAAGGAACGAAAGTGCTTTCAGTACCCTGGGATCATCACGATACCCCAGTCTGGCAAGACTCCACACCATATTCCCAGTCAGACACGGAATAACCTCTGAGGCTCTACCCCCACCACGCTTAGAGGAGTGCATGGAAAAACCTCCATCCTGTCTCTCCTGTGCATGTTCCAATAGATACTCACAATATGTTTCAATCGCAGGATTTCGTGTAGCTCCCAACTCAGCCAATACGATAAGGGACCAAACCAAACCTTTGTATTTATATGTATAGAATTTGGGGAACGCTTCTCTATAGGCAGGTTCACTCATCGCTTGGAGAAGCTCTGGGACATAGCCTTGCTGCATGATCAGAGCCTTCTCTTTCTGTACCCAGTCATCCTCAAGGGAAGTACCCAGAAGATCTACAAGTGTAAAGTAACGCACCGAAGGACTGCTAGAAGACAATAACCATGGTATTGTTGAGTTTTGAGTGGTTCTCTTTTCAGATTTTTCCATTGTTACTGCTCCCTTGCTCCTGTGTTTGCTAGATATTCAGTTCACACTCGAATATTGTGTACAAGTATATACCTACAAACACATACGTAAAGGGATCGATAGCAGACAACAAGTAAACCCTGATTCAAATTCCCGTTATGGGGTTAACAGGAAGTACCATCTTCTTTGATCACTTTGCATAGGCATGCGTCACCGGGAAGAAACACCGTATCCAAGAACCCTGTCAGAAGTTTTACTTGCTCCCTGTTGATTCCGTAATACATCCACTTCCCCTTTCTCGATGCGGTTATGATTCCTACATTCTTGAGTATTGCTAGATGGTGTGAGAGCGTTGGTTGGCTTACGTTGAAATACTTCTGTATCTCACAGACACACAACTCCCCACAACTGAGAATATGTACAATGCAGATTCTCGTTGGGTCCGCGATTGCCTTCAACAACAGAGAACCTTTCTCAAAATCAATATTCATGAATACCTCTATAAAAATCATTGATAATAAATAGATATATGTCAATATATAGAGCTTACAAATTTTTTGTGAATTACATTTTTTTATATTTTTATTTTATATAATAGTGATATTTATAAATTTTTCTCCTTAATCTTCAAATCTGATTTCACAGCAATGTATTGACATACTTCTATATATAATCCTATAGTTTTCCTAGACTTTATTGCATAGGGAGGCGCTTTGTGAGTACCAAGGACAAGAAAACCGGAATCAGTTTCTTTGAACGATACCTTACACTTTGGGTCCTGCTTTGCATGGCCGCCGGAGTATTGATTGGTGTATACCTCCCCCAAATCCCGCATTTTCTTTCCCGGTTTGAATATGCCAATGTGTCAATTCCAGTGGCTATCCTGATCTGGCTCATGATTTACCCCATGATGCTCAAGGTTGATTTCCATAGTATCAAGCAAGTTGGACAGAACCCGAAGGGCTTGATGATTACTTGGATAACCAACTGGCTTATCAAGCCATTCAGCATGTATGCCATCGCATTCTTCTTTTTCTTTGTAGTTTACAAAGCCATCATCCCCGAGGACCTTGCCAGGGAGTATCTCGCAGGAGCTGTCCTGCTTGGGGCTGCCCCCTGCACCGCCATGGTGTTTGTCTGGAGCCATCTCACCAGAGGCAACCCAGCATACACGTTGGTACAGGTTGCTACCAACGACCTCATCATCCTGGCAGCATTCGTGCCCATCGTGGCTCTGCTGTTAGGAATAAGCGGTATCAGCATTCCCTGGATAACGCTCTTTCTCTCTGTTGTGCTCTTTGTCGTCATTCCCCTAGGAGCTGGTTGGACAAGCCGTGTACTGATCACACGTAGTCATGGGCTCGATTACTTTGAAAAGACCTTCATTCCCAAATTCAGCAATGTAACGATTACCGGTCTGCTTCTTACCCTGATCATCATCTTCTCATTCCAGGGCCAGACAATCATAGACAACCCACTCAATATCGTGTTGATAGCTATACCGCTTATCATCCAGACCTTTCTCATCTTCTTCATAGCCTATCTTTGGGCAAAAGCGTGGAAACTACCCCATAATGTAGCAGCTCCAGCGGGAATAATCGGAGCCTCGAACTTCTTCGAGCTTGCAGTAGCAGTAGCCATTTCGGTCTTTGGATTGCAATCAGGAGCTACCATTGCCACCGTAGTAGGAGTATTAGTAGAAGTACCAGTAATGTTGACCTTGGTGGGTATAGCAAACCGTACCAAGCGATGGTTTCCTGTTTCTCAAGCTTGAAAATCGGGACTCCACTGGTAGGTTTCCATTGCAATAGAGCCATCGGGAAGAAAGGGAATCCCTTCTGCCTCAAGCATAACTCGCTGTAGCTCATAAAAATCTTTGTTTGCGAGGCTTCCGTCTGACCTGACTACCCGAAACCAAGGTAGATCAGGGGGACACTGACACATGGCCCACCCCACGACTCTTGCATTACGCGGGCAATCCAGTATGCAGGCAATCTGTCCATAGGAGGCTACCTTGCCCTCTGGAATACAACCTACGATTTCATATACTTGTGCAAAGAAAGAGAGATTCACTTGGCCTTCTCCCAGAGAGCAGCAAGCTTGGAGAGAGAAAAAGAATCTACCTGCCCCTTCACATACCCGGTAATCGTACCGTCGGTGCTGACTACCACCATGGTTGGCTCTCCGTCGATGGGAATCTCTGCCTGCTTGGCAAATTTCTCTGCCTTGGAGAGAAATAACACGCCACCCCGCTCAGGATCGATCAAATCACCAAAACTCTCGGCAAGCCCTCTTCGTATTGCCCCACGGACAAAGAAGGGAGCTCCCTCTATGACGGAGATGTGGTAGAACGGGGCAAATCTTAACGGAGCTGCACTCCCTTCAACTGCATCCTGCCAGGCGAGCAGGGCCTCTTGCTGTACTTCGCCATTTGTCCTCGAGGTACCAATATTCAAGGCGATAAGCACAGGCGTATCTTTGATGAGATCTGTAGGGAATACAAAATCAGTATTAGCAAAGCTTTTTGCTTTTTCCTCAGGAAATATACCGGAGAACAGTAACTGGTTGCAAATCAACAAAAGAAAGAGCAAAATAGTGGGAAATAAAATAGTTCTTTTCATGGTATTTCTTAGTATAGTGCCAATATGTTGATTCATGTAAAGCTTTTTTTTGGATAAGTATATGACACCGCAATTATTTGGATTAGAAGGAGGACAGCATGTGGTACTACATTATAAAAATTGGAATTTCAGCTCTCACGATCACGCTGGTCAGCGAGATTGCGAAACGCAGCTCATTGTTCGGGGCCTTGATCGCTTCCCTCCCTTTGACATCTCTACTAGCAATCCTCTGGATGCACTTTGAGAAAACCCAAGATACCGCTATAGCGCAGCTTTCGCAGTCCATCTTTTTCTTGGTACTTCCTTCCCTAGCATTCTTTGCCCTCTTTCCCTTCTTGCTTCATCGAGGGATAGCATTCTGGGCAAGTTTCTTACTTGCTAGTGCAGCAACAATAGTTCTCTATTTCCTACTCATTGCCATCCTCAAGCACTACAATATTTCAGTTCTCTGATTTCAATTTTTCTCTTGTATTCCTTTTGAAGCTGCTCGATACTACAGAGGGGCCTTATGATACAGAGACTTATCGAGACGAAAAAGGCAGCTCCTCT
>JAGYOG010000014.1 GCA_018399495.1 Sphaerochaeta sp.
CAGTGGCATCGGCTCAGTCACCAGTACTACAGATTGTTGGGCTTCTGCTTTCATAATCGGCACACTGGGGGTAGGGGGTGCTTGTGTAGGCTCCTCTGAACGTTGCAGTAGTGCTGAAGGGAGTTCTGCTGATTGCTGTGGATCGTCTTTTTGGGCAGAAGAAATTGGTGGGACCTGAATGGGCTCACTCTTCTGCTTTTGGTTGCTGGTTGCTGGTTGTTCTGTTCCACTTTGTCCGGCTAAGGGCCTGAACTCCATGTACCAGTAGGTACCTGCAGCCACGGTCAGGACAGCAATGACAATCAATACTACAGACCAAATTTTGTTCACAACAAACTCCTTACAATAAACTATAACAATAAAGATCATAGTTTGTGTACAAGTTTACCATGACTTGCATTCATTAATGAGAAGAATTCCTGTTTTTCTGATGAAGAGTCGTGCAACCTCCTTGTTTTTGGTACCCAATATGGTGAATATCCTCTCTTTTTACTCCGTGATAGCTTCAGTGTACGGAGGAATTACGTGCGTACCATGATAATCTTCATCCCTATTCTCATCATCTGCAGCCCCCTTTCCGGGGCAGACCATACCTTGTTCTGCGCTGTGGATGGTGCTGTGATCGATGCACTTTGGGAAGAGACAGTGCTCGCTCGTGTAGAAATAGGACTCTCGCTTGATGAGCAGTTTTCACTCCGTTTTCCAATCAGCTTAACTGCAGAACGTGAGATAGGTGGCCCTAGATTATTGGAAAGTGGGCTCTTTTTGGACTATTACCCGATGGATTGTGGGCTGTATCTCTCTGTTTCCCTAATTCAGGTGGGGGCTCTTTTCAATGACTGGTATGACGATGGGGAGGACTCCTTCACGTTTCTTAATGAGATGGTTTTCGGTTGGTCGATTGATCCCTACAAGGGATTGCGGATTGAACCGAGAGTTATTCTGCGTGACCCAAATGGAGTATTCGATTCTGCATACAATACTCTTTCGTTACGCTTCTCCCGCTTTCCCATGATTCGGTTCTCATTGCTTGTGGGATGGACATTCCCCCTGGGACAAACGAACCAGCTAGATATTCAAGAGGAGGAAGAAACATGATACGAAGACGTATTGGTACTCAGGTTGTGGTGGTGTTGCTCATTGTACAACTCTCTGGTTGTTCGATGGGCTTGCAATCGATTGAAAAGCAGAAGATTTCAGATGATCAGCTCTTGCCTGCAGTCTCTGAGATGATTGAACAACAGAAGGAGGTAGTGTGGCCTTATTTAGAAGAAGACGTGAGTCGTGCACTGGGAATGGAGCAACCTTCCGGAGAACAGATTGTCAGCAATACCCTTTCTGAAAGCCAGGGGCGGGAGTATCTGGAATTCTGTTATGCTGTAGGGGATCCTCAAGGAGAGGAGGACGTTGAAACGGTGGTTTCCTTTGCTCATACGCTTCTCAGTGCAGAGGAACAGGAGGATCTTGACCAGCAATTGAACCAAAGACGGAGTTTGCTTCAGGAGAGGGGAGAGTCCCTTGCCCGTGGATTGGCTCCTAGTCAACGTGCTGCTTTCTGGAAGGATATGCAGAAACTCGTGACTAGAACACTGGTACTCTTTACTGCTGGGGTAGTATATGCCTGTATGCCAAGTACTATTTTCTGGGGAAAGATCTCAGCAGCAACGGCCATTGCCATTGCAAGTGGAGTGGTAGCCACCACAGTTATGTCTATTTGGAGATATTATCAATTTGGAGGTGATTCTGATGAAGCCTTCGGTGATTGGTTGAGGACCGTAACCACAGAGCCGGAACTCTCAACTGCATTGACCGCCAGTGTCATTGCAGTAGGAAAGACACTCAAACGAGGGCCAGTAGTCACGGGAATACTCATCTGTGTGTTTGCTCTATACAATGTGATAGACATGGTCAAGCCGATGTTGGCGCACTATGACTTCACTATCTAAATAGATTGGATTTGGTTGCCTGTAAGACTACTTTGTGAAATACTGGGCATTGGAATACTCACAATGAAGGAGAGATCAATGTCCAATACATTTGCAAACAATATTTTAAAACGGTTTCTGCGCTATGCAGTAATAGATACCATGAGTGATGATCAGAAAGTAGGGGAAAAGCATCCCTCCACTGATGGACAATGGGATCTGCTCAGGTTGTTGGAACAAGAGTTGCGCGAACTGGGAATCGAAGATGTACAAGTTGATGAAAACGGAGTAGTCATAGCCAGGCTACCTTCTAATCTTGATTATAAAGTCCCTAACGTGGCTTTTATGGCCCACGTTGATACAGCAGATGATGTTCCTGGCAACGGGGTAAAACCGAGAGTCATTGCATCCTATGAAGGTTCTGACATTCCACTTAATCAGGAATACACCCTCAAGGTTGAAGACAATCCTGAGTTGTTGAGCTACAAGGGAGAGACCCTCATAGTTACTGATGGTACTACGCTCTTGGGTAGTGATGACAAGGCTGGTGTGGCTGAAATTATGAGTGCCGCAGCATATTTGTTTTCCCATCCTGAAGTCAAGCATGGGGTGGTGGAGTTTATTTTTACCAGCGATGAGGAGACCGGTGCAGGGATGGATACCTTTCCATACGATAGGATCAGCTGTGACTACTGCTACACCATCGACGGTGGAAAACGTTATGAGATTGAAAGTGAGTGCTTCAATGCAGCAACGGTTCGTGTTCACTTCAGCGGGGTGAGCTACCACTTTGGGGCTGCCCGAGGGCGACTCGTTAATGCACTGACCATGGCCGCCTTCTTCGTTAATGCACTTCCCCAAGCGGAAAGCCCCGAGGCTACTGATGAACGCTATGGTTATTTCTGTGCACAGAGTATGAGCGGAACAAATACAGAGGTTGATCTTACCCTCTACCTTCGGGATTTTGATCTGGAGGTGCTCGACAGGAGAATTGAGGCGATTAATCAGTTGGCAGTTGCTACAGAAGCCCTCTATTCAAATGGGAAGGTTTCTGTGGATGCGAAACACATCTATTACAACATGGCCTTGGTTGCGAAGAACAAACCGTTTGCCATGGATAATCTCCTGAAGGCCGGAGATGAGTTGGAATTCAAGCTTGAGCAAGCCTTGATCAGGGGAGGCACCGATGGTGCTCGGATAGCCAATGAAAGGAATATACCCTGTCCGAACATCTTTACCGGTGGTCATAATCTCCACTCCCGGTTTGAGTGGGCGGCACTGCCTGCAATGGAAGATGCCACTCGTTTGATTCTTAAGATCATTGAGGTCGGAGCCGAAACATGAGGCTAACACTCTCCCTGCTGTTTCTTGCCTTAGTTCTTTTCCCGCTCTCCTCGGCGCAGCTTGCATTTACCCATGATGCAGACGTGCCACAGGAGGTGGCAGGAGGAGTACAACGAGCACTGAAGGATTCTCTGGTGGAGCGGTTACCTGAAGAGGGGGTGCTGAACGCTGTACTGGAATGTGGAGAACAGGGGGAGTACACCCTCTCTCTTTCCTATGAAGAGAGAGAGCTCACCTATACACTCCTCGGGGAAGTCGAGGAATTTGAGAAGCGCCTTGCTACGGTGCTCAATCATGATGGTCTTTCCTTGTTGGAAACCTTGCCAGCTCTAGGGTTGACTTCCTTCTCTGGCCGTGGGTTTGGGGCCAAGATTGACGATCCCTCTTACAAAGAAGGAGATAGATTCACTGTTTTGGATGTAAAACAGAGAGCCCAGGGAGTAGTGGTGGTGGCCCACGTCGCCCGAGATGAAGGTGTGTTGTTGCTTTCCCAGCTTTCAGGGAAACCTCTCTTTTTGGGTATGGAGCTCAAGGAGCAGGGAAACAAGAGCGTAGCACTCTCATTTTCTCTCAACAAGAATATGAATTCTGCTGTTGATCTGCTCACTTCCTGGCCGCTTCCCATGCACCCTCTCTCTGTGCAGTTTGGTCTTGGTGCAACCATGACGAGTCGCATCTATGGCAGTATAGGACTCTCTGCGAAGCTTCCGCTCAGTCAGTTCTTTTCAGCACAGAACGCTTTGGTAAGAAACCTTTCACTCGATGCAACTACCCTGTTTTCAGCAGGCTACGATACATCCTTGCAAGAACTTTTTTATCAGGCTTCTGGTGAATTCGGCGTGACTTGTGCTCTCTCTAATTGGGCGCTTTCACTCTCAGTCGGGAACCGGGTTGCTGCGAGCAACGCAGCACTTCTTGAACAAGGGCTTTTCCTCAAGCTCACAACAGCGTACACTTATACACTATGAAACGACCCTTCCTGAAAGCAAGTCTTGTGCTCTTGTTGAGTTTGATGCTTATCTCCTGTTCCTCGCTCTCTTCACTGGTAAGGGCACAGGTAGAAGGGTTGCCTTCTTGGATATACTCGCCTCAGCAACGGAGCGGGGAAGTGGCTTTTGTAGGCAAGGGTACAGCACCAGTCAATTATAATGCACGATTGTTGGCGTATGAATCTATCTTGGATCAGATTTCTACGTACGTTGGTGAGGATATCTATGATACGTACTACCGAGAACTCACCACCACCAATGCTATCACAGATTTCGGTCTCACCATCGCCAGCGAGCATACCGTGAGTGAAGGAAGAGTTAATTTTGATGTTTATCTTCTTGCGCGAATGGATGAGTCGCTGCTCGGGGGCAAGCGTACCAGTGTATATAACGAGATGATCGAACGGGAGCAAGCCATAGAAGCACTCTTGGAGAAAGCGGATCAAGCCTACCGTTCCAATGATGATACCGGTGCTATTAAACAATATTTGGATGCTGCAATAATGGCAGCAAGAAATCCTTCCAGTGAAAAGAAATATGAATCTGAAACGCTTTTAGCCAAAGCCATATCTTTTATCGACTCACTACAGTTCAGCCTTCGTAATCCAGTAAGCTCAGAAGCGAGGGTCACTGTGTACCTACGAAGAAAGAGCCGACTACTCTCCCCAAAGGTGCTCAATGCAGCAATCAATGCAACCTTTCAGGCAAGGAACAGTCTCTCAGAAACCTATTCAGATTTCCTGCAGTTCAACACCGCAAGTGAAGGATATTTTTTGTTTATTCCCTACAACCATGGTTTGATCAAGGATGGAGAAATTAACTTTTCTCTGGATCTCTCCAAGACCATTGCAAAGCTTGAGAAGTCTCTTTCCCCGGAGCAGGTAGATGGCGTAAAGAAGGCAGTCTCAGCAATCTCGATTACCTTTCCTTATACCCTCACCTCTACGGTATCAGGCAAGAGTGTTCTCTCTGAAATACAGGAGTTCTCTCTTGAAGGAGCACTAGTCAATGGAGATCATGCGCTTAGGGTGTTCATCCAAGAACTTGGTCTCAATAATATCATGGTACAAGAAATTAATCTCAAACCAATTGAAATAGAAGACCAACTCTCCCAGATAGGGAGAGATGCCGACCTTGCATTTCTCGGGAGTGTTGGTGTTGCAAGCCAGCAACAAGTACAAGAACGTTGGGTGGTAGTGGCTAGTGGGAACGTCGGATTATACGATTTGAACAATAGAGCTTTGCTCTTTGATACCCTCTCCGTGGAGACAGTGGGTTTAGGGGAAACCCGCGATCAGGCACAGAGCGTTGCCTTTTCCCGTTTTGGTTCCATCGCAGCATACCTGCAGAGTGCCTGGTTGTTTAAACGCTGAACAAGTCTTGAAGTGCCTTTGGGTTGTTGCTGATGATACCCATTACACCTCCTGCAAGGAGCGAGGCAGCATCTTCTCTATCATCAACAGTCCAAGCACAGAGCTGATAGCCAAAGGTTTGAGCTTCCTTGATCTGATCCTTTGATGGTTTCAGATAGGAGGGGTGGGTAAGATGTCTTCCAAATCCGTGACGGAGTATTTTGGGTACTCCCGCCTCATCGCCGTAGATCAGTCCAGTTGGGATAGGCCCTTTACTCCTCCGTTTGAATCTGAGTAAACTGATCGGGTTGAAAGAGCTTACAAGACATCGGGACTCCATGCCAGATTTGCGAATCTGCTCCAGCAGTAGTTGCTCGAGCCCTAGGTCCTTTGTACCGGGTGCCTTGATCTCGATATCGTAGTAGAGCGCCGAGCCTCCCAAGGCAAAGACATCCTCAAGCAGGGGAATATGTTCCCCCTTCCCGATGTCAATTTTTTTGAGTTGTTGATAGGAGAGTTCAGCTACCTTGCCGGGATGGCCTGCCACCCGCTCTAAATCATAGTCGTGGATAACAACCAACTCACCGCTCCTACATCGTTGTACATCCAGTTCTATCCCATCAATGTGATGTTCCAGACACTCAGCAAAGCTGGGAAGTGTATTCTCAGGGTGGTCGACTGATGAGCCCCTGTGTCCGAACAGCAGGGGTTTGACGAATACACGGTTCATTGTCTTCCTCCGAAACGAAGATGAGCAACTTCATCCTTCCAGAGCGTACTGTCCACTGTTTCAAGCACCAGAGGCATGTTCTCAAATCGTGGATCACTTGCAATGTGTTCAAAGGTGGGCCATCCAATGCTTCCCATACCCAGGCTTGCGTGTCGGTCGAGATGACTGCCGGCATCACTTTTTGCATCGTTGAGATGCATTCCCTTGAGGCGTGGGAGTCCAATGAGGGTATCGAACCGTTCTATAGCCGTATCGAACTCTTCAGGGCTTCCCAGGGAGTACCCAGCAGCATGAGCATGACAGGTGTCGATACAGAAGCCAATGCGTTCTCTATTCGTGCACTGTTCAAAGAGATATGCGAGCTCTTCGAAGGAAGAACCTAAGTTAGTGCCCTGTCCTGCAGTGTTTTCAATGACTGCGATAGCATGGTCTGTCTCACTGAGGGCAATATCGAGGTTCTGGGCAACGAGAGAGAGACTCTCCTTGGCATCAATCAGTCCCAAGTGGGAACCTGGATGGAAGTTGAGTAGACTCAATCCCAATTGCTCGACACGCCGAAGTTCATCGATAAAAGCATCTAGGCTTTTCTTTCGTTTTTCATGATCAGGATTACCTAGGTTAATAAGATAACTATCGTGTACCAGCACCTGTTGTGCCATAAACCCTTTCTCAGCCATTGTGGACTTGAATAGTGCAATAGAGTCCTTCTCCAGATCCTTTGTTTTCCATTGTCGTTGATTCTTGGTGAACATCCCGAAGGCATTAGCCCCCAATTCAGCTGCCTGTATGACTGCGTTGTGCACTCCGCCGGCTATACTGGTGTGTGGTCCTATGGTATACATAGGAAAACCGTAGAGCTTGATGCTAGGGTTGTCAATCATCAGAACTCATGGTAGTGTCCACCTTACATAGGAGCGAATGAGCATGATACAACGGCAATGGGCCTTAGGAGATGAGCTCGCGGGCTTCCAGCTGGTGGAGATAACCCAGCTTGATGAGTATGAAGGAACCGGATATTTGTTTCGGCATATTGAGTCCAAAATGGAGGTCTTTCAGCTCATTAATTCTGATAGAGAGCGATTCTTCAGCTATGTTTTTCGGACGCTTCCCAATAATGATTGCGGTATTGCACACATCCTGGAACACAGTGTATTGGCAGGTAGCCAACGCTATCCGGTACGAGATCCTTTCATGACCCTACTTAAGGGGAGCACCAACACATTTATGAATGCTATGACGTATCCGGATAAGACCCTGTATCCTGGTGCGAGCCCCTTGCAGAAAGATTTTGAGAACCTCTTCCATGTATATACAGATGCTGTATTCGCTCCTCTGCTTCGAGAGGAGACCTTCTGGCAGGAAGGAATACGCTTGGTTTGTGAAGAGAAGAGTTGCCACTTTGAAGGAGTGGTCTACAATGAAATGCTAGGTGACAGTGCTGACCACGATTCAATCGTTGGAAAGGGCAGCATCCGCTCCCTATTTCCCGATACTCCCTACTCCTTTGAATCGGGAGGTAATCCAGAGCAGATTGTTCGTCTTGACTACCAGCAGTTCCGTTCCTTCTACAGCCAATTTTACCACCCCTCCAACTGCAAGCTTTTCTTATATGGGAATTTGGAGGTTGGGGAATATCTCGCGTTCCTTGACGAGGAGTATCTCAAGACACGTGGCTCCCTCAAGGTGAACAGTCTCTGCCCTACAGCCGAACCTTGGAAGAAGGAAAGAAGTGTCACCTTTACCAGTCCAATGGAAGAAGGGCAGACGAAGGAGAGTGCCTCGGTGGTGCTTTCTTGGGCAACAACTGATGTTACCGACCCCCTGCAGGTCATTACTCTTTCTACACTTGTTGATCTCTTACTTGGTAATCAGGCAGCGCCCCTGTACAAGGCATTGCTCGATAGTGGCCTTGGTATCGACATTTCGCCTGAAAGCGGGATGAGTGCTGATTTTAGACAGATGCCCTTCCTGGTGGGGTTCAAGGGAATTAGCCCAGATCTGGCAGAGAAAGCAAAGGCTTGCATCCTCCATGCTTTGGAAACAATTGTAAAAGAGGGACTAGACCCAGAAATGGTTGCCTCTTCCTTGAAAAGAATTCGTTTCAAACAACTGGAAATTCCAGGAGGCATTCCTAATGGACTGAGGGCACTGAACAGAAGTCTACGGGGTTGGCTCTATGCCCTTTCACCCTGTGCCACTATAGAATCAGGAAAACCTCTTGATGCACTTGAGAAGGCGTTTCATAAAGATCCACGCTACTTCGAGAAATGGATCAAATGCCATCTTTTGGATAATCCACACCGTTGTTTGGTTACTGTCAAACCTGATGAAGAACATCAGAAAAGGCAAACGGATGCCATTGCAAAATATGCAACACAGATTACTGAAACTCTGGACAAGAAAGAGATCAAGTTTTTGCAAGAGCAGACCCAGCGTTTCTTCCAGTTTGAAATGGGAGGAGACACCCCAGAGGCTTTGGCTACCATTCCACACCTTCATTTAGAGGATCTTCCTTCCTCCATTCGTCCCAATACCCATCAAGAGGTGGAATGTGCTGGACAGCCACTCTACATCCGACCACAGTTCTGCAACCAGGTAGTTTACGCTGACTTTGCTTTCAGTTTGGAAGACCTTAGTGAACGAGAGTTGATTTTGTTGCCGTTATATACCCGGTTGCTCCAGACTACAGGGTTAGGTAAGCTCACCTATGCGCAGGTTGCAACCAGGTTGAAGCATCTGACAGGTGATTTCAATGTCTATCCAGAGTTGGGAAGCTCCTGTGATAATCGTGATGTATTGAAGCTGCTGTGCAGGGTTAAGACGTTGAGAGAGGATTTTGAGCCTGCTATGCAGTTTGTTCAGCAACTACTCTCTGGTGCAAATGTGGGCGACTTGAAACAGCTGAAAATCGTGTTGAACAACTTTAGAACCGATTTTGCTGATAGTGTAACCTACAGTGCCCATAGTTTTGCAAGTCTCTGCGCTGCAAGTGTGTTCAGCCCCATACAGTGGGAAGGGGAGCAACTCTCAGGCCTTCATCAGTGGTTCTTCTTGGAGTCGATAGAAGAGAAAGATATTCCCTCCATTGCCCAGGAATTGGAAACGTTGCAAAAAAAACTCTCTAACCGCAGAAGGTTGCTTCTTCATCTCAGCTGTGATGAAGAGTTGGTTCAAGAGTTTATTCCGATTTATAAAGCCTTCACCGAGGCATTCAGCGACCAGGGAGTGGTGCAACCAGTACCGCGTTCCTACAACGAGGTAAGCAAGGGAACCATCCATGAGGTTCAACTCTATCGACTTCCTTCAACGGTCAGCTATGTAGCATGGGCAATGAGGATCGAGAAACGGGGTACTGTCTTGCAGGCTGCCCAGATATTACTTGCCAATATCTTGACGGGAAATGACCTGTGGGAAGTCGTTAGGGGACAAGGTGGTGCCTACGGAGTTGCCGCGAATGCTGATGTTATGGAAGAAATCTGCGTATTCTCTACTTACCGGGATCCTCGGATTGCTGGGACCTATCGTGATTTCATACAGATTCTCAATAAATATGCCCAGATTGAGATTGATTCCAAGCACATCGAGAATGCCTTGATTGCAACTATTGGTACTGAACTTAAGCCACTTTCACCCAGCCAAGATTCCATTCTTGCTTTTAGACGATTGCTCTACCACATCAGTGATGAGTTTAGGGCAATGAGGCGTCATCATCTGTTGCAGTTGGACAGCAAACAACTCAATGAAGGAGCAAAAGTCTTGCTCCGTGCAGCAAAGGAAGAGGACTCTTATGTAGTGCTCAGTGGTGCACAGCTACTGGAAGCAGAGAAAGAGAAGCATCCTATTCTCGATCGTCCTTCTGTACGTCTTCCGCTTTAGCTTGGTCTCCCCAGATTCTGGAGAGTGAGGAAGAAGTTTGAGCATTTCTCAGTTTGAGTACCACACACTGTTTGAGGCTTGCTTTATTGCGAGCAATATCCTCAGCAAGGCTCTTACAGGTGGGACTCCCACAGAGCCCGCAGTCGATACCGGGTAAAACTTTCAAGATATCTGTCACTTTCTGGAGTTTGTAGAGCGCTCTTGAACGATCTGTATCAAGCCCTATTGCCATGGTTGCTTCAAAAGGAGGCAGCAGGATGTTGTCATGGAATGCCTTGGACTGGCTTCTGATACGATCTTTGAATGCTTCATCAAGTGTTTCTGGAAGCTGTTGTGAGTAGTGTTTGAGCCGTTCTGAGGCTAGAAAACGGTTTCTCACGGTGAGGATCCCCCCCATGCATCCTTCGGCACACGCCTCCAGCTCCAGAAATTGAAGGTTCGTCTGTTCTTCTTCTTCAAGAATTTCCAAGAACTCTATGACATTATGCATCTCATCAACTGCAAGGGTACGCCCGTGGTGGGAGGGAATCTGACCTTTTACCAAGCTCCAGAGCAGTGCTTGTTTAGTGTACATGGAAAAGGTGAGACTACCTTTCCTCATCTGGTCATGTTTTGCTAGATAGGTGCTCACTATGTTGTACGCGGTATCAATATTGATGATGCCATCGAATAGCTTGTTCTCTTCTGACCCCTCAGTTTTGAATTGGGCAATCTTTGCAGCACACGGGGTGAAATAGAATATTCCTGGGTGTATAGTGAGTTGTGCAAGTTCGCTTCTTGCAAAAATTGCAGTCACCTGGGCAGGGGGACGCAACCTGCTCAAATTGCCTACCAAGAGGGGAAATCGAATCTGGATCAAGCGTTGGACTGCAGGGCAGAAGTTGCTTATCAGGGGTAACTCAACTTCTTCTTCCTCTGCCCCAAGGACGTTCAAGATATCTACACCAGTCTCAGCAAGATAGATATGGGTAAACCCGATTGCATACAATGCCCCAAGTATTTCCCCGAAGGTGACGGTGTCAGGGAATTGGGCAAAGAAGACGGCAGGAACAATTGCAACACGTACTTCGTAGTTCTCCAATTGATTGAAGGGGTCCTGCTCTACCTTGATGGCATCATTGGGACAGACTGCCATACATTGGCCACAGTCAATGCAGAGTTCCCCGTTGATCTCTGCCTTTCCATGGCGGATACGAATAGCCTGGGTTGGGCATTGTTTCATACAGTGGGTACAGCCCTTGCAGGAGGAGGGGATAACTCTAATTGCATGATGGAATATCTGGTTGTTCATGGTTCCTCCTTAAGGTCGAATCCAAGGGTAATGTGGGTATGGTCTCCTGCTTTGGTCTTAATTGAGAGTCGATCACAGCTTTTCTTGATATTTGGCAAGCCCATACCAGCTCCATAACCCATCTCCTGGATCTCTTCTGTTGCTGTAGACCACCCCTCTTTCATTGCTAAATCAAGGTTTGGAATACCAGGACCCGTATCGATAATCTCTACAGTAATTGTATCCTCACTCAGTTCACAGATAATCTTGCCACCATAGGAGTGGGCAATAACGTTGATTTCAGCTTCGAAGACGGCAACGATGATCCGTTTGATTACCTTCGGTGGGAGATTTAACTGTTTGAGTAACTGCTTGAAGTTGCTTGACGCAACTCCGGCTACTGAGAAATCTTGGGCTGGTATGGTATATTCTTGATGCATATCAATATACCGGCTTCAATCCTTCTTGAAAGAGTAGTGCACTGGCTTTGAACAATGAGTAGGAGGTATACGAGAGGGAAATATTCAACTCTTTTGCCATCTCGATCATGCTCTGACTCGGTTTTTTATTTCTTACCAAAAGTATATTTCTGATGTCGCTCATCTCCGCTGTCCTGATTGCCTGGTTGTTCGAAAGTCCTGTAATCAGGAGGATGTCGTCCTCAAGAATGGTCAACACATCACTCATCAGGTCACTGGCAAATCCTCGTGCAATTTCATCTTCAAGATGGGACTCACCGCAGATTAGTTGTCCATCTACACATGCAATAATATCTTTGAGTTTCATACGGATGAGTATATCATGGACAGGAGGTATCACGATAGAGTAAATGAAGAATCCATTGGCTGCTTTTTACCTTTAAAAAAGCAGTGGGAACGGCTATACTGCTTTGGTAAGGAGGTGCGGTGTGCGTTACATTGGAGCATTGGATCAAGGGACAACGAGTACCCGTTTTATCATTTTTGATCAGAGTGGGAGCATTGTCTCTTCGTATCAGTTGGAGCATGAACAGATTTTTGTCAAACCCGGTTGGGTAGAACATGATCCTTGGGAGATATGGGACAACAGCTGTGAATGTATCAGCAAGGCACTCAAAGAGGTTAATCTAAAAGGAAGTGACATAGAAGGCATTGGGATTACCAACCAAAGAGAAACAGTCATTGCATGGAATCCCAAGACAGGAAAGGTTTGGCACAATGCCATTGTCTGGCAGGACCTCAGAGGTTCAGAGCTGATCGATCGCCTCAAGGAAGAGGTTGAAGCAACGTATCTACAGGAGCGAAGCGGGTTGATCTTCAGCCCCTACTTTGCCGCTTCAAAGATAGCTTGGTTGTTGGAGAACGTTGAAGGACTACGTGATGCTGCAGAGAAAGGGGAAGCAGTTTTCGGAACAATCGACACATGGTTGACCTGGAACCTGACTGGTGAAAAAGCAATTGTGACCGATGTGTCGAATGCCAGCCGCTATCTCTTGATGAATATTGAATCCTGCACATGGGATGATGAACTGCTTGAGCTGTTCGATGTACCCAAGCAGGCTCTTCCGACTATCGTTCCTTCCAGCGGAATGATCTATGGCACGACCACACCCAGTGGTCCTTTTAGGGCAGAAGTAGCGGTTTGTGGAATTCTGGGGGACCAGCAGGCTGCTCTCTTCGGACAGGCTTGTTTTACAGAGGGTCTAGGTAAAAGCACCTATGGCACCGGTGGCTTCCTGTTGGTGAATACTGGAGAGAAACTGATTAAGAGTACGCAGGGATTGCTTACTACCGTTGCCTATCAACTCGGTGACCAGCGTCCTGTATATGCATTGGAAGGTTCAATTGCTGTAGCAGGTTCCTTGGTCCAGTGGGCTCGTGATAATCTGAAGCTGGTAGAAACCCCCCAAGAGCTGGACAAGCTGGCCTGCAGTGTGTCAGACTGCGGCGGAGTATACATCGTTCCAGCATTCAGTGGTTTGTTCGCTCCGTATTGGCGGTCAGATGCCCGAGGCGTCATTGCCGGTCTGACCGGATATGTCAATCGGGCCCATCTATGCAGGGCCATTCTGGAGGCAACCGCATTCCAGGTACATGATATCTATAAGGCTATGGAGAGGGACAGTCATATTGTGATGCCCAGTTTGAAGGTTGATGGAGGAATGACCAACAGTAAACCGTTGATGGAATTCCAGGCTGACTTACTAGGTATTCCTGTCATCAGGCCCTTGATTGTGGAGACTACGGCACTCGGGGCTGCGTATGCAGCAGGATTGTCTGTTGGGGTCTGGAAGGATTTTGATGAACTGTCCGCCTACTGGAAGGAAGGCAAGCGGTGGGAAGCGAATATGAGCGAGGAAGTACGCAACCAGAAAGTTCAATTCTGGAAAAAAGCGGTGAACCGTACTCTGGATTGGGAGTGCGAAGATAAGGAGTAGCAGTTGTTAGTGGTTGGCGATGCATTGCAATCCATGATTTCATTGCTCCGTCCTGCTTTGCAGGTCGGTTTCCTTGCATGGTTGTTCTATCGGTTTTATGCGACTATAGCCCAGACCAAGGCCCAACAGTTGGTGAAAGTCTTGGTTGTGATGTTTGCTTTTTATGCAGTGAGTTACATTCTCAAACTGGATGTACTGCTTTGGTTCTTTCGCTATATAGCCATCCCTGCTACAATTTTTATATGTATCGTCTACCAACCTGAGCTCAGACGTTCTTTTACCCAGCTCTGGAGTGGTCGCAGCCGATTGTTCCGCATCGGGACCCAGACCACCAGCAGTGACCAGATTGACTCAATCCTCAACGCTTGTAATGTATTGGTGAATAAAAGAAGGGGAGCATTGATTGTATTCCCTCGTCGTTTGGGTATCAAGAATATTACTGATAGCGGGACGAGGTTGAATGCTGACCTGTCCACCAGTCTAATCCTCACTGTGTTTGATCATGATACCCCGTTGCATGACGGAGCGATGGTCGTACAAGGGGGCAGAATCCTGGCAGCAGGGTGTTATCTTCCTCTCAGTGAACAGACAGATATAAAAAAAAGCTTTGGAACCCGTCACAGGGCCGCACTTGGCCTAGCCGAGGAATCTGATGCTGTAGTCTTGATAGTCAGTGAGGAAACCGGGTCGATCAGCATGACCTACAATGCCAATCTCTACTATGACCTTGCCCCTGGTACGATCAAACGTATGTTGTTGGCCCTCTTCAGTTATCATGATATAACCCCAGAGGAATTGTTACAGGAGACCAGTAGTGATGAAGCTGAATAAGTATCTACAAGGGATACTCTACAACTGGCCGGCGAAGATATTGTCCTTGGTGTTTGCCGTGTTGGTGTATGCCTTCATCCAATTTTCAACAATGGGATCCAGGGTGGTTTCCATCCCCATAGATGTGCAACTTCCCTTAGTCTTGGAAGCGGAGAGCTTGGTGCCTGCCTCTATTGAGGTGAGCATTAAAGGCAATGAGGATATTATCTATCTCATCAATCCAGAATCTATTGATGCCAGTTTGGATTTTTCTTCAGTCCAGGAAGCTGGCATTGCCACAGCACCTGTAGTTCTCAGATATGAAGAGGATGTGTTTGAAAGTGCAGGAATTGCATTACAAGCTGATCCCCAATACTATCGGATTCTCTTCAACGAAGGGAGTGATCCCTGATGGTAAGTGGTATCGGTGTTGATGTTGTGAATATTCAACGAATGGAACGTCTCTCAGAACATGTAAAATCAAGGCTCTTTCATCCTCGGGAACTTGATGAGGCAATGGCAATGACAAAAGAGGTCCAGGCTGAGTATTTTGCTGGTAGGTTTGCTGCAAAGGAAGCTCTGGGAAAAGCCCTTGGAACCGGTCTTGCTCAACTCTCATTGCAGGATATCTGGGTCGAACGGGCAGCATCCGGAAAGCCCGAGCTACACGTTAAGGGAAAAGCCCAAGAGTTGGTAGGAGAGAGAACCATAATGCTCTCAATCAGTCATGACCATCCCGTTGCCATTGCAATGGTGGTGCTTCAAGGAGCTGATGATGCCACGATCTGATTGGAGACGACCTCCCCTGTATCAGCTTGATCCTTCACGTAGGCGTATACGTCTGACGGTCTCTTACCATGGTGGACACTATAGTGGATGGCAACGACAGCATAATGCTATTACGGTTGTACAAGTACTGGAGAAGACCGTTAAAACCATGATTGGGGAAGATGTTGTAATCGTAGGAAGTGGAAGAACAGACAGCGGGGTGCATGCCCTTGGACAAGTCTGTCATATGGATATCCAGAACAAGAAAGTCAAAGCAGAAAAGTTTGCCCTTGCTTTGAATCGATTGCTTCCCCCAGATATCAGAATCTTGGAAAGTAGGGAGACTGACTATACCTTTCATTCCCGTTTTACAGCCATGGGACGGATATATCGCTACTACTACAAGAAGGAACAGGATATGACTGCCTTCGACCAGCACTTGGTTGCAAAGGTAAAACGATTTCCCTCTCTTGAACTGCTGAATGGGTATGCTTCCTGTATCCAGGGAACCCATGACTTTACGACATTCACCGCCAGCGGTGATGTTTCTTCAAGCCGATGGCGTGATATGTATGAATCTTACTGGGAGATGGAAACAGATCGGTGGGGCAAGCAACTCTTGACCTACACCATCTGTGGAAATGCCTTCTTATACAAGATGGTACGTTCCTTGGTTGGTTCGATGATGGATTTTGCTGAAGTAGGCATGTCTGTAGAAAATTTCTCAGCTATCTTTGCCAGTAAGGATCGGAGCAGGGTGGGACGTACCGCCCAAGCATGTGGGTTGTACTTGTACAGGGTCAGCTATGATGAAACTGAGTATGCTTGGTTCGAGGAGAAGCATGATGAGTGAACGTGAAGAAAAACGAGACCAACTGGCTTCTGCCTTGATGGATTTTCTCTGGCTTTGTGATGAAGCTGAAGCAGTGATTACAGACAAGGATGTAACCTACCATGAACGTGTGGACTTCTCTTCAGTGGTTGATGCAGTGCTCCCTCTTCCTGTGGACAAGGATTCCATACAAGGGACCAATCTCAAGCAGCTTGAGTCTTTGGTTAATCGGTGTTCCAAGTGCAGACTCTCAGAGGGACGTATCCATCCTGTGTTTGGTGAGGGCGTGGTCCCTGCCCGTCTGATGGTTATCGGAGAAGGGCCCGGAGCTGAGGAGGATGCTTCAGGACATGCGTTCGTAGGAAGAGCGGGAAAGTATCTGGATAGCTGGCTTTCTTCCATTTCCATGGACCGTGATACCAATGTCTACATCGCCAATATTGTCAAATGCCGTCCTCCTGGGAACCGGAATCCACATCCTGACGAAGTACAAGCATGCATAGGATATCTCAAGCGCCAGATTCAGCTTGTCAAACCAGAGATTATTCTCCTCATGGGTTCTGTAGCAGCACGCTCTCTGTTGGATGTTTCAATTGGGGTGGGAAAGTTGCGTGGTCGGTTCCATCGTTATGAAGGAATACCTGTGTTGGTTACTTATCATCCAGCAGGGGTGTTGCGTAATCCCGATTATCGGAGACCGGTATGGGAAGATCTAAAGAAAGTGGCAGCGTACTTGAATATCCAGCTTCCCAGGAGATCATAATGCCTAGGTTTGTTGAGGTATTGCTTGACCTCCCACTCGACCAGTCTTTCACCTATCAAATCCCTGAGGGCATGGAAGAACATGCTTGTGTGGGACACCGGGTTGTTGTTCCGTTTGCAAGACGAGAGATGACCGGCTATGTGGTTGAGACCTTAACCGAGGTAAAAGCAACCTATACAATCAAGGAAATCAAGCGGGTTATTGATGAAACCCCCCTTTATAATGAGCAAACCATCGCTCTAGCCGAGTGGATGAGTCGTTTCTACTTGTGCAGCAAGGGTGAAGCCTTGAGCATGATGATTCCAGGTGGTAGGAGAGACAGTAGCATCCCCGCATTGGAAAGTGAAGATGATTTGCTTTTTGGTCGGATTGATAAGCTCAGTGATGAACAACAATATGCAATCGATACCATTCTGAAGCGGGAAAACCCCATGTACTATCTCTATGGTGTAACCGGCAGTGGAAAAAGTGAAGTGTTTCTTCGTTCTGCAGAAGCAATCATCAAAGAGGGCAAGTCGGTTATCTATCTAGTGCCTGAGATAACGCTAACGCATCAGTTGGCACAACAGGTCACCAAACGATTTTCCCAGAGGGTGGCAATACTGCACTCTGCGCTGACTCCCAGTCAACGGCTTAAGGAGTGGAAGCGTATCATCTCCGGCGAGGTAGACCTTGCAATCGGGGCCCGAAGCGCAGTATTTGCCCCGTTCTCCAATCTTGGTTTGATTATTTTGGATGAAGAGCATGAGAACAGCTATAAGAGCGGTAATACACCCCGTTACCACGCCCGTCAAGTTGCCCAGAGACGATGTCAGAGCGAAGGGGCTACCTTAGTCATGGGAAGCGCAACACCTTCCCTGGAAGCTTGGGCCATGATGCAGGAGAATAAAAATGTAGGTTCACTCCACTTACAGAATAGGGTTAGCGGTGGTATTATGCCTATCATCGAAGTAGTGAATCTCTCCTACGAGAAAAATCTGATCAGCAAGACATTACAAGAAAGAATCAAGGAAACCCTGCATAAGAAGAAACAGACCATCCTGTTTTTGAACAGGCGTGGGTTTTCCTATTTTTTCCATTGTAATAGTTGTGGGTATGAACTGCGTTGTCCCCATTGTGCAGTCGCCCTCACGTACCATAAAGGGACGGACCAGATGGTTTGTCACTACTGTGGGTATCGGACCAAGCCGATGAGGGTCTGTCCTATGTGCAACTCCCTTGATGTCAGCTACAGTGGATTTGGAACGGAGATGGTGGAAGAGGAAATCCGTCGCCTTTTTCCTGTTGCCCGCATTGCGCGCTTGGATACCGACAGTGCAAAGAAAAAGGGACAGGTTGGGAACGTAATCAAGGCGTTCCGAGATGGAGAGATCGATATACTCCTCGGGACCCAGATGGTAGCAAAAGGCCTCAATTTCCCCTTGGTTGAATTGGTAGGAATTGTACTTGCCGATAGTGGGTTGAATATACCCGATTTCCGTGCCCAAGAGAGAACTTTCAGTCTTCTGGTACAGGTTTCTGGAAGGGCTGGGAGATATAATGATCAAGGACGGGTTATTATCCAAACCTATCATCCAGAGAATCCTGCAATCCAATATGCACTACAATCCGATGTTAAGGGGTTTTATACCCAGGAGCTTGAGATTCGCAAACAGACAGGATTCCCTCCCTACAGTCGCCTGATTAACCTGGTGTTCAGGGGTCGTAATCAGAAGAAGGTGGAACAAGAGATACAGAAATTCTCTGTTCAAATAGAGCAACTCACCGTCAATGGAGGGGCACAGGTGCTGTGTTCCAGTGAGTGTCCTTTAGAGAAGATCGCATCAAACTGGCGCTACCATCTATTGGTTTCAGGAGCACATGCTTCCCAGACACACCACTTGGTTGCAAAGGCTCTTTCTACGTACACTCCTCCTTCGGGGGTCTATTTGGAGGTTGATCTCGATCCATTGCAACTCCTCTAGGGCTATTCTGCCAATAGACATCCTAAAATGCCTATTGGCATAGCATGTTTCGAGTTGTTTCCATGATAACGTTGACCATTGCAACAGGTGTTGGTATAGTTTGGTATTATGTTAGATATATATACACTTGGAGAAGAAGTACTACGAGAAAAGTGCCAGAAAGTAATCAAATTTGATAGCGCGTTAAAGATCTTGATCGATGCAATGTTCGACACAATGGATGAAGCCGATGGTGTAGGCCTTGCCGCTCCTCAGGTTGGAGTGAACCAGCGGCTGTTCGTCATTCACATACGGGGTGCCGAGAAGCGGGCTTATATCAATCCCCAGATCATCGAGACATCCATTGAGACATCGACGGACGAAGAAGGATGTCTCTCCATCCCCGGAGTTTGGCACGACGTACAACGTCCTTCCCGGGTGAGTGTACAAGCACAGGATGTGGAAGGGAAGGTGTTTCAGGTCAAGGCTGAAGGCTTGCTTGCACGTGCTCTTCAGCACGAGACTGATCATCTCAACGGGGTTTTGTTCATCGATCGTTTGAGTGATGAGGAGCGTGAGAAGATGGTACAGGCCTACGAGAAACGAAACAAATCCAAGAGGAGAAAGAAACGGTGAGGATTCTCTTCGCCGGTACTGCCGAAATAGCAGTTCCCTCATTACGAGCATTGTCACAGCACTATGAAATCGCCGCGGTACTTACGAATACCGACAAGCGGGGTGCAAGGGGTAAGGCTCTTGTTCCCTCTGCGGTGAAAAATGAAGCAGAAAAGCTGGGAATTCCTGTGTTGCAATTCGATCATCTCGGGCGTGAGGCACGGGAAGCTGTCAGAGCCTATGCGTGTGACACCCTTGTCTGTTTTGCCTACGGCAGGCTGTTCGGGCCAAAATTTCTTAGTCTTTTCCCCTTTGAGCAACTCAATATCCACCCATCTTTGCTCCCCTTGCTTCGTGGGCCTAGTCCAATACAAGGGGCAATTTTCTCCCAAGCAAGTGAGAGTGGTATTAGCATTCAGAGAATCGCCTCAGAGATGGATAGCGGAGACGTATTGCTTGCTGAGCAATTTCCCCTCAATGGTGATGAGACCACTGCAAGCCTCTCTTCATTTGTAGCAGAGAGAGCTGCTGATCTTGCTGTGAGAGCACTTGGGAAATTGCAACGTGGTACAGCGGTATTCTCTCCCCAGAGAGGAGAGGCAACCTATACAAAATTGATAACCCCTGTGATGGCTGAATTGGACTTTACCAGTCCTGCAAAAGCCCTCCATGCACAGATTAGGGCAATGAATCCCTGGCCCAAGGCCAGGACAACATATCAGGGCCAGACGCTCTTGATAACGGGGGTCCATGGTACTATTGATGAAGTAGGGGAAGATTCCACTGATACAAATATTCCTGTAGGAACCGTGGTGGCTAAACAGAAGAACAAAGGGATTGCCATTACAACTTCTGAAGGATTGCTTTGGGTGACTCGTTTACAACTCGAAAAACGCAAGGAAATGGATTGGCAATCCTTTCTTAATGGTAATCAGGATTTTTTGGGATTCAAGCTGGAGTAAATTATGAAACGTCTTGTGGTGTTGGCACTCCTTGTGCTTTTGAGTCTTCCGCTGTCGGCTACCACAGAGAAGGTTGCCCTTGTACTCTCCGGTGGAGGGGCCCGAGGATTGGCACATATTGCAGTTCTTGAAGCTGTAGAAGCAAAAGGGATTCCCATCGACATGGTAGTAGGGACTAGTATGGGTGCTTTGGTCGGCGGGCTTTACAGCGCTGGATATACTCCGTTGGAAATTCGTAATCTCCTGGAAACCTTTGATATGGTTGGCTTATTCTCCACTCCTCCTCTTGAGGACGCGGAGTATGTAGATGAGGTATTTTCTTACAAGAACAATCAGGTTTTTTCGTTGGGTTTCGGTGAACAGGGTTTGGGGAATGCCCCTGCCTTGATTGGTGACCAACGAATACTTGAGCTTTTAGGATATTTGTTTTCTAAATATCCTAATACCATAGATTTCCGAAAACTTCCCATCCCGTTTTATTGTGTATCTGCAAACGCAGCTACAGGAGAGCGTATTGTCCATAGCAAGGGCTCCTTGGTTACTGCAATCAGGAGCAGTATTTCTATCCCCATAATGTTCACTCCGTTCCCACAAGGAGATGGAATCCTTGCCATCGATGGAGGTGTAGTGGACAATCTTCCCATCGACCTTGCCCGTAGCCTAGGTGCAGAATATGTCATAGCAAGTGATGTGAATGCATTGGGAAAGCAGGACGCTGTTGACCTTGAGAGCCTCTCGGCGATGGCAATGCAGACAGTTGTATTGCTTACTCAGGAAAAGGCTACTGCACAGCATCCCTCGGCGGATGTGCTTGTACTACCTGAGCTTAAAAATACGTTTGCTTTGGACTTCTCAGCACATCAGGAGATTATTGATGCCGGGTGGGATGCCGTGCGTGAGCAAGATGATGCATTCAATGCACTTGCTGATACAATTTCTCAGGACAGTCCATTCATTCCAATGGAAGCAACACGAAGTGGTCCTTATTTCCTCCTTTCAGCCCCAAAAATTTTACAGATAGAGGTACAAGACATCTCTTTGAAACCAGGGGCGGTTATTCCGGAATCCTTACTGTTTGAAGATTTTCTTGGCAGAAAGCTCGATGCACAAACGGCAACGGAGTTGAATTTCAAACTTCGTGAGATCAAGAACATGTATGATTTGACTACACTCAGTTATGAGATGTCCAACGACGGGAAACTGATGATCTACGCTCGAAGTTTTGGAAGACGGAACAGAAGCATCAGCATGGGGTTCTATGCTGATACCGGCTTTTCGACTGCCTTGCCTTCAGGGTTTGTCTGGTATCGTGCTGATGCGTATCTTGATGCATCCATCGGTGCATTGGGGAAGAAACAGAATTTAACCTTCTCTGTCAATGCCACCCTCGGTCAGCGCTCAGGGATGACCCTTGGCTTAACCTATCCATTGCTCAGTGGGAGCAAAGGGACCATTGATGCAGTGGTGCAAGCCAGCTATGGTGCAGGAGCGATGACACCCCTTTCAGCAATGATCAGTGCGAACCGAAGTGCTCCTTTGGATCGTATGTTTGATGTGGATGCCGGTTTGCGGTTTCGGTTCGGCAAGTATGGGAGAGCTACCCTGCAGGGGGGCTACCTGCTTGTTTCAGTGAATGATGATACGTACACCAAAAGGTTCTACTCCTACCCGGTGGGAGAAGCTACCGTATCCTATGGAAATCTGGGATCACGATTTGCAACTGCAGGGTTTTGCCTGGAAGCATTGGGCCGTCTCGGGTATCAACAGGGCTTGATCCACTCCATCCGTTTGGGATGGAAACAGTCCTTTGTACTCACGTACCGTGACAGCATGAGCTATGCAGCACAACTTTCCCTGATGAGGGAATCCTTTCCCTTTATCCAGAGCTACGCGAATCTAGGAGGTATAGACCAGATGGTTAGCTATGGACCGCTCTTCCTCCGTCGTGATGTCGTCTACTTGGGTGTTGATTGGCAACACCGACTTGCAGAATTGCTTGGCTATTCAGCTTTTGGAAAAATTTCACTGCATGGAGCGGTGTATGACGCGTACGATCCCTATAGTGGGTTACCTCCTACGGAAGATGCCTATTTCAGTTCCAGTCTCTGGGATATGGGCATAGCCATCATGGTTGGGCTCGATACTCCGATAGGAGAGGTTATCGCCTCATTGGGTGCAAGCCTAAGAGGAGAGATTTCTTTCTCCTTGGGGGTCTATTGATGAGCGATATCTACAAATCGTATTCAGCTCATCTCCAAGAGGTGTACCAGGGACGTGTATACCGTGTTGGGGTGGATGGTCTGTTTTCCTGTCCAAATCGCAATAGTGATGGGAGTGGAGGCTGTGCCTTTTGTGATGGGACCGGGACTATTGCAGCGTACCAGAATCCCCAGGATAGACTTGTTGAAATCTCTCATGTCACTATTGAAGAGCGAATCAGTCAGATTAAGATGCAGATAGAGCGTGGAAAACACTTTCTGAAACGAAGATACCGTGCTGAACAGTTTTCGCTTTATTTCCAGGCTTACACCAATACATATGACACGTTGGAACATCTGAAAATGCTCTATGACCACGCTTTGGAAGAAGGCCCCTTCGTTGAGTTGATCATCTCGACCCGCCCCGATTGTATTACTGATGAGATAATTACCCTCTTGAAAAGTTATCAGGATAAGGTGCATCAGGTTTGGGTTGAACTGGGTTTGCAAAGCGGAAGCGATGAGACTTTAACGCTTATCGGAAGAAACCATGACGTTTCTTCGTACATTAATGCAGCAAATTCGTTACATTTGTCCGGTATCGGTGTTTGTACTCATGTGATACTCGGTTTACCAGGTGAAGATCGCAGGGATATTGCCCACACTGCAGCCATTGTTAATGGAGTGGAAAGTGAAGCAGTGAAAATCCATAATCTGCATATTTGTCATGGCACCCGCTTGCAGGATTGGTATGAAATGGGTGAGGTAAGTACTGCTTCCTTGAGGAGGCATGTTGAGCAGAGCATATGGTTCTTGAGACATTTAAATCCTTCGATTGTCATCGAGCGCATGGTATGTGAAACTCCCGAATATCGACTTGTCGCTCCTCGTGCTTTCCCTGATAAGCATCAATTTCTCTTGCAGTTGAGAAGCACGATGGAAGAGAGAGGCTGGGTACAAGGAGACTTGGTATGAGAGAGAGAATTCCCCTACAGATAATCGTTCGTGTGATTGGAATCGTCCTCTCCACAATTGTGGTGATTCTGATTTTTATTTTTTCCTTTATGCCAAAGGAAGCATACCCCGAAATCTCATGGATTCCTTTTGCTGACACAGGAGACCATATGGTTGCTTATGCTGCCCTTGGATTCTCATTGTTTTTTGCATTTCTGCAGATACCTGGATCGGGAAAACCCCACAAGCGGGTACCCGTTCCCCATTCAACGCTCCATCTCAGTTCTTGGTCGGGTAGTGCTGTAATTGCATCCTTGGTGATCGGGACACTGCTTGGGATAGTCGTCGAACTGGTACAACCAGTATTTGACAGAAGCCGTGAGTGGCTGGATTTGGCTGCAGATTTCATGGGATTGGTTGTTGGGCTTGCTGTTGCCTTATTGGTGCTGAAAGCTGTAGGTAGCTACTTTGCCACAAGGCCATGGCTGTATGACCCCAATTGGAAGGATGAAGTGGATGAAACTCTCAAAAATGATCAGCGTAGAGCTACAGAAAGCAGTAGTCGAACTTGATGAAGGCGTCCTGGAGAAAATCCGGGAAGCCTACGCAATCGAATCAGCAGCAGCTGAAGCCTCACGTGGTAGTCGCTCTAGTTTGGCTGTTCTCGATGCTATACTGAATAATCTTGCGCAGGCAAAGGAACAATCACTTCCCATGTGCCAGGATACAGGGATGTTCCTGGTTTTCGTGGATGTAGGTAGGGCATGTCCTCTCTCTCTTGCCGAGATAGAGGCAGAGATTCTTGAAGGATGTGCTTCTGCTGTCGAGGAAGCCTATTTTCGACGTTCTGTGGTGATTGAACCAGTGTTCGAGCGGATCAACACACAGAATAACCTCCCCCCTGTAATTTGGTGGAACCTTGTGGAGGGGAGCGGCTTGAAGATACAGGTACTGCTCAAGGGTTTCGGCAGTGAGAACTGCAGTTCGGTTAGGATGCTCAATCCTACTGGCGGAGAAGAGGCTATCATCAATGCTGTTGCAGAGATTGTAGCCGCCGCAGGAGGCAAGCCATGTCCTCCCATCTTTGTTGGGGTTGGGCTCGGTGGTTCGATGGACCGAGCAGCGTATTTGAGCAAACGGGCGTTGCTCCGCGATGTTCGAATTACTCATCCTGAGAAGCAGTATGCTGAGTTGGAAGGAAAAATCCTTGCACGCTTGCAACGACTTGGTATTGGAAGTGGTGGGCTTGGTGGTATGATTACAGCCCTCCATGTAGCTATTGCATATGAGAGCACGCATATTGCGGGGCTCCCTTTGGCTGTTTCAATCAACTGCTGGGCCGACAGAAAGGCTACCATTGTCTGGGAGGGTGATGATGCGTGAATTGGCTTTGCCTTTGAGCATTGAGGATATAGCGAGTCTTAAGGCGTATGACCAGGTTCTTTTGACAGGTCCTCTCTATGTAGGTCGTGACCAGGTCCATAAACGACTTTTTGATCTTATACATCAAGGGGAACCCCTTCCCATTTCCTTGGATGGTGAGACCATCTACTATATGGGTCCAAGCCCAGCCCCAGAAGGGAAACTGATTGGGGCTTGTGGTCCCACCACCAGTGCAAGAATGGATCCATTCAGCCCGCTGTTGCTTGACCATGGACTTAAAATCATGATTGGTAAAGGTCCTCGCTCTCGGGAGGTTGCCTTGGCAATCGAGAGAAACAAGGCAATCTATTTACAAGCATTTGGGGGATGTGGGGCGCTCTATGCCTCCACTGTGAGAGCTGTCACCACGGTTGCTTTTCCAGATTTAGGACCAGAGGCCCTTCTTCGTCTTGAAGTGGAGCGATTCCCGGTAATCGTGGCAATTGATTCGCTATTGGGCAGTGTTTTTACTCGATAGGCTACTTTCCGGCACTTTTTACTGGACGTTTGCTGCTAGCTGGGTTACAGTTTTCTTTATACAGGTCTTCTTCTCACGTATGTCATAATGGGGTGTATGGCATATTTGATAGTGTTGATGTAAAAACACATAGTTTGAAGACTTGAAAATGCTGTTACGGAAGGATATGCCGTGAAGAATACCTTGTCTATGCGCCTCATCCCCTTGTTCTTGTTCTTCTTGATGGTTGGATGTTCGAAAACTCCCGCGGAATCTCCAAAGACACCTGTGGAAGAGAAGCCTTCAACGGTAGTAATTCAATCAGAAACGGTTGTTGAAGAGACGGATGTCATTGGAGATCTGGAAGAACCTGCCAGCTTGGAAGATCGGTTCAGTTATACCTATGGGTATATTCTGTACTCTTCAATGGTACAACAGAAGGGGTTCAGTGATCTGGAGGCTTCCTACTTTGCGAAGGGAATCCTCGATGCTGACAAAGGTCAGGGATTTTACACCCAGGAAGAGATGTCCCAAACCTTGTATGAGGTACAAACCAAACTCCTGCAGATTGCCCAAGAGGAAATGGAAGCTATCTCTGCTGCCAATTTGGATGTTGCAGAGAATTTTTTGGAAACCAATGAGAAACAGGAGTCCGTTAAGGTTACCGATTCAGGACTGCAGTATGAAGTGCTTACAGAAGGGGAGGGAGAGAGTCCCACAGAAGAGAGCATCGTAGAAGTCGATTATAAAATCATGCTCTTGAACGGAAAGATCATCGACAGTTCCTATGAACGCAAACAGAGTTCCACCTTCCAGTTGGAAGCCATCATGGTTCCTGGCTTTATTGAGGGTGTGAAGCTGATGCATATTGGAGCCAAGTACCGATTCTGGATACATCCTAATCTTGCATATGGGAAAGAAGGAACGGAAGTTATTGAGCCCAATTCTCTCCTGATCATTGAGGTTGAACTTAAGTCAATCAGAAATGGCCGTTGAGGAACTCCAGTATCGTTGACAAGCTGCTGTGGGTGTATGTCGGTTTGAGCTTGGAATCAACAAGAGGCTTGCCCTCTTTGTTCAACCACAACGTGTCCATTCCACTGGCTATACCTCCAGCAATATCACTGGAAAGACTGTCTCCGATCATGAGCGAGTATTGTTTCTGCTCACTGAGCCCGGAAGTCTCAAGCATGTACGTGAAGAATCGTGGATCAGGCTTCTGGTATCCCACCTCTTCACTGATGAAAATGTGATCGAAGTACTGTTCTGTCTTCGATACTGCAATCCTGCCTTTCTGTACCTCAGCTATTCCGTTGGTTGCAAGGAATAATGTATACCCTCTCTCTTTCAGGGTCTCAAGGACGGTTATGCTCTCATCAAAGAGGATACCCTGTTTGGAAAGCTGATATTGATAACTCTTACTTGCTTCTTCAGCGTCCAGTAAAATACTAGATTCTGAAGCAAAATCAGCAAACCGTTTCACTTTCAATTCCTCAATGGTGACCTCTCCTTTCTCAAACTGCTTCCATACCTCTGTGTTGCAGTGGATGTAACGTTGTTCATGATCACGCTCCAAGGGCAGGTCCAAACTTTCTGCCATCTTCCAGAAAGCGTTATGTTCAGCTTGTTCAAAATCGAAAAGAGTTCCATCTGCATCGAAGAAAAGATACCGGTACATGTGTTGCCATCCTTTACTTAGGGTGTTCTAGCCAGTACGATAAAGAAAAACGGTCCAGTTGTACAGGACTGAAAGGCAAGGAGCCAAATATGCAGGAAACCTTTCTTAAACGTCACCTCATCCTATCCACCGTGATAGGTGCGTTCTTGATCATCGTAGGGATTTTCTTGATGTTCCAACAGGAATCCTTCGTGAAGATTTTCATCTCTCTTCTGGGGGTGTTTCTTGCAGGGTCGGGAATTTCCAGCTTGATTTACCTGAAGGGTTTCAATCTTGGTAGTCGTTCCCGTATTGCCACCTTGGTTAAGGCTCTCTTGAGTATTATTGTTGGATTAGTTGCCATCTTCGTTCCCCTCTCCGCAGCGGCTGTTAGCTGGAAAGTCCTTCTCTACATCATTGGAGCCCAGCTCCTGTTTTCAGCAATTATTTCCTTTTTGGACGCAATGCTGATGAGGAAAGATGAGCGCTCTCTCTCCCCGCTCTATACGGAAGGGGTTTTCTCCTTGATCATGGCAATTCTCTTGTTTGTGTTTCCTGAACAGATTGGAAGTTTGCTGCTCAAACTCTTCGGCTTGCTATTCATAGTCAGCGGAATTGGTATGATTCTTTGGTCCCTGCGCATCCGAAAGATTAACCAACAGTTCAAGGACCAGGTGGTTGAGGCAGAGGCAGAAGTCATAGATCCAAAGGACTAAGGTACCAAGAAGGTAGCAGAGATTCCATAGCGAGCAATACCCTGTGCATCAGAAATCGATTCGCCTCCAATAGTTAGCATGGAACTCTGTAATGGGAGAACTTTCCTGCTGTAGAGGTAGTCGATTCGTTCTTTCATATTCTCTGCAACAAAGGTGTTTCCCGCATCAGTATCTGCTGAGAAATGGGTTGCTCTGTACACATCGTAGAAGGATGATTCCTCCAAGAAATTCGACAAAGGCCAGATATAGTCGATCTGTCTATAGTGCACAGGACTGAAAGTGTTCCAATCCTGGTAGGAAGGTTCGAACAGACTGGCACCAATAATTGTTGGCTCAGTGACGGTTCCTTCACTCAGAATCGCTTTTAATACCTTGGTCCGTTCGCTGGTAATTTGTTGTTGTACTGTTCTCCAATCGCTTCCGCTTGCAAATGCACTAAGAACTTCATATTCAGGAAGATTTGCAATGGAAAGCCTGAGTGTTTTTGTGTTGCTGAACTGAACACTTGCCCCATGTTTTGAGGTTGAGATGATCGGGAAGGATGTAATGATAACTCCCCCCTCAACCAGTACGGCATTCCTTCTCATTTGTCTCACCAGATCGATGACATTTTGCATATGTCCGGTGACTAATATGACGGGAGCCTGGATGTCACTGATGCTTGTTTTTACCAAACTTGCCATGGTTGACTCACTCCAACGTACGTCATCAAGGGGGAGCATTAATACGTTCAGCTGGTCATTATCTGTGGCCAGTATTGTTGCTTCATCGGTAGTGTACTGTCTGGGAAGTGTTAGCCGTGAGAGTGAGGGGATTTGTTGATACTCAGCTTCCAATGCAGCAAGACGTGCATTCTCTTCTGCTTCTGCTTTTTTCTGTTCATCTTCCTTCTCTCGTTGTTTTGCTAGTCGTTCTTCTTCCATGCGTTTTGCTTCATCGAGTCGTTGTTGTTCCATGCGGAGTTTTTCTTCTAAGGATTGGGTCTTTTCCTCAAGTTGTGCGGTAAGGATTTCATTGTCTGCCTGCAGGGATTCTATGGTATTCTGTATTTCTTGCAGGTTCTGTTCGTATGTTGCTTTCAGTGACTCAATTTCAGCTGTATGCTCTACCTCTGTTTCATGCATGATGGTTTGCAGTTCAGTGTTGATTATCTGTTGTTCTGAGAGAAGGTTTTCGAGTTCATTGGCTTGGTAGGTGAGCATGTCATACGCTTGTTTTTTTTCAGCCAATATTTGTTCATTTTCTTCAATCTTTTGATGTAATGTGTCAATATCAGCCTGCAGTGTGTTAATGGTCGTCTGAAGATCCTTGATGACCTCGGCATGCTCAACGTCCTGATACTCTACTGAGAGGTTTCGCTTATCCAGCAACTCCTGTAAAGCTTTCACGTTATCCTGTTCATCACTGAGGGCTTGCTGATTCTCTTGGAGTTTATTCTCCAGTAATTCTGTTCCAGTTTGTAGATTCGCAATGGTCGCCTGTAGTTCTTCTGTAAAGAGGTTGCTTTCCTGCAATAGTTCTCTCAAATCCTTGGTAGTCTTTTGCTCTTCATTCAGCGCGTCTATATTCTCCTGTAGGTCTTTCTCTAGCTGACCCTTTTCTGCTTGGAGCGATGCAATAGATGCCTGCATATCTTCATAGCGTTGTTGTTGTTCTGCTTCTGCTTGTTCTCGTTGCTCAGCGAGTAATGCCGCTTCTTCTGCTTCCTTTTTCGCTTGCGCTTCAGCCTCAACAAGAGAATATTTTGTAACCATTTCTCCCTCAGCGATTGGAGTGGGTGTCTTGATGCTCTCTTTTGCGGAGCGAGCGGTGTAGGTCTCACATCCAAAAAGGAGGATGAGCAGTATTAGGATCATCGGCAATGCTAAGCGTCTGTTCATAGGTGTATCTAGTTCCTTAGAAGTTGAATAATGCCTCGGCTTTTGCCTTGGCATGTGCTTTTTTCTTTGATTCCTCTTTGGAATCTTCACCGAGCATGAATGAGTCGCAGAAATTAGCATGCTCTTTATCCTCTATATACTCATCGACCCCTTCCAGGCAGTCGTGGTAGGCTCCGGGACTGTAGAATCGGCAGTTTACACAGCTATGCAGACTCTTTGAGCAAGTAGGACAAACGGTATGATAGCCAATACTGAGCAAGGGGTCGATAGGAGTGTGGCAGTGATGGCATGCACGCATTATTAAAACTCCAATTTTTTTCCATAGTCGACAATCTCGCCATTAGTGTAGGGTTCTTTGACGAGATGTAGATTCTTCTTATCCTCTTTGTACCTGGGGATGATGTGAAGATGCAGGTGTGGTACTTCCTGCCCACTTTCTTTTCCGTTGTTGATGATCAAGTTGGTAGCATCACAGCCAAGTTTTTCTTTGAGTACCTTGTCGGCTTTCTTTGCAAGAAGCATCATGTGACTTAGAACAGCTTCTGGGCAGCTTTCAAGCGTAGGATACGCTTCAGTGGTAATAATCAGCAGATGTCCTTTGTTGACTGGATTTATATCTAAAATGGAGAAACAAAGCTCGTCCTTGTGTAAAAATATTGAGGGAATCTCCCCTTTTAAAATTCTGGTGAAAATTGTTTCCATGACATACCTCTGAGCTATTATAACACACAAGTGTCGAGTCGGAAAAGGATTGTATTGGGAAAAGGGATTGCACAAAAAACCGAGATATACTATTATCCACGAGGTACGTTGGGATAAGCATGTCCCAAGACTGTTCGTTCTCTTCCCTTCAGCTGGTAACCTGATGTGTGCTAGGGAGTAAATGTTTTACATCAGGGATGTTGGAATGCTGCAGGGGAATCTGTGGACTCGTTTTTATTCTATATTATAGAGGTTATAAAGAATGGCTGACTTGCAAAATTTGAGGAATATCGGAATCAGTGCTCACATTGACTCGGGTAAGACAACACTATCCGAACGCATCCTCTACTACTGCAATAAGATCCACGAAATTCATGAAGTTCGTGGTAAGGATGGCGTTGGGGCTACCATGGATAGCATGGAACTCGAGCGCGAAAGAGGTATCACCATTGCCTCTGCTGCAACAAACGTTACCTGGAAAGGAACTGAAATCAACGTTATCGACACACCGGGACACGTTGACTTTACCATCGAGGTTGAACGTTCATTGCGCGTGTTGGACGGCGCTGTTTTGGTACTTTGTTCCGTAGGTGGCGTGCAGAGTCAGTCTATCACCGTAGACCGACAGATGAAGCGTTACCATGTTCCTCGTATTGCATTTGTCAATAAGTGTGACCGTACCGGTGCAAATCCATATCGCGTCAAGAACCAATTGATCGAGAAGCTTGGTTTGAATGCTGTATTGATGCAGATTCCCATTGGCCTCGAAGATAAGCTTGAAGGTATGGTTGATTTGATCAGCATGAAGGCTCTTTACTTCGATGATGGCCCTAACCAGGATGCTGTTCGTGAAACTGAGATTCCGTCCCACCTAAAAGAAGAAGCTGATGCCCGCAGAGAAGAGTTGCTTGATGGTGTTTCCATGTGCTCGGATGAGCTTATGGAAGCTATGCTCGAGGATAATGTAACCGAGGAAATCATCCGCACTGCAGTGAGAAAAGCTACCATCAATTTGGAGCTTTGCCCGGTTTTCATGGGTAGTGCATACAAGAACAAGGGTATTCAGCCCCTGCTCGATGGTGTTATCAGCTACCTGCCTAATCCTACTGATGTTACTAATAAGGCTCTTGACCTTGATAAGAACGAGGAAGAGGTGATTCTGAAAGCTAATGAAGATCTTCCTCCTGTTGTTTTGGCATTCAAACTTGAAGATGGACAGTATGGTCAGCTAACCTACATCCGTGTATATCAGGGCAAGGTAAAGAAGGGTGATGAACTCTTCAATACCCGTAGCCGCAAGAAATTCCGTGTTGGACGATTGATTCGTATGCACGCTGCTGCCATGGAAGATTTGACTGAAGCAGGTTGTGGTGAAATTGCAGCGCTCTTCGGCATCGAATGTGCCAGTGGTGATACCTTCTGTGATCCAAAGCTGAACTATTCCCTCTCCAGTATGTTTGTTCCCAACCCGGTAATCTCTCTGGCTATCAAGCCGGTGGATAAGAAGGCAGCGGACAATATGGGTAAGGCTCTCAACCGCTTTAGCAAGGAGGACCCGACATTCCGCAGCTATGTGGATCCTGAGTCCAACCAGACTATCATTCAGGGTATGGGTGAGTTACATCTCGAAGTCTATGTTGAACGTATGAAGCGTGAGTACAAGGCAGAGGTGGAGATTGGTCAGCCTGAGGTTGCCTATCGTGAAGCTATCATGCAGAGAGCAGACTTCAACTATACCCACAAGAAGCAGACTGGTGGTTCTGGTCAGTTCGCTCGTGTTGCAGGATATATCGAGCCGCTTCCAGATCCTGAAGAAGGCGAGGATGTCAAGGAGTACGAGTTTGTTGATGAGGTCAAGGGTGGTTCCATTCCTACTGAATACATTCCATCCTGTGACAAGGGATTCCGGATGGCAATCAAGAAGGGTTCCCAGCTCGGATTCCCCGTCCTGGGTGTAAAGGCTGTAATCAATGATGGTGCATGGCACCCTGTTGATTCCTCCGACCAGGCATTCCAGACTGCATCTCTCAATGCATTCCGTGAAGCGTTCGAGAAGGCAAAGCCTGTCATCCTCGAGCCGATCATGAAGGTCGAGGTAGTTGCTCCAAACGAGTTCCAGGGTTCTGTATTTGCTTCGGTCAACCAGAGACGTGGCCTGATCATCAGCTCCACCGAGGATAATGCAATGAGCACTGTTATTGCTGAGGTTCCTCTCTCTGAAATGTTCGGCTACTCCACGGTTCTTCGCTCCCTCACCCAGGGTAAGGGCGAGTTCACCATGGAAATCGGCAGGTACGGAAAGGTACCGGTAAGTGTTTCCGAGCAGTTGAAGAAGGATTATCAGGAGAAGCGGAAGAAAGAACAGAAATAGTATTTATTCCTGCATTCCCAAGCCCTCCATGAGGATAAACCCTCTTGGGGGGTCTCTTTTTGCCCTTTTCTGTAAAAAAGTACCCTTTTGTGATTTTCCATAGTATACTAGGGATGAACCTAATTATTACTTGGAGGTGAGCGCTATGGTAATTCAAGAGTTAAACGAACTGAGTCCTCTTCGCGTATTCGAGCAGTCTTTGGACGGTGGACTTGGTCGTGGGAACCTCGGGGTCCTTGTTTCCCGTCATGGTGTTGGCAAGACAGCCTGCTTGGTCCATCTTGCTACTGATAAGCTACTGAGAGGGGAACATGTCATTCATGTCTCGTTCTCCGGAAATGTAGAACATGTCATCAACTGGTATAAGGAAGTCTTCAGGGAAGTCTCTGATGGCCGTACCCTTGATGATGCAGCAACCGTGTACAATAATATACTTAGCAACCGTGTGGTTATGAATTTCAGTCAGGAGAATGTCACGATTGACAAGGTACTCTCCAGTCTGGAAACCTTGATCAAGCATGGAAGCTTTAAGGCTGACGCCATTCTTTTCGACGGATATAAACTTACCGTTGCAACTGAGGATGATGTTCGCAAAATCAAACAATTCGCACAGAGTATGAATTTGGAGGTATGGTTCAGCGTATCTCCTGTTCGTTCTGATGTCATGTACGACAAATATGGTGTTCCAAATACCATGCACAAATATATCGATTTGATTGATGTCCTTATTGGCCTTATTTACAATGAGGAGCGAGACAAGGTGATAATGACGGCCGTGAAGGCCCACGAAGGGGTATATGAGAAGCCTATGGGCGTAAATCTCGATCCCAAGACCATGCTCATTTCCAAGTAGTGTTCAGAAGAAGGCCGCGTTTGCGGCCTTCTTTTCAATGAATCGATACAGGAGACCGGCTTCAGGAGGCCGGTCTTCACTGTTTATACAGGAATTACAATCTTGTTAGGTCCTCTCAGCCCAACGTGGACTCCCTGGTTGATGAGATTGGTCCTCTCTGGATGGGCAAGGATCCATTTATTGTTTTTCAGTAACAACTTCGATTCGGGGTCATTGCTCTTGGAGACCCTCTCAGCCATGCTTTTCGACAGTGGCTCGTTTGTGCCTCTGGGAAGGACAATGATGGACTTAAATCCGTCCTTCGATACCCCGCAGGGGGCAAGATGCAGGACATTGGCCTCAACGATAACAGCTGACCCTTTAGGGAAAAAGAATAGTTCCGATGAGCGTGTATCCACAGTATTGAATTCTTCCAATTCAGAGAACGGGGTCAAGAACTGCAGGCAATCGGTAACTGCTACAAAAAGCTCCGGGTTCTTGTGATACTCCATCCCATTGATGCTTTGGTTCTTTCCATTACAGTACCCGATCTGGATATCCTGCTCACCGTAATAGAGTTTCAGCTCCTCCATGATCGGCGGCTCTTCCAGCACAGGAAGGAATGTCTCATAGGTGGTATCATGTTCAGGAATTGCCGTAACACGATCGGCAAGAGTAACCAAGTAGGATGTATCGAAGTCATAAAGAATTCGCCCGTACTTCTTGAAGCGGGAGGATTCAATTGAGTGGATTTTCTCGTTTGGATTGTTTCTTACAAGATCCAACGGAACGTGAAATCGGGATGTTTTCATAGCATTACCTCGCAAATAGTAACATCACTATACCAGTAGCCAATAACATGGAAAAGACAATCAAGGAAAAATGACGAGCATCAACCTTGTCATGGATGTGCTCCCCTGCAATAATGCCTCCCACCACAAAGGGCACGAGCAGCGCTGTGGTTTTTACCACCGGAGGGCTCAAGGATCCCTCAATGAGATACCCTGCGATGATGATGGAGTTTAGTGTGGTCCAGAGCAGGCAGAGGGTTGCCCTGAACTTCCCCTTGTCCGGGAGTGCCCTGGTTGCATACAACACCACAAGCGGACCCCCAGAGGAAAAAACACCATGCACAATACCCCCAAGAAAGAGAAACAGGTAATAGGGGAGTACCTTGTATCCTGTAGGGGGAGCACTGTTGCCTGTCCTTCTTGCCTGGCGATAGAGTTGGCTGACTGAGACCACAATGATAAAGAGAGCGAGTATCAGGTTTAGATTACCGCTCTGCTGTGAGCGAAACAGATACATGCCCACGGGAAGACCAAGGAGCATCAAACCGGTGATAATGGCATATTGTTTCCAGTCAATCTTGGAAAAGTTCCTTATCACAATATACAGTGCCAGCAGCCATGCCAAAATGGTAATGACCTTTACTGCTGTCTTGACTCCCAGCAACGCACTGACGAAGGGCATAGCAAGAACCGAGCAACCAAAGCCTGTCACCGCTTCAAGGGCATGGGTTACAAAGACGACCAGTCCACTGAGGAACAAGGTGGTCACCTTTTTGTCTCCAAGAGTGTATAGAGGTCCTCCATCGAAAGCGGGGGTGTTTGGTTATGCAGCTTTGGGTCTGTTTCTACACGAGAAAACTCCTTTCGGATCGTATCACTATCGAGAATCAGGGAGAGGTCCTTGAAACTACGGGGAATCTTAAGGCAGGAGAGCAAGGACGCAATGTCACTGCGTAGGGCAGATACCAACGCATCTCTTCCCGCTTGCTCTGGATGTACCATCTTGCCAAGCTTGGCAAGTTCCTCTCGATTCTGCTCATCCCTTACAGCCCAATCGAACACCTCAAGCAGGGTGAACGCACAAGACAGCCCATGGGGTATATGCCAATTTTCAGAGAGGATGAAGGAGATGGCATGTCCTGCAGCCGTCCCCGTGAGGTTGAAGGCGATTCCAGCCTCATTGGATGCTTTCAGCATTTCCTGTTGCAAAGCACTTCTCTCTTGGTTTTGTACGGTTGCATCATACAGCATGGGAAGTGTCTGGAGGACCTTGTATGCCGCTTCCCTTGCACACTCCCGGGTGATTGCGGTGCTGTTCTTGTTCCAGATGGACTCCAGTGCATGGTCGAGGGCATCCAGACCCGTTGCTGCACAGAGCCCAGGAGGGACTGAATCGAGCAGGGAAGCTATGAGGATTGCCGTGTGTGCACTCATGAGAGGAGAACCCAAGGTGTGTTTTCTCCCGGTGCTGTCACTGTAAACACCAACTTTTGTTACCTCTGAACCAGTACCTGCAGTGGTAGGGATCAAGACCAAGGGAAGGGAGCGGGTTGTGATGGGTTTCCCATGCAGGTACGACTCGAGGGAGCCCTTGTTGGTCATCAACATGGCCAGTGCTTTTGCAGAGTCGAGGACACTGCCGCCTCCGATACCTAGGATGATATCGGTATCCATGAACCGCTTGTCATGAAACATTGCCTCAATGTCTTCTGTTCTCGGATTCGGTTGCACCTGGTCAAATACCTCAACTGGAGTGAGGGCTGCCAGTTCATCAATCAAAGCCTGTTTTCCTTGTATGGGAGCGTCGTCAGTAACAACACTGAGGTGCAATGGCCCCGGAACATTTGCCGTATAACGCAGAATTCTTTCAAGTGAAGAACCCTGCAAGGAAGCAAAGCTCAGGATGTGAACCGGAGAGAGGAGGCTGCTGATCATTTGAAATGCTCCTCTTCAATAGCCCGCACTTGATTGAATGCATTGCTGAGAAAATCCTTCTTGAACTCCATTTTCTGGGTAAAGGCCATCGCCAACCAAGCATCTACAATTTGGATGCCGAGGAAGGGGGCGGTAATCCATCCACCCATGGTGATGACATTGGCATTATTTACAATCTTTGCCCTCTCAGCGCTGAAGATGCTGTCCACCACGCAGGCGTAGATGCCTTTGTGCTTGTTGGCAACAATGGCCATGCCCTGTCCGGTTCCACATATCAGGATGCCTTTCTCTGCTTTTCCCTCTTGGAGGGCCACAGCTACCTTGGGCGCCTGTACAAAGTAGGGCTGTGGTTTGTCGACAGATTCAATGCCGAAGTCAAGAACTTCATATCCTTGCTCAACCAGGTGTTTGGCGATCTCTGCCTTGAGGGGAAATCCCGAGAGGTCTGATGCGATTGCTATTTTCATGATTTGCTCCTTATTGAGAGTGCTTTTCTTACGATCTCTTCTGCGGTGAGCTTGTAGTAGGTTTGCAACCAATTCTGCGTTCCTACCTGGCCGAACTCGTCATGGATGCCTACCATTGCAATGGGGGTCGGGTGCGTAGTGCTGAGCAGGTTAGCTACCGCTGCGCCTAGTCCCCCCGCGACTTGGTGGTTTTCGGCGGTCACAATGGCCCCTGTTTTCTTTGCATAGGTGAGAACAAGGTCTTCATCCAAAGGCTTGACGGTATGCATATCGATGACTGCTGCGCTGATGCCTTGTTCCTTTAGTATCGCTGAAGCCTTAATTGCTTCGGGAACCAGGATGGCGCCCAGGGCAACGATGGTTACATCGGTGCCATCCTGGAGTACTTTCCCTTTTCCCAAGGTGAACACTTCATCCTCTGCATACAAGGGTTGGATTGCTTTTCGATGAAGTCGCATGTAGGTACAACCGTAGAGCTCGGCGCACTGCCTGACCAAAGCCTTCAAGCTAACTGGATCGGAGGGTTCGAGTATGGTGAGGTTTGGAATCATGCGCATCAGCCCAATGTCCTCGAAAGGCATATGGGTTCCCCCATTGAAAGCTGCACTGATGCCGGGGTCTGTACCTACCAGCTTTACATTCAGCTTTGCATAATTCGCGGAGATGAAGAACTGGTCAAAGACACGGCGGCTGGCAAAACAACCAAAGGTTGCTGCAAATGGTATTTTCCCTCCTGCGCTCAGTCCAGCTGCCACCCCCACCAGGTTTGCTTCAGCAACTCCAACATCGACAGCACGTTCAGGGAACTGCTGCTTGAAAGGTACGGTACCGGAAGCTTTCATTAGGTCAGCTTCCAGAACCATGATCCGCTCATCAGCCTCTGCCAAGCTGAGGAGGGTATCGCAATAGACGCCTCGCATCTCTTTCGTTTCCATGATCTCTCTCCTATTTGAGTGCCTGGATGGCTTCATTTGCAGTGTTCAGGTCGAAAGCCATATTATGGTTTGCTACATTGCCTTCACAGAATGCAGCTCCCTTTCCTTTGATGGTATCGAGAATGATCATCGACGGTTTACCTTTCTGCTCTTTTGCCTTTTTTATTGCCATGTCCATGGCTGAGAGGTCATGTCCATCAATCCGTTGGGTGAACCAGCCAAAGCTGTTCCATTTTTCCTCGATGTCTCCAAGGTTCAGAACCTCTTCTGTGGTCCCGTCTATCTGCATCTTGTTGTAATCGGTGAAGGCGATGAGATGATCAATCTGGTGGTGTGAAGCAAACATGGCAGCTTCCCAGTTCTGTCCTTCCTGGCTCTCTCCGTCCCCGATGATTGCATACACAAATGCTTTCTTCTTATCCAGCTTCATCGCATAGGCAAGACCGCATGCTGCCGAGAGGCCTTGACCGAGCGAGCCGGTCGTCATGTCGATGCCCTTGGTTTTTGTCCGGTCACAGTGACTGGGTAGGTTTGTTCCTCCCTGATTCAGAGTTATTAGTTCTTCAACAGGGAAAAAGCCTTTCAGTGCGAGGGTGGCATAGAGGGCAGGGCCTGCATGTCCTTTAGAGAGTACCAGGAGGTCTCTCTCTTCCCATGTGGGATTAGCTGGATCAATTTGCATTACCTTGCCATAGAGCAGGGCAAGAAGATCGACAATGGAGAGAGCTCCTCCAATGTGTCCGACACCAAGATTGCCGATGGAGAAGAGAGTGTGCTTGCGAATATCCTTGGCAAAGGAAGCCAGTTGTGTAGATTGGTCTGAGGTGAGCATAGGGTACCTCTCATTTAGTTACTTAGTGAAAGTAACTATAATCTATCCCAAGAACCTTGTAAAGCTACTTCCTGTGGATTTTTTTTCCAGATGGGATTAGACTGACCGAAAAGGAAGGGTATATGCAAGGTAATCCACTCAGAACAGCTGATTTACGGGTACATAACCAGAATATTGTACTCTCCATGATTCATGCTGCCGGTAGGCAGGGAACCAGTCAGTCTGAAGTTGTTCAAAAAACTGGATTGAAAGCTCCCACAATTTTCCGAATCTTTACCTCATTGGAGGAGGATGGCTTGATTGAGTCAATCGAGGGGGGAAGTGGGGACTCTACCATACGCAAAGGACGCCGTCCTGTGTTTTATGTGGTGTCCAAAAATGCCCGCTTCACCATAGGTCTCGAGTTCTGGGCAGCTTTTCTCTCCCTCGGTGTTTTTAATTTCCAGGGAGAGAGAATCCACTCAGCAATGCATCCTTTGCCGGGGAATGTACAAGCCCAGGAAGTGACAGATCTTATTGTCACAGAGATAGAGCGTGTGCTATCTGATTTGCACATTGAGAAAGAACGGGTGATAGGGGTGGGCGTAGCAGCTCCAGGTCAGGTTGACCTCGAGAGGAAGCGGGTTCGCTACTATCCAAGGATAGAGGGAATGAAAGACATTGCCTTGGTCGAGGAGCTGGAGTCCCGGCTGGATATTCCTGTCATGATTCACAACAACTGTAGTGCCCTTGCGTTGAGTGAGTACCGACATGGGGGCTATGACCACCAGGGGAGTATGTTCACCTTCTTGCTGAGAACCGGGGTAAATGGTGCATTCGTACATGATGACGAGATCTATGTGAATAGCAGGAACCAGACGATTGAGACAGGTCATATACCGATCAATGCGGATGGGCCAAGGTGCAGCTGTGGATCACGAGGCTGCTTGCAAGCCTACCTGCAGGATCTTGATCCGAACTCCTTGGACTTGCGCCTCGCGCTCTATGAAGGGCTCGATGAAAAATTGCAGGCAGGAGATCCTGTTGCCAAGCGTACCATTGAACGTGCTGCAGGGTATCTTGTTGTTGCCATCAAAGTACTGATGAGACTTTTTGCTCCCAAGTCATTCCTGTTTGTAGGTTGTTGTGATGTAGTTGCAGAGGCAATCCGTGACCAGGTTACCCGATTACTTGATGAACCAGATGCGTTCAACGTTGAACCCCCGCGCATTTTTGCGACAGCCTATGACCCGCTTCTTGCACAAAAGGGTGCCTCTGATTTGGTGCTGCAGGAGTTCTTCCGCTAAAAAAATATCATATTTTCATTGACGGTTTCTTGTTTGTGGTATTTACTTACTTATAGAAAGTAACTAAATTGAGCACCTTTGGTTTGCTCATGCAGAACGAGGAGCAGTGTGTGAAATATCCAGTAACCCTTGGCGTGGTGTGTCTTGCAAGAACAACCTATGACTATATTGCCGCAGAGGATATATATGCAAAGATTCGCAGTGAGTTACGGCAAATAGAAGGGGTGAATTGGTATTGCCTGGAGTCCCTCATTATCTCTCAGGAAGATGGCCTTGCTGCTGCAAAGGAGCTTGCAACGAAGCAAATTGATGGCTTGGTATGCATTTCAGGGACCTTCATCTTGGTCACTTGGTGCTGCAACTGAAGCGTGAACTTCCTGTACCTGTTCTGCTTTGGGGCCTTCCTGAACTTCCTACAATGGTGGGAAAATTCGTCTCAACTCAGTCTGTGGTGTAAACCTGAACGCCAGCAATCTCTATAAGAGTGGCTATGATGATTATACCGTCATCGTTCAGCAGGCCATCGACGAGGACTGGGTTGATGCAATTCGCGTAATCAAGGCAATGAAAATGGCAAAGATCGGCATCATAGGCTATAGGGCCGATGGATTCTTCAATGTAGGGGTACAAGATAATCTTCTGTTTGGAGAGACTGGTGCATTGGTGGACCCTACGAACTGAAGGATGTCCATGATTATCCGGTTACCGAGGAACAGGTGTCCTCTCGGATGCAACAGATACGAGAGACGTTTGATGTGTCCACACTCTCAGCATACCAGATAGACCGTGTAGCCCAACTGGCAGCTAAGCTCGACGCATTCTATCATGAGATGAACCTTTCTGCATTGGCGATTCGATGTTGGCCGGAGTTTGCCCGTGATTTTGGAGTATCTCCCTGTGCTGCGATGAGCTTGTTGCAGTCTGAGGGAATGATTCTTGCCTGTGAGGGCGACATCGATGGAGCACTCTCCATGATCGCCCACCAGGCGTTAGGAGCAGAAACTCCTTTCCTCTTCGACTTCTCCCAGGTTGATTTCGAGCAGGACTTTGCACTGTTCTGGCACTGTGGCGTTGCTCCCTGCAACCTATGGGATGGTACCTGTAATCGCAGTCTAGATACCTACTTTGCAGGTGGCAAGGGCGTCACCGCAGATTTTGTGCTCAAGAGTGGAAAGCTTTCGGTTCTCCGTATTGATTCTGCCAGGGGAGGCTACCGTATGTTCCTCCAGAAGGCAAAAGCAGTTCCCATGGAAAAGTTGTTGAAGGGAACCTATATGAAGGCACTCTTTGATCGACCGGTAAAAGAGGTGCTTGACCTGGTGTTGGATAATGGCCTTGCCCATCACTCATCAGTGGTCTATGGAGCTTATATCAGACCATTGGAGTTGGTGGCCAAACTGAAAGGATGGAAGGTCATCCAATAAGGTGCGACTTAGTTTGCATTCCATGCAAAACTACGATACAAAAGGAGATTGCTATGATGAAAAAATCACGACTCATTGCAGTGTTGTTACTGCTCTGTCTACTGTTCCCGTTGGGAGCTCAAGGACAAGCGGAGAGTGGACAACAAAAAGAAATCGAGCTGAGATGGGCGAGCATCTGGGTGGGGAATGACAGCAAGGCCCCAGCAGTGGAAGCTTTGGTAGAAGAGTTCAACACCAAGAATGCCGGGAAAATCAAGGTTGTTATTGAACCACAGCCTGATTACAATGCCTACGAGCAGAAAGTTCGTACCAGTTTGGCTGCAGGCCAGGCCCCGGCAGACATTTTCACGATCAAGTTCAACCCGACAACGGCTACATTCTATCAGTCAAATCTTCTGATGGACTTCCAGGGAAAGCTTGATGATGCTTGGAAGGGTACCTTCGATGCTGGTTCCTTGGAGCAGTCCACCGTTGACGGGATGCTCAAGAGCTTGCCGATGGAAACAGCCATCCTGCCGATCTGGTACAACATGGATGCAATGAAGAGCGTAGGTGTCAATGCAATGCCTGCCACAGAACAACAGATGTTCTCTGCATTTGACAAACTCAAAGCAGCAGGAATTGCCCCTACCAGCCAGATGACCGGTGATACCAATGCTTGGACCAGCATGATTTGGTTCAGCCATTTTGCAGTTTCCCTTGGTGGCCCGAATGTTTGGGACAAGCCTTTTACCGATCCTGCATTTGTTGAAGCTGCCAATCTGATCAAGAGAATGATCCAGGAGTATTCAACTGCTGACGCTGTTGGTCTTGGAGCTGGTGGAAGTGGTGGCCATTTCCTTGCTGGCCGTACAGCTGTATTCTCGAATGGCCCTTGGTACGCAGGAAGAGCTGATCTTGCCGCCACACCATTCTTTGACTCGATCAAGATTGGTGGCTTACCTGCAGTTGGTGAATATGAGGACATCATGATCAGCCGTCTACAGGCAAACATTTGTGCAGCCTCCAGCAAGGATGCAGACAAGGAACAGGCCATCGTGGACTTCTTGAAGTTCTTGACTAGTCCTTCTTCCATTGCAAAGATTGCTGAGACCAGCGGTGCAATGTTCGCAATAAAGACTGACTATCGGCCGGTGAATAACCTGCAGAAGCAGTTCTACGATGCGAATGAAGCTGCATCAACCACTGCATTTGACCTGGAAGCTGCACTCGGTGCTGAGGTTACCCTCGAGTTTGCTCAGCAGCTTGGTGCTCTTGCTCTTGACCGGATCAGTGCAGAGGAGTTCTGTGCCCTGGTTGATCGTAAGATCGAACGCTGATAGCTGAATGTGCATCATGCTGTCGCCTTCGGGCGGCAGTATGATATCTTTTCCTGTAGGAGTCCACGATGCAAGCAGTTGGTACACGAAACCGATGGATATGGAGTGCAAGAATACTCTTTTTGCTTCCTGTATCGCTACTTTTCTTTTTCTTCTTCATCTATCCCTTCTTTTTCACCGTCTTCACCAGCTTCACCAGCTGGCGGGGTATCGGGTCGATGAAGTTCAATGGAGTGAAGAACTATGCCAAGTTGATAGCGGACCCTACCTTTCAGAAGGCACTGGGAAACAATATAGTTTGGGCTCTCTCCCAAGGCTTAATTCAGGTTCCTTTGGCGTGTTTGGTCGCAATGATTCTGGTCCGAAAGCCCTTTGGCTGGAGAGGATTGAGAACCATCTACTATCTGCCTAATGTCATTTCAACGGTTGCCTTGGCCATGGTCTGGGTTGCCATCTACAATGTCGATGGACCCTTGAACGCAATCCTTGCCGATCTGTTTGGGATGGAGAAACATAACTGGCTGGGTAATCCTGATACCGCTCTATTCGCAGTGATATTCCAGACTGTCATTTATATCGGATATTTCATGATTGTGTTGTTGGCTTCAGCAATGAATATACCCCGTTCGCTCTACGAGGCTGCCGAGATTGATGGAGCCAGTACCTTGGTCCAGGAGATCAATATTACCCTTCCCATGCTCCGTGGTACTTTGATTACCACTATGACTCTGGCAATGGCTTATGGGATGCGCCACTTTGAAGCGACGTTCTTGATGACCGGTGGAGGACCAGCCTATGCAACCACCACCATGGGCATCGATTTGTATCTGAAAATGGATGCCTTGCGCTATAGCGAGGCCTCAACCAGCGGGGTGTTCCTGATCATCATGGGAACCTTGGTCATTACCTTGTTACGGAAACTCTTTGGTTCCTCAGACCCCATGAGTGAAATGGCACAATAGGAGCACCTCCAGATGAAAAAACCACTTGCATCAATCATCGGCAATACTCTCAAATGGATTCTCTTGATCAGCTTGCTCTCGTTGGCGTTGCTCCCCTTGCTCTGGTTACTGGTAAGTTCGCTGAGAACCAATCTTGAACTGCAAACCGATCCGTTTGGATGGCCACAGAAGTTCCAATGGGTCAACTACGCCAATGCACTGGCAATGGCAAGCCTTCCCCGGTTACTACTTAATTCAGTGGTCGTAGCAGTAGTGACTGTGGTGCTCAATAGCCTGGTGACCTCCATGGGGTCCTTTATTCTTGCCAGGGAGCATTTCAAGGGAAGGGATATCCTCTACACCATCCTCACCGCCGGGGTCTTGGTCCCTGTGATATCCTTCATGGTTCCCTATTTCTCCATGATTACCCGAAGTGGTCTCTACAATACCTTGCTTGCCTTGATTCTCGTGTATACAGCTGTGAATATTCCCGTATCCATATTCCTGGTAACTGCATTCATGAAATCCATCCCCAAGGAGTTGGAAGAGGCCGCTATCATGGACGGATGTGGGTTCTTTAAGCGCTTCTCCATGATTATTCTTCCTCTCTCCCGCTCCGGTATTGTGACAGCAGCAACATTCTGCTTTATCTACTCTTGGAATGAGTTTGTCATGGCCATGTTGCTGACCAGTTCCATTGAATCAAGGACCATCCAGCTTGGTATCAAATTCTTTTCCAGTCAATTTATTACCGATTACAGCAGTATGTATGCAGCGGTCATCATTACCATCATTCCCAGCATCCTTGGGTATGTGTTCCTCCATGATAAGATTATCGGCGGCTTGACCACCGGTGGAGTGAAGGGGTAGGCATGTTCAGTCATACAAATCAGGATGGGAAGCTCTCGGTTTTCTTCAATCAGATGAAGATACTTGAGCATACGGTAGAACATCCTGTCTTGGTGCTCCAAAGGAATCAAGCAACGATTGACATGTACCGGGGCAACTACTTTATAGAAGAGAACGTTGAGGAAACACTGTTTCTCATAACGTGTACCATCAGTGAAGCCTATGTTGAAGGCCGGGGCGTGTGCATTCTCCACTTTTCCGGGGGGATGTATCACGTTACCTGTGAGCTCAGCGAGAAGAATAGTCGCTTGGTCATGCGCTTCTCTCCGCTTCCACAACCCTATAATAGGCTGGTACTGCATATTTTTGCAGAGGAGAGTGAACACATCTGGGGATGTGGAGAGCAATTTTCATACTTTGATCTTCGTGGACGAAACTATCCACTGTGGACCCAAGAACAGGGAGTAGGGAGAAACAAACATACAAGGATAACCCAGATCGCCGATGAAAAAGATCGGGCAGGGGGTGATTACCATACCACGTTCTATCCCCAGGCGACCTTTGTTTCAAGCAGGGGATACTTCCTTCACGCAAACACAGATGGGTATGCTGACTTCGATTATTCCCATGAGCACTTCCACCGATTGATGTTCTGGGAGGTCCCTTCTTCCTTGGTGATCTCAGTAAAACCCTCTCTGCTTGAAGTGGTCCAAGATATCTCTTTCCTGTTGGGTCGGCAACCTCTGCTTCCTGATTGGGTCTATGACGGCATCACCCTGGGTATCCAGGGAGGAACGAAAGTTTTCTTGGAAAAACTCGCATTGATGGAAGCCTCCGGCACCCCGGTCAACGGAATCTGGATTCAGGATTGGCAGGGAGAAAAATACACAAGTTTTGGTAAGCGGCTCCGCTGGAACTGGCAGTGGGACAAGGAGCTCTATCCTGAGCTCGAGAGCGTGATAGACTCGCTGAAGCAACGAGGGATAGGAATTCTGGGATATATCAATCCATATGTGCTTAAGGACTACCCGCTGTTTAAGGAAGCTGCAGGGAAGGGGTACCTTGGCAGAAACAGCGTTGGAGAACCCTACTTGGTGGATTTTGGTGAGTTTGATGCAGGGGTGGTGGACTTTACCAACCCTGAAGCGGTCCAGTGGTATGAAAAGGTCATACAGCATGAGATGATCGACCTAGGATTACGTGGTTGGATGGCAGACTTCGGAGAGTATCTCCCCCATGATATCGTCCTCCACAATGGACGATCGGCACTTCTGGAGCATAACCCTTGGCCAGGATACTGGGCACAGGTCAACAAGAGGGCCATTGCCCACTCAGGGAAACAAGATGAGCTTCTGTTCTTCATGCGCTCTGGTTCTGCCTTGAGTTTGTCATCCTGCCCCATGATGTGGGCGGGGGATCAGAATGTTGACTGGAGTGAGGATGACGGACTTCCCTCTGCGTTGTGTGCAGCACTTTCCCTGTCGATGAGTGGTATGGGATTGCATCACAGCGACATTGGTGGGTATACGACGCTCTATGGAATGAAACGAAGCAAGGAACTGTTGCTCAGGTGGTGTGAGTTTGCTGCCTTCACTCCATTGATGCGTACCCACGAGGGTAATCGCCCCAAGGAAAACTGGCAGTTTGACTCTGATGAGGAAACACGACGATTCTTTGCGCGGATGGCCAGCCTTCATGTGCAATTGAAACCCTACCTCCAAGAGGTAGTGAGGGAGAATACTGAACAAGGTATTCCGGTTATGCGACCTCTGTTCCTGCACTATCCAGAGGAAGCCTTTTTCACTGTCAAGGATACCTATCTTCTGGGTAGGGATCTGTTGGTCGCCCCGGTAATGACAGAGGGAGAGGTGAGTAGAAATCTCATCCTCCCGTCCGGGCATTGGGTCCATCTCTTTACCAAGGAGACTTTCCAAGGAGGAAGTTGCACTGTGGATGCCCCCCTTGGAATGCCTCCGGTCTTTTTCCGCGAAGGAAGTGATTTTGCATCACTCTTCACTTCGATCAGTATAGGAATGGAACAGCAGCCTTAAGCGTGGATTTTGGAACGAAGATCTCAATCAGGTTAAGACTCTGGCTCTTCACCAGATACAAAACAGAATTCAGTGTGCTCTTTGCAACCGCGTACCATCCAGTTTCTTTCTGGGGTTGTTTCATTGCAATGGTTGGGTCTGCATTGAAGGCTTCTCGGTCTGCTTTGCTTACTTGGAACGTATTAAAATCCCAAGCTTTGGTATCATATTCTTGTTCAAGCTCTGCTTCCTGAGGGTCTGGCAAACGATGGAAGAAATCAATTCCGGTAATTGTTTCAATCTCATCGATGCTGGTGGCAAATTCCTCAAGGTCGTCTTTTGACCCTTCATTAGGGAGCAGAAAACCGATTGCCTTGAGCTCAGGTTCACGGTAGTCCAAGATAACCTTGTAGTACTGATTTGGGATTGAGACTTCATTGTCCCCAATGGTGTCATATGGGCCATCAGTCAATACAGGACCGGTGACGACATAGATGCTCCCTTCTGTATCGGCGAAGTTCCGTACCGTTGCCTCCAGTTTGCTCCAGATGCCACGATTGAACTGTCCTTCTTGTGGACTCATATTGCTGAGGTAGAACGAACCACTCATTGCCTCCTCCGACCAGGAGAGGTCGGCTGCTGGGATCAGGTGCCCTCGGTCATATCCACTTCCTCGGTAGTCATTCAAGGAGGCCGACTCGCTGGGAACCAAAGGGTCGCTTCTGAAATCATCACCACGCTCATACATCCCGTACAGCTCGCTACGGGTAAGCTCATAGGCTACCCAACGCGCTTGTTCATGCTCTTCATCATAGAGGAGGGTGTATCCTGGATGGGTGACCACTATATCGGTTGCTGAATACTTCGGAAGTTCCAAGTCAGGGATTCCCGAAGTTGGGGTTTGTACATACTCTTGTTCACTTGGTGCTAGGATGAGGGTCAACACCCATAGAATTACCAGTACCAAGAGGAGGATTAGAATCCTTTTGCCCCGTTTCTTTGCCTTGTTTGTACGCCTTCCCATCACTTCCTCCCCCAAATTGCATATCACAAAACGGAGAAGGCTGATTTCCTTCTCCGTGTCTCTAGAGTTGTAACCATCCTAATGCTTACAGGTTACGAACGAATGTAGGTAATGGTACCCTGTTTCGGTACTCTTGGTGAAGGATATTCACCCTTGGGGTATCCTACGGCGAGGGTCCCTGTAACCTTGTATCCCTCGGGGACACCAAAGGAAGAGAGTTGTACACCCAGCTCCGGCTTATGATTGATCCGGTTGCACCACACTGATCCCAATCCCAGAGCATGGGCTGCCTGCATCATGTTGGTCATCGCACAGGCGGTGTCTTCTTTCTCATATGTATTTCCAATTTCGATGGAAACAAGAATCAAGGTTGGCGCATGGTAGAAGAATGAACCAGAGGTACCAACCACCTTCTCATCGAGCTTTCTCAAGGTTTCTGGATCCTGAATTGCGGTGAAGTGCCAAGGTTCCTGATTCATGCCATTGGGGGCAAGCGTGGCTGCTTGGAGAATGAGATCCAGGTCCTCATTTCTGATCTGTTCCTCGGCGAAACTCCTCACGCTTCTGCGAGTGAGAATATGGTTGGTGATTGTGTTCATAGTACGCCTCCTGTTAACTATGGTACCTCTTCCCAGAATACCTTCCAATAGGGTATGGTATGGCATCCATGAAATACCTGATACAGCTTGCAATCATTTTCGGTCTCTGTTTGGTGGGGGATGTCATTTCCTTGGTGGTTCCCTTTACCCTCCCTTCAAGTGTGATAAGCATGCTTCTGATCCTTGTTTTGCTCTCCAGTGGATTGCTCAAAGAGCACTCTATTGCCGAGAGTGCAGATTTCATGCTCAAGAATATGACCTTCTTTTTCATTCCCCCGGTCGTGGGAATTCTTCGGTACTCCTCATTGGTCCAGAGTATTTGGTGGCAGTTGCTGGTAGTGAATCTGGTCTCGTTGTTTGCTTGTTTTGCAGCGAGCAGCTGGACGGTGGTCCTGGTGCAGTTCGTACAAAAGAAGATAGGGGGGAAGCGACATGCTTGAGATTCTTAGCTCTCCACTGTTTGGGATTTCCCTCTCGGTTTTTGCATTCCAGGCCGGACTTTTCATCAATAAGAAACTGAAAAACCCCTTGGCGAATCCCTTGGTGATCGCCATGCTGATCATTATTGCTGTTTTGCTTCTCTTTGACATTCCCCTGGATGCCTATGAAGAGGGGTCTTCAATTATCTACATGTTCCTAACCCCGGTCACAGCCGTGCTTGCGCTGTCCATCTATAGGCAGAGAGATGTGCTGAGACGGGCTTTTTTCCCAGTGGTATTGGGAACCTTGGCAGGGGCTTTGGCAGCTCTTTCCTCAGTCGTAGTGACTTGTAACCTGCTTGGATTGGATAGGACAATCCTGGCTAGTCTGCTCTCCAAATCGGTTACCACCCCTATTGCCATCGCCTTGACTGAGCAGTTCGGGGGGCTCCCTGCCCTGACTATTGCGTCCACCCTCATCAGTGGGGTTGCAGGAAATCTGCTTGCCCCTGTGCTCTCGAAGCTCTTCGGGATAAAGGACCCTGTTGCACACGGGGTAGGTATCGGGGCCTGTTCCCATGCACTCGGTACCAGCAAAGCCTTGGAGATAGGTGACGTGCAGGGTGCGATGAGCAGTATTTCTCTCTCTTTCTCAGCGCTTTGGACGGTTTTGCTTGCTCCGCTGTTTTTCTGACTTGATGATACGCCCAATTGGAACAAAGCCTTCACCAATTGCCTGATAGGTCTCATGCACAATCTGGGGCAGATGGTTGATCTGTTGGTTGTGAACCACAACCAGAAGGAGCTTCCTCTCCTTCTGCGTAAAGACACCAACCTCGTTTATAAGGGTACCTCCATGCCGCAGCTCTGCAATGATTCGCTTTGTGATGGCAAAGAAAGTAAGTTCCAATCCAAAGACCATAGTGCACCAGTGCCAGCGGTGTGTAGCGACTGGTGACAGGATCTGACTGCCGCCGTCCTTAGGAAAAGATAGAGCGCCTCGATAACGAGGCGCCCGGTGTGTGAGTGCTGCATGCCAGCATCCATCCTATTTTACGTACTTGATTAACGTCTTTCGGATTGCTCCCTTTCCCGCTATCAACTCAGCGAAGTAGGAGAGCACCAAGTCTGCCATACCAATCTCTGGAAGGTTGACGCCCCAGATGGATTCATCCTTGAGCAAGGTTTCCAATGCAGGGAACGGACCCATCATTCCAACGGTGATATCCTTGAGATACTCCTGAGCCTCTTCAAGGCGTGGATCGGAGCTTGGGATGAATGGGGTAAGATCATCATCCAGTCCCATGAGGTAGCGCAGCCATCCAGCATATACCAAGGGAATGAGCTTCAAGTCTTTTACGTCCAGCTCATCACTGGCAAGGTATGACTTGATGGTCTCTCCGAACCTGATGGCAAGTTTCTGACTGGTATCAGTTGCAATTCTCTGGGGAGTGTCAGGCATGAAGGGGTTGGGAAACCTGACTGTAAGGACTTCATCAATGAAGGCCTTCGGGTCGAGTATCTTGGGGTCGGTCACCACAGGCATACCTTCCTCATACCCAATGATTTCCACCATACGCTTCAACTGTGGATCCTGCATCTCCTCACTGATAAGTGAGTGTGAAAGCAAGCAACCGTAGATGGCGAGAGTGGTGTGCAGTGGATTCAAACAGGTGGTTACCTTCATTCTCTCAACCTTGTTCACGGTATCCCTATCAGTAAAATAAACACCGGCTTTTTCGAGTTGCGGCCTGCCAGCAGGGAAATCATCCTCTATGACCAGATACTGTGGTTCTTCCGCATTCACAAATGCTGCCGTATAGGTATTCTTGTCGGTAATAACCAGTGAGGTATCCTCAAACCCATCGGCCTTGAGCATCGCTTCGACTTTTGCATCGGGACGTGGGGTGATCTTGTCGATCATGGACCAAGGGAATGAAACATTCTCCTGGAGGTAGGAGACAAAGCCCTCTTTCACCAATCCATTTTCTTCCCATGCTTGTGCGATGGTCATAACCGCGTCCTGGAGTTTTTCCCCATTGTGTGAGCAGTTGTCCATGCTGACCAGGGCAAGCTTCTCTCCTCCGGCCAGGTAGCGCTCATACATCAGTGCAGTGAGCCTTGGAAGGAACATGATGTTCTTGCTCAGGACCGGACTGAAGGTCTTTCTCGATAGCCGGGTGGAACGATCCATCTCCACGCTTGAGTGCATACCCTTTTCTGTGATGGTGAAGCTCACCATCTGAAGGGAAGGGGAGCGAAAGGTCTTCTTGAAGAATTCCCCACTCTTTGTGGAACTGCTGGTCGCATTTGTAGGCACCAGAGACTGATGCGATAACCTCCTTGGCGATGGATCCATCACTCCTGAGGGTTACCATCAAGGTCAAGTTGTCGTGTTTCTCATAGACATCCTCAATAATCTGGTAGTCAAAACCTTCTCCTACAATGATGCCTGTTTCTGCAAGCCCCTCACTGAGAAGTCTCTGTTGGAGCGCCGCCGGGAAAATGCGGAAGATGTTTCCCGCTCCAAAGTGCACCCAGGTAGGTTGTTTCTCAGTTTTCTGTACCATTGAAGTGCGGTCGAAGGAGGGAAGGATATATCCTTTTTCATTCCATGCTGTGTTATTCTGCAATCCTGCATTGGTGAGTTTCATGATGGCCTCCAGGTTTGTTTGTGTTGGAACTGAAGTGGAGCATAGGTCATTTCCTGTTTGAAGTAATCAGGGTAGCGACCAACCATCAATTCAGTTTCCTGTAGTAGCTTTGAAAGGTGTTTGTCCTCAAGGTTGAGAATGGCATCAAGCTCTTTCTGTTTGAGTGCATTCAGCATGAGGCGATGTTGTTCGATGATATCTGCAAGCACATTTTTCTGATAGAAGGAAAGAAGACGGATTCTGTGATGATTCCCGCCTTGTGCGAGGATGATGTTCCAGATGCGTTGCATGCCGATGGCTTGGAAGATGGTTGCGTGGAAGGTATTGTCAGCTTCAAGGAACTTGATGAAATCATCAGTTATTGCATACGTTACCTGTTCTTCAATTGCAGCTTCCATGGTCTTGAAATGATCTTCCCGTGCCTGATAGATGAATTTCTTAACAGCATGTTCTTCCAAGCTTTTTCGCAAGAAACGTTCCTCTTCAACCTGTTTCAGATTGATGAGCGAAACACGAGTCCCTTTTTGCGGGAAAATATCAACCAAGTTGTCAGAGCTCAACCTCATCAATGCATCTCTGACAGGGGAGCGGCTAACCTGCAACTGCAGTGACAGCTGTTGCAGGTTCAATTCCTCTCCCGGCTTGAAATGCAGGGAGAGAATCTCATCTCGGAGGGTTTGATAGATCTCTTCAGATGCCGTAACACGGACTATTTGTGCCATATTATTTCCTCTGGTCACTTTTCTGAATCGCTTCATAGAGCCCAAGGATGTAGGATGCCCCGAGTGCACGGTCATATAAACCATAGCCGGGCATTGCCACTTCTCCCCAGATCATCCTTCCATGGTCTGGACGGGCCGGACCTTCGAAACCGATGTCATAGAGTGCCTTTACGATCTCATACAGGTCGAAGGATCCATCGCTGGAAAGATGGGCTGCTTCTTCGAACACTCCCTCTCCAAAGTGATGTAGGTTCCGAATATGGGCAAAATGAATTCTTCCGGGCAGTGAGCGGATGATGTCGGGAAGGTCATTCTTTGGGTTTGTTCCGAATGATCCTGCGCAGAAGGTGAGTCCATTGAAAGGTGCATCAACAGCCTTCATGACCTTCAGGATTCTCTCCTTGCTGGTGATGATACGTGGCAGTCCAAATACAGGCCAGGCTGGATCGTCCGGGTGGATGGCCATCTTGATTCCGTAGGTCTCACAGGTCGGTTGGATTGCTTTGAGGAAATAGACAAGGTTCTCAAAGAGTTTCTCATCAGAAACGTCCTTATATGCTTCCATCAGCTCCTTGATCTTTGCAAGGCGCTCTGGTTCCCAACCAGGCATTTCAAATCCCTGTGAGCTACTGTTGGTCTGATCCAGGAAAGACTGGGGATCGATATCATCTACTACTTTCTGGTCATATGCCAGAACGGTGCTTCCGTCACTTCTCATCTTGGCAAGTTCTGTTCTGGTCCAGTCGAAGACCGGCATGAAGTTATAGCAGACAGTGGTGATGCCCTCCTTGCCGAGGTTCTCAAGGGTCTGGATGTAGTTTGCGATGTATTTGTCGCGGTCTGCTCCACCGATCTTGATGGCGTCATGGATGTTGACGCTCTCAATTCCGAGAACTTTCAAGTCAGCAGCTTCCACCTCTTTCTTGATTTCCTGGATTCTTTCGATCGGCCATACTTCCCCAGCGGGAATATTGTACAGGGTAGTGATGACTCCTTCGACGCCTGGGATCTGGCGAATTTGTTGTAGGGTAACGGTATCGTGCTTTGAGCCGAACCAGCGAAGTGACATATGCATCATGGATGGTGCCTCCAAATGTGTTATACTAATAGCCTAACATACTAATATATTAGATGCAATACCCCCTGTTTACCTCTCCGTTCTCTTTAATCTGTTTACGTTATCTACGATCGCCCATCACCAGCATTGAGGAAGTCCGGTCCAAGAGCAAGGTACACTCTTTCTTTGTCCTAAGCGCTGCACAAGGAGAGTAAACCCCAATCTGGTCATAAAGACACATAGCAACCGCACGAGCTTTTCTTTGGTCGGGGACTGAGCAGATAAGGTGTTTTGCCTTCAGAATCTGCCTCACTGACATAGTAATGGCTTTTGTGGGAACCTCATCGAGCTTTGAAAACCATGCTTCATTAACTTGTTGACGTCTACAACGGTCTTCAAGTTCTACCACGATGTATGGGTCATTGGTCTCAAAATTTGCCGGTGGATCGTTGAAACCAATATGTCCATTTTCTCCAATCCCAAGGAATGATACATCCACTTTCTTTTTTTTGATGAGAGCGTTCAAGCGCTTGACCTCTTTGTCCAGATCTTCTGCATCCCCGTTGATCTGATGGAATGCCCCAAGGTAGGTTACCTTCTGTACAAAACGGTTGTTCAAGTAGTAGCGGAAACTGGAAGGATGGGTGTCCGGAAGATCTACATATTCTGTAAGGCCAAATGCCTCTACCTTGCTCCAGTCAATATCTGCTTTTGCAAGATGTTCGTAGAGGGAGAACTGACTTAAACCGGTTGCGACTGCAATAACAGCATGACCTTTCTTCTCAATTGCTTCTTTGATAATTACAATACCAAGCTTTGCTGCTTGGTAACCCATGTCATGTTTATCTTCGCAAATGGTTACGCGCATCTGTGGTTGTTCTCCTTCAGCTTCAGTCTAGCGAAAGTATAGAGGAGGGTACAGAGGCTTAGAGAAAAGCTTCTTCAGAGCTAGGATGTGAAGTGTTCCAACTCTTGGTATCTATGATGAGTTGCTCGGTGATTTCTCTAGCCCCATAGGGGGCGAAGAGTTTTTCCATTCCCAGATATCCCGCAGCAAGGGTAATTACAACTTTCTGGTAGTGGAATCGAGCCATTTGGCGGCTGAAAGAGTCGAAGAGGAGCCTAAAGAGACCCAGCCCCCTGTACTCAGGTTTTACACCAAAGAGCGGTACTTCCACCAGATAATCAGCAAGCATGGTGTACGAGAGGAATGCTGCGAGAGTTCCGTCCTGTGCTCTTGCTAGGTAGAAGCGGTCCAGTTCATCGAGTTCCAGATGGCGCATTAAAACCACACTGGCTATGCGGTCTTCCTCACTGCCTGACTCGAGTTCTGTTACCAATGACTGGACCATGTTCATGATCTCTTCAGTTACCGGTCCTTCGAGGGTTTCAAAGGTGAAGTCTTCCAACAGTATGTCTTCAGTGAGTTCGGTCTCTTCTTCGCTGAGCTCAAGCAGTTGGGTGAGGCTTTCTTGCTCCCGATACCAGGAGACAACCACACGCTTGAGTTGCTCATCACGGAAACTGAACCATTTCCGCTCCAGTATAGGTGTCTCACTGAGGGTATCCTTGAACTTTCTGAAGACGCCTCTCCCACTTTGTAATGCAGCAAGCAGACGCGACCGGTAGAGGGGGTTCCTCACCCTATTTGCAAACATTTCCATAAGATGGAAACCGTCCGATGGTTCCCAGTCTGGAATGGGAATAAAACGGTTATTGCGTTCTTCTTCATCTACTTCATCGAGATATTGTATTTCATCTTCCCTGACAAGGAACTCATCCTTGAGGTCTAGAAAGTAAAAATTGGCTTGATCTTCCATTGCGAAGATGATGGAATCGAGGAGATCTCTACTTAAAGCAGGCAAACGATACGATGCATGTTCATGTTCATTTTCCATATCCCTATGATAGCCCGTCGAGAAGGGGGGCGACAAGAGCGTTCGCCTTGACATAAGCGGTAAAAGATACGAATATTAGTACTGTTATTCCAATACAGTAATTAGGAGAATATTCATGAGCATTATTGAATTTATCGAAGCCAGGGAAATCCTTGACTCACGTGGTAACCCCACCGTTGAAGTAGATGTCATTCTTGAGGATGGTTCCATGGGTCGTGCAGCAGTTCCTTCTGGTGCTTCCACCGGAGTCCACGAAGCTGTAGAGCTGCGTGATGGGGACAAGAACCGCTATCTCGGCAAGGGCGTTTTGAAGGCTGTAGACAATGTCAACAACATCATCGCTTCCGAGCTTGAAGGCATGGATTCTCTTGATCAGGTTGCTATCGACCGCGCTATGATTGCTCTTGATGGTACTCCAAATAAAGCAAAGCTTGGTGCCAATGCAATCCTTGGTGTTTCCATGGCTGTTGCCCGCGCTGCTGCTGACTACCTTGGTCTGCCGCTGTACAAGTATCTTGGTGCTTACCATGCTTGTGTACTTCCTGTTCCGATGGCAAACATCCTCAACGGTGGTGCGCACAGCGATAACAAGGTTGACTTCCAGGAGTTCATGGTAATGCCGATCGGTGCTACTTCCCTTCGTGAGGGACTTCGCATGACCGCAGAGGTATTCCACAACCTGAAGGCAGTCCTGAAAGAACGTAAGTACAACACCTCTGTTGGTGATGAGGGCGGTTTCGCTCCTGACTTGCAGTCCAATGAAGAGGCTCTTGAGGTTCTCATGGAAGCTATCAAGGCTGCTGGTTACACCACCGGTCGTGATGGGGATTTCATGATTGCTCTCGACCCAGCCAGCAGCGAGCTGTATGACGAGAAGACCAAAACCTATACCCTCAGATGGTCCACCGGTGACAAGCTTACCAGTGCACAGATGGTTGACCTCTGGGAAGACTGGGCAAACCGCTACCCCATCATCTCAATCGAAGACGGCATGGCCGAGGACGACTGGGAAGGATGGAAGTTGCTCACCGATCGCATCGGCGACCGTGTCCAGCTTGTTGGCGATGACTTGTTCGTAACCAATGTTGAGAGACTGAAGATGGGTCTTGAGAAGGGTGTTTGTAACTCTATCCTGATCAAGGTTAACCAGATCGGTACCCTCACAGAGACCTTTGAGGCTATTGACCTTGCAAAACGCAACGGCTACACCTCAATCGTTTCCCACCGCTCTGGAGAGACCGAGGACAACTTCATTGCTGACCTCGTAGTTGCTCTTGAGACTGGACAGATCAAGACCGGTAGCATGAGTCGCTCCGACCGTCTTGCAAAGTACAACCAGCTTCTGCGCATCGAGGACTACCTTGGTGATACCGCTGAGTATGCTGGCCGGGATGCTTTCCGCGTACTGTAAGGCACCTAATCGTTTCTACTATCTCGGGCCATCGCAATGCGGTGGCCCGTTTTGTTTGCAAAAGGAAAACCTTTACAATTTTGGAGCGTGGTGTTGAGCCATGATATCTTTCCTTGCCACGATAAATACGATGATTAGCCCCAAGAGGAGCTGTAAGAGATCCATAGGGGTTCCAATCGGTTTGGTTGTGGTGAAAATCGGGAGGCTGGGCAGGGAAGAGCCTTGGTAGTTGCAGACTAATGCAACAAAGAGGTTGTTTGCAGCATGGATGGCAAGAGCCGGTTCGAATCCTCCTGCGGCAATACTCAACGCAGTAACCAAGGCACCG
>JAGYOG010000015.1 GCA_018399495.1 Sphaerochaeta sp.
TTTTTTTTAAATAGTCCTTTCTTATTTTAAGGACCTACGCGAGGAACTTTCAAAAGCTGGTTTCTCAGTTATTGAACCAGAGATGAAGGTGAATTGGAACCCAACTGAGGAACAGCTTTCAGGGATGAAGAGCATCGCTGAAGCACTGAGCAAGTAAAGCCAGTTTTAGCTCGATTGCCCAAACGAGACAACAGTGGTAGAGTCAAGGCATGGATGCAATAGCTAGCAAAGCCCTGCATTATGAAACACTCGTCCTCGCCTCCGGTGGAGCAGAATCAAAAGCAGGGGAAGCCTTTTTATTGGCTTCCTCTCGCTTCGATGTGACCGAGCCTCTTCCTCTGCACATTGGCGAATATGCTTCCTTGTTGAAAACGGAAGACAGTAAGATCAGTGAAGCCTATTATCATTGTCGACCATTCTTTGAGGAGATGGATGATAGTGTATTGGTCATCGATGAACACAGCCCCTTCTGGCCCTCCCAGGTACATAATTTTGCCTACCCACCGCGATTTCTCTATGTGCAAGGAAATGTATCCCTGTTGAAGGATCCTTCAGTCTCTGTCATAGGTACCAGAACGCCCTCTCTGGAGGGAAAGAAGATGGCTTTACAGACTTCTCATGCACTTACAAAAGCTGGGTATGTTGTTGTCAGTGGACTCGCCCTCGGCATAGACGGGGTGGCACACAAGGGAGCGCTCTCCTCTGGCGCTCCTACCATGGCAGTCATCGGCACCCCGCTCTCTCAATGCTATCCAAAGGAACATACAGACCTACAAGCTGAAATAGCCAAGCGTGGTGTGGTAATCAGCCGATTTGCCCCTTCTACCGTCACACAGAAATGGCATTTCCTGCTTCGTAACCGCTTGATGAGTGCCTTGAGCCTTGCATCTGTGGTTGTGGAGGACCGAGATGGGGGAGGGGCAGTCCGACAAGCTTCCTTTGCCTTGGAACAGAAGAAATATCTCTTCATCTACCAAAGCAGTGTTGAGAACCAAAGTGTCCTTTGGCCACGGAAGTTTGCCAACCAGAGCCGTGTGTTTGTGATCAGGAAAAGTGAAGACCTTCCCCGTATTCTGAAGAAGGCAATGGAGACAAAGCGTACTGTTGGGAAGCCCAAGGAAACTGCTATACAGCTTGATTTGTTCGCTTTGGAAGAGTAAGAGTCCTTTCACAGCATCAATATCTTGTTATATTTCCATAATGCACTATAATTAGTGCGTTATGGAAATAAAAGAGCGTGCTTCCTATCTAGAATTCAAGGAAATCTTTTCTCCGATGGGTTGTTTTACCCTTCAGCAAGTAGCGTCAGGTGCACGGTTCTCGGTGAGCCGGAATACTATTGGACGCTGGGTGAAGGAGCATAAACTTATTCGTTTGAAACAAAATGTATATACATTTCCAGAATATCTTCGCTCTGGCGATGCTCAATTGTATTTTGCAAACAAAATGTATCAACCCTCATACATCAGTATACATAGTGCGCTTGCCTTTTGGGGTATGATTCCAGAGGCTGTGGTACAGGTCACGAGTGTTTCTAGCAGAAAAACAGCGTATTTTACCAATGAATTTGGCCAGTTTACCTATCACACGATTCGTAGTTCTTCATTTTTTGGCTATACCATAGAATCTTCAGCATTTCACCCGTCTTGGGGAATGCATATAGCATATCCGGAAAAAGCAATTTTAGATCTTCTGTATCTTTATCCACAGTACCATACAGTACACGATATGTTGGAACTAAGGTTGGATCTTGACATCCTAAAGATTGATCGTCTTACCAACTATACCGAACAGTATGGCGTTGAGTCACTCAAACGGAGGGTGGCGAAATTACAGGAGGCGTATAAATTATGATTGATAAAAGTGCATTGCTACAGTACTTTCCTGCATATTTGCGAGATCTGAATGAACTGCAACCGTATCTACTTAAAGAATATATTCAATGCCAGATATTGGAGTTTTTGTCACAAACAAAGTATATCGAGCATATGGTGTTAATTGGAGGTACCAATCTTCGCCTTATTAAGCATATAGATCGTTTTAGTGAAGATCTTGATTTTGACTGCCTAGATATGACACAGAATGATTTCGTGCATATGACTGATAGCATTCTGGTATATCTACGGCGTCTAGGGTATCAGGTAATACCAAAAGAGAAAGAGCACGAAGGGCTGCATGCTTTTAGAAGGAGTCTCTATTTTCCTGAACTGCTCTACACACTTCAATTTAGCGGTTATAGAAATGCAAGATTTCTCATAAAAATTGAAGCTCAGGATCAAGGCTACACCTATCCGGTTACAAGCGCGTTTATCCAAAGCTGTGGTTTTTTCTTTCCTGTTCCTGTTCCGCCAGATGCAACGCTGTGTTCAATGAAACTCTCAGCGCTTCTGCAAAGAGCAAAAGGTCGAGATTTTTATGATGCACAATTTTTACTTTCCCAAACAGCGCCTGACTATGCATATCTCGCTTCCAAACATACTATTGAGAATCTTGTCATGTTGAAAGAAGCTCTTACTGAACGAATTTCGCATGTTGATCTTAAAGTGAAACAACGGGATTTCGAACACCTGCTCTTTCAGAAAGAGAAAAGCAATATGATTCTCAATTTTCCTTCTTTCATTGAACACTACATGCATAGTGAGGGCTGAACATCCTTGACATGAAAACGCCGGGGAGACTACTATCAACTATTATGAAAAACCAGCTCACCGCCAACGAATTACGGCAAAAATTCATTGATTTCTTTGTATCCAAGGAGCACATCCAGATCAGTGGTGCTTCCTTGATCCCCGAGAACGACCCAACGGTTCTGTTTACCACCGCCGGTATGCACCCTTTGGTACCCTATATCATGGGAAGCGAACACCCAGCAGGCACGCGCCTCACTGACTACCAGAAGTGTATCCGAACCGGAGATATTGAAGCAGTTGGAGACCCACACCATCTCACCTTCTTTGAGATGCTCGGCAACTGGTCCCTGGGAGATTACTTCAAGAAAGAAGCTATTGCGTTCAGTTATGAGTTCTTGACCGAAGTGATTGGCATTGATGCATCCCAACTTTCTGTGACGGTTTTTGCGGGAGATGACGAGGTTCCTTGCGATGAGGTGGCTGCTTCTGCTTGGGAAGGGCATGGGATTAACCGAGAACGAATCTACTATCTTGGGAGAGAGGACAACTGGTGGGGTCCTGCCGGTGAAACCGGTCCCTGTGGTCCCGATAGTGAGATGTTCATTGACACGGGAAGACCTGAGTGTGGTCCTGATTGCCGCCCTGGGTGTTCCTGTGGAAAATACTTCGAGATCTGGAATGATGTCTTCATGGGGTACAAGAAGAACAGCGACGGTACCTATAGTGAGATGGAGAGAAAGTGCGTCGACACCGGTATGGGAATTGAACGTACCATCGCTATCCTCCAGGGAAAGAAATCTGTCTATGAGACAGAGGTGTTTACCCCAATCATTGCAGGAATTGAGAAACTTTCAGGAAAGCATTATGGAAGTGACGAGGAGACGGATATCTCAGTACGTATCGTTGCAGACCATATTCGCACCAGCGTATTCATTCTTGGCGACCAGAGAGGGGTGGCTCCCTCAAACGTGGGGCAAGGTTACATCCTGCGTCGTCTGATCAGGCGAGCAGTCCGCCATGCCCATAAGTTGGGTATCGAGGGATCCTTCCTCGGAGAGCTAGCACTCATCGTGTTTGATCTCTATAAGAAGCCATATCCTGAGATTCTGGAGAACAAGGATTTCATCCTGAAGGAGCTGGCTCAGGAAGAGGCAAAGTTTTCCGATACCCTGGCGAAAGGGGAGCGAGAATTTGAAAAAATGCTACCCAACTTGCTTAAGGGCAAGAACCGGGAGATCAGTGGGAGAACCGCTTTCAAGCTCTACGATACCTACGGGTATCCCATTGAGCTTACCAAGGAATTGGCTGCAGAGCATGGCTTCACCGTTGATGAGGCTGGCTTCAATACTGCATTTGAGAAGCATCAGGAGATTAGTCGTAGTGGAGCAGATAAGCAGTTCAAGGGAGGCCTTGCCGACCATAGTGAGAAGACCACTGCACTACACACTGCAACCCACTTGCTGCACAAAGCTTTGAGAACAGTGCTTGGCGAGCATGTCGGGCAGAAAGGGTCAAATATTACTACCGAGCGACTCCGTTTTGACTTCACGCATCCCTCTGCCATGACCAAGGAGGAAGTCCAACAGGTCGAAGATATGGTTAATGAACAGATTAAGCGTAATCTGCCTATTACCTGCGAGACCATGACTGTTGAGGAAGCAAAATCACAAGGTGCCATTGCATTCTTTGACAGCAAGTATGGTGAACAGGTTAAGGTTTACTCAGTTGGAGATTTTTCCAAGGAAGTCTGTGGTGGTCCCCATGTAGAGAATACTGGGGAAATGGGGCACTTTAAGATTCTCAAGGAGCAATCCTCCTCAGCAGGGGTAAGAAGGATCAAGGCTGTTCTGCAGTAACATCAATTATTCAATAAATTAGTTGGATATAGGAGAAGCCCTGCAAATTTGCAGGGCTTCATACCGTTTCCAGTCTTGGTTGGCTACTCGTCATCCTCATCGTCAATCATCAACTCATAGTCGAGACCTTTGTTGATGGGTACCGCTAGTTGCCCACACGCACCGTTTATCTCCCTACCCCTCGATCGACGTCGGGTGTAGTTGACACGGTAGCGGTCAAGTTCACGGCAGAAATCGTCAATCTCATCCTCACTAGGGGTTTCATAGGGAAGTTCCTCAGCAGGGTTCCACGGGATAAGATTCACCACCACATTCATGCCAGCTACATACGTAGCAAGTTTCTTGGCACTAAACTCATTAGTATTCACATCATGCAACAAGCAGTATTCAATAGTGAATCGTTTCCCCCCCACATGCTGGTACACCATCAAGGCTTTTTTTAGTGCCATAATGTCCCACTTCTCATTCACCGGCATAATCTGTGAACGGATTCGGTTATCTGCACTTACCAATGAGACAGCAAGCTTTATAGGGAGCTTCTGCTCTGCCAGTTTCAGGATACCAGGGACTACTCCACAGGTGGAGATGGTTATTCTCCTGAGACTGATGTTGAAGCTCTCTTTCTCGTGGAAATAGTGTATTGATTGGATCACCGGAGCAATATTTGCCAAGGGCTCACCCATCCCCATGTACACAATGTGGGTAATGGGTTGGTCGCTTACCACGAGGAGGTGGATGTACTGCTCAATAATCTCCTCAACAGTCAGGTTCCTGAGCAATCCCATGGTGCCTGTTCTACAGAACGAGCAACCCATGGCGCATCCGACTTGGCTGGAAAGACATGCCGTATGTCGATTTTGCTTGTCAATAAGCAAAACGCACTCGACCACTTTCCCGTCATGGAGACGGATACCCATTTTTGTAGCACCACTTTCATCGGTTTCGCTGGTCTCTACAGTCGAGGAGATTGCGCTCTCCATGACTTCCTTGAGTCGTGTGCGTTCCGCCTTGGGTAGGTTGGTCATTTCGTCGAAGGAGGTAACTCCCTTGACGAGCCACTGGTAAATTTGTTTTCCATAAAAGGCCCTGGGGAGAAAAAGGGTCTCTGCAATAGCTTCTGCATCTAGCCCATAAAGTGAGCGTAGAATAGTATTTTTCTGTTCCATTTTTCCAGTATACCTACTTCAACATGGAAAGGATAGCGATGGCTACACCAGTGATTCCCTCGCCTCCAAGCAAGCCGCTGGCAACCAACCCAGTCTTGTCTTGCACTTTAGCTGCCTCTGTGCGCTTCTTGAGAGCTACTTTCAAGGCACCGGAGATAAGTGCTCCGAGGCCCATCACGGAACTGATGTAGATTGGCAGGTATACGCCAAGCCCAAGGGTTGCACTGGGGATGTTTGCCAAGTAGAGTACCAGGCCGATACCAAGGCCGATAAGGAATGCCGGGATATGTCCAAGCCCTCCAACCATGGCTGAAACTGCTGCTGCCTGAGGAGCCGGCAATTCCGCAGTTCCAAATCCTCCGAACGAAGCTTTCATGATCAACAGGACAAACACGGAGAGCACTGCACCAATGACTCCTCCGATGCCCTCTCCAAGAATTTGTTGCTTTGGATCGGTCTTCAGGAGATATCCACTCTTTAGGTCGTTCATGACATCACCGGTCAAACCACAGGCAACTGCAACCACAGCAGCAATGCTGAAGGAAGCAATGAGGGAGGGGTTGGAGATCAGTTGGATGACAAGCAAGACCAGGATACCGAATATTTCCATCGGATTGATACCTGTCTGGCCAGTCAACATGCCGGAGAGGTATGTGGCAAGATAGATGCCTGCCATCAGGACAAGTGCCTCGATAAGGCCGAGTTCTGTTCCCAATGAGAGCAAGAGTACAGAAAAAAGAAGTACCAGCGTAACAACTAGGGTGGTTCTAGTAAAGGTTGCCTTGGGTTTGTCTTCAAGTTTCTTTTGAGCAAGCAGTCTGGATCCTACTGCCTTGAAGAAGACACCAAGTCCCGTTCCGATCATTAGTCCGATTCCGAGGTTGGAACGGAACACATCAGCTTCTGCCATCGAGGCGAACAAGCCGCTCTGAATGCCTAATGGGGTAAGGATGTAGTAGCCAAAGATAGCACCGCCAAACCAGAGCAGTGCAAACAAGGGACCGATGATCGCTCCAATCCCCATTGCCATGGGACTTACCCAGATGGAGAAGGCAGGGATCATTGCACTTCCCTTGAATAGGGTCAGCAGTGCCGGGATTTTTCCAAACCCGTCCCGGAGGATGGTAAAGAGTACCGATCCTCCCATGGATGCAAAGAGTGTCTTTGCCCCTGCTCCACCTTTGCTTCCTGCTTGCAAGGTGTTGTAACTCGCTATGCCCATCGGGTAAGGAAGCGCCTCATCAATGATAAGCTTCTTGCGATACAATGCCGAGAACAGTGTTCCTAGAATAGCACCCACAACTGCGAGGATGATTAAGCTGATCGTAGAGAAATTTGCATCTGGGTCAATCATCCAGAGCCCGGGGAGGGTGAAGGCTAATCCTCCGGCAACCATAGCACCTGAACTCATGATGGTATGGGTGACGTTGATTTCCTGAAGAGTGGAGCCTTTGGCCCGTTTCAATGCCGCCAAACTGACTACCGTTACAAAGATGGTAGGCCAAGGTAGCGCTCCCATTCTAAGAGCAACATACATGGAACTTGCAGTGATTACCAGCAACCCGACAAGAGCGATAAGGGCACCACGAAGGGTAAGATGTCTATTCATTTTTTACACTTCCTCTTTTAATGTATGGTAAACAGAATCGGAAAAAAACACCAGTAGTTTTATATTATAGATTTTGCCATCAACCCCCTATATGTTTGCCTGTTCAAGAAATCATGCTTATGGTATAGTTTGAATAACAAAATTTATAGTAGGAGTTCATCCTACAGAAGGAGAGTGCGTATGAAGAAAGTATTACTTGCTGTACTTTTACTGGCTATGGTACTGCTTCCTGTAGCAACTTGAAACTTCAAAGACTGACAGCGGTAGGACTGAACATGGGACAACACTGGTGTTGGTGTGCAATTCGGATGAATGACTTTGATGTCATCGGTAATCTAGGCTTTGGTTGTGGTGAAATAATCTTTTTCTTTTGATGCAGCTGCCAACTACAAGGTAGCGTTCAGCATTGAAAAGGCTCTCAGTTTGACGTCACCGTTGGTGGTGGTGCTGCGCTGAAGATTCCCAACGAGGATGGCAAGAAGCTTGGGTTGGCGCTATTGTTCCTGTAGGCATTATCTGCTAGCATGGACAACAAGGACCTGCCGCTTGATTTCTATCTGCACTGTGCTCCAGGCGGCGCAATTTTGCCTGATGTCGATGGATATTTCGGTGGATATATTGGTTCTCTGGAGATTCTAAGTCCAAACAGTCAGTAACATCGAAATGGTGTCACCCTCTTTTGGGTGGCACTTTTTCATGACTTTCTAAATTCAGTGAGTGGGCCCTGGAACCGTGGTTGGATTCGTGTCTTCACCAATATTCCTTCCCCTTGGTAGTCTATGAACTCAACCTGCCCGTGGCGGTGAATGTGTGCAACCAAATCATGGCGTGAGTTAGGTAGGAAGTAGGTTGCTGTAGGATAGAGTTCCCCGAGGGTCTTGGTGATCTGTTCGAGCAGGTCATCGAGTCCGGTTCCCTCCTTGATAGAGGTTTCAAGTACAATTGGATACAACGACTTAAGCCTGCTGACAGCAAAAGAGTCACTTACCATGTCCATCTTGTTTGCAAGGACGATTGCTGGTTTTCCAGTACAGTCAAGGTCTTCAAGCACCTCAACAGTGGTTGTATAACTAGCGAGCATATTTGGGTGGGCTGCATCACAGACAATAATCAAGAAATCTGCAAAGCGAGCTTCCTCGAGCGTGCTCTTAAATGCCTGCACAAGATGATGGGGTAGATTATTCACAAATCCAACAGTATCAGAGAGAAGGATTTCTTCTCCGCCGGGGAGCTTTACCTTCCTTGTGGTAGGATCAAGGGTGGCAAAAAGCTTGTTCTCTGCGAGGATTCCTGCACCACTCAGGGCATTGAGTAGACTGGATTTTCCGCTGTTGGTGTACCCAACAATGGCACCAGTTGGAATGTTGGTATTCATCCGCTGGCTACGCTGGGTTGTGCGTTGTTGTACTACCTTTTCCAACTGGGCTTTTAAACTGACTATCTTATCCAGAATTTGTCTTCTATCCAACTCAAGCTGTTTTTCACCCTCTCCACGAGTTCCTTTCACTCCTCCATGCTGTCGACCTAAACTGGTCCATCTTCTGGTGAGTCGGGGCAGTGAGTACTCCAGACGGGCAAGCTCAACCTGCAGTACTGCTTCCTTGGTTGCTGCGCGGTCTGCAAAGATCTGAAGGATGACCTCGTCGCGGTCAATAACACATATAGAGAGGATGCTCTCCAGATTACGTTGTACACGGGGACTGATAGGACAATCAAAAACAATCAAGTCGGGTTCTTTGGTTTCAATCAATGCCTTGAGTTGTTCCACCTTCCCGCTACCGATCATGGTTGCACTATGAATCTTTCTGAGCGGAATATGCTCGGTATGCACGGTAATCGGACCCATGGTATCAACCAAGGCTTCCAATTCCTGTGCACGGTTAAGAGCTGTCTGTGGTGTGTCTTCACTTGAAACGAGGATCAGAAGCAGTGCTCTCTGTCGTTCTTCTTGTATATCGAGAGTGGAAACAATCTTTTCATTGTCTTCTGTTTGTGTATTACCCATTGGTCTTGACTATAGGGCTGGTTAACGAGCAAGTCAATATGTGATACACTGCTTTAGCTGGCTCTGAGTGAGCCGATAATGAGGTAAACCATGGGTGTTAATTGCGGCATAGTTGGGCTTCCCAACGTAGGAAAATCTACAATATTCTCAGCACTTACGGCAGCCCCTGCCGAAGTAGCGAACTATCCTTTTTGTACCATCGATCCCAACGTGGGTATCGTCTCCGTTCCAGACAAGCGACTGGACAAGATTGTGGCCTTGATTCCGCCTGAGCGGGTCATTCCTGCCACGTTCGAATTTGTCGATATTGCAGGGTTGGTAGCTGGGGCAAGCAAGGGTGAGGGACTGGGGAACCGGTTCCTTGCATCGATTAGGGAAGTTGGGGTAATTGCCCATGTCGTTCGCTGTTTTGAAAACAGTGATATTGTCCACGTCAACAATAAAATCGATCCATTGGGGGATATAGAGACCATCAATATTGAGTTGGCTCTGGCTGACCTCGATACCGTGACAAATCGATGGGCTAAACAATCCAAGCTCAATAGACTAAGCAAAGAAGCACAGAAAGAGATGGAAAAATCCCTTCCTGTGCTCTCTTGTCTCAAAGACTGCCTTGAGCAGGGAAAGAGTGCCCGCAGCCTACAACTTGATGATGATGAGCTTGCATTGGTCTCGGACCTCCACTTGATCACCCTCAAACCGGTCATCTATGTCTGTAACGTTGATGAAGAAGGTATTGTTGAAGAGAATGCATTTGTGAAGCAGGTGAGACAGGTCGCTGAGGAAGAAGGTTCCGAAGTTGTGGTCATCTGTGGAAAGATTGAATCTGAGATTGCAGTTTTGGAAACAGAAGAGGAGAAACAGGAGTTTCTTGAGGCTGTAGGGCTCCAGGAGTCTGGTCTGAACCAGCTGATCAGGAGTGCCTATCATATCCTTGGCTTGCGAACCTTCTTTACCGCAGGATCTGATGAAGATAGGGCGTGGACCTTCCGTGCCGGATTCAAGGCACCACAGGCAGCTGGAGTCATCCACTCAGATTTTGAACGCGGATTCATCAAGGCTGAAGTATACAACTGTGAGGACCTCTTCACCTATGGGAGTGAACAGAAGGTCAAGGTAGCAGGAAAGCTGAGGATGGAAGGCAAAGAGTATTTGGTACAGGATGGGGACATCATGCACTTCAAGTTTAACGTCTAGGCGCTACCAACGCACGGTAAAGGTAATGGGTTCAGCAAGCAAAAGGAAATCTATAAGTGGGAAGCTGAATTCATAGACACGCGGTGAGACCTTCTTCCCATTGCTGAACGATGTGATTTCCTTTGGGGTATTCACCCTAAGGGTAATCACTGAGCGCTCAATTGCAGGTGGCCCTTCTTCGCCTAGCATGAAACTGATCATCTCAAGATAGTCTGCTTCACTGAGCCCTTGGTTATATACAGGCCCGAAGGTCTCAAAGTTCTCGTCAGCCAGGAAAGGGATAACTGGAACCAACTGGTCGTAGTTGTCCATGGAGAGGTAGAATGTCATGGAATGTTCCTCGATATCCAGAAGGCTCTGATTCTCACCTGCACCCAAGTCAGTAACCAAGCGTTGCAAGTCGCTGAACTCAAACACTCCCTCATAGGAGTGTTCATCAAGTTTATTCAATCCAACATTTTTCGTGGTAGGACTATAGTGTAGAGCTCTTTCAAAATCCCCAATCGCTTTGTCCATCAGGGAGATGCCTTCTTCCTCGGGAGAGAATTCACTGAAATCCTCTAGGACTGCAATAAAAAAATCCTCAACAGAAAAAGCAAAATTAGAATTATGGTAGCCCTGCTGCTTGAAGGATATATTTTCAGTTATAGTACAACTGCTCACCAGTACCAGAGAGGCAAGTACTGCGATCAGAATTCTGGTTGTCTGTTTTATCATCTTCACCGGTTATTCATTCCTTTATGATCTACTGTACGGGATTTTTGCACGCTTCTCAAGCGTAAGTTCTATTGGAGGGGTACAAAAAGCAACCTCTCTTCATCATCACTCGTGATTCCCAAAACCTCTTGTCGCATTTTCGGGTATCGTTTCAGGAATGCATCCCCTGTAAGATGTACGAAATCAGAGAGTGCGTCCAACGAGTAGGAGAGGTGCAATACCGGGCTTTCACCGTACTCATGGAAGAACGCAATGCCTTGATGCAGCTCAATGAAGGAGAGCAAGACGGCTTCAAACCTACGTAGTCCCAACTTTCTGAGTAGGCTACGTACGAACGTTTCTTGAAGCAAGTAAATATCCAGGTCATCTGCTTGTTCTCCACTTTTCTTCAGATAGGCATCTAGGAACGAAGAAAAAGAGAGAAGGATTGCCGATGGTCTCAGGGAGACTACCTCACTGAGTTTCTGCAGCCACATGCCTGCCTGCCCTTTGGTGAAGAATAGGTCGAGAGATTCCTTCAGCACCAGAGCTTGTTGCAAATCTCGCTTAGGAAAAGTTGGAGACTCTATAATGGTATAGGGTGCTTCGCTTAGATGGGTAATTGAAAACTCTTTGGCTTGTTCTGCTACCAGAGTCCCCGGAAGCAGGGAAAGGGGAAACACATCAAGGTTGCTTGGTTTCAAGGAGACGGCATAGTCAACACTTTTCATGAACGCTGAAAGGGTATCCTTGGGAAGTCCGATAATAAGGTCAAGACCAAAGGGAATCCCCCGGGCATTGAGATAGGATATCTTCTTTGCAAAGAGCTTGCTGTCAAACCTTCGGTTGGCGATTTTCAGTACTTCTTGCTCGCTGCTCTGTAGTCCAATCTGCAAGGCACAGTTGATTCTCGCAAATGCTTCTGCAAGTTCGTTGTCCAATAGCTCTGCCCTGATCTCGAAGACGAAATGAATATCGCTCTGTTTTTCTGCGAGCATAGAAAGAATGGTGAGGGTGCGCTGCTTGTCCATGTTGAAGGTAGGGTCGAGAATATACACCTCTCCAACCTGTTTGGCGATGAGCAATGCTAGTTCTGCTTCAAGTTGTGGTAGAGGAAAATGCCTAACAGAACGCTGTCCCCGTGATTCAAAACAGAAAGAGCAGTGAAACGGACAACCCCGTGTCATCTCCCATAATACGCTTGCTCCCTGTTTCAGAAAACAATCTGCCTGATGGTCTAAAAGTGGGGAAGGAAGCCCTGAAAGCTCAGGAGAGGGAGCCCAGGAGAGTTCATTCAGGGTGGTGACAATTCCTTTACCTTTGGGTTGCTTTCCCTGTTGAATGGCAGAGATTGCGTCTACTACTACCTCTTCTCCTTCTCCGAGGATAAGAAAGTCCAAGATTGAAAGGTCGAAGCTCAGGGGATTGGCGGTAGCTTCGGGACCCCCTGCGAAAATGACCAAGTCATTGGTCTGTGTTCTTAGTGTCTCTGTAAAGCGGTCCATCCAGGTTCTGTTCCAGAGATAGACCGATAGCCCGACAACCTGTGGGCTCATCCTTGCTACTTTTGCAGCAGCCTGGGAAGGATCATCTGATAATGTAAAGGGCAGGTGTTCTGCTCTCATTTCTGCTGCGTCGAGTGCGCTCTGGATGCAGAGTGCACCCAGTGGATAACTGAGGTTGCCTTCTTCAAGACAACAGGAAACCAAGGAGATGTTCATGTGATGATAGTAGCGATTGCCTTCTCCTCTTGCAAGCTGGTCTAGTAAATGTATAGTGTATAGGTATGAAACGGTTGTGTGTCTTTTTTCTTGTATTTGCATCACTTCCTCTCTTGTTTGCTGCAACAGTGGACCTGCAGGTAGAGGTGGTCCATCCCAACCAAATACATCTCAGTTGGCAGGAAGTGGAAGGTGCAGAATACTATGATCTGTATCTCAATAAGGAGCCGATGGTTCAAACAAAAGAGACCAAGGTGGTCCTAGGGTCTAATGATCGTCCGCTTACAAGTCATACTCATTATGAAGTGCTCATAGCAGCAAGAAAGCAAGATGTCCGGGAACTCGCTGTAGAGCGGGCGCTGGTAAAAACGCCGGGGTGGGAAGGTCGCTATCGTTGGGTGAATCTGAGCGAGGAAGACAATAAAGGTAAATGCAGACAGTTGGACTATCTTGTCAGCTACGAGGAAGGTTCCTATGTCATTCATGGACTTTTCGAGAAACCTTATCAGCTGTATCCTTTGGTCTCCGCTCATCGGATGGGAGAACATATTCCTTATGAGGGAGATAGCCCTCATCAGATAGCCTACCGATTGAATGCTGAAATTTTCAACACTACGAACTTCAAACCGAAAAGTTGGAGTGTTGAGCGTATTGATTACTCAGATGACCGCGTCCTGGTTGAGATTGAGACCAAGGTAGGGATGATGCGTTTTTCTACCATTTCTACATACCGGTTTGTCCTGTCAAGTAATGGGAAACAGCAACTCCATTTTGAGACAAAAGGATCAGGAATTGCCTCCTGGGGACTGTTTGAAAACCCCAACCCGGGGGATGCTGGAATCTTCAAATGTACCATTCTTGAATAGGAAGTTTTTTCCTTAAGCGTTGACAAAAGCTGAAGCCGGCAGTATATGTGTTAACTTAAGACCACTGGTCTTTAGGAGTATATTGCATGGATAATGCCAACACACTGATAATTGTCGAGTCGCCTACCAAAGCAAGAACCATATCAAAATTTCTTCCCTCGCACTGTAAAGTCGTTGCCAGCAAAGGGCATATTCGTGATCTTCCTGAGGATAAGATGGCAATTGATGCCGAGAAAGGCTTTGCCTGTGAGTATAAAGTGGTGGCGGGTAAACAGTCTTTGATTAAGGAACTCAAGAGTTCTTTAAAGACGGTCGACCGACTTTTATTGGCAACTGATGAGGACCGCGAGGGTGAAAGTATTTCTTGGCATTTGCTTGAAGTGCTCAAGCCAAAAGTACCTCATCAGAGGATGGTATTCCATGAGATAACAAAGAAGGCAATAACCGATGCGCTTGAACATGGCAGGGATTTGGATGAAAACCTGGTCCAGGCGCAAGAGAGTAGGCGTGTCGTTGACCGTCTTTACGGCTATACACTCAGTCCTACACTCTGGAAAAAACTTTCCAACAAACGACTCTCAGCTGGAAGGGTACAGTCTGTTGGATTGCGTCTCACCGTTGACAGGGAGCGATTGAGGATTGCCTTTACCCAGAGTTCCTACTTTGATGCAAAGGCAAAACTGTTTAGTTTCTCCAAACAGGGCTTTGAGGCAAAATTGACCGCGTATGATGGTCAGGTAATCGCAAATGGAAAAGACTTTGATTCTACTACCGGTGTGTACAAGGGAAAGAAAAATACCTTGCTCCTTGGAGAAGAAGCAGCGAAGGCAATTGTCAAGGAGCTTTCCTTAGCATCTTTTATTGTTGAAGATGTCCAGAAAAAGCCATTTCTCACCCGTCCATCGATTCCTTTTACGACCAGTACGCTGCAGCAGGATGCGATCAAGAAGTTGCATATCAGTGCTTCTGATACAATGCGTATAGCACAACGACTGTATGAAAATGGGTTTATCACGTACATGCGTACCGATAGTCCTTCCTTGAGCCAGGAAGGGACGAATGCTGCTCGAGACTTGGTGGGGCAACTCTATGGAAAAGAGTACCTCTCTCCTTCTCCGAGGTACTTCGCTGCAAAGAGCGCTGGTGCTCAGGAAGCTCACGAGGCAATCAGACCCGTAGGGGAGCGGTTTGCTATTCCCAGCGAGACTTCACTGAGTGGAAAGGACCGTGCCCTCTATGAGCTGATCTGGAAGCGAACTCTCGCAAGCCAGATGGCTGACGCGAAGAAGGCAACCACGACTGTGACCATCAAGGCAGGGAATGGGACCTTTGTGGCCTCAGGAACACAGATTGTCTTCCCCGGTTTCATCCGAGCGTATGTTGAGGGTTCCGATGATCCCGATGCTGCGTTGGATGACAAAGAGACACTACTGCCTCCCATGAAAGCTGGAGAGGAATGTGTGTTGGAACAGCTTGAGGAAGTAGCGCACCAGACCAAGAGCCCATCCCGTTACACTGAGGCATCCTTGGTACAGGAGTTGGAGAAACGAGGTATCGGTAGGCCATCCACCTACGCCTCGATCATCAAGACACTGCTGGACAGAACGTATGTAATCAAGGAAGGGTCAGCCTTGGTCCCCACGTTCATGGGGTTTGCTGTCTGTCAATTCATGGAAACCAATTTCCCACAGTTTATCGACTATGACTTCACCTCGAAGATGGAAGACAACCTTGACAAGATTGCAGCCGGTGAGCTTGATAAGAAGTCCTTTCTCAATGCGTTTTACCTTGGAGAAGACGGGCTAGAGAATCAAAACAAGCTTCAGCTTGCTTTGGATAACAAGGTAGTCTCAAAAACACTGCGTCTTTCTCAGATCAGTGAGGGAAATCCCGTCATGATCGGTCCCTACGGTCCTTATGTAGTGGACGCTGAGCAGCAGTTTATTTCGCTTCCCAATACGTGGTTGCCCGGTACTACTACCGATGAGGATGTGAAGGCCTTGATTGCAGAGGGCAAAAAGGTACACATACCGGTAGAGCTAGGCAAAGGTCCTGTTCATGGGGAACCGGTAAAAGTGATGAACGGAAGGTTTGGACCCTACTGGCAGGAGGGGGATGGAAAGAGTGCAGTACGTGCTTCCATTCCCAAATGGGTCCATGATGCGGACAAGAGTGAAGATCTGGAGATTGCAAGCAGATACCTTGCACTTCCCCGTGTACTAGGTAAAGATGAAAAAGGAAATGAAGTCCTGGCTCAAAAAGGGAAGTATGGTCCGTACATCTCCTGCGACAAGAAAACAAGAAAACTCAATCGGTTGGATAAAGACCAACAGCTCTTTTCCATAACCCTTGAAGAGGCCCTTGAATTGCTCAGCAAGGAACCTGAAAAAGGTAGTGGGGGAAAAGCAGGAAGAGGGAGTGCCAAAGCTTCCGTAATCAAGGAACTTGGCCAATTCGAAAAAGAGACAGTGGCACTTGCCACTGGACGCTACGGCTTCTACCTTCGTGTCGGCAAACAGAATATTGCCTTACCCAATGAGTACAAGAAGGATGAAGAGAAAGCTGATGCCTTGACGATAGATGAGGCAGTAGCGATTATCCGCGCAAAACGTGCGAAGGACTAATGACAGGTAACAATGGCAAATTTTTTACGGAGGACTCCTCCTAAAAAGCAAAATGTGGAGACTATCACCAGTGAAAATACTGTGGATATCCTCTGCTCTGAATTCAAATTGAACAAGGAGAAGGTGTCGAGTATCCTCAGAAGTGTCGGTATCAATCTGGAGGCACAGAACCCTGCAGGGGAACTGGACCTATACCGGGAAGTGATAGCCAGTAAAATTGGTGACAGGAGTCGATTCCTGAATTCTGATGAGACATACATCGTGGAACTTGATGAACAGTTACGTTCATTTGATGAGATTTATGTTGACACCGCTCCCATCATTCAAAAAGATTGGTTCTTGCATTTTGTCACAAATGCTGAAAGCATTTTGAAGCGACGCAAGAAAAAATTAATCATTCTCGAGAAAACCCTTGAGGAATTACATGGACTTAAAGACAATCCGGAAAAAGATAAGGAAGTGCGAATTCGTTCCACTATTCGTCCTGATCTGATTCGCTTTCTTGCAAGGCGTGGATTGGTTCGTATCGGAGATACTGGTAGCCAAGGGATTGCTGATGACCACCTTGTGAGATTGTTCACCCAGATTGGAAGTAAACGAAATCTGTTGTTGATCACACAGGATCGAGGTCTCAGTGAACGGATTGTCCGTCTCTCTACGGATTTGGAAAAGAAAGAAGCTGAGCAGGAAAAGCTTCCCTGGTATCGTCGTCTTTTCTCTAGGAAGAACAATGAAACTGACACCACTAATCGCATGGTGGTGTGTAAGCTTGTTGAGGAAGGCAAACTGAAGCGTTGCTATATCTGCCCTGAATGTGATGAAAGTTACTACGATGACCTTCATGACTGTGAGGGCATGGTCTTATGTGGCCGTTGTTACCTGGACCTGAAGGAACAGGAAGCAAAACAGGATGCAGTAAACAAGCAGCAACGAGAGGCTGAATTGAAGGCTGAAGAAGAACGTCAGAAGCGAATGGAAGCGGAAGAGGCTCGTCTTGAGTATGAGCGTTCCCGGGACACAGTGGAAAATCGCCTACGTACTAAACGGAGAAAGGTTTTTCGTATATCCCTGATTGTGTCACTGGCTCTTTTGTTGATCCTATTGATACTCTTACTAGTTCTGTAAAGATTAAGAAAAGGCTGTTGGAATTTCCAACAGCCTTTTTTGCCCCCGGCGCGATTCGAACGCACGACCCCTTCCTTAGGAGGGAAGTGCTCTATCCAGCTGAGCTACGAGGGCAACACACAGCGATACTACCCCAAATCCGGTGGTGGATGCAAGGGGCGAGTGAAATTAATTACTTCTTCAACAGGTCCCTGATTTCAGTAAGCAATACGATATCAACAGGGGTTGGTGGAGGAGGAGGAGCGGCAGCAACTTTTGCCTTTTCTTTTTCCCGTTTCTTTGCTTCCAGACGCTCGCGGAGTCTGTTGATTGTCCTAAACAATAAGAAAACCACGAAGGCGATGATAAGGAAATCGATGACCCTCTGGATGAAGTTCCCGTACATGATGGCAACCTCAGTGGTTTGTTCCGTGGCCTCAGCAATCACTATTTTGAGATCAGCAAAACTCACGCATCCCAAGAACATCCCTATCAAAGGCATGATAATCTCTTTCACAAGTGAATTGATAATTTCTTTGAATGCGGTACCAATAATAATACCGACGGCCATATCAATTACATTTCCTCTTGTAATGAATTTCTTGAACTCAGCTATCATTCATGGAATATTTCCTAATGCCTCTCTTTTTCATACGTAGGAAGACGAGCGAGGATTACCTTGGTAGAATTCTATGCAATGTGCAAATGAAAACAGCTTCCAGATAGGATTTCTTACAATTTTTGGAAAATTTACAAATTATTGTGGTTGAATGTTGCATAAATATACTAGTTAATGTATAAACTTAACCAATGTTTCGAAATGAAAAGTTTAAGCTTGTTCGATCAGTATATGGAGGTACTAATATGAAAAAAAGCCTGTTTGTCTGTTTTATTCTGGTGGCTTTGCTGGCTTCCCCCTTGTTTGCACAGGGCGGTGGAGAAGCATCCAGCCCAAAAATCGGTTTTATGGGCCCTATGAGTGGTGACTATGCCAACTATGGCGTGCTTAGTAACAACTCTACCATGCTTGCAGTGGAGCAGTTCAATGCAAAGGGTGGATTTGGTGGTAAGGTGCCTGTAGTGCTCGTTACTGAAGATTCCGAGGGCAACGTTGAGAAGGGTCTTTCTGCAATTGAAAAACTCTCTTCTGTTGATAATATCGCTGGACTTGTTGGTCCTGTATTCACTGGTGTAAGTTTTGCCGTTGGCGAACGTGTCCAGAGTGAAGGCATTGTTATGATCAGCCCCTCTGCTACCCATGCTGACATCACGAGTATTGGTGATTATGTCTTCCGTACCGTTGTTTCCGATGGATTGCAGGGAGAAGTTGCCGGTAACTATTTCTACGGTGAGCTTGGATACCGCAACATTGGTGTTCTTTATGCAAAGAATGACTACAGCCAGGGCTTGTACGAAGGTATGACCGCTGCATTCGAAGCAGCTGGTGGAAAGGTGACCATTGCTGAATCATTCCAGGTAGGTGACAAGGATTTCAAAACCCAGCTTACCAAGATCCGCTCAGAAAAACCTGAGGCTATTTATATCCCCAACTATACCGCTGAGATGGCTCAAATTCTCGAGCAGGCAACACAGCTTGGTATGGACATTCCGTTCCTCTCTTGTGATGGGTTCTCCAACCCTGAGATTTACGACCTTGCAGGTGATTTCACCGATGGCGTGATCTATGTTGGTCCTGCAAAGGTTAAGGAAAGCCCTGCTTACAGCGACTTCGTTGCACAGTATGAAGCCAAGTTTGATGTTAGTCCTGACAGCTTTGCTACCAATGCCTATGATGGAGCAAACATTCTCCTTCAGGCAATGGACAAGGTCTATAAGGAAACCGGTAAGTTCGACCGCTCTGCCATTCGTGATGCAGTTGCAGCCACCAAGGACTATGCTGGTGTATCCGGTACCATCAACTTTGCAGAGAATGGTGACTTGGTAGCATACCAGGGACTCTACAAGGTCAATGGGACTACTCCTGAATACCTCGGTTCCTATACCGTCGTTGACGGAGTCCTCACCCAGGTGGACTAAGGTCTCTGTTACTTCCCGTTTTACACGGGAAATGGGAGGACCGGTGTTGTTTACACCGGTCTTTTCATGGTATCGTACCAACTAGTTTTTCGTATGAAGGAGAGAGCATCGTGGGAATTGCCGAATTCTTTCAACATTTGATGAACGGCCTGACCTTGGGAGGGATTTATGCCCTGATAGCCCTCGGGTACACCATGGTGTACGGCATTCTGAAATTTATCAACTTTGCCCATGGTGACATATTAATGGCTGGGGCATATATAGGGCTGTTTGTGTTTGATGGACTGAGGGGGGATGCCCCGCTTGGAACATGGACAATGATAGCCTTCTTCTTAGCTATGCTTATCAGTATGGGGTTCAGTGCCATACTTGGTATGTCCATTGAGCGTATAGCCTATAAACCGCTTCGGGGAGCAACAAGACTTGCTCCGCTTCTCAGTGCTATTGGTGTTTCGTTCATCCTCTCCAACAGTGCTGCGTGGGCCTTTGGTACACACTCCAGAAAATTCAACTATCCCTTTGACAATACTCCAGTCCACATTGGGGATGTGGTTATTACACCACACCAGATTCTCATCTTGAGTGTCTCATTGATTATGATGATCATCCTCAAGCTTTTTATTGATAAGACCAGGATGGGGAAGGCAATGCGTGCAACCAGCTTGGATCAGGGAACAGCTATGTTGATGGGAATCAACGTCAACCGGGTTATCAGCATGACCTTTGCCATTGGTAGTGCATTAGCCGCCGTTGGTGGTATTCTGATAGCCTTGGATTTCAAGGTCTACGCTACAATGGGAACCATGACAGGACTTAAAGCTTTTGTTGCTGCAGTTGTTGGAGGAATTGGTAATATCAGCGGTGCCATGTTTGGTGGTATTCTGCTTGGTCTGCTAGAGACTTTCGGTGTTGCCATTTTCGGTATTCCTACCGGTCTCAAGGACACCATCGCCTTTGGTGTATTGATTCTCATTCTCTTAATCAAGCCGGAAGGCCTGTTCGGCAAGGTCGAAAAGGAGAAAGTGTAATATGCTTAACTTTTTTCTACTGATACTGATTTACTCAGGCATATATGCCCTTATGGCAATTGGACAGAATGTCATCACCGGATATGGTGGGATGCTCAGCCTTACACAGGCAGGTTTTTTTGCCATAGGCTCCTATGCAACGGCAATTCTTACCACCCAAGCAGGATGGTCCTTTTGGGCAACGCTTCCTGTTGCTTTTCTAATCAGTGCCCTGTTTGGCTTGGCTATTGGTTTGCCGACGCTCCGCCTCAAGGGTGACTATCTGGCCATTGCAACACTGGGTTTTGGTGAAATTGTACGAAACGTTCTGAACAACTGGGACTCCCTGACCAATGGTCCGATGGGAATCCAGAGAATCCCCATGCCGGTTATTTTGGGATACACCATCAATCCATACAAAAAGTATGCTTTCCTTGTAATGGTTATAGTATTTGTCATCATTGCCTATATTCTCTTCCAGCGGTTGGCTCGCTCGAGAATGGGCCGGGCTTTGGCTGCAGTAAGGGAAGATGAGATCGCTGCTCAGTCCATGGGTATCAACATTACAAAGTATAAGGTCTATGCGTTCATCCTTGGTGCTTCGGTAGCTGGAATCGCAGGATCCTTACAGGCCGCCTTTACCTTGTCAGTCACACCAGGTACCTATACTTTCATGGTTTCGGTCATGGTGCTCTGCATGGTAGTTCTTGGTGGCATGGGTAACTTCAAAGCTTCAATCCTTGGTGCTTTTATCATACAGTTCATCAGTTATTTCCCTCAGCTCACCGGTTTGTCCAGTGTCATCCCTCCCCAGTTCAAACAGATTCTGTTTGGTTTGATCCTGGTTGTCATGATGATCTGGAGACCACAGGGAATACTCGGAAGAGAAGCAACCCGTTACCGCAAGCGTGCAGTATCCACCACGGGAGGTGAACAATGATTTTGTTGGAGACAGAGGCTCTCACCAGAGCCTACGGAGGGGTCGTTGCCGTCAACAAAGTTGACTTCGAGGTGGAAAGTGGTTTAATCACCGGGCTCATCGGGCCCAATGGTGCTGGAAAGACCACCTTGTTCAACAATATGACAGGTCTTGATAATCCCTCATCGGGGAAGGTGTGGTTCAACAATAAAGAGATTACCGGCTATCCAGCTCATAAGATCTGTAGAATGGGTATTGCCCGTACTTTCCAGAATATCCGCCTTTTCAAGGAACTCACTGTAGTTGAAAATGTCATGATCGGCAGACATTTTAAGACCGGGAAAAGTGAGACCAAGGGACGCTTTCTCAATGCTGTCAAAAGCTATGTAATGCTGAGAGAAGAGGAAGAGGAAATTTATGAAAAAGCCCTTGATTGGCTTGATTTCTTTGATATGGATGCTTCCAAGAATGAGCTTGCAAAAAATCTTCCCTATGGAAAGCAACGTGAGCTTGAGGTAGCTCGTGCGCTTGCCACTGATCCGAAGTTGCTTTTCTTGGATGAACCTGCAGCTGGTATGAACCCGCAGGAGACTGACCATCTGATGGCAACCATCAGAAAGATCAGGGACTTGGGGATTACCGTTGTTTTGATCGAGCATGACATGAAACTGGTGATGAATATTTGTGATACCATCACTGTCCTCAACTACGGGCAGAAACTTGCCCAGGGGACTCCTCATGAGATCAAGAAAAACCCGAGTGTCATCGAGGCGTATCTCGGTAAGGATGAAGAATGAAAGAGCTGCTCACGATAGATGACATTTCTGTTTCCTATGGGAACATCAAGGCACTGAAGCAAGTCAGTATGCATGTCAATCAAGGGGATATTGTCTGCCTCATTGGAGCCAACGGAAGTGGGAAGAGTACACTGCTCAAATCCATTGTGGGACAGGAACCCTTGGATTCCGGCTCCATTACCTTTGATGGAGAAGAAATTTGCAGGGTAAAGAATGTTGGAGCAAAGCAGGGCAAACGTTCAAAGATACTTACTACTGACTTGATTGCTGCCAAGGGGATCAGCTTGGTTCCCGAAGGCCGACGTGTATTTGCCGATATGACTGTAGAAGAAAACCTCGATATGGGAGCCTTTATTGTACGTGATGATGCCCTGATTGCAGAGCGAAAGGAATCCATGTATGACTTCTTCCCCATCCTCGGAGCAAGAAGGAGACAGAAAACCCGTTCCCTCAGTGGGGGCGAACAGCAAATGATGGCCATTGCCAGGGCCCTCATGAGTGGTCCCCGCCTGATTCTCCTTGATGAGCCAGGACTCGGGCTTGCGCCATTGGTGATTGCAGACATCTTCGAAAAGATTGCCTTGATTAACCAGCAGGACAAGGTAACTGTTTTTCTTGTAGAACAGAATGCCCGTATGGCACTAAAGGCTTCCTCTGAGGGGTATGTAATGGAGAATGGTAGGATTGTACTGAGTGATGCATCCTCTGAACTGTTGGAGAATGAACTTGTACGGGCAGCCTATCTGGGCGAATAATTACTGGAAATTCACGATGGCATGAATTATAGTGTGCTTAGAAGGTAGGAGATCCATATGATTATCGAACGAAGAATGACGCGCAATCCTGTTACTGCTACTCCTGATATGTCCATCGCGGAGGCATCTACCTTGATGAAACAGGAGAAGGTCCACCGGCTTCCTGTGCTCGATAAGGAGAAGCGACTGGTTGGTATCATAACTGAAAAGGATATCTTGTATGCTACGCCTTCTCCGGCGACGAGTCTTTCAATCCATGAGATGGCGTACCTGTTGAGCAAGCTTACGGTCAAGAAGCTCATGAGCAAGAATGTGGTTTCCATTACCAAGGATACCACTGTTGAGGAAGCGGCTCGCATGATGGTTGACCAAGACTTGAGCAGTCTCCCCGTACTTGAGGGGGCGCAGTTAATCGGTATTGTGACCAAGAGCGATATGTTCAAGATTTTGCTTGAGCTCTTTGGTGCACGCCATTTTGGGGTACGCGTTACATTTGTGGTGGAAGACAAGCCGGGAACCATTGCCAAGATTAGCCAAGTGCTAAGTGAGGCAGAAATTGATATCATTACTTTTGGGACCTTCATGGGAACCGACCCCACCAATGCCATCTGTACCATTAAGGTTCAAGGTGCATCTATCAGCAAGGTTGTGGAGCTCATCAAGCCCTATGTATCGCAGTTGTTGGATGTTCGGGAGGTCTGAATGCCGAAGAAGAAAAAAAAGAAAGCTTCTGATACAAGCGAGACGGCTGGAAACAGCCGTCTTGTAGTTGATTCGGATGCTTACAAGCCGTTCGAGCATATCAAAGAAGCGAAGAAACAACCTGTGAAACAGAATAAACCTGTGGTAAAGAAACCTGCCAGTCAACGGAAAGAGCCATTGGTGCTTGGGTATGACCCAAAGGCAAACTTTGGTGATATCCTTGCAACTTGGGAACAAACTGGAGAGCTAGGTGGTGTAACCAAGCGGATGAAGAGCCACAGCAAGGTTTCTGTGGAGAAATCCTTTGGTGAGATCTTGGCTGAATGGGAAGGAGAGAAGCAGACTGCAAAAAAGAAAAAAGCAGAACCCGTTTCTATCAAGAAAAGCAAAGCTTATGTACCAAGAAAAGATTTTGCTTCACTCCTGGATGAGTTTGAGGGAAGTGAACGTCCCAAGAAGAAACGAGGGAAGCCTGTCGCTGATCAGCGAAAGAGAGAACAGGAAGACCTTCCCTTACAACCTTCACACGAGATGCAGGAGGCACTTGATGAGAAAAGTGAGCTTGATCAGGAACGTGATAGTTCAGTGAGCTGGTCATTTGCTGATACCTATAAACAATGGTCAACATTGAGTGATGAGGAAGCAGCCATCAAGAAGGCGCAGAAGGAGAAGCGTGAAGCAAAAGCAGACCCTTATACCATCTCTGCTCTCCGTGCGATGGAGCCACAGTCTACGTTGGACCTCCATGGGATGAAGGTAGTTGAGGCAGAGCAGGCAACTGCTGATTTTCTGCGTTCAGCAAAGGAACAGCAACTCCTGAAGGTGGCAATCATTACTGGGAAAGGATTGCATAATGACAAGGGGTTCTCACTTTTGAAGGAAGCTGCACTCTCTCAGATACGCATCAGCAAGGTAGTACGTGAAGCCTACGCCCCAAAAGCGTGTTATGGTGGGAGTGGAGCTATCTGGATTATCATGAAAAGATGATTCTTATAAAAACGCACGAAAAAGCCGGGTTCTCAAGGGAATCCGGCTTTTTCCCTAATGTGATATTAGCGCTCGCGGTAAATGATACGACCTTTGGTCAGATCATAGGGAGAAAGTGCAACACGCACGGTATCACCAGGAACAATCCTAATGTAGTGTTTGCGCATCTTGCCCGAGAGATGGGCAAGAATGACATGTTCATTCTGTAGTTCCACACGGAACATGGTGTTGGGAAGAGCCTCGCGTACGATGCCTTCTACTTCAATTGCTTCTTCTTTGGCCACAAAACCTCCAAATATTTGCTTAAAAGCAAGAAAATTATATGCATTAGGTCAAAATGTGTCAACAGTGCCCTATGCAATAAAAATATCCCAATATCCTTTCAAAAATATACCTAAAATAATTGCTGGCAACACATACTTGAAGTAAGGACGAAGCATCTTAGGAAAATGTAATCCGTTAGATCCACTATCTGCTTCTGAAATGAAATTGTCCCATCCCCAACCGTACTTCCAGGTACAGTAGATGGTGAAGAACAGAGATCCCAAGGGAAGTAGGGTAGAGCTGACAACAAAGTCTTCAAGGTCAAGCACCCCTGTTCCTGGTCCAAGGGGCTGGAATCCTGCAAGTACATTGAAGCCGAGGATACAGGGGAGGCTGAGCAAGACAATGGCAACACCATTGAACAAGGTTGCCTTTTTACGATCAACACCCTTTGTATCAATCCAGAAACTAATGATGTTCTCAAATACAGCAATTAGTGTGCTCAACGCTGCAAAGCTCATAAAGAGGAAGAATAAGGAACCCCATACACGACCTCCAGCCATCTGGTTGAAGATGTTGGGAAGTGTGATGAAGATTAGCGAAGGCCCAGCGTCAGGCTTTACTCCAAAGGCAAATGCAGCGGGGAAAATGATCAGACCACTGCAAAGGGCTACGAATGTATCAAGGCCGATGATGCGAACTGCCTCGCCAGTGAGTCGGTGTTCCTTGCCAATATAAGAACCAAAAATGGAGATTGAGCCGATACCAAGACTCAATGTGAAGAATGCTTGTCCCATTGCAGCATACACGGTTTCAGAAAGGCCGCTTTCCATTATCTTCCCAAAGTCAGGAACTAAGTAAAACTTCAGACCTTCTCCAGCACCATCGAGCAGCATGCTGTTGAATGCGAGTACCAGCATCAGCATAAGAAGACCAATCATCATTCGCTTGGTTATTTTTTCCACTCCACTCTGCAATCCCTTGGCTACAGGGAGAAGTCCCAAGATTACTGCCAGAATCATCCAGAATATCATACTTCCGGGGTTTCCCAGCATGGTGGAAAAGAAACCACCTACTTGATTGGCATTCAATCCAATGAAGTCTCCTTTAACGGTATGCACAAAATAGGAGAGAAGCCACCCGGTAATGGTGGTGTAGAACATCATCAGCACATAGTTGCCGATAATGGCAAGTTTGCCATAGAGATGCCAGGTTTTTTTGGTCGGGGTCAATGTCTCAAAAGTAAGGCCGATATTGGCCTGGCTTGCTCTTCCAATGGAAAGTTCCATAACCATGACGGGAAGGCCGAGAATGAAAAGAAACAAAACGTAGATTAGCACAAACGCTGCCCCACCGTACCGTCCTGCTATGTAGGGGAAACGCCATACATTTCCTAGTCCAATGGCACATCCTGCTGATAGAAGGATGAATCCCAATCTGCTTGCCAGTGCTTCACGTGTTTTCGTAGCGACTAAACTCATATGGTTTTTCTCTCTTTGCTATTGTATCGAGTTGTTTATTGCAGAAGACAATTGCCACATTCTGAAGTATGATGAATAAAAATGCAACCCAAAACTGCCCAGTGCGTTGACAGAGAGGCTCCACAAGGGCAAGATACGAAGTAACATAGCACGCAAAGAGGTAAAACACATGTCCAGTGGAACAGCATTGCAAGCATATTTGGCAGAAACTAAAGATATGAATAGCCCGATGGTGGCCTATACTGCAGCCCTTGACCAGATTGCACAGGTTGATTCTGATATTGCAAGTCGTATCGTCAATGAGCTGAAAGATCAGCGGACCCACTTGAAGTTGATTGCAAGTGAGAATTTCTCATCAATTGCTTCACAGCTTGCAATGGGCAACCTGCTCACCGACAAGTATAGTGAAGGGTTTGCTTACCACCGGTTCTACGCTGGTTGTGACAATGTAGACGCCATTGAAGCTAGAGCTAGCGAGTATGCGTGTAAACTCTTTGGAGCTGAGCATGCGTATGTACAGCCCCACAGTGGTGCTGATGCCAACTTGGTTGCTTATTGGGCTATTCTCAACACCCGTATCCAGGTACCTGCCTTGGAGGAGATAGGAATTCCCAATCCCAGTAATCTCAGTAGGGAACAGTGGGACCAAGTGAGGGAAAAGTTGGGCAATCAACGTCTGTTGGGTCTTGACTACTACTCAGGAGGCCACCTAACACATGGATATCGCCAGAATATTTCAGCACAGATGTTTGATGCCTACACGTACACCGTCGATAAAAAGAGTGGGTTGCTTGATTATGATGAAATTGAGAAAATGGCTCAGGAAATCAAGCCATTGATTTTGCTGGCAGGCTATAGTGCATACCCTAGAAAGATTGACTTCAAGCGGATGAGCGAGATTGCCCATAGCATTGGCGCTGTATTCATGGTTGATATGGCTCACTTTGCTGGCTTGGTTGCTGGAAATGTCTTTTTAGGAAATTACAATCCAGTGCTTTGGGCTGATGTAGTAACCACTACGACCCATAAGACCCTACGAGGGCCCCGAGGTGGAATGGTGCTCTGTAAGCAAGAGTTTGCTGAGAGTGTGGATAAAGGGTGTCCTTTGGTACTCGGAGGTCCGCTTCCCCATGTTATGGCAGCAAAGGCTATCGCTTTCAGGGAAGCACTTGATCCTTCATTCCAAACGTATGCACAGACTATCGTCAAGAACTCCGAGGTATTGGCAAAAGCATGTCTAGATGAGGGGGTTCCTGTTGCAACAGGAGGGACGGACAACCACTTGATGCTTCTTGATGTCAGACCTTTTGGCTTGAACGGCAGACAGGCAGAGACTGCCCTCAGGGAGTGCGGAGTTACGTTGAACAGGAATGCACTACCATTCGATCCCAATGGTCCATGGTACACGAGTGGACTTCGTATTGGGACTCCTGCTGTAACGACGCTCAAGATGGGTGAGCAAGAAATGAAAGAGATTGCTTCCATAATTGCGTTGGTGCTTAATCACACCAAGCCGCTGATCCTCACCAAGGGAGCAAATGCGGGTAAGCCAAGCAAAGCAAAGTCTGTTATTGAGGATGCAGCAAAGCAAGAGGCACAGAAGCGGGTCCTGGTCTTGCTGGAGAAGTTCAAGCTCTACCCTGAGTTGGACCTCCCCTTTCTGGAGAAGCATTTTCCACTCGACAATACCGAGCGGTGATGATAGCATTGACGATGGTGGAGGTAAGCAATGAGTAAGATTGTAGAGAATCTACGCTACAGCAAAGATCATGAATGGGTTCGTATTGAGGGTGACAAGGCCTATGTAGGTATTACAGACCATGCACAGCATGAACTGGGTGAGATTGTCTTTGTTGAGCTTCCTCCCCTTGGTGAGCGATATCAAAAGGGAGAAGAGATATCCACCGTTGAGAGCGTCAAGGCAGCATCAGCCATTATAAATCCTATTGAGGGGGTTGTGGATGAAGCAAATGAGGATCTTGATGGATCTCCTGAATTGATCAACGAGGACTGTTATGCACATCACCTCTATATTCTTAGCTCATTTTCGAAGGATGATTATGGTGAGTTATTGGATGCAAAGGCATACCAAGCATACCTAGAGACACTATAAAAAACACAATAGCTAGCCGCCAGAATCTGGCGGCCTTTGTTTGCCCATATGCTGGAGGCAATGATGATTTATCCCTATATTCCTCATACTGATGAAGATCGAAAAGTAATGCTTGAAGCAATCGGTCTCTCTTCAATGGAGGAACTTTTTTCCGGTTTGTCAGAGGATATTCTACTCTCTGATTCAGTTCCAATCAGCCAAGGTCGGACTGAAGATGAAGTGCAAAGAATGATTGATTCCATAGCACAACGTAATGTGCGTGGTATACCGTTCTTAGGGTGTGGATGTTATGACCATATTATTCCCGCTACAGTTGAAGCACTTTCCAGTCTTCCTTCATTCGTGACAGCATACACTCCCTACCAAGCAGAGATGAGCCAAGGCCTGCTTGAAGCAATCTATGAGTTCCAAAGTATGATTTGTGAAATCACTTCAATGGATGTAGCTAATGCTTCTCTGTATGATGGAGCAAATGCAGCGAGTGAGGCAGCTGCCTTGATGGTGGGAGCAAAACGACATGCATCAGTGGTTCTGGTCTCCTCCACACTACACCCATTTACCTTGCAGGTTCTGCAGACTTGGGCTAAAGGAACCGGGAGGTCATTGCGCATGGTAAAAGAGAAAGAGGGGGTGGTTGATCTCTCTCAGTTGCCCTCCCTTCTGGATTCTGAGTGTGCTGGATTGATTGTTCAGAGCCCGAACCGATATGGCTTGTTGGAATCATATGAGGGGGTTGCAGAGATCCTTCATGAGCAAAAGGCTCTCCTAGCTATCTCAAATGATCCGCTTTCTCTTGCGATGCAGAAGTCTCCAGGTCAGTGGGATGCAGATATTGCTATCGGAGACACCCAGTCTTTGGGACTGCCTCTTGCCTATGGTGGACCGAGTTGTGGCTATATGGCGGTAAAGGAAGCACTTCTGAGAAAACTCCCCGGTCGGCTGGTTGGTTTGACCCAGGATGGGAAAGGGAGAAAAGGGTTCACGCTGACGTTCCAAGCGAGAGAGCAACATATCAAGCGGGAGCGTGCAACAAGTAATATCTGTTCCAACCAGGCACTGGCGGCACTGATGACAACTATTCACCTCTCCAGCTTAGGGTGGGACGGTATGGTCGAGGCTGCAAATCAAAGCTACGCCAAGGCGCATTATCTGGCATATCATCTAGCCCAGCTTCCTGGAATGACCTTGGTTTGGGACAAACCTTTCTGGTGTGAATTCCCTTTGGGGTTTTCCGATCCCAAGCGTCTGAGAAAGTTCATGCAGGAGCTTCGTAACGAAGGAATTTTTGCAGGTGTCAGACTGTCAACGCTGACTCGCAAGGTAAAGGATGAATTGGTTCTCCTTGTCGCGGTGACGGAGAAACGTAGTCGTGAGGAGCTGGAGCTTTACCTGGCAGCAGCGCGGAGGGTTATGAAATGAGAGAGACACTATTGATTGAGCAATCCAAACAAGGAAGAAAAGCATACTGTTTCCCTCCTCTGGATCTTCCTAATGGGTTTTATCAGGCACTTCCTCCTCTCCCCGAATCCATTCGTAGACAGGAAACAGCTCGTCTGCCGGAAGTATCAGAATTGGATGTAGTCAGGCATTTTACTCGCCTTTCCACGATGATTCATGGTGTGGACAATGGAATGTATCCGCTTGGTTCTTGTACGATGAAATATAATCCCAAGCTCAGTGAACATATAGCAAAAATGGATGCATTTACAAAAATACATCCCCTGCAGGATGTCTCAACAACACAGGGTAGTCTCTCCATTATGTTTAATTTGCTGGAGGATCTTTCCTCTATCACTGGAATGAAATGGGGTACATTGCAGCCTTGTGCGGGAGCCCATGGCGAATATACTGGGTTGAAAATGGTCAAGACATACTATGAGCAACATGGAGAGATCGGGCGCACCAAGATCCTCATCCCCTCCAGTGCTCATGGCACCAATCCTGCCAGTGCAATAGTAAATGGTTTTGAGGTGCTTCCCATCGGTGCTAATAAAAAGGGTCAGGTGGATTTGGATGACCTTGAGGCAAAGTTGGATGATTCTGTTGCTGCCTTGATGATGACCAATCCCAATACCTTGGGAATCTTTGAGCAGGATATTCTTGCCATCAGCAAGATGGTCCATGCCCAGGGATCCCTCATGTACTATGACGGAGCTAACATGAATGCCATATTGGGTATGGCTACCCCTGGTGAGATGGGGTTTGATGTAGTGCATCTCAATCTACACAAAACCTTCTCCACCCCACACGGGGGAGGTGGTCCGGGAAGCGGTCCAGTGATGGTGAATGATACACTCAGGCCATTCCTCCCGAAACCGGATATTCACTTGACCGATAGTGGCTATGTTCTTGATTGGGAGCGTGAGGAATCCATCGGGAAAGTTAGTATGTTCTGGGGGAATTTCCTGGTACTGCTTAGGGCGTATGTCTATATTTTAAGAATGGGTAGTGAAGGCCTCCGCTCTGCAAGTGCTCATGCCGTTTTGAATGCAAATTATGTGGCAAAGCGATTAGGTGATGTGTGTGAGATTCCCTATGGGACAAGATGCATGCATGAGTTTGTCATCAGCTTGGAGCAGTATAGACAGAATTATGGGGTAAGAGCTCAGGATATTGCCAAAGCTCTCATTGATAAGGGGTATCACCCTCCTACCATGTACTTTCCCTCACTGGTAAGTGAAGCGCTTATGATTGAACCGACCGAGAGTGAGAGCCTTGAGACACTTGATGCTTTCATTCTTGCATTCCGTTCAATTCTTGAACAAGCAAAAGAAGATCCCGAATATGTGAAAGGAGCTCCTTACACGACACCAATAGGCCGATTGGATGAGGTGAAGGCAATCAAGGAACCAAATCTTCGCTACTGAGCGACTGGTACTTTTTGCTTTGCAGTCTTTCCAATCTTGAGGTATCCTTAAGGTATGAATAGAATATTAATACAAGACGGATTGCTCGTTGATACGGAATGGACCAGGCATGCTGACATCTTGATTGAGAATTCGAAGATTGTGCATATTGCAGCAAAGATCGACCCAGGTACATTGCCTGAAGGAACAGAGATAGTACAGGCAGAAGATATGTGTGTGTTGCCCGGCATCATTGATGCCCACACCCATTATCACTTGGTAAGCAGGGGAACTGTTACGGCTGACTCCTTTGAGGAAGGCAGTCGCTGTGCAGCTTTTGGTGGGGTAACATGTGTCGTGGATTTTGCCGACGATGACAAGAAAGGAAATCTTGCGGCCTGTGCGAAAGCCAGAAGTACTGCCATGGGAAAAGAGATGGCTGTGGATTTTTCTCTCCACCAAGGGGTGTACGCTTACCGCGAAGGCTTGGAAGAGGAATTGATACAGCTGAAGCAGGCAGGGGTGAAGGTCATAAAGATGTTCACCACGTATAAAGATGTCGGTTACTTGGTTGATAATCCCGAAGAGTTGCGTAAGATTTTTGCATTATGCAAGAAGCATGATTTGCTGATAAGTGTTCACTGTGAAGATGATGCAACCATACAGAAGGTAAACAGTACCTATACTGGACCCTATACTCCTCCTTCCCATGCAGTACTCCGTCCCAGTGAAGCCGAGGCCAGAGGCATTGAAACGGTAGGAAAGATTGCTTTAGAGCTGGATATGCCGATCTATATAGTGCACCTATCCAGTAAAGATGGTCTTGAAAAAGTGAGGGAGCTTCGGTCAAAGGGGCTCAGGGTAATTCTTGAGACAACACCTCATTACCTGTTCTTGGATAAGAGCAAACTTGAAGGTGAAGATGGTCCGCTGTATGTCATGACACCTCCTTTGAGGAGCAAGGAAGATAACGATGCGTTACAGGAAGCAGTCCTCAATGGGGAGGTGCAGATTATTGCAACAGACCACTGTTCATTCACTCGTGAGCAAAAGCTTTCCAGCAATGATGTGAGAACCATTTTCCCAGGGATTCCTGGTACAGAAGAACTTCTGAGTTTGGTTTACTCCTTTGCCTCCAATAGTGGAAGGATTGGTATTCAGCAGGTAGTGAATTTACTCAGCACTGGTCCTGCTAAAGCGTTCGGGCTTTACCCTCAGAAAGGCTCTATCAGGGTAGGAAGTGATGCTGACTTGGTAATTTTCGACCCTGATATGGCGTGGACTATCAGCAAAGAGGATACGCATTCAGCCAGTGGATATACACCTTATGAGGGAATGCAGGTCATTGGCAAAGCAATTATGACCTATCTTCGTGGACGTTTGATCATGGGAGACAATATCTATCTTGGACGTAATGGATACGGAAAGTTTGTTACCCAAGATGATGTTGGTCGAGGCAAAACGATAATGCATTGATTTTGCTATACTAGGTTGGTAACGGCATCCTGCAAAGGATGCCGTCTTTAACAAGCTCACTTATTGTCACAGTAGGCTATTTTCACTAGACTATCAGCAAGGAGTTTCCATGATTGAAGGAATACTGTTTGACATGGATGGGGTTCTCATCGATTCCGAACCTGTCATCCTTCACGCTGCAATGACATACTTTGAACGCATAGGGATACCTGTCCAGCCTGAGGATTTTACTCCATTTATTGGGGCAGGAGACAGGAGATTTCTCTGCGGTGTAGCAGAGAAATATGGTGTTGCTATAGAATTCGAGGAGGCCAAAGAGGCCTTGTTTTCTCTCTATGCAGAATATGCTATGGACCGTGGCCCACTTGAAGGGGTTCACCGGTTTATTTCCAATGCTCGTAAGGCTGGGTTAAAACTGGCACTTGCCACCAGTGCTGCACGTACAAAGGCCGAGATAAATCTTCGTGCTATAAGACTTGAAGAATCAGATTTCGATTGCATGGTGACCGGTGAGAGCATAAAGCGAAACAAACCTAATCCAGATATCTATCAGTTGGCTTCCCTCTCCATGGGGCTTCCCCCTCAAGAATGCTTGGTGATTGAAGATGCTCTCAACGGTATCCGTGCTGGAAAACAAGCCGGATGTTCTGTCTGCGCAGTTGCTACCACTTTTTCCGTATCTGAACTTGTTGATGCCGGAGCGGACTATGTATTTTCAAGTCTGGATGCTTTTGAGGATTTTCAGAGCCGTGAGGAACTGGAGATGATTCTCTCTTCAAGCGAGGGGAGTGATGACCGTGTAGTCTACGGAGTAAACAAGATTCTGGAAGCTTCTTCTCCTTTGGTGGGAGAGAAGGCACTCTTGGAGTTTGCCATTAAGCAAGCATATGAGGCACGAAAGAATGCGTACACTCCATACTCCCAGTACAAGGTTGGAGCTTCAGTAGTCAGTAGTGCAACAAATCGTGTATACAGTGGTTGCAATGTGGAAAATTCCAGTTATGGAGCAACCCTCTGTGCAGAACGCAATGCAATTCTGAATGCCATTACGAATGAAGGGACCATTGGGATTTCCCTTCTGGTCGTGGTCAGTGAGGATGCTCCTCCAGCACCTCCTTGTGCCCTTTGTCTGCAAGTGCTCGCAGAGTTCAGCCGCCATGATACCATAGTCCATCTTGTAGATGTTGATTATGCCGAAGGAAGAACGGGCAGTCATGTAATATACCGATTTGAAGAGCTGTTACCGCATCCTTTCATCTTTCCCACGATGAGGTCATGATGCGCCAGTCCCGATTGTTACTCGTGTTTTTTATTAGTATGATTCTCCTCGGAACAAGTTGCTCAAGCACTCATCATATGATTACTCCGGAAGTTCTCGATAGTTCCATCCCCTTGGAGGAGAAATTTTCCTCATTTCAATTTCCGAGGGTCCAGGTGTCCTATCCTAATGTCTACTATGATGGTCGTGTTTGGAGAGACCGCTTCATTGAGCTTGTTGAAGGGGCAGAGGACTATCTGATCACAAGCGCATTCCTTGCTTCCAGTTCCGAGGAGTTGGAAGCACTGTACAATGCGCTTGCACAGAAAGCAGAGAGTGGGGTCCGTGTCTACTTCGTTGTTGATGGGATAGGTCCCTTCGATATGACAGAGACGCGTTATCATCTGATACCTTTGAAATTTCTCCGTGAAAGTGGTGTTCATCTCTTGGAATTCAATCCAATAAGTGGTGCACGATTGGTAAGTGGTCTGAATCTCCTGTATCGTGATCACCGGAAATTTCTCATTGTAGACGGGAAACATGTAGTACTTGGGGGTATGAACCTCAACTATATTTCCATCGGTGCTGAAAATGAACAATTACAACGAGATAGTATGTATGAGTTCTACTCTCCTGAGCTCATTGAGCTTCTTCTTTATTATTTCGTCCCTTGGTGGAATGAACAAACTTGGGATGAGGTATCCAGGGAAGATTTTTCTGTTGATACGACTATGCTTGAGGGAAGAGGGACCTACCAGGGGTGGTATGTGAACCAGGAACCTGGTAGTGCCAAAATGAGCAAACTCATTGGATCCTTGCTCAATGAGGCTGAACAATCGGTGCAAGTACTTCCGTTCCTTCCTTTTATGGATAAGGAGATGATCGAGGCTTTCAGACTAGCACAAGAGCGGGGTGTAGAGATTCAGATGATTGTTCCCTTTGACCGAAGGGTCACCAATCGCAAGGGAATTGAGTATATGGTAAAAGATTTGCTTGCCATGGGCATTGATCTTCGCATTGAGCAGGAGACTGCAGAGACACAACGACTGCTGCATGAGAAACTGATTATTGTTGATGATCGCTATGTGGTGATAGGTTCTACCAATGTAAATTACCGCTCAATGAACCTAGCCTATGAAAATTCTCTTGTTATTGACAGCCCAGAACTCGCTCAGCAATTGAAGCTTCATTATGAGCAACTGTATGAGAATACTATTCCCATTACTGAAGAACTGGCCGAGGAGTGGCATACTCTCAGGAATTGGCCCCGATTCATAACAGCATTTTTTGGAGGTTGATGATGAAGAAGTCAACGATACTTTTGATACTTCTTATACTTCTTGTCTCAACTCCGTTGATGGCTCGTTCCTTCGGATATGGGTTTGGATATTATGGGGAAGAAGTTGTAGACGGTCCTGAGCGTTTGTCCAGTGGCATGGAAGTGTCTCTGGCCTATAGGCCTTGGCTCTTGAAATACGGCAATCCCTCTCTTTTGGGTAAGATTGCTCTTGGCACCGATCAAGACAAAGAATGGATCGTTCCGTACCTGCAGGCTGGCTTGAATATTGAGCTTGTGCGGACAACGCAGCACCCCTTCAATTTCATTGCTCACAATGTGGTTGCCTACACTCCGGCTGTGGGGTTTTTCTACCAGTTGGACCCAGCACGGGAAGTTTCTACCTTTACCGTGGAAGCAAGTCTATTGAAATTGAGCCAAAAGGATTTTTGGTATGAATTCCTTTCCCCATTCATCTCCTTCAATATGGAGAAGGGCGTAGTGGACAGTTGGGGTGTCAATCTTGTCCGTTACACGTATTTTATCAAGTAGGTTGCCATGTGTAAGAAATTGTTGTTGATAGGTATTGTTGTTTTAGTATTTGCTTCCCCTCTGTTTGCTGGTTATTTTGACTTGGGAATCACCTTGGGGACCAATGCACATATGTATGAGAAAGATTTGGACCCGAGTCGAATGAAACTTGCTTGGGGAATCACCACAGGTTTGACTAATCGATGGGAATTGGATGTTCAGGTAGATACTCGAATCATACCAGACCCCTTTAGCAGCTCATCTGTCTCCCTGCTCATGCAACGGACCTTGCTCGGCCAACGTTCCACCTCATCTTCAGTAGCTGGGGTGGGGATCAACACACTCGTAGGAGCTGGTATCATGATTAGTCCCTATCGTGAGGAAGAAACCTTGGGAGTCAGCCATATCCTGCTCTCCCTGACCCCCATCACAATAGGAAGCCCAGTAACAGGAAAGAGAGAGCGGTTACTCTCTCTCACCCTTGCCTACAACCTGTCAAACAGACAGGTTGGATTACTCTTCGATTTGATCAAATATGATTTCTACGTGGTAGGAACCTATAAGGACTACCACTAGCAGGTCCCTTCCAAGGCCATCATCTTGTCAACTCGTCTTTGGTGTCGTTCACCTTCAAAAGAGACATCCATGAAGGCATCAAGCATATCCAAAGGATCTTCTTGGTAATCAATTCTACCACCAAATGCAATAAAGTTTGCATCATTGTGGCGTCTCGCCATCGTTGCTGCATAGCAATTCTGGGGGAGTGCACAGCGGATTCCGTTAACCTTGTTTGCACTGATGGAGATCCCAATGCCGGTTCCGCAGAGGACAATTCCAAATTCATACCCACCTTTCTTGTACTCCAGACAGGCTTCCTTAGCGATATCAGGATAGTCTACTGAATCATTGGAAGTGACTCCAAAATGGTTTACTGTATATCCCATCTTTTCCAGATATCCAATCAATTTATTGGTCAGTTCAACTGCACCATGGTCATTTGCAAGTACTACACTAGGCATATTACATCTCCTTGGTTTTCTCGATGGTACCCTATTTGAACTGCTCTGACTAGCCATTATCAGTTGTCAGAGGAGCATAACTCGGATAGAATAGCGGAAAACAGAGGAGCATGTCGTGGCCGAAATATTTGTGTGTGGACATCGTAATCCGGATATGGACAGCATTTGTGCTGCCTATAGCTATGCATTTCTGAAAAATAAAGTCGATCCCAACAACACCTACTTTCCAGTGCGATGTGGGAATCTCAATGACACAACAAAAGCTCAGTTTGACCGGCTGGGGGTAACCCCTCCGCCTTTCATAAAGGATGTACGCACCAAGGTGCTGAGTGTTACCCGAAATACCGAATCGGTTGTACAGGTAGGAGATCCTGTGTACAACTTGGTCTCTTTCTATGGTTCTTCAAGCAAATCATCAGTTGTACCGGTCATGGAGGGTGAGCACTATCGCGGGCTCTTGAGTGTTGATGAGTTCAGCAGCTTTGTCCTGAAGGAGAACAGCGGCCAACGCCCAATCTATCACTTCGTTGTGGATAATTTCCCCAAGGTACTGAAAGGTTCTTTCCTGAAACGAGGGGAAAAGGCAACCTTCGATGCTCCTATCATGGTTGGCGCAATGCGCTATATGATCTTCTACAAGCATATGGAGGCTCTGGAAGGAAGTCCCCCTATCTTGGTGGTCGGAGATAGGGAAGACCACATCAGTAAAGCTATTGAACTACAAATTCCAGCCATTGTCTTGACAGGAATAGAGGATCATGTCACCAGTAATGTTGACTGGGATTCCTACCATGGTTCTGTGTATCTCAGTGCGCTTGATACCGCAGAGACACTCAGACTCCTGCGTCTCAGTGTGCCGGTCAAGGAGCTTATGGTACAGGATCCAATCAAGCTCGAAGATGACTGTCTTTTCGATGTGGCACGGGACATCCTTGCCGATAGTGAATATCGTGGGCTTCCCGTTTTTGGACACGGTAAGTACAAGGGATTTGTTACCAGACGTTGTTTTTTGGATCGACCAAAGACCAAAGTGATCATGGTTGACCATAATGAAACAGAGCAAGGTGTGAGTGGTATCGATGAGGCTGAAGTTCTGGAAATCATCGACCATCATCGCCTGGGTGCTGCAAAGACCCGTAACCCGATTTTCATTTACTGTGAGCCACTCGGTTCAACCTGTACCATCATCTACAAGTTGTATATGCGGTACAATATTGAGATTTCACAACAAATGGCTCGTGTTTTGCTTTCTGGAATTGTCAGTGACACAGTAATGCTCAAGAGTCCTACCACGACATTCGAGGATTATACTGTAGTGCAGGATCTTCTGGTTCTTGGTGATGTTGAGGATATGCGCAAGTTCGGGGAGACGATGTTCAGCAGTGGAGCTTCCTTGGCTAAGGAAGATCCTCGCAAGATGCTTGAAGCTGATTTCAAGGTTTATCGAGAACTTGGTGTTTCGTTCGGGATTGGGCAGTGTGAAGTCACTACACTCAGCGATGTGGATGAATACAAAGACACCTATCTCTCTGAACTGGAGCTCTTGAAAATGGCTCATGGTTTGGACTGGGCGATGTTCCTCATTACTGATGTGGTGAAGGAGAACAGTGTGCTCTTGATGACCAGCTTGCCAATCACAGAGCGCAAGCTCGCCTACGAGAAGGTTGGGGAAGGAAAATTCTTTCTGCCAGGAGTCCTTTCCAGGAAGAAACAGTTGCTTCCTGAGATTCTTAGAGTTCTCGAAGAGTAATGCCTATTTGATTTCTGCGATGGTGATGACGCTTGGGATGGTTTTCAGATTTTTGATGATCTTCTTGAAGTCATCTTCACGTTCAACTTCCATGGTGAATGTTCCCCTGAGTTTCCCTTCCTCGTCGTCATGCAATCTACCTTCAATGAGGTGCCCCTTGTGCTTGCGGAGGGCTCCTTCGATCTCGCCAAAGAGGTCATAGGTTCTCTTGCTGGTCACGCTGAAACGTTTGGTAAGTTTCGGAAACTCTGTTTCCCATTCCACCTCAATGGCCCGATCATCAATTTCTGCCATGTTTTTGAGATTGGGACAATTACGTTTATGCACAATGATTCCACGTCCTCTGCTGATGTACCCCACGATATCATCTCCCCTTACTGGATTACAACATTGGGCGATGTGGATCATCATATTCTTCTCTTCCCCGACACGGAATTTGACCCGCTTGGCATCAAACACTTCCTTAACGATATGCTCTTCATCCAACGGCGGCTGTGGCGGTTGTTGCTGTTCCTCTTTCTGCTGATGGTCGGGAGTTTTTCGCTTGGCGATGATATCCTTGTCAATGAGGATGTCCTCATCATATTTGTTCAGCCACGCCTTGATTTTCTTTCGGGCACTGTTTGTCTGGGCATAGCGCAACCACTGCAAGTGCGGGCGTGCATTAGGACTGGTCAGTATTTCAATAACCTGTGTGTTTTTCAATGGGGCATTGAGTGGGATGATTGAACCATCGGCCTTTGCCCCGGTGGTATGATTTCCCACCTCTGTATGGATCTGGTAGGCAAAATCGAGGGCAGTGGAGTTGGTTGGGAGTTCTACAATATGTCCCTGTGGAGTGAATACATAGATGGTATCCTTGAGCAACTCTCCCTTGATATCTTCCATATAGGATTCACTGCTCTCTATCTCATTCGACCAAACCTTGAGCTTGCTGATAATACGTGAGAACTGCTCATTATCCATCTTATTCCAGGAACCACTGTCGCTACCTGTGTCTGCTTTGTAGTTCCAATGGGCAGCAACACCATACTCAGCGGTGAAATGCATTTCCTTGGTTCTAATCTGGATCTCAAGCAACTTGCCATCGAGGGCCATAACCGTAGTATGTAGGCTCTGGTAGTTATTTGCCTTTGGCATGGCTATATAGTCCTTGAACCGTCCTTCAATTGGCGGCCATAGGCGGTGGACAACACCTAGAATGGTGTAGCATTCAGTCATGGTATTACAGAGGATGCGTACTCCAAGGATATCAAAAATTTCATCGATTTCCTTCTTGCGTTTCTTCATTTTCATGTAGACCGAATAGGAATGCTTAGCTCTGCTGGTAACAATGATATCGCTCAGCTGGGTGTCCCCACATGCACGATAAATTGACTTCTCCACCCGGTTCAAGTACGCCTTCTGCTCACTTTTCTTGCTTAACAGGTAGTCTTGGATGTAATTGAAAGTATCGGGTTTGAGTACTTTTAAGCTCAAGTCTTCCAACTCATCCTTCAGCCACGAGATACCCAGACGGTCAGCAAGAGGTGCAAAAATATCGAGTGTATCGCCTGCAATTTCTTTTGCCCGCTGAGGGTTCAAGTGTTGGATGGTGCGCATATTATGCAGTTTGTCAGCTAGCTTGATGATGATGACACGAATGTCCTTGCTCATGGCGAAGAACATTTTGCGAATAGTCTCAGCTTCTTGGACACTCTTTTTCATCGTCTTGAGGTTGGCTATTTTGGTCTCTCCCTCAACCATGTCAGCGACAGACTGCCCAAAGGTCTGGAAGAGTTCTTCGTAGGTGGTATTGGTATCTTCGAGGGTGTCATGGAGAAGCCCGGCGCAGACGGTGTCGGCATCCATTTTTAGCTGGATGAGGATTTCACCCACTGCGAGGGGATGGATGAGATAAGGTTCCCCACTAGCTCGTTTTTGGTTTTCGTGTTTGCTGTCTGCAAAGGTAGCAGCGGCCAAGATTTTCTCTTGGTCAGCTTTGGGATACTTATACGCCTTTTGGATGAAGCGTTCGATTAATTGTTCGTACATGCAAGTATCCCCCAAACTACGCGCTCATGACCAGCAATATCCTTGGTAATGGTAATATGCTTGAAGTTATGCTGCTTGAATAGGGCAGCAACTTCATTGGTTTGCCTGTAATCACATTCGATAAACAGAACTCCTTCATCCTTGAGGTGCTTGGCGCTTTGTTCCAGTAACCTTTTAATCAGGAAAAGTCCGTCAGACCCCAATCCATTCAAGGCACTTCTTGGTTCCCATGCGACCTCCGCTGAAACCTCATCACACCAGTTGGTGGTGAGATAGGGAGGATTGCTCACGATCATACCATATTTTTGTGATATCGTGGAGAGGAGATCAGCTTTATGTAGTGAAAGTGGATGTCCTGTCAACGCTACAGCGTTGCGATCAGCAATAGTCAAAGTTGCTTTGGAGATATCAGAGAGTTCAACATCCACTCCCAGCTCAAGGGCAATCGTGATTCCTATCGCACCACTACCGGTACAAACATCAATGATTGGAAGCAATGCTTCCTTAGGTTTGTTTTGGGCAAAACGAAGTACTTCCTCAATAAGGGTCTCTGTGTCTGGACGGGGAATGAGTGTATGTTCATCAACCAAAAAACTTCTTCCAAAGAACTCTTTATGTCCCAGAATATATGCCATGGGTTTGTGAGCCAGCCGCTGGTTCCTGAGGTGTTCCAGGGATTTCAAGTCCTCTTCAACCAAGATTCGCTCACTCTCCATGATCTGGTGTATCTGGTCAAGGCCGGTTACTTTCTCAAGGAGAAGACGGGCATCCAAGTCTGTGCTCTCTCCCACCTGCCCTGCTTGCAGCAGTTTAGTTGTCTGTTGCTTCCACTTGGCAACGGTCATGCACACGTTTCTTACGCTTCCTTGAGTGCAGCTTCACCCGCGGCTATTTTCAACGCCTCAACTACTTCGTCAAGGTCCCCAGCCATTATCAGTTCAAGTTTATACAACGTTAAGTTGATACGGTGGTCGGTCAGTCTGTTCTGTGGGTAGTTGTAGGTGCGGATGCGTTCACTGCGGTCTCCTGAACCAACCTGGCTTTTTCTTGCCTCAGCACGTTCACGATTCTTCTTATCCTCTTCCAAGTCGAAAAGACGAGAGCGGAGTACTCGTAGGGCTTTAGCCTTGTTCTTAATCTGGCTTTTTTCATCCTGACAGATTACCACCAATCCTGTAGGAAGGTGTGTCAATCGTACTGCACTGTCAGTAGTGTTAACGCTCTGCCCCCCTGGGCCTCCAGCGCGCATGACATCAGTCTTGAGATCTTCCTGACGAATTTCGATATCTGTTTCCACGGCTTCAGGAAGTACCGCTACAGTGACAGCACTGGTGTGTATTCTCCCACCGCTTTCTGTCTCAGGAACGCGCTGTACTCGATGAACCCCGCTTTCGAAACGGAGCGACCCATAGACATCTTTTCCACTGATTGAAAGTACCAGTTCCTTAAAACCACCAATACCTGTTTCATTGGACGAGAGAATTTCTATCTTCCAACCTTTGGCATCCGCATAATGGGAGTACATGCGGAACAGGTTTGCAGCAAAGAGTGCTGCTTCCTCTCCACCAGTTCCTGCACGGATTTCCATGATGATATCTTTTCCCTCCATTGGATCAGGAGGAATGAGAAGCATCTTAGTTTTCTGTTCGCTTTTGGTTAGATGCTCGGTCAATTCGTCCAATTCTTGCTCGGTTAGCTCGAGCATCTCAGGATCCTTCTCTTCCTTGAGCAATTGCTTTGCATCAGCGATTTGGCCCTTCAAGCTCTCCATCTCTTTGAGTTCATCAATGATGGGAGCAAGATGTGATCGCTCCTGGTTAAGGCTCCTGAAGAGCTTCATATCTTGCATGGTTTCAGGATTGCCGAGCTTCTCATCTATATCTGCAAGCTGCTTCTCGTAATCGGGCAGTTTTTCTAGCATCGTTTTCTCCTACAGGGCAAGTATACAAAAGTGATGGGTCTTTGCATAGCATTGCTAGATATCCAATTGGCTGAGCAACTCATGATTTTTTGCAACCTCAGCCGGTCCAAGTGTATTCATACGCAGGAAAAGTAATCCACCTGCAAGAAAGAAGAGGGCAGGGATTACCCCCATGTGGAGTCGTATGCCCCATATTGCTTGTTCGGTGATCGCAAGGGGGTCAAACGCGGTTGCTTTGTGTACGATGAAGAAGACCAAGGCTTGGCTTGCATAGCTGAAGCGCATGAAAAAGGCCCTGATCCCTAGGACTACCCCATCGTCCCGACGCTTTTGTACCACAATAAGGCTATCAATAACATCGGCCATGGCTGGGCTCATGAATGTCCAGAAACCTCCAAACCCCAACCCCCATAGTGCCATTGCAACAACGTACGAGGTGGCCGATGAGAGGAAGGAGAGGGGAAGAGCAAAGAGAGCCAAAACAAATGAGCAGAGGATGAGCATCAACTGATTGTTTTTCAGGCGCTTGGCAACCTGCATCCAGATCAGGATGGAGAGGAGTGTCCCTACCAGCATTCCTGCGAAAATTGGGGTGGCTTGGCTGCTTTTCGCTGCAAGCACATACTTGACCACATAGTTGACGCTGGCAGTCATGAGCATGCATCCGCTCTGGTAGAAGAAGAGCAACAGCACAAAGGCGAGCAGGTTACGATTTTTCAGTGCCCGTTTCATCTGGTCAAAGAAATGAGGGGATGCTTCCTTTTCTTTCTGTTGGGTGAATCGTGCGATCATATCCTTGGTTTCAAAGACCCCGAAGCTTACACCAAAGGTTGCCAACAGGCTGAATCCTGCTATGACCAAGGCGCAGATAAGATAACTTGACCTTACCCCGTAGGAGAAGAACAGGGGAGGGATGATAAAGCCGGAGGCAATTCCCAAGACCCCGATACCGGTACCAACAGCTGCGGTGGTGGTCCTTTCTCTCTGGGTTCGGAATTTATCAGGATAAATACTTTGGTAATTCACTTCCCAAAGAGAGTAGAACCCATCATAGAGACAAATGGTGAGGACCATCCAGAGAAAGACGGGAAGGGGGTTATTTCTAGCATCCCACGAAATGGGAATACTGAAAATGAGAATAAAAAAGACACTGCAAAGCACCAGCCCTAGGATAATCCAAGGAAACCTTCTCCCAAGTTTTTTTGAAAAAGGGGCGCCTTTGTTGGTTATATACCCAATGATTGGGTCGTTTATTGCATTCCAGAGAGAGTAGAGGATAGTTGCGAGCGCAGCATAGCCTGCAGACAACCCCACTTCCGTCTCATAAAACATGAATACAATGCTACCGAATGCGCCGGTAAGGAACTCAGCAATGAATTTACCCATTCCATAGGAGACCATGATGCTTCTTTTTGCCATGATATACCTGCCTTGCTCCTTTATACTGCAGGCAATCCTTCACGTCAAACAAAAGCAGTTTTCTAGTGCTTGTCCTCCGTAAAACGTACCACCATATGTACTACAGCAACCTGGTTGCTTTCATTAGCTATGGAGTGTTCTACATCACAGTGGTAGACGAGAAAGTCTCCCTTCTTGATTTCAGCAGTATTATCGTCGGCTTGTACCTTTACCGAGCCTTTGACAACAGTAAGATATTCTTGAGTTCCAGCGTAATGAGGTTCACTGCTGAGGATACTGTGCGGCTCTAGGGTGACAAGGTACATCTCAAGATCTTCCACCATACTCAATGGGCTGAGGATGCGGATGGATACCCCGTTCTCATGCGTCTCAAGCTTAGGGGAATCCTCTCCGGCTGGGTTAAGGGTGAAAATCCTCTTGGGCTGATCATCTGAATCGAGAAGATCGTTGAGCTCAACATTCAAACCTCTTGCTATTTTCCAGACAGTAGCCACGGTGGGGTTTACCTTGTCGGATTCAATCTGGCTGAGCATTGCCTTTGACACGCCCGAACGTTCAGAAAGTACATTGAGTGTCAATTTCCTACTGGTGCGTATCCGTTGTATGTTCTTGCCGATCATGGGAGGGGTTTCCATTGTATCGCTCCTTGTGGTAAAAGTTTGACATAGTGAACTGTGTTTACTATAATAAACATAGATATTGTATGCTCCCCAAAAGGGGATTGTCAAGGAATGTACGCTCGGAGGGTCTGATGAAAAACATCCTAATCATTGGTTCTTTAGGACAACTGGGTTCGGAGATTGCATTGGAATGTCGTCGCCGCTATGGACCAGAACATGTGGTATTAACTGATATTCGCGATGATGTGAACAAGGAACTCATCGGGGGGGGGCAATTCTACAAGGTTGATGCCCGTGAGGGGAAAATCATCAATGAAATTGTCAAGAAACATAAGATTGATACCATTTACCACCTCGCGGCACTGCTTTCTGCGAGGGCTGAACAAAATCCATTGGTGGCATGGGATCTCAACATGAATGGCTTGATTGCAACCCTGGAGGTAGCGAGAGAGAATCACTGTGCCGTTTTCACCCCATCCTCGATCGGGGCATTCGGACCTACCACCCCTAAGCAGTACACGCCACAGGATACCATTCAGCGTCCAACTTCCATCTATGGGGTGACCAAGGTAGCAGGTGAATTGTTGTGCGATTACTATCATCATGCCTATGATGTTGATACCCGGGGAGTGCGATACCCTGGTATTGTCAGCAACATGACCCCACCTGGTGGTGGAACAACAGATTATGCAGTGAAAATCTATTATGAAGCTGTAGAGAAGCAGCACTATACCTGTTTTCTTAGGGGGGATACCTACCTTGATATGATTTACATGCCCGATGCTGTGGAGGCTGCAATTCAGATTATGGAAGCTGACCCCGGCCGGCTTAGGCACCGTAATGCGTTCAATATTGCAAGCATGAGTTTCTGTCCTGAGGAGCAAGCTGCCTATATACGTACGCTTATCCCAGGGTTTACAATTACCTATGAGATTGATCCCGTGAAACAAGCTATTGCAGATTCCTGGCCCAACTGCCTGGAAGATTATGCTGCACGGGTGGAGTGGGATTGGAATCCTACCTACGACTTGGAAACCATGACTCTTGATATGATTGAAACCATAAGAAGGAGGACACCATGACAGAAGCATTGGAAAAGGATTCGAAAGCATTCTTACAGAACAAGAACAATCTGGGTTGATGAAGAAGGAACGGGTACTGCAAGGCAGACAACAACGCTCGATCTCTGCTGGGGAAACGGAGAGGTTCCCAACTTTGTGCCAACAACTACCTGGGATTGGCCGATACTGAAGAGGTCATCAAAGCAGCCAAGGATGCCATGGACACATGGGGCTACGGGCTCTCCTCAGTCCGCTTCATATGCGGTACCCAGCAGATTCACAAGGAGTTGGAGAAGCGCGTCAGTGCTTTCTTGCATACTGATGATACCATTCTGTTTACCTCCTTGTTATGATGCCAATGTGGGCTCTGTTCGAACCGTTACTGAGTGAGGAGGATGCGGTCAGTGATGAACTCAATCATGCTCACTGATGGAATTCGCCCCTGCAAGGCAAAACGCTATCGTTACAAGCACAGCGATATGGCGAACCTGGAAGAAGTGCTGCAGGAGAGCAAGGCAGCGAAGGCGTTCCGATTGCAACAGACGGTGTCTTCAATGGATGGGGACATCGCCAAGCTCGCTGAAATTTGTGCACTCGCCGGAGAAGTATGATGCTCCTTTGGTGATGTAGATGATTCCCTACGTAACTGGGTATCTTGGCCTAAAGGACGGGGAACTTGTTGAATTGTGTGGTGTTGGAAGGGAAAAGGTAGATCTGATTACCACCACCTTTGGAAGGCATGTGGTGGAGCGAGTGGTGGTGTATTACAGGCCGGCAGCGCTCTGATCGACCTACCGCCAAAGGGCACGTCCGCTTGTTTTCCAATACCTTGGCTCCGGCAATCTGTGGAGGGACGATCAAGGTATTGGATTTGCTGAAGCAGGAAATTCGTACAAGGAAAAATAACCATGCGCAATGCAGTCTATTTCCGGCGGAAGATGGAAGAGGCAGGCTTCGATTTGGTAAAAGGAGACTGCCATCGTCCCGGTTATGATTTATGATGAGGCAAAGGCAGTTGAGATGGCTGATCGCCTTTTGACCAAGGGTATCTACGCTATCGGATCTTGCTTCCCAGGTACCCAAGGGTAAAGCTCGTATCAGGGTACAACTTTCTGCAACCCATACGTTGGAAGATCTGGACAAGCGCAGTGGATGCATTCAAGAAGACAGCAAAGGAAATGAACCTGCTCTAAAAGAAGATTCGCTTCCTCAAGCTCCCTTCGTACTGTTTAAGATCAGCAAGTACCAGTTTTCCCGAGCAGGGGTCTCGGTGCTACACCTTTCCTCAATCTTTCGTTTAAAGAAATTCCAGTTCATCTTGATGGTCCCTGGTGGCTGAGCGTGCGCGCTCAGCACAGAAACTACGCCATTTGAGGAGTTGTTCCTCATTGAGCACTTCCTCCCACTCAGCAACATGCCGAAAGAGCATGGTAGGGAATTCTTAATCCTCATAGTCGAGATGCAAGGAGAGCTTTTCCTTCGGTTCAGCTTCTCTGACCAGGAGAAGGCTTCTGGTCGGCATCAGCGAAGAAGCGGTCGTATTGGAAATCCACATCATCAACCCCGTCAAAGGAGTCCTCGACATTCCGTGCAATAAGCAGCAACTTGGGATGGCTTGCGATTTGATGGTGGCGGAACATGGCAAGATCCTTTATCTACACCAAGTTTCCACAGCAAGCTGGTCGGTCAATACACTTTTAAAAGGGGAAACAAACGGACACTTGTTTATTGCTAAAGTGAAAACACCCTCTGTCTTGAGCAGTGTTTCCTTCTCTGGTTGCCCTCAGCAGTGGAGCAGTGTCTTTGCTCAGATCGAAACAGATGATGGCATTTGCGTTGCTTTTCATGTGGGTAATCGGGGTGATAAGGCGTGAGCACCCTTCATTCTTACTGAACATTGCAGAGGTGTAGAGTACCGGTTGTCCGAAGGGGGTGGGGACCACCCGTTTGACCTGGCTCTTTGCCCTGAGAGAAAAATAGTAATCATACAGCTTTGGCTGCTTGTTCTTGATAAGCCGAGCAATTTCAATAGTTGCCCTGACATCCACCAAGGCATCGTGTGCCCCTTCCTGGCTGATGTTGTTTGCTTCGGTCATGCTGGTGAGGCGGAACGTGGGATTTCCTGTAGTCTCCTTCCTGGGAGGCCATGTAATGCCTTCTGGGCGGAGATCATACGCTGCACGTACCAAGTCAATAATATCCCAACGGCTGCAGTTGTTCTTCCACTCCCTCTGATAGGGGTCGAAGAAATTACGGTAGAGGGTATTACGAATAAACTCATCATCGAAACGGATGTTGTTGAAACCTGCTACCACTGTATTGGGTTTTGAGAATTCAGTATTGATGCGAGCGATCATTTCACTTTCGCACATGCCTTTCTCGTTCACTTCCTGTGGAGTGATACCGGTAATGGTGCAGGAAAGAGGGTCAGGTAGATAATCATCACTGAGTTTGCAATATAGGACGGTTGGTTCCCCAATGGGATTGAGGTCAATATCTGTGCGTTGTCCTGCGAACTGGGCGATTCTATCATATCTGCTGTCGAGTCCAAAGGTTTCAAGGTCATACCAGAACATAGTTTGTTTGGAAGGGTGCTTATTCATGATTTCAGTGTACCATATAAGTGAAGTTGTGTCTTTTTCCCATGAATAGGTTGTTCTCTTTTGTGTGGTGAATTATCATATCACAAAAGGATGCCCATGAAATACCTAATACCTTTTCTACTGATGTTTTGTCTGCTTTCCCCCCTTGGGGCAAAAGAGCCTACGCCAAACGATGTCACGGTGGCAATTGCAGCTATCACTGACTCAACTATCTGTGCGGTTGCGGCTTTTCTCAATACCCCAAAACTTGATCTTCCTGGCAGTAGTCTCTATTTCAGGGATGGGGAGACGCTTCCACATATCCTAACATTCCAAGAGGCGGATTTGGGGGCCTATCTTCCTTTGTTTGTGGCGACCAAGGAAAGCGGTAACTCCTTTTTTGCCTCCTTGATGCAGGCTGCAAGAGGGCCACTGAATGATGTGGCGATCCAATACTTGACTGTCCATGCATGGGAAGAGGGGCAGGCAGTGCTAAAAGGCGCTGCCGTTACCGACTGGGGAGAAGGTATTACACTTCCGTCCTTGATGGGTTCCATGATGCAGAATGGAAGGATTCCCGAAATTATAGTAACTGCTGATGTGGTAGTGGATGGAAAGCGTGTCAGTACTTCGGTTAGGGTTGAAGGTAAGTTCATTTTACATACAGATAATGAAGGATTTTTTGCGGTGAATCCGCTAACTTTGAAAATAAACGGAAGGAAAGTAGAGGTATAGACGAACCTTTTTTTCCTAATAGGAGGAAGCATGTCTGATTGTGTCCAGAAAACTGAGGAGTTCTTGAAAAAGCGGGGAATAGATCCTACTACGGTGGATATGGAGCATTTGCTCAATACCTTTTTCAGTGAGATGGAAAAGGGATTAACCGATGAGCATTCTAGTAGCCTGAAAATGATTCCTACCTACACCACTGTGGTCAGTGAAATCCCTAAGAACGAACCAGTGATTGTTCTTGATGCAGGAGGCACAAATTTCAGAACTTGCCTGGTTACCTTTGATGATGAAGGGACTGTTCATATTGAGGATTTTAGAAAAGTATCAATGCCGGGTGTAAAAAAGGAAGTGAGTGCCCAGGAGTTCTTCTCCACTTTTGCCGATGAGGTGGAGCGTCTGATAGACAAGAGCGACAAGATCGGGTTTTGTTTCTCCTACGCTGCTTCCATAACTGCTGACCACGATGGAATTCCCTTGGTGTTTTCCAAGGAGATCAAGGCTCCCGAGGTGATTGGAAAACCGGTTGGGGCAACACTGCTGAAAGAGCTTGCCCGTCGAGGCTATGATGTTTCCAATAAGAGAGTAGCAGTACTCAATGATACCGTAGCTACACTTCTGGCCGGTCAGAGCGCCAAGAGCGAAGTCCCCTACAGTGGCTATATAGGTTTCATCCTTGGTACCGGTACAAATACTGCTTATGTTGAGAAGCATTCCTCCATCGGGAAACTAGGGCTGCAGGATGGGGATAGTCAGATTATCAATATTGAATCAGGTAACTTTGACTTTTGCCCCAGTGAACTTGACCGCGAGTTCTTTAATGCTACCAAGGCTCCTCAGCAATACCATCTGGAGAAGATGATCAGTGGAGCGTATCTTGGCCCATTGAGCACACTTGTCATAGAGAAGGCAATTGAAGATGAGGTCTTCAGTGAGAACTTCAAGGCACGGTTTACCAAGCTTGGAGGGATCAACACCACAGTGATGAGCAACTATCTTGAGATGCCGTTCAATCCTGAGTATGAACTAGTAACCTGCTGCGAAGGAAATCAAGATGATGCGGTTTCACTTTGGATGATCATTGATGCCTTGATTGCCCGATCGGCAAAACTCACTGCAGCAAATCTTGCAGCCACCATACTCAAGAGCGGGGCTGGAACCGATCCACGTGTTCCTGTCTGTATCAATGCTGATGGTACCACATTCTACAAGACCGAGTATCTGAAGAAGTATACTGAGTACTATCTGCATACCCATCTGCAACTAACTCGAAGAAGGTATTATCGTTTTGTCCATATCGACGATTCTCCCACTCTTGGAGCAGCAATTGCAGGGTTGAGCCTGTAGGTACTTTCAATGGGTGATTGTTTCTCCCTTGCCAAGCGTAGCAAGATCATGGCGAGCATCAAGGCGAAGGATACCAAGAGTGAACTCTTGGTACGAAGTTACTTGTTTCGTCATGGATTCCGATTCCGGGTCAATGACAAGCGCTTGGTAGGGAGACCCGATATCGTGCTTCCCAAGTATAAAACTGTCATTTTCATCAATGGATGTTTTTGGCATGCCCACCAAGGATGTAAGTATTTTTCACTTCCCAAGACCAACCGTCCGTTCTGGGAACAGAAACTTAAGAAAAACAGGGAACGTGACCAACGGGTATGTGCCCTGTTGCTGGAGAGAGGGTATCGAGTCCTGGTTGTTTGGGAGTGCGAGTTATCTCCT
>JAGYOG010000016.1 GCA_018399495.1 Sphaerochaeta sp.
GCGCAAGACACCGCGCAAGACACCGCGCAAGACACCGCGCAAGACACCGCGCAAGATAGTCGTTTGCAAATGTTGCTAGAATTTTGCTCTGTTCCAAGAACCAGGGAAGAGATGCAGGGACATATTGGCATAGAACACAGGGAACATTTTCGAAAGACGTTCCTCACACCATTACTCGCATCTGGAAAACTACAGATGACCATACCAGACAAGCCTACCAGCAAATATCAGAAGTACTTTGCCGTACGATGATTTTTCGCTGAAGATGCTCTACATTCCTGAGAGCATATCCAAGGCTAGGTCAAACAGTCCCAACTCATAGTAGAGATCTAGCACGGTATAGCGGTTACGGATCATCTGCGCACCGGTAACTGCATGGCGGAGCCCTTCCAGATTGCTTGCAATATCAGAAGGAGTAACCGGACAACCAACCTCCGCCATTGCTTCCTTCAGTTCCTGGTACGGGGGTAGTTGCTCTTCCATTCCCTCGATCACGGTAGGGAGCAGTACGATAAGCTTCTCTCTTCGGGCAAGCAAGGCATCCCCATCAAGGAATTTCTCTTTTGCGATGGCCAAGGTCTGTTTCCTTACACTTTCATCGGGAAAGAATGCTGTGATGGATTGCTCGCGTTCCTTCCAACTCTCTGCACCGGTGAGCGGAATATTAGCAAGATCCAACTGCTTAAGTTGCTCATAGAGGTAAGTAATGGTCAGGGTTCCAATGGAGACCTTGAATCCATGACTTACCGGAAGCCCATCCTTGCTCAAGTGTTCCATTTCCCAGATATGGCTGATCAAGTGCTCAGCACCACTGGCAGGACGTGAGTCGTGCATCACCTGCATCGCAAAACCACTTGCTGAGAGTGCATCGAAGAGGAGACCGATGGAACGCCCCCTTCTCTGGGCGATTCCCGCGTACTGGGCATAGACTTTTCTCAGCGGAACCTGGACCATGTCCCAGACATCGCTACGGATAGGGTGAACCTCTAACAGATCAGCGAGGATCCAATCCATGCCGGCAGTGTACTTTGCCATGCAATCACCAAAGCCACTTGCAATCATATCCATGGGAGCTTCGCGGAGCACCTTGGTGTCTGCAAGTACTACCATAGGGGCAGCACAGGGAAGCGTTTGCTTGAAGCCACCTATCGAGACTGCTGCTCCATAGGAGGTGTAGCCGTCAACAGAGGGAGCGGTAGCGACAACCATATAAGGGCGGTCCAACTCAGCACTTGCACGCTTGGTAATATCGTTGAGTGTTCCAGAACCAAGTACCACTGCAATGCTGTTATCCCTCTCCAGGCTCAGCCGAACCTGGGCAATTGCATGTTCATCAGCATAGGGTTGAGGGTCAGAGGGAAAGATAAACTGCCTGACCTGGACATCAGCCTTCTCAAGCGATCTGGAAACCGGGAATCCACCCACCTTGAGTGTTATTCCATCTGCAACCAACAACGCTGGGGTATGACCAAAGGCCTCAACAAAGACTGATCCAACCCGTTCAAGAGCCCCTTCCTCAACTACTGAAATCTTCGTATCCATGCAAGCCTCCGCATCCAGCATACCACAGACTCTTGTAGCGGGAAAAGCGGTAGGATACACTGCCTGCATGAACACACAGACCTTTTCCATCCTCGCCGATTCCATCTCCACCTTTGCCGGGTATGTCCCTGAGGAGAATGAACTCTTCTACCCTCGTGAGGGAGTGGATGTATCAGAGGTGCAACACACCTGGTGGTATATTCTGCAGCAACGTACGGGACTTAAGCTCCTAATGAATGAGTCCTACTCGGGGAGCAGAATCAGCAGAACAGGAGTTCGCCCACACTCCTCATCTTTCTTGGACGAGAAAAGACAACAGCGGCTAGCCGGTGATATCATCATCATATTCGGGGGAACCAATGACTGGGGACAAGCTGAAGAACCTACCACCATCGAGGTATTTCAAAAAGCGTATGAGACACTGGTACGTGATATGCTGGCAAGACACAAACAGAGCACATTGTACTTCTGCACTCCGCTACAGAGAACAGACAGAGCCCTTGATGAAGAGAATATCCACCACTGGAGCCAGTATGATCTAGCAAGAAGTATTAGAGAGATTGTTGCAGGGCATGAAGAAGCCCACCTCATTGACCTTGCAAGCTACCCAATCAAGGCTGTAGACGGACTCCTTGCTGATGGATTGCACCCCACCAGGAAGGGTATGGAAGTACTTGCTACCCTGATGCAGAAAGGTCTGGGACTTTAAAGCCCGGCGAGGCGTTTCATCGCTCGCTGGCGCTCAGTGAGCGTGTTTTCTGCCTGCATCCCTTTCAATATGGTCTTTACCAAGGAGAAGAGTTCACCCCCTGGGGTGTAATCAGCTTCTGTGAAGAAGTTAATGCGGTCCTCTTTCATCAGTCGATAGCTGATCGCCTCCTTGCCTTCTGCATAGACAGCAATGCTCTTTCCGCCGTTCTGTTTTACCAGCTTCATACAGGGAACGTCGGTCAGCCCATCTCCGATATACACCATATTCCTGAATGGTACACTGCGTTCACTTTCAGCAGTATAGGCATTCAAGGCGCCGTCCTCATGCACATCAAGCACCCCTTTATTGATCCTGAACAAGAACTGTGTCTTGGCTGTATAGTTGACCGATAGCTTTGGCCAGGTGGCCACCCCGTTCTCATCATAGAAATACTCACACGCATAGATACGTTTGAACTTGGGTCCAATTGCAGAGCCCTCGATAATCTCTCTCAAGCCTGAGGAGATAATGAAGTGTTGTATATCCAAACCCAGTGTTGTACCAAGCTTGTTCACCTCATCGAACCACGAAAGTACGCCCGGAAAAAATTCCAGACTCTTTCCCAGCGAAACAAAGTCGCTTCTTCTGATCGACTGCTCGTGGCGTCTGGATTCATCAAGCATCAGCTTCATATATGCCAGGATGCTGTCCATACCTTGCTCTTTCGCGAGCGTATTGGACTTCTGCCAGAATGCCTCGGCAGACATTCCAAGCTTGGGAATGAACGTATACTCCTGCATATCCTTGGTACTCAGGGTCTTGTCAAAATCATACATGATGGCAATCGTTGGTTTCTGCATACTATGAGTATATCACGAACCTGATGGATCAGCTTAACCAGTGTGCCATACAAGACATAATTCGATGCTGAAATGTCAGCGAAAATGCTACGGTAAAGCCAAAAAATGAACCAGAGCAATAACTCTGGTTCAAAGGAAGGGATTATCGGTATCTTTCTACATATTTGTCGGTACATACCCGGCAAAGATCTTCGGTAAGATTAGGCTGATCTCAGGTATGAACGACACCAATAGCAGTGCGGCAATCATACAGAGGTAGAACGGGAACGTAGCCTTTACCACCTTCTCCATAGACACCTTTCCAACGGCAGAACCAATGAAGAGCACCGCTCCGACCGGTGGGGTCAAGAGGCCGATACCACAGTTAAGCACTACCATGATTCCGAACTGAATGGGATCCAGTCCAGCGACTCCGGTAGCGATAGGAAGTAATATCGGAGTTGCAATAAGAATGATCGGTGCCATATCCATGATTGCTCCAAGAACCAAGAGAATTGCATTCAACAGCAGGATAATGAGAATCCTGTTATTGGTAAGGCTGGTAATCGCCTCAGCAGCAAGACGCGGAACATTGAGTGTAGTAAGGATGTAACCAAAAACAGAAGAGGTAGCAATAAGGATAAGCACGATAGCCAGGGTACCTACACAATCATCCAGAACTTTCCAAACACCCTTCCAATTCAAGCCCTTATAGATAAAGACCGAGACGATCAAGGAGTAGATTACGGCTATGGCAGCAGATTCTGTGGCAGTGAATACACCTGCAACAACACCGACGACAACAATGACAACCGCAGCCAATGCCCAAATTGATTTTCCAAGCTGTATGATGAAGTTCTTGAAGCTAAACTTTTCACCTTTGGGATAGCCCCTCTTTACCGAGAAGATATAGGAGCCAATCATCAAGGTTATGGCAAGCAGTGCGCCGGGAAGGTAGCCGGCAAGAAAGAGACTTCCAACAGAGATACCACCTGCGGTGGTTGCATAGATGACCATGTTATGACTGGGAGGAACAAGAAGTCCTTCACAGGAACTGGTAACCGTAACAGCGGTAGAAAAGTCAGCATCATAGCCTTCGTCGACCATCATGGGAATGAGGATGGAACCAAGGGAGGCAGTATCGGCGGCGGCAGACCCGGAAATACCTCCAAAGAAATAGGAAGCTACAATATTCACCTGAGCCAGACCTCCCCTCATCCAGCCTACACAGGCATTGGCAAGAGCAATGAGCTTTTGGGAAATACCGCCTGAACCCATCAACACCCCCATCGTAATAAAGAAAGGAACCGCCATCAGGGAGAACGAGCTTATGCCTTTCACCATGAGACGGCTGATATCATTAAGACTGGAGCCTTGGTAGAGCATGGTGAAAATAGAGGAAAGAGCAACCGCGTATGCGATAGGAAAACGAAGGAAGATCATAAGAAAGAAGCTTCCCAGGAGAATCGTAATTGCAATACTATTCGCGTCCATTATGCTTTCTCCTCTTCCTTCACATAGAAGGACTTTAGATGGTTATACATAGCCTCAATCTCAAAAATGATCATAGCAAGTCCGGCAAGCGGTACTGGGAAATACATCCAGAAACGACTCAGCCAAGGAATGGAGACGTAAAACCCCCTGCTACCGATCGTAATGGCATATCGCCACCCCACATAAATCATTACCACCCCAAGACTAAAAACCGCGACATCCGAGAGGATATCAAGGATCTTTATCGTAAGTTCAGGGAGATATTTGTCAAAGGCCCTCATTCTAATATGGGTACCCCTACGGATTGCAAGGGCGGCCGAGAGAACGGCCATATAGGCCATGCAGGTCAAGACCACCTCTTCCGTCCAAGAAGGATCCTTCAGGAACGGTATGTATTCATTAAGCATACGCCCGGCTACTGCATAACTGGTGATGAGGATGTCGACAATAAGCAATACTTTGCAAATTACCATGACAATCTTATCGGTCCAGTCATACGCCAGCTTGATTTTATCCATTCTCGCAAAGAACTTTGGCATGTTTCATCTCCTGAGACTCGAAAAGGTGGGATTGACTCTGCAATCCCACCAATATCTGACTAAAAACTTTTATTTCATATCCTTGATTTTCTGATACAGTGCTGCCTGGTTCTTTGTATTCTCATCGATTACAGCCTTGGTAGCATTTGCCCATGGGGCCTTGTCAGCAACATCAACCACATTCACACCTTCAGCCTTGAGCCCTGCAAGCACTTCGTTCTCTGCATTCTCGCTGATCTCAGCATTGTACGCCTGTGCAAGCTTACCAGCTTCCATGATGGCACTTCTCTGCTTCTCAGAAAGCTTATTCCAAGCAGTATCAGTGATAACCACCTGGATAGCACCGAGGGTGTGCCCATTGAGAATCAGATTTGGAGCAACTTCTTGGAAGGCATTGGCCTTGTAGTTTGCAATCGGCTGCTCAGCGCCGTCGACAACACCGGTCTGGAGAGCAGAATACAGCTCGCCAAAAGATACAACCGTAGGAGAAGCTCCAAGGCCTTTTACCATGCCGGTCATAACCGGGTCGTTGGACACGCGAAGCTTCATGCCAGCAAGATCCTTAATGCTGGAAATAGGTTTGGCCGCAAAGAAATGCCTGAAACCTTCCTCACCATAGAACACACCACGAATTGGTAGACCAATTTCCTGGGGCTCATTCAGGAATTCAGGAGCAAGATCAGAATTGGCAAATGCCCAGAAGTGTTCCCTGTTCTCAAATGTGAATGGGATGGACAGAAGCTTTGACTTTTCAGCACCATAGCTGGTAAGTGCAAAAGCTGAGATTCTTGACATATCAATCGATGTACCACCACCAAGAATGGAATCGAGAACGTCATTCTCGGAACCAAGGACACCAGAAGCCTGAATATCGATGGCTACCGTACCATCAGAGAGCTTCTCCACCTGTTCCTTGAAATAAAGACCTGTCTTTCCAACGATGGAATCAAGTGGGTTAACTTCTGCATATACAAGCTTTACGTTTTTTTCAACCCCAGCTTCCGCGGTTTCTTTTCCACCAGCAGCAAAAACCATTGATGAACAGAGCAAGAGTGCCAAGAGAACAAACAATACACGTTTCATAGTCGCCTCCTAAAAGTAATTCGACCTAATTTCCCTAGGTTCATTAAAAAATCTAAGGGAGGAAAACCGTGAGCACAAGGTGCAGCCAAAGAAATTGCAAACTATCAAAAAAAATGAAAAGGAAACTTTTAAGTATCTCCAATCTTCTCAATAATCTCGCGCTCCTTTTCTCCAAGTTCTTGGTACAACGGGTCCATGGTTTTTCTCAAGGCAAGCAAATCTTCCTCACTGGGAATGGTAAAAACTACCCCTGACCGTACCGCTTCCTCATAAGCCCTGCTCTCCTCCTCCCTCCAGAGTTTTCGCTCATACAAACCACTCTCCTTGGCACACGCTTTAATGACCTCGATAAAAGAAGGATCCACCTCTCTCACTTTCTCCTGTGCGTGAACGCTCATCATCACAACCTCCGGCAACCGAAAATGCTCATCCTGATAAAAATACGGAGCAGCTTGGTTGTGGCCAGTAAAGACATAGCTTGGGAGGTTGTTCTCAGCCCCATCAATACATAATTTCTGCAATGCAGAATAGACATCACTATAGGAAATCTGAACAGCTTCAGCACCAAGAAGCGCCATGATGCGGTTCATCATATCATTCTCCATGACACGAATAGTCATACCCTTGAGAGCATCGATATTGGAAACAGGAGTTCTGGTATAGAAGCTTCTGGCTCCTGCATCATACCAAGCCAAGGCAATCAATCCTTTGCCCACCATTTCATGCAGATACATGTCACCTATCTCTCCATCCAGGACTCTCCACATATGTTCACTATCGGTGTAGAGATAAGGCAAGTGAAGCGTCCAAAGCTCGGGATAGAATTGGGAGAGGGTTCCTAAGGAGAAACGCGACATATCGATGCCACCATAAAACATCTGTTCCATGACACTATTCTCCGAGCCCAACGTACTGTCGGGGTATATCCTGATTTCTATCTTCCCTTCGGTTCTCTCTTTCACCAGTTCCGCTAGGTACTTTGCAGCCTCTACCGTTGGGTACCCATCGCTTTGATTATCAGCATAGCGGAGTACCAGCTCTGGATAGCTCGATTCTTCCTTCTGACAAGCACAGAGGGCCAAGATGAGAAACAATGAAATGAACACCACCTTCTTCATCTGCTGCCTCCCCCCCCTATATGCTTTCGGTATTCGGTCGGGGTATACCCAGTGTTTTTCTTGAAGGCGCGGCTGAAGTAACTGGAACTATCGTAGCCCACCATGGTAACAATCTCAGAAACAGTCTTGAAGGGATCTGCGAGATACTCCTTTGCAGCACTGATCCTGAGGTTGGTGATGTAATCGATAAAGTTGATCCCTGTGCAGCGTTTGAAAATACTACTCAGATATGAAGCGTTAATATGCAAGAGAGAGCTTACTGAATCCAAGGAGAGCTCATAGTTCATATAGTTGTGTTCAAGATATTTTTTTACCTTGGACATCATCAAGGTCGCTTTTTCGGTCCCTTCATCTTCCTCGATGTTTTCCACCTCCGGAACTACTGCCTTGAGCTGACGTTCAGCCTCAACCTGACTAACCGCTCTCTTGATGGCCCTGAGGACATCCTCCTTGTCCACCGGCTTGAGAATATAATCAATGGCCCCCAGTTTCACCGCTTCACGGGCGTAGGAGAAGATACTGTAGGCGTAATGAAAACAATTCGGGAAGAGGGCTTTGCCTTCAGTATCTGACGGGAGGCTCGAGCCCATCCAGGGCCGGCATCTCAATATCCATGAGCACAATATCCACATCAAACAACTCTGCAAAAGTAACGGCTAATCGCCCATTTTCCGCCTGATAGAGCTCCAGAGAGGATTTTCAGAGAGAATCCTGCAAAGGATCTCCTCTCGATGCTTTCGTCATCGGCAATCAGGATCTTGAACATATGCTTCTTCCTCCTCATTGAGCATCAAAGGCATCTTGATTTGAATTGCTGTTCCCCTTCCTTTTTCAGAGGTCACCTCAAAAATACAACGAGCATCTATCAGCTTCAGTCGGGCGGCGACAGAATACAGTCCGATATGCTCTCCAGCTATCGGTGGGTCGAGAAGCTGGGAGCGAATCATTAGCAACGCATCTTCCTCTATCCCCACCCCATCATCCTCGACGAGCACATTGAGCATTCCATCGCTCTCTTCCAACGTAAGAGAGACACTACCGGGAAGTTCCTTCGGGCCAAGCCCATGCTTGAAGGCATTCTCCACCAAGGGCTGAAAGAAAAAGGAAGGAACAAGGGTCTCTGTCAGTACCAGGGAGGGGGAAATATTCCATACAAGCGATACCTTCTCCTTGAAACGGGCTTTGTAGAGACTGTAATACTCATCCACGATCTGGATCTCCCTGGAGAGAGGGACCAATACCTCATTGTCGGCCAGGGAATATCGGAAGATGCGGCACAGGGAAGAGAGCAAGGCATCGGTTTTACCTGCTGTCTCTTCCTGGGCGGTATACTTGATCACATTGATGGTATTGAAGAGAAAATGGGGGTTTATCTGGCTTCTTAACAGTTGGAGTTTCTCTCGTTCAAGAAGGTTCTGCATTGCCAAGGCCTCTGTGTCCTTTCTGTAGATTTCCTTTTCCATCTCATTGTTTGCCGTCAACAATTGTACTTGGTTCCTCATCGCATGCTTCATCTCATTGAAAGCCCGTGCCATGTCCCCTATCTCATCCTTCCGATGTTCCAGAATTTCCGGCCTGTCATAATCTCCAGCAGTGATCGCCTTGGAGGATCGTGCCATCTCCTGCACGATAGAAAGAATCCGGATCACTTCCCTGAAAGCAGCGAAGCCAAACAGGAGCATCACCAGTACCGTCAAGGCGTATACGTTATCGAGCTTCTCATTGAGCCGGATAAGACGGTCGTAGGTAGATTGATTGTCCATAATTGCTCTTTCGATGAGTTGCTGCATATAGCGATACAGATGGTTCAGACAGAGCTCAAGATCGGAGTAATACAGCTCTGAGGCCTTGTCGATATTGTTCTTGATTAGCTGGTCCTGCACCTGGGAAAGATAGAGGCTGCAGTTCTTGTACGTGGTATTCACCGCACTTACAAGAAGGTACTGCTCTACCCCAATACTCGCAATTGATGTATCAATCTTTACAATGTTCTTATCTGCTACATCCTTTTCCCTTCTCAAATTGGCAACAAGGGCAGCAACATCTCCAAAATCCCAGCGGTAGGAGGAAAGCAAATCCCGGGTCTGTCCCACAGAGTTGAGCAGTATGCTGATCGTTTGCACATTCCCTGAACTCTTCTGTATTGGGTCCATTATATAATTCTCTTTATATGCAGAAATGCCCAACTGCAGAAATATGCAGAGGACGAAAACGATGAGAAACAGAAATATTCTGTGAAAGAGATTCAGATGAAACCCTTTTATTGTATTTGTTTTCATGTATATTTGTTTTCATACTACCATTCAAAACCCAAAAAGCAAATGAAAGCATCACTCTTTTATGGTATAGTACCTCCATGACCATAGCAGTTATATTGAGTGAGAGCCAATTTAGGCATTTCCTCATCTTCAATATCCTCAAACGTCTCAAACTCTATAAGAGCCCTGTCATCTTTGCTTCCATACTCACGTTTTCAGGCATCATCAGCTTTGTGATGCATAGCGTAGAAGGGGCAGTACTGTTGGGAATCGTCCTTCTCGTGGTAGGGCTGGGAGTGCCAGTTGTATACTTCATCAATTTCTTCTCATCCCTCCAGAAACAAGTAAAGCAACAGAACCTGGATCCTCCCCGTCTGGTCTATACGTTGCAATTTGCAGAGGATTCAGATGTGCTCAAGGTTTCAAATGACCAGGAACAAGCAGCATATCGTTGGAAAGATATCTTTCATGCATATTATGAGAAGGACAGTATCTATCTTTTTATCACGCAAGACAGGGCCTTCCTGCTCCCCTTAGCATTACTTGAAGACAGTGACGAAGTATGGAAGATTATTGAAAAAAAGCTCGGGGCTGAGCGATGCACCAGAAAGAAGTAAATGGAGAGACTCCTCGGCAAACAGATTTACTCGCAACTAATGGTTGACAAATCAACTATTTCCTTTACTATATCTTCATATGAACACCAGTCTTGGGCGCCTTGTCGCCATTCTCCACAGAAACAACCAAATGTATCTCAACGCTCACTTGAAAGAACATGGCATCACCAGCGCTGAGGTGGGCATCCTTATGAGCCTCTACCGAGAAGAAGGAAGAACCCAAGAAGAACTCTCCCAGTGGTTACATATCGACAAGGCAGCAACCACTCGTACGGTGCATACCCTTGAAGAAAAGGGAATCATCGTACGTAAGCACGATGAACGAGATCGCAGATGCAACCGCATTTACCTCACCGAGAAAGGAAAAGCACTGGAACCTTCAGTGGTTCCAGTAGTCCGTGGTTGGAGCGAACACATCAACAAGCTAGTTGGCAAGGATACCTACAACAGGCTCTGTGGTGACTTGGAATCCATCTTTACAGCACTGAAAGAGGAGCCAGCACAATGAGTACCACCACCCTTGAAAAAGAGAATCCTCTCGGCACCGAGCCAATTTTCAAGCTCCTGGTCCGCTTCAGTGTTCCAGCCATCGTGGGTATGATGGTCAACGCGCTCTACAACATTGTTGACAGGATCTACATCGGCAATAGCCCATCCCTTGGAGCTGATGGTATTGCCGGTATTACTATTGTCTTCCCCATCATGATCATCCTGATGGCAATGGGAGTACTGTTTGGAATTGGTGGGGCAACACTCTTCTCCATCCGTTTAGGACAAAAAGAGAAAGGACAAGCACAGGAAGTGATGGGGAATGCATTTTTCCTGCTTGTTGCCAGTGGATTCACCTTCCTGGTACTCGGCCAAGTCTTTCTTACCGATATACTCACCCTCTTCGGAGCCAGCGAGCAGGTACTCCCTTACGCAACCAGCTATATGCGTATCATCTTCTTTGGAGCAGTGTTCCAAGTCACCAATATGGGGATGAACAACTTCATTCGAGCTGATGGAAACCCGAAGATTGCCATGCTCTCAATGTTCCTGGGTGCTGGTACCAATATTGTACTCGATCCGATTTTCATCTATGCATTGGATTGGGGTATGGCAGGAGCTGCCACTGCCACGGTTATCAGCCAGATGGTTTCCTTTACCTGGGTACTCTCCTACTTCCTGGGGAAGAGAAGCAGGGTGAAGCTTAAAATGAGTACCATCCGCCCCCGCCGACATAACACGCTCTTGATTATAAGCCTGGGGTTGCCCGGTTTTGTACTGCAGATAACCAACAGTCTCCTGAACATCATACTCAATAAATCCCTATTGCAGTATGGAGGGGACCTTGGAATATCAGCCATGGGAATCGTCAACAGCCTGCACACCCTGCTCATCATGCCGGTTATCGGTATCAAGCAAGGAGTACAGCCTCTGATCAGTTTCAATTTCGGGGCAAAGAAGTATGACAGGGTAAAGGAAGCAACCAAGCTTGGTATCATCAGTTCCACCGCTGTGATCATGGTGGGATACCTAGCCACCCGATTCTTCCCAACCACCATGGTGGCGATGTTCAACCGCGATCCTGCGCTCCTTGAGCTCGGTACGTTTGCCCTGACACGTTGGTTCCTGCTTACCCCTCTGGTGGGGTTTCAGATTATTGCAGGAAACTTTTTTCAGGCGATCGGAAAGAGTAGGATTGCACTCCTGCTCACCCTTTCGAGGCAGGGGTTCTTCCTCATTCCTTCCATCCTACTCTTCTCACACTTCTTTGGATTGCAGGGTATTCTCTATTCAGCACCGGTTTCCGACTTGCTCTCGTCCCTGCTGACCGCCATCTTCTTCATCCCGGGCATCCGGAACCTTGAGAAGAATGCTCGTGCCATTTAGCGGAAGCTCTTTGTCTTGGTGAAAACCTCAAGAAGTGGTTGCCACCACTCCTTTCCTCCGCTTACTTCCCCGATACCACGGATCTTTTTCAGTCGGTAGCGGACCAAGTGTTCTGGTGGCTTGCTGCAGAGGTTATCAAGGTCACGAATAATGGTTTCCTTGATCAACTGAGCCGTTTCCTCCGGACTCTTTTCCTCAATGATGTCATGGATGACCCCGAACTCTTTCAGGTGACGGCTGGTCATCTTCATGGCTTCAGCCGCCTCCTGGGCTTTCGATGGGTCACGAAGCAGGATGGAGGCGAATCCCTCGGGGGTAATAACTGAGTAGACTGCGTTCTCCAACATGTAAAGCTTGTCACCAATACCGATACCCAAGGCCCCTCCACTACCACCTTCTCCGATGATGAAACAGAGAACAGGAGTCCTCAGTGTTGAGAATACCTTCAGGTTTTGGGCAATGGCTTCGCCAATTCCCCTCTCCTCACTGCCTAGGCCTGGGTATGCTCCCGGGGTGTCTATGAAACAAACCACCGGGCGGCCGAACTTTTCAGCCTGCTTGGCCAAACGCAATGCCTTGCGATATCCTTCAGGATTACTCATCCCATAGTTGCAAGAAACATTCTCCCTGAAATTGGCACCTTTTCTGTTTCCGATGAAGGTAACAGCCCTGCCACCTACCATCCCGATGCCACCGATCATGGCAGGATCATCACCATAGGTTCGATCCCCATGCAACTCCATGAACTGGTCGCAGATCATGGTAATGAAGGCCTTTGCACCTGGTCTTCCGCTCTGGCGGGAGAGGAGTACACAATCCCAGGATGATTTTGGTTCGCACTTTTGGCTGGTACTGAGAATGGATTCAATATGTTCCACCGTTTCTTGCAGTACTGGTTTCTTCTTGTCTGCCATGGGTTAGGCCCTCCTTGTGTGGGTTTCGATCAGGAAGGAGAGAGTCTCTCTCAGCTTTTTTCGTTCGACAATTGAATCGATGAAACCTTTCTTAAGCTGGAACTCTGAACGCTGGAACCCTTCTGGGAGTTTCTCCCCAATGGTTCCTTCTATTACCCTAGGCCCTGCGAATCCAATGATTGCCCCGGGCTCTGCGAGGATTACATCCCCAAGCATGGCAAAGGAGGCTGTCACTCCGCCGGTGGTTGGGTTGGTCAATACCAGAAAGAGTGGGGTGCAGGTCTCCTCCAAGAGTGCTGCAGCACTGGCGGTCTTTGCCATCTGCATCAGGCTGAAAATACCTTCCTGCATCCGGGCTCCACCACTTGCAGTAAAAATGACCACTGGATCCCCGTTGAGTGCTCCCTCTATCATGGCTTGCGTTATTTTTTCTCCCACTACCGAGCCCATACTGCCTCCCATAAAGGCGAAGGACATGATACCGACAACCACAGGTTTTCCCTCAACCGTACAACGGCCAATGGTGGCAGCGTCACTGAGCGAGGATTTCTTTTGGTTCTCTTTCAGCTTCTCCTCATACCCTGCTAGGGAGATGGGGTTCATCGACTGCATCCCACTACTCATCTCTTTGAATGAGCCTTCATCCGCAAAAAGGGCAAGTCGTTCTGCAACGGTGAGCGGAAAATGAAAGTTACAATACGGGCAGATCTTATGCTCCCCTACCTGTACATCTTTCTGGCACTGGGGGCATCGTTTCAAAACTTCGTTTGACATCTGTTATTTCTCCTGTTCACAAACCTTCTGGTAGAGGTCGGTTGTGAAACGACCACTCCTGAACTGTTTGGAGGCGATGAGGCGTTTTTGCTCTTCCAGATTGGTGGTAACCCCTTGGATGTTCACTTCCTCCAAGGCCCTGAGCATTACATCTATACCCTGGTCCCTGTCCGGGGCCCAGATGATGATCTTCGCCACCATTGAGTCGTAGTAGGGACTGAGAATGGATCCTGCCTCAAGATGGGAGTCCACTCGAACAAAGGGGCCTGAAGGCAATTGTAGCTGGTTGATTACTCCAGCAGAGAGTGCGTTGATCCTACACTCAAGAGCGTATCCAGAGAGACGGATATCTTTTTGCTTAAAGGGAAGCTTCTTCCCTTGTGCTATTCTTATTTGGGCCTGGACCAGGTCAAGGGAACTTACCAGCTCACTCACCGGATGCTCAACCTGCAAACGTGCATTCACCTCCATGAAGTAGTATGCATCGCCTTCAACGAGGAACTCCACGGTTCCAGCACCACGATAGCCTAAATCTTTAAAGAGTCTCACAGAATCATGACACATCGCCTTTCTCAGGCCTTCATCAAGGACTGGTGAGGGGCTCTCTTCAAGCAACTTCTGATGGTTTTTCTGTACTGAGCAGTCACGCTCACCTAGGTGTACCACCCCTCCCTGGCCATCGGCCAAGAGCTGGATTTCCACGTGACGTGGCTGTTCAAGGAACCGCTCCATATGCACCGAGGCATCTCCAAAAAAGGCAAGAGCCTCTTTTCGGGCAAGCTGCAAGGACTGTTCGAGTTGCTCCTCTTTTCTGACAATACGCATACCTCTTCCCCCACCCCCTGCGGCGGCTTTGAGGATGATGGGGTAACCGATCTGCTCAGCGGTTTTCTTTGCATCAGCAAAATCTACAAGCGCTTCACTACTGCCTGGGGTAATGGGAATTCCAGCAGCGAGGGCTGCCTGGCGAGCAGCAACCTTATTGCCTAACAGTGCGATCGTTTTACTTTCAGGACCGATGAATACAAGTCCTGCATTCTCCACCTGCTTTTGCAAAGTCAGCATTTTCTGAGGAAAACCCACACCGGGGTGGATGGCATCACAACGAAAGTGCGCAAGCCGTAGTAATAATATTCCGTACATTCAGGTAACTTTTGTCCTCCCGGAGCCTCCCCAATACAAATTGCCTCGTCTGCCGCGAGGGCTGGCATACTCTTGGCATCGGCAGTGGAATAGACAGCAACGGTTTTAATTCCCAAGTCGCGGCAAGCCCTGATAACCCGTACCGCTATCTCTGCACGATTTGCAACGAGCAGTTTCTTGATCATAGTTTCTTGACCTTGAAAAGGGGCTGGCCAAATTCCACCAACTGTTCAGGCTTGGCAAGGATTTCCACAATTTCGCAGGAGTAATCACTCTCAAGCTGGTTCATCAGTTTCATTGCCTCAATCGTGCAGACAACGTCCCCGCTTTCCACTTTACTGCCTACCTGTACATACGGAGGAGCATCAGGGGCTGGGGTCAAGTAGAACGTTCCTACAATGGGACTGTTGATGGTTTCTACTTCATCAATACTGTCGGCATTGGCCGGTGCTGCTTCCGTTTGTGCTTCCTGAATGCTCTGTTTCATCGCTGTGACAGGTTGGGCAATGGCCTCGTCTGCAACTGGTCTCTTAAGTTTCAATGAGAAGCGTGAGCAGGAAAACTCAAGCTCGCTTAGGGTACTGGAATCAAATAGGGTAAGGACCTCACGGAGGTCCATGTGTTCAATACTATCCATAGTGTTCCTCATAACAAGATGGGGATAGGATGCTTCAAAAGTGCATCCAGACGAAATTAATCATAACAATAAGGAGTTATAGTGTCAATATTGACATTATTCCGTAAATTGTAATAATGGTATACCTATGCTATGTACCCAAGGAGGGAGCCATTGAAGCCTCCAAAATCGATACAGATCACCGCCATTGGCAGTTACGCGCCGCCGAAGGTGGTAACCAATTATGACCTGAGCCACATGGTCGACACCAGTGATGCGTGGATTCATAGTCACACAGGAATCAGAGAACGACATGTTGCTGATGAGGAAGAATCAACCAGCAATCTCGCCTATCGAGCTATCGAGGACCTACTGGAAAGCTATAATCTGAAAGCATCCAATATTGATGGCATTGTCTGCGCAACCGCTACCCCAGACTATCCAGGGTTTCCTTCGGTTGCCTGCATGATTGCAGAACAATTCGGTATTACCGGACCAGCACTGGATGTGAGTGCAGGTTGCACGGGCTTTATCTACGCACTGGAAGTAGCGCGGGCCATGATCGCCACCGGTTCCATGAAGAATGCCCTAGTGGTAGGCGCAGAGAAACTCTCAGGTGTGGTTGACTGGAAAGACCGAAATACATGCGTACTCTTTGGAGATGGAGCTGGCTGTGCACTGCTTGAACCCTCTGAAGAGGAAACAGGTTTTATCGACACCCTGCTCAAAGCTGAAGCTGCCGGAACCAAGGCGCTTACCATACATCCTGAGAAGCATGCTATCGAGATGGATGGCCGGGCAGTCTACTCTTTCGCGGTAAGAACGATTGGATCAACCATTGAGACACTGGTAAAACGAAATAATTTGGCTATGGAAGACATAGACTGGATTGTACCGCACCAAGCCAACCAGAGGATCATCCAAGCCTGTTCCAAACGGTACGGGATTCCAGAAGAGAAGTTCTATATGAATATCGATCGATTTGCCAACACATCAGCAGCATCCATCCCACTCGCACTACGGGAAATGGACAGAGCAGGACTGCTCAAGAAAGGCCAGAAGATTCTCATGGTGGGGTTTGGAGCCGGATTGACCTACGGAGGAACATTATTGACATGGACATATTGATAGCACTCTACCCAGGACAGGGGTCCCAGAAACCAAAAATGGCATTGGATCTCTATGATGCAAGCAAGCAAGTAAGAAATCTCTTTGCACTTGCAAGTGACGTAAGCGGACTCGATTTACATCACTTGCTCGCTGAAGGCAGTGAAGAGGAATTGAAACAGACTAAGGCCACACAGCTGGCGGTAACCCTTGCCAGTCGTAGTGCATACCTGAGGCTTACCGAGCTTGGATTCTCCTTTGCCGCCCACAGTGGGTTCAGCCTTGGCGAGCTTTCCGCCTTTGCAGGAGGAGGCATCCTTGATGATGAAACCCTCTTCTCCTTGGTAACTAAACGTGCTGCTTTGATGGATGAAGAAGCAAGAAAGATTGAAGAGGCACAGGGAAAGCTGGGCATGGCGGCGATCATTGGGTTGGATTATGCAACCGTTGAACAAGCCCTGAGAGAGGCGCAAATCCCTGGTGTTTACGCATCCAATGACAACAGCGCTACGCAAGTGGTTATCGCTGGATTACAGGAGAGCATCACAGAGGGCAAGGAAGTGCTACAGGCAAAAGGAGCGAGGAGAGTTATCCCCCTGAGGGTCTCGGGCCCATTCCACACGCCTTTTATGGAGGGAGCAACCGTGCCCTTCTCTGCTTTCTTAGAGACGATCAACTTCAAGGAGCCCCAATCCTTGGTTATCTCCAGTGTGGATGGGGATGTCGTGGGGAGTGCCCAGCAAGCAAAAGAGCATCTGGCAATGCAACTGGCAAAGCCAGTGCGTTGGACAGAGGCGATGAAACAGCTCTCAGCCATAGCACAGAGGCAGCATGCACAGGTATCTGAGGTCGGGTTTGGAACGGTACTCAGTGGTCTTTGGAAGAACAGTAGTAGAGAAATCCCTTGTCGGAATCTCGGCACTGAGGATGCAATCTGGGCGTACAGAGAGGAAATGAAATCATGAATGAAAAGAAACACGCCCTGGTGACCGGAGGGTCACGGGGAATTGGAAGAACTATCATAGAGACGTTGCTAGGTGAAGGTTATGAAGTTTGGTATCTCTCCAGAAGCAAGGCAGAAGGCCTGGAAGCGAACCACATCAGTTGCGATATGGCAGATCGTGAGAGCGTTGCTTCTGCACTGGAGGCTGTGGTCTCTGAGGCGAAGTATATCGACGTCCTGGTCAACAATGCCGGCATCACCCGTGATGGGTTGATCATGCGGATGAAGGATGAGGCTTGGGACGATGTCATTGCCGTAAACCTTACCTCGGTGTTCCTAACCTGCCGAAGAATCGGTCGCTTGATGGCAACCCAGCGCAAGGGTGCCATCGTCAATATCTCAAGTGTCGTCGGTATTATCGGCAATGGGGGCCAAACCAACTATGCGGCAAGCAAGGCCGGTATCATTGGGTTCTCCAAGAGTCTTGCCAAGGAACTTGCTGGAAGAAACGTACGGGTCAATGTGGTAGCCCCTGGATTCATCGAGACTGCCATGACCGAGGTACTTTCTGAGAAGCTGAAGGACCAGATCAAGGGTCAGATTCCCCTCTCAAGAATTGGAAACACGGAAGAGGTTGCCCAGTGTGTGGCGTTCCTCGCAAGCGATAAAGCATCCTACGTCACCGGCCAGGTTCTGGCGGTTGATGGTGGGATGACGATGTAAGGAGAACAGGATGGAACGTGTAGTAGTAACCGGTATGGGAACTGTAAATCCACTGGGAACAGAGGTGGAACAGTTCTGGAAACAGATACAGGCAGGCACTTGTGGCATTGACATGATCACCAAGTTCGATGCAACCGACTACCCGGCCAAGATTGCTGGGGAAGTCAGGGATTTCGATCCCTCAGACTTGCTTGACCGTAAGGAACTCAGGGGCATGGCTGACTTCACCAAGTTTGCAGCCCATGCAGCAGTGCAAGCAATGAATCAAGCAAGACTGGAGAAAGGCTCCTTCGATCCCTATAGAAGCGGCGTATATGTCGGGAACGGTATTGGTGGATTCGAAGTTGCTGAGGAGAACCTTGCCAAGCTCTTTGACAGGGGGCCCCACGCAGTAGCACCTCTTACCATCCCCAAGCTTATCAGCAATGAGGCTGCTGGCAATATTGCAATTCACTTCGGCATGCAAGGTCCCTGTCACACCACCGTCACCGCATGTGCATCCGGTACCGATGCGATTGGGGATGCGTTCAACGCAATCCGCTTCGGCTTGGTGGATATGGCGATTGCAGGTGGGACTGAGGCTGCAATCACCGAACTCAGCGTAGCTGGATTCTGTCGCCTCCAGGCATTGGCTACCAAATACAACGATACACCCAAGATTGCCAGCCGACCGTTCGACAAGGACCGCGATGGATTTGTCATGGGTGAGGGAGCAGGCATGCTCGTGCTTGAGTCCTTGTCGCATGCAAAGAAGCGTGGAGCAACTATCCTGGGTGAGATTGCGGGTTACAGCATGACCTGTGATGCCTTCCACCTGACTGCTCCCAATCCAGACGGGGAAGGAGCTGCAAAGGCAATGGAACAAGCAATCGAGATGGCAGGAGCAAACCTTGATGAGGTGGATTATATCAATGCCCATGGCACAAGCACGGCAGCGAATGACTCCATGGAGACCAAGGCGATCAAGCGAGTATTCGGAGATGGTGCGTATAAGCTCAAGGTCTCATCGACCAAATCCATGACCAGTCACCTGGTTGGGGCAGCAGGAGCCGTTGAGGCTATCATCTGCCTGCTTGCCATCAGGGATCAGTACTTCCCCTGTACGCTTAACCAGACCAATCCAGACAGTGAGTGTGATCTTGACTATGTACCGAACAAAGGTGTGAATGGTACAATTCGCTATGCAGTCAGCAATTCTCTGGGCTTTGGTGGACATAATGGCGTGCTTGTTTTTAAAGCCTATCAGGAAAACTAAGGAGGAAAGATAATGCAAGAACAGTTTGAAACGCCAGAAGCGCTACTTCCACACCGAGATCCATTTTTGTTTCTCGATGAGTTAATTGAGGCTGATGAGAAACACACCGTTGCAAAACGTGTCTTCACTGAGGATCACTTCTTCTTCAAGGGACACTTTCCAAGCTACCCAGTAGTACCAGGTGTCATTCTTGTGGAGACATTGGCACAGTGCGGCGGAGCCGGGCTTATCCAGACAGGGATTCTCCCTCATGGTGCATTTTTTGTACTCGCTTCCATTGAAAAGGCCAAATTCCGCAATCAGGTACGCCCTGGCGACTGTGCTATCATTGATGTGCATAACGTTAGGGTAAGCAAGATAATGGTTCGTCAAAAGGGAACCATAACTATCAACGGGAATGTTGCTGCTGAAGCATCCTGGATGTGCATCGTCAATAGCCAGCAAGAAAGGATTTAGTTGTGATCATCACGAAAAAAGTAATGCGTAATGTCTCTCTTACCGCTCACCCCGCTGGGTGTAAGCGGTATATCCAACAGCAGATTGCATGGGTTAAGAACCAAGCACAAAACTGGGAGGATACCCGATATCCCAAGCCAATTGAAGAAGTGCTTCCAAAGCGAGTGCTCGTCATCGGGGGATCCACCGGATATGGACTCTCCAGCCGCATCGTTGCCGCTTACACGGGAGGAGCAGACACCATCAATGTGTCCTTCGAACGTGAACCAAGTGAAAAAAAGACAGCAACCCCTGGCTGGTACAATACCATGGCATTCGAGCAGCAAGCCCAGAAAGAGGGAATGAAGGCGAGTTCTGTTTTTGGTGATGCATTCAGTATTGCTATAAAGGAAGAGACAGCCCAAAAGATCAAGGACGAGCTTGGACAGGTGGATCTAGTTATATACAGCCTTGCAAGCCCACTGAGGAATGACCCAACTACAGGAGTCACTTACCGCTCAGTACTCAAGCCTTTAGAGAAGCCATTCACCGCTCTCTCTGTTGACTTGGGTGATGATGTGGTCAAACAAGCTACCATAGACCCTGCCACTGAAGGCCAAGTGAGGGAAACGATCAAGGTCATGGGTGGAGAGGATTGGACGCTCTGGGTCGACTACCTGCTTAAAGAGGGACTACTCGCTGAGGGTGCAATGACTGTTGCATACTCCTATATTGGTCCCAAGATCACCTATCCCGTCTACCGGGAAGGAACCATCGGAAAGGCTAAGGAACACCTGGAAAACAGTGCCAGTGCACTGTCAAGCAAACTCGAAGCTATTGGAGGCAAGGCATTTGTTTCTGTAAACAAGGCCCTAGTTACCCGTGCAAGCGCAGTTATCCCTGTGGTACCACTGTATATGGCTCTGCTCTATCAAGTAATGAAGGAAAAGAACCTCCACGAGCACTGTACCCAGCAGATCTATCGCTTGTTCAACGACCAGCTCTACACCAAGGGAAATATTCCTACCGATCAGGAAGGACGTCTTAGGGTGGATGATTGGGAGATGCTTGAAGATGTCCAGAATGAGGTTGAACGCCGGTGGGCTCTTCAGAAGGAGGGGCAACCGCTCATCCAAGGTGACTTGGAAGGAGTATTGGCGGAGTATGAGCAAATCCATGGGTTCGGCTTCCCTGACATTGACTATGAAGCAGATATTGATCCAAGAATAGTTTGACAAGTATATGGGCAACTTCCAGGAGGAGGTTGCCTTTTCTTTTCACTACATCCTATTCTACTTCCTTTCTTTATTCCTAACTTGGATTATTATACGTGTAAACAATATAGTATTATCATAGTTCTTCTGTTCAAATAGTGAACAACTACAATCTAAATACTGCCCCATCATTGCAAGAGTTTAGACAGGTGTGATACATTTTTCTCACGTATGAAACTACTAAAAAAACAAATCATGTTCATGCTCATCCTCTCCTTGGTACTCATTACCACTGGATGCACAAAGGAAGAGCAGAATACTGCGCAAGCAAGTACAGCTGAAAAGGCGGAACCAGAACCCTCTCTACAAGTTGGAATGATGAGCGCAGTTGATGCAGCCCCCTTCTACCATGCTCTGGAGGCAGGGTACTACGAAGATGAAGGTGTTGATGTCGAACTGGTGCTCTTTACCAATGGACAACATCGCCAGACAGCACTGCAGACACAGCAGGTTGATGGTGCCATGAGTGATCTGGTTGCTCTTATAACCCAGAGCACCAGTGATTTTCGCCTGATCGGCACACTCTCGACAGACGGAGCTTTCCCTTTGCTTGCCACCGGCCCTCTCACTGAGGGGACTAAGATAACAGCCGGAACGATGGAGATCAGCGTGACCAACTATCTCCTTGATGCATACCTGGGAGATCGCTATGACGTTGAGAAGGTGTTCATCAATGAAATTCCTGCCCGTTTGGAAGCTGTCGTCTCCTCTCAATTGGATACAGGCATCTTCCCTGAACCATTTGCCAGCATCGGGGCACTCAGGAATTTGGAGAAGCTCACATTTGAAGGTATACCGAAAGAGAGCCTGAATATCATTGCTTTCACTGAGAAGGCTATACAAGAGAAAGAAAGCCAGATAGCTGGTTTTCATAGGGCCTATGGGCGAGCAGTCAAGGATCTTCAGGGTGACCCCACGCTTGCTCGTACTGCGCTCATGAATGCAATTCCAGCACTACCGGAAGCAATACGCACAACCATGGGACTTCCTGAGTACCATGCACCATCACTTCCAAGCGAATCCTTTACCAAGGAGATCATCTCATGGACTGAGGGTATAACCGGAACAGAGTATGCTGTGGGAATCAATGAACTCTATGATACGAGGTTTGTAGACGCCTTATGATACTCTCCCTCACCGATGCAAAGCTTGACTATCCAAAGACCACTGCCTTCGAACACTTCTCGTTGACGGTTGCTTCTGGAGAAATGGTCAGCATCATCGGACCTAGTGGGTGTGGTAAAACCAGCTTGCTCTATACCATTGCCGGTCTGCTGCCTCTCTCAGGTGGCACCATGCGTAGAGCAGTTGGAAATGATGAAGTTGCTCTCATGTTTCAACAGGACCGACTCCTCCCTTGGAAGCAAGTCATCAGCAATGTGTTGCTCGGTCTTCCTGGGGAGAAGACAGAAGAGGCTGCCGATCTTTTACAGTCCATGGGGCTAGGCTCTGTGATACATCATTATCCACATGAACTCAGCGGAGGGATGAGGCAGCGTGCAGCGTTGGCAAGAGCCTTAATTAGGAAGCCTAACATACTCTTGCTTGACGAACCACTTGCCAGTCTCGATGAACAGCAAAGGGAGATGCTCCAGAATGATATAAAGGAGTATGTACAGGACCATTCCATCACGCTGCTTCTTGTGACACATAGCATCCAGGAGGCAGTATTCATGGGAAGCAGGATTGTTATGATGACTAACAAAGGGGTCTCTTATGAGTTGCACAACCAGCTCCATGGAGAGGCCAGCCTTCGTACCCGTGATGAATTCTTCACCATGCAGAAGACTCTGCGTCATCACATGGAGGCTTCCCGATGAAGTACCTGAGAGGGATGCTTGTAGTACTTTTACTCTGGTACATCGCTGCATTTCTTATTGCATCGCCTGTCATCCCGTTTCCCCATACTGTCCTCATGTATGCCATTGGGCAATTTTTCCCCCAAGAGATGCACCTACATCTTCTCTATTCCCTCTACAGGATTCTCTCTGGCTTGTTCATTGCACTCTTCTTTGCCATTCCCACAGGGATGATCGCGGGAAGAGTCCCTGCATTGGACCGCCTGATCTCTCCTGTTCTCTACCTGCTCTATCCACTACCAAAGATTGCCTTTCTCCCTGTGTTTATGGTGTTGCTGGGTATTGGGGACCTCTCCAAGATCATCCTGATTGCCGTCATCATTTATTTTCCCGCCTCAGTAACCATACGGGATGGGGTAAAGGAAATTCCGTTTGAGTTTCTCCAATTGGCAGAAGCATATCACCTAAGCAGAAAACAGGTCCTGAAAGATATTATCTGGCCGGCAATTCTACCACGTATTTTCTCTTCCCTACGAATCACCCTCGGCATTTCTCTCTCTGTGTTGTTTATCAGCGAGACCTATGCTGCATCCCATGGACTGGGATACTCGATCATGAATTACTGGGTCATGGCCCAGTACACAGGCATGTATGCAGCGATCATGCTGCTCAGTCTTCTTGGGCTGCTGCTCTACATCGTTGTAGACTGGGCAGAGAGATTATGCGTATTTCCAAAAGTAAAATAAGAGCTTTCCTTCACTCGCCTTATCCTTCAGAATAGTACTTCAAAGCTGTTATCCCTCTCCCATCTCGGTTCTGGGGTTGAACAGCTTTTCGTGCTTTAGCCTTTCGATTGTCACGAAGTTGTTGCCCTTGATTGCTCGCAATCTCGATCTCTAAGTAGAAGGGCCTCGCTCGGATTCATCCTGCAAACCTGGAACCTGATATTGAAGAGAGCTGCATAGCGGTTGATGTACTTGGAAGCAACACCACCCATCCTCCTGTACCACTTCTCAATCAGGGAATGGAAACTGTTGACGTTGTTCAGGTGATTGACCTTGTCGTAGTCCTTGTGGGTCGAGACCACCTTGCTGTCGCTTCCCAACACCGCAATCAGCTTGTTGTATGAGGCGCAATCATCGGTCCAGATATAGGTCTTGGCCTCGATATGCGGGTGCAGGTTCATGACTTCTTCCGACGTCGGCCTGGCCATGTTGAAGGATCTGAGATAGGAACCTCCGCTCCTCTGGACTCCTGAAAGGAGACAGACCTGATCATTGGAAAGGCCCCGCTTGGAAGAGGGCGCCCCCCTCTTCTTTCCTGCAACATCCTCCAGCTTCTTCCCCTTATGGCTTTTGAGAAGGTATTTCTCGTCCAGTTCCGCCTGCTCAGCGAGCATTGCCGTAGATGCTTCATCCTCTAGGGGAACACAGCAGTTTGTGCCTCATCTGAATGCCGTTGCAGCATTGATGCCCAAAGCAAGCGAAACCGCTTGCAGGCTGTCGCCCGCAATCATCATCTTGATCATGTCGTTCCATGCTTCATGGCTCTGGTGCGAATAGAATGAGTAGGTGCCATAGTCTGCGGTAGAACCGGCTTTGGCAATCCATGCACCTGAACATCTGCTTGCCAGGTGGACATGTCACCTGCATTGCCGTCCTCGGATGTATCGACCCGCATTTTGGACAACGTTCAAAGACGAAGCCTTCTGCAACCGTGACTTCCTTATCATAGGATTCGAGTATTTCTGTACAATTTTACTGAGTATGAAATCAGGTATCCCTTTCATCCGCTCAACAACTTCCTCTGCTGTCATCTTGGCCATACGTCTTGCCTCCTGATGACAGCTTATCCCATCAGGTGTGACATATAGTGTCGTAGTCACTATTTCTTAAATACAGCCAAGTAAAATAAGAGCTTTCCTTCACTCGCCTTATCCTTCAGAATAGTAGTAAGGAGCCATAACTAATGCAAAAACACCACCAACCTCATTGCTCTACTCCATGAGGCAGATGTTCACCTATGAAAAGGGCAATCCTGAACGCATTGCTCCACCTTACCAAGGTCCACGACTATGCTAGAACGATCCCATTGCTTGAAGGCCTTGATGATAAAACACTAGCAACCTTGGAAGCGGCAGCACTTGTGCATGATATCGGTATAAGGTGTCCTTGGAAAAGTATGGAAGCAGCAGAGATTTACAGGAAAAGGAAGGACCTCCATTTGCGAGAGATCTCCTGACTAAGCTCTCATTTCCTACGTCAATGATTGAAAGAGTTGCATTCTTGGTAGGGACATCATCACACCTACAATAATATCGAAGGAATCGACTACCAAATCCTCGTTGAAAGCGACTTCTTGGTTAGCCTCAAGAGAAGAAAACAAGTATTGAAGCAATTAGAAAGGTATATGAGGAGATTTTTAAGACAAAGACAGGAAAGCAATTCTGTGGGAGATGTTTGGGATCTAGAAATCTCAACTACTTCCATAATCAAGTAATTTCGCCTTGCGCTATAAAAGAAAGGTGACTTATCATACTGACATACTCGTTCTATTAGAACAAAAACCCCTCTTGGAGGCCTCCGTGAGACGACCTATCCGCTCTCTACTTATCGCCAGTTTAGCAGTTGCAATGACCTTGTTCCTGATCGGTTTGTGAGGAGGTGGTGGCTGATCTAGAACCACAAAGGGAGATTTGGGTATATGTTATTCCAAAGAAGTTGATACCCAATATACCATTACTGGAATTTTCAACGATGACCCTAATGCAGAGAATTTTACCATGGTGGCACCTCAGAAGATGTTAATAACGTAGATGCATTCGAATATTTTACTAATGATTGGTTTATGGCTATTGAGTATTTCCCGATACCCTTTGTCCCGTATGGGGATTGGAAATCACAGTTACTGAAGATGGAATTGGAAATGAGATTGGAGAGATGAGGGAAGGAGAGCCTATCTACGATGGTTTAGAATATGCTCTACCATCGGAGCTTGTCTCCATCAGCAGTAGTGAACCTGTATCTGTTTCGTTTGATTTCACACAGCCCAGATAGCAATTCCGAAGAACTCTCAATAATCCCCATAGAACCACTGTTCTATGGGGACTCTTTCTGCTGTCCTCGATACTTACCTCAGCCTATTGGTTTGTGTCTTCAAACATATAGCTCAGACAAATAAATCCTACTCTTCCCCAATAATCGGAATCTGGATCTCTCTGTAATGAATCTACTGCTATCCCGCTCAACAAACTGGTCAAGGATATTGAAGTTGACACTCCCAATCAGCAAGATGATACTCCCTCCTCTCTTCCCTGATCCGGTCTATTGCTGTTCCTATTGTCTCGTAAGAACCCCTTATAAGTACCCACAGAGGAAAGCTCCACCTTTGATAACTGACACATCATGAGGTGAAGAAAGCTCTGTTTCTTCAGGGGTATATTCGAACAGATACGCGCAAATTGCTTCTTTGTACCACGATAAAACACCAGGGTTGGGTGGAGGTAAAATACATCCGATCCGTACAGTGTCTCCTCTGAACCGATGTCTAGATAATACCGGTCAGGGAATGTCTTCCACCTGTACTTCCTGTAGTCTCACCTGGGGTAGCTGTACCTTGATAAACTCAATCTTTCGCTGGATTGCCGAATCGATGGAAATAAGTTCTTGCCATCGTTGCCGCAGAAGCGAAGATTGCCCTGCAATCGTTCAATGGTATGGTCGGGGGTTCTACTATCCAAATACTCCCTGATTTGCTCCAAGGAGTACCCCAAACGCTTCAAATACCGAATGGAAGCAACCTGGTAGATCTGGTCAAACTTGTAGAGCCGATACCATTGGCCTGATTCCTATGAGGAAGGAACCAACAAGCCAATCTTGTCATAATAGCGTAGCGTCCTACACATCAATAGCCAAACAGATCTGCCAATTCCCCGATCGTGAAAAAGTCTTTCATGGGGCAATATTAGCGCTTGTCTCGCTCATACGGAACCCCAAGGAGGCAGGGTCCTGACTCTTTCCTATTGAGAAGAGCAGTACCAAAATTGTCACCAAGTAGGGGAACATCGCAAACACCTGAGAAGGAATCGCAGAGCCCATTGTCTGTAATCGTATCTGTAGGGCTTCAGCTGAACCTATGACCAACGCAGCTGCAAGGACCTCCAAGAGGATTCCGCCGCCCAAGAATGACCGTAACCAAAGCAATATAGCCCTTTCCACTGGTTAGATTCTCCTGGAAGAACCCAAGTTTCACTGTTGAAAGGTATGCTCCCCCCAGTCCACCAAGCACCCCGTTGATACAGGCAGCTCCATAACGAACCATATTCACCCTGATTCCTGCAGTATCAGCAGCTCGTGGATTCTCTCCCACTGCCTTGAGGATGACTCCCCACTCGGTTTTGTAGAATAGCACCAGCAGGAGTATCACACACAGGAACAACAGATATACGAAAGGATCTTGGTCAAACAATGCAGGACCAATGATGGGAATCCTATGAAGCAAGGGAAGCTTTACACGGTTGATAATTTCGATTGAAGGAAGCGTGGTGGTCTTGCCGAACTGAATCAGGAACAAGAAACTGGTCAAACCCAAAAACAGGAAATTCAGGGCAAGACCTGCAATTGTTTGGTCAGCCTTGTGGTGAATACTCAGCACCGCGTGAATCATGCTGGCGGCCACACCTCCAGCAATTCCTGCAAGCAGTCCAAGCGCTATGCTGGAAGTCTGGAACATCGCCCAGAAGCTGAAATATGCACCACTGAGCATAATGGCTTCTACTCCGATATTGCTTATCCCAGCACGTTCACTTACGGTCTCTCCCAAACCAGCAAGCGCGATAGGAGTTGCCATACGGATTGTTGCTGCAAGGAATGTTGTAATCAAGGTAAGGGTAACAGGATTCATCCTACACCTCCTTGCAGCCAAAGAACTGCTTTCGTGCCAAAATCATAATGACCAACAACCCCATGATGATGCTGGCGATGGAAGTGGGAACCCCACTACTACGCTGCATTGCCATCGATCCGACCTGTAACGCTGCGATACCCAGCGAGCTAAGAATAATCCAGAACGGGTGATTCTTCCCTAGCAAGGAGACCACGATAGCCAAGTACCCATAGCTTGGACTGATCCCTTCGATCAAGCGATGGTGCAAGCCAGCAATCTCACTCACCCCCGCTAAACCCGCAAGGCCCCCACTAAGCAAGGCGGAGAGTACCATGTGGCTTCTCACAGAAATACCGCTACACACACTAGCCCGTTTATTAAGGCCCACAGCCCGCATACAGAATCCTGTTGACGTCCTAAACATCAGCAAGTAGACCAAAATGGCGCAAATTAGGGCGAGTAAGAATCCTGCATGCAGGCGTGTAGGCAAAAGCAACATAGGAAAATAGGAAGAGGGAGGCAGCATTGGTGACATCGGATAGGGATAAGAGGGATCCTTCAGACTCGTCCTGACCAGTATCCCCACCAAGTTGATGGCAATATAGTTCAGCATAATGGTGTTGATTATCTCAGAAAGACCAAACTTGGCCTTGAGGATTCCCGGGATTACCGACCACAGTCCTCCAGCGAGAAATCCTACCAACAGGGAAAGGGAAATCATCAGTACAGGAGGCAAGGAGGGGAACGTCATTCCCAACCAAGTAATTGCAATCGCTCCAAGGTAAATCTGGCCCTCCGCTCCAATATTGATGAAGCCGGTACGAAAACCGACTGAAACACCCAAGGCCGCAAGCATTAGGGGGGTTGCACGTACCAAAACCTCCCCGATCGAATACGTTGACCCCACGATACCCCGTATGAAACTGGAAAGAGATGAGGGGATACTGCTCCCCACCATGACGATCAGAAGAAGGGAAACACCCAGTACGATGCCAGTCACTACTGTGAGCGAAAGGGCATTGGAAACAGACCGTTTCATGCTTCCCTCCTTGCAGGGGATCCTGCCATCAGTAGCCCAAGATAGGTCAAATCAACATCTCCTTCTCTCTCGATCACATCAACGATAGCTCCACGGTACATAACTGCAATGCTGTCACTCAAATCCAGTATCTCCTCAAGGTCAGAAGAGATCAGAATGACGGAAGAGCCTTGTCTCCTGAGTTCCAACAGTGTCTTGTGCACGTCCTCGGTCGAACCTACATCCAAACCTCGTGTAGGCTGGCAGGCAATGACCACCTTCGCGTTTCCAGCCAGTTCACGAGCAAGAATCAACTTTTGTTGATTTCCTCCCGAAAGATATCTCACGGGATATTCCAAGGAACCACTCTTGATTGCGTATTTCTCTACAGCCTCTTCTGTCAGCTCACGAAGCTTCTTTCGATCAATGAAGTGATGGTGGTTGCATTCCTGCCCACGATAGCGGGTAAGCAGGAGATTCTCTTGCATATCCATATCCAATACCAGGCTATCGAGCAAACGGTCATCAGAGATATATCCAAAACCCAATGCTCTGCGTTGTTTTACCCCAAGGTGTTCCAAATGCTTGCCATCCAAGGTCAGGGAGCCTTCCTTGATTTTCCTGATTCCGAGCAGTAACTCAGCAAACGCTTTCTGCCCATTTCCATCGACTCCTGCGATCCCCACAATCCTTCCTGGGGGAACTTGCAAGGAGATGGGGCCAACGGAACCCTGTGCATCCTGTAGTGCCTCAGCAACCAACCCTTTGCTTTCGTAGGTAAAAGGTAATCTGGTTCGTACCATCCGATTGAGTTTTCTTCCTACCATCAGTTGGGAAAGCTCAGCTTCATTCGTATCTCTTGTCTTGACGTCCCCTACCTTCTCGCCACCCCTCAAGACCGTAATGCGGTCAGTGAGAGAGAGAACTTCAGCAATATGGTGGGTAATGATAATTACAGAGTGGCCTTCTGCTCTCAGACGCCCAAGAATGTCAAACAGGCTCTCCACCTCTTGTGGTGTAAGAACTGCTGTCGGCTCGTCAAGTATGAGCAACTGTGCTTCTCGGTAGAGGACCTTGATGATTTCCACCCGCTGCTGCTGCCCTACTGAGAGTGAGCTTACCAATGCCGTGGGATCGACTGCAAGATTATAACGTTCACTCAGCGAACGAATCTCCTCGTCGACCTGCTTGCGTTTGACAAACGGATATCCAGGGCTTTTCAAACCAAGGGTGATGTTCTCACTGACTGTCAGGGTGGGGACCAATGTAAAGTGCTGATGCACCATTCCAATCTTATGACTGATGGCATCCTTCGGACTCTTGATCTGGATGGGGACTCCATCCAAAACTATAGAACCACTATCTGCTTGATAAATCCCATAGAGAATGTTCATCAAGGTGGTTTTGCCTGCCCCATTCTCACCAAGCAGGGCATGGATCTCCCCATGGTCTACATGCAAGTTGACCTTCGAATTGGCGCTCTTGCCAAAGAATGCCTTGTCAATGTCGATCATTTCCAGAAATGCCATGCCATCTCCTCAAACTGAGCGTGCTCCCCACTAGGAGGGAGCACGTCATATTCTACGATTATTTGGTACGCGTCTCGATCAAGGGAACAGTAAAGCTACCATCCAGAATCTGCTGTCTGGTTGATGCAACCATGTCCTTGACGTCCTGGGGAATCGTATCCTCAAAGCTGTTGTATCCTGAGATATCCACAACTCCATCCTGCATCCCGAGGTTGAACACCCCACCCTCATAGGTATCGGTACTTACCTTCTCTACTGCAGTCAGGACCAAGGCTGGTACACTGTAAATGGTGGAAGCCATTACCGTATCAGGGGCGATGGAGTTCTGGTCATAGGAATCACCGGTTGCAAGCAACCCGCGCTCCTCTGCTGCCTTGATCACTCCGGTCCCTGCCTGGTTCGCACAGTGGGAGAGAACGTCTGCACCTTGGTCAGCCATGGAGAGAGCAGCTTCCTTCCCGAGGGCTACATCAGTGAAGCTACTTACATATGCTTCCAGTACCTTGATGGAGGGATTCACCGCCTTTGCGCCGATCTTGTACGCTTCCAGAACCTTGACAATTGAAGGCTGTTCAAAACCACCAACAATACCGATGGTGCCACTCTCCGACATGGACGCTGCAAGCATTCCCATCAGGTACCCGGCTTCTTCACAAGCCATTACATAACTGGCGGCATTGTCGCTGTATGCATTGGACTCGATTGCCATGAACTTGGAATTGGGGAACTGGGCAGAGACCCTGACAGCTGGCTCACCAAACTGGAAACCATGCCCGATCACCAGATCATACCCTTGGGCTGCATAGTCTCGGAACGCTGCCTCTCCATCAGCAATTCCCACATTCTCTGAATAGGCAGTCTGGAGATTGTACTTCTCCTCTGCTTCTTTCAGACCGGCAAATGCTACTGCATTCCATCCTTGGTCGTTGGCCGGCCCTGAAAGCAACAGCGCAACCTTCATTTTTCCATCTGATTCATCCTTCTCAGCTGCGCCACCAGCAAACAAGAGCGATGTTCCGAGTACCAAAACCAAACAAGCTACCAGCAATGTCTTTTTCATGTTCGTTACTCCTCTAAAGGGTTTCCCCTGTGAATGCACTACTTATCGAAAGATCTTGGGAAATAGAGAGCGTAGCCTCTCATCGCAAGCCTGCTCTGCCTGCGTAGCGAGGTGGACTTCATCAATACCTACCAGCTCGCCGTCCTTGAATCTGATATCACCACCTACCATGGTCATAGCAACCTCTCCGGTATAACCAACGCGGGCAAGAAGATTACTTGGATCATGCAAGGTTCCAGCAAGTGGAAGCGTATTGGCATCGATGGCAAAAAGATCAGCTGCCTTTCCAACCTCGAGAGAACCAATATCATCCCTTCCCAGTGTCATGGCACCACCTACTGTCGCCCTCTTGAGCATCTCATATGCTGAAGGAGCACCTCCTCGACTCTTACTATGGTAGGACTGGGCCAAGTAAGCCATGCGCAAGGAATCGAGCAGGTTCGAACTATCGTTGGTGGCTGAACCATCACAGCCAAGCGAGACATTCATGCCTGCTTTCGTCATTGCCGGTATGTCAATGATGGGAAAACCTCCCAAGACGGCAGGAGCTGGACAGTGGGAGAGTCCTGTCCCAGTCTGGGCCATTACCTTGTATTCATCTTCCTGGAGTTCCCAGCCATGAGCGAACCAGACATCCTCCCCAACAAACCCAATCTCTTCTGCCCAGGCAAGTGTTCTCTTACCATAGCGTTCCATCATGATGGGGTTCTCTCCCTCTCCGAGGTGGGTGTGGAGCCTAAGATTATGCTTCCTTGCAAATGCCAAAGACTCCTCAAAGGTTTCCTGGTAGCTGTTGATCGGTTGGCAGGGGGCAACCACGATCTGGCTCATGCTGTTGGGATTCGGATCATGATACGCTTTCATCAAACGTTCACAATCAAGCAGGAACTCGTCGGGAGAAGACCCATCATGATGGTTCGTTTCCTCTCGCTCCGTTGGGGGATAGACGCCCAGAGATAAGGAAAAGAACCTCTACCAATCTATAAACCTTTTACCCTTAAAAATCAAAATCTAATAAGAAGCATGATATGTAATGCAATATATTGACATTCTCATTACATATGCATATTGTTAAAGATAGAAAGAGGAGTAACATATGGAACGTTCAACCGTAAATATTAACTTTCGCATGGATGCAGAGTTGAAAAACAACTTGGAGAAAGCCTGCCAAGAACTTGGTTTGACACCTTCTGCCGCCTTCACCATTTTTGCTACCAAGGTAGCAAGAGAAAAACGCATACCCTTTGAGGTTGCTGTCGATCCATTCTACAGTGAGCGAAACATGGCAAGGCTTAGAAAATCGATTGCCCAGATGGAATCCACCGGCGGCACAATCCACGAGGTGGATGTAAGTGATTAAGGCTTGGTCAGACGATGCTTGGCAGGATTTCGAGTACTGGACACAGCAGGATACATGAACGGTTGTCACACTTTCAACGAAGCCGCGAGAAAGCGCCGTATCATCCATAAAGGAGCTCTGCAAAGAATTCAAATCATGTATGTCTCTCTATCTGCAATTCACCTGTAGTGTACTATGAGTACAGATACCTTGGTTGCTATTGCAGTTCTGCCATCTCTTCTTCACTCAGTCTTCTGATATCCAATCCCTGTCCCAGATACCAGAGTTTTGCACTCTCCTCGAACTCCTCAGCAGCAAATACTGCTTCCTGAAGCGTCTTTCCTGTGGTGATCAGCCCATGGTTCTGCATAAGGTAGGTGGAGAACCCTGGTTTGGTTCGGATATCCTCTGCAATCAGTGGAGAACCAGGCCTTCTGTAGGGAAGAATCCCAACCTTGTTCACCTTCATGACAAAATATGGAGTGAAGGGGGTAAATGGACTGCCATCCCTCAATCCCTTGGTGCTGGCAAGCAAGGTTGCATAGGTGGAATGCAGATGAACCACCGCTCGGATCTCGCTGTGAGCAGCATAACAAGCTAGATGGAACGGTACCTCCTTGGTAGGAACCTTTCCTCCAAGCAGTGTCCCATCTTCCTTGAAGTGAGACACCTCTGCCTCACTCAAAATACCAAAGGAGGAGCCGGTAGGAGTGGCAAGGTAGGTACCATCAGGAAGTTTTACAGAGATATTTCCTGCACTTCCCACGACAAATCCCCGTTCGTAGAGGCTTGAGGCGAAAGCAACCAGCTCTCGTTTCATCTCAATTTCGTTCATCATAACACTCCTGTGCTTTCTCAAGGAACGATTCACAACCAAAGTTACCGCTCTTTAAAACCAATTGGTACTTCTTGTCCAAGGACTGCACCCACGATACACCTGGGTCTATCTGCTCTCCGATCAGGTAGGCATCCACCCCCAAGGTGGAGGCAACCACCCCGCTGGTTTCTCCCCCTCCAACGATGAAGGTCTCGACTCCTTTCTGTGCGAGTATAGCTGTCATTTTCCCAAATACCTGCTCGATGATTCCTGCTAGATACACTCCCTTGAACCGTTGTTCTCGGTTATACTGCAGTTCCTCTGGTGAGCGCGTTGCAAAGACCATGGGAGCAAGCGTACTTCCCTGGTGGGCAAATACCCACTTGGCAAGCGTCTCAGGATAAGAGGGGTCGTCCACACAAGCTTGCTCATCAATACTGAAACTCTCTGCCTTCTCTTTATAGTAGGCAACTTGCTTCTGCATCATTGCAGAGCAGGAACCAGCGATAACCACTGCTTTTGTCCTTTTAGGGAGGAACGCAGGCTTCGCGGTGCCTCTCTCTCCAAGGGCTTTGGCCCTCACTGCTGCGATACCCTGAGCCAGACCAGAACCTCCGGTGACAAGAAGCATATCCTCGGTTGCCTTGGCTATCGTAGTCAAGTCCCCATCGTTGATGACATCGACGATGATATTGTTCACCCCATCCTTTTCAAGTGTATCAATTCGATTCTTTACTGCTGTAGCCCCTTTCCTGACCACATCATAATATACATGACCATTGGTTGCAGGACTCTGCATCGCAAGCAAATCGGCAAGCTTCGACATCTTCATTGGATTGAGAGGATGATGACGCATGGGAGAGTCACTGAGCAATTGGTCACCTACAAACAGGTAACCGTGGTACACGGTTCTTCGATTGATGGGAAGCGAGGGACAGATGAGTGTGCTCGAGAGTCCCAGCGCAGCCCTTAGTGCATCACTGATAGGACCAATATTCCCTTTCTCGGTTGAATCAAAGGTTGAGCAGTATTTATAGTAGAAACGGTCACAACCAGCTTCCTGAAGGAAAGCAAGCGCAGAGAGAGCCTCTTTTACGGCATCAGAGGAGGGAATGCTCCTGATCTTCAGGCTCATGACAATCGCATCAGTCTCGGGAAGTTGCCCTGTAGCAACAGGCTTGGCACACATGAGCGTTCTCATGCCTCCAGATACCAAGAAGCCAGCAATATCCACAGCCCCGGTAAAATCGTCTGCGATAACTCCTAGTTTCATACAACCTCTTATCATTCATTCGTAAAGTATCATTGGATTATATAGTATCCCAGTTTGTTGCGCTTGTTCACCCTGCCGATTGAACCAACGCTGCTGACCCCTTCCTGATACCGGTTCAATCTCCTGACAACCCTGAAATCGTAGAATATCCAAGGAGTTGCCCCTCAGCTATGCAGTATCCTCTCGAGGGTAGAACCAAAGGAGGGAAAACACTTAGGGAAGCGCGTGTGTTACAACAGCGTACCCAATACCGCTTATGGCACCAAAAATGAGTAAGACTATGGGGCCTAAGGGTATTTTTCGACTGTTCAAACAGATAAAGGCAAGTACAAAGACGATGATGGCAAAGAGATCAATCTGCCCCATATGTCCTATCGCAAGCTGTAACAAAGAGAGTCCAGCGGTAAAGATGGCGGCAACCACTACCGGCCGGACTCCTTCAAGTACGCGCTTGAGCAGTGTCTGCTCTCGGTACTTCTCATAGATGCGGGCCAACAGCAACATAATGATTACCGATGGGAGGATATTCCCCAAGGTAGCCACCACGACGCCGGCAATTCCTGCAACGTTCATACCTACAAACGTAGCGGAATTGATGGCAATGGGACCTGGAGTCATTTCTGCGATGGTTACCAAGTCAGCAAATTCTGTGGGGGTCAGCCAACCATGGATGTCGACTGTCTGGGCTTGGATAAGAGGCATAGCGGCATATCCACCACCAATACTGAACAAACCGATCTGGAAAAAGCTCAAGAAGAGAGAAAAGAGTATACTCATAGCTTCTTCTCCTTCTGGAGCAGGATCATGCTCTGGATGATTGAGAAGACCACGATGCTTACCATGACCAGCATGATGTTTACTTTGAAGATAAACAGAGCGCTGAAACTCAGGACAAAGAGGAGGATTGGAAGCACTTGCTTTTTCTTCAGCAATGGCATGAACAATGCCCAGGTAACCTGTAGGACGATGGCTGCAACAACAGCACGCATTCCATGAAATGCTGCGGCAATCCAAAGGTTATCCTGCACTGCCTTGTAGCCAAGGCTCACCAACGTCAGAATTATCATGGGGGGAAGAATGGTACCCAAGGTAGCAACCAAGGCACCGGGCACACCAGCCAGGTGATAGCCCACCATCAGGGAACCGTTGACAGCAATGGGACCGGGTGAAGACTGAGCGATGGTGATGAAATCAAGCATCTCCTCATCGTTGATCCAGCCGAGTTTTACCACCATCTTCTTTCGCATCAGACTGATGATCACAAACCCACCACCAAAGGTAAACAAACTCAGGGAGAATGTTGTCCAAAAGAGTTTAAAGAAGAATTTCAGATTGATCTCTGGCCTCTTCTTTTGCTCACGAATCAGCACATCTGGCATCTTTCCTCCTACAATGCAAGCATCTGTTTTGCAATCAATTCAAGCCTTTCTATAACATAGGGAAAGAATATTTTCATGGAAGTACAAAAGCGATACCCTTCCTCATTACGATACCGTTTACAGCCACCTCTGCAAAGAGCTTTCCAAGGACAGGAAGCACAATCATCAATGGAATTGGGAGAGTCTTCAATGAACCGTATTTCACTCCGTTTTGCATCAAGCGATGCAATAGAATCCTCAGTGATGTTTCCCAAGAGACAGGAATCAAGGCAGAAGAAGTCACAGGGATAGATATCCCCGTTACTCTCGACGACATATTGCACAGAGCACACCCCAGCCATATCGCAAGCCTCAGGGGGGTATCCAGCTATCATTCCAACAAGGTTGTCAAAAAATCGTATTGAGACAGGCCTCTTCGCTTGGTAGGAAGCAAACCAGAGATCAAAGAGGTCCTTGAGAAATTGTGCGTAGTTTGTGGGGGAGAGAAAGCTCTTCTCTCCATCGAAGGGATCCATGCAAGGGATGTACTGTTGGTAGACCAACCCATGCTCCACAAAATAGGGGTATGCCATGCCAATATTCTGTGCCAGCTCATTGGTGACAACACTCAGTATGTTGAACTCCACCCCTTCCTTCTCCAAGTGAGAAATCCCCTGCAGCACTTTCCTTCCGCTTTTTCCCCCGTTTCTATCCTTTCTGTGGAGGTCATTGAGACGTGGGGGTCCATCGAGAGAAACTCCTACCAAGAAATCATGCTGTTTGAAAAACCTTGCCCAGGTTTCATCAATCAGCATACCATTGGTCTGGAAGGCATAGGTTATCTGGGAATCCTCCCTTTTGCTTGAAGCAACTTTGCTCACAAAGTATTCAAAAAAAGGAAGCCCCGCAAGAGAGGGTTCTCCCCCTTGAAACATAAAATAGCAGTGTTTTGCTGCCTCCAGGCTCTTCAGGATAATTGCATCTGCTACTGCGTGACTCATCAGGGGGCGAATTCCGTCAGTTCGATTATCTACCTCATCGAAATAGAAGCAGTAATCACAGCGAAGATTGCACGCAGCTGAAGCTGGCTTGATCATCATGGTAAGGTGGGCTCGACGTGTATCCATTGATTAATATATATCCTTTATTGCGTATAAGCACAAGGACCCAAAAATCATAAGACATGTCCTTTTCCCATTATAGTGGTTCTATATTTCCCTAAGGTTTCGGATCGACCATCCATCGTAAATTGTAGGTTTGAATGTATATGAGTAGTCATGGATTTTGTACTCATTGTCAGAGATCATTCTAAAAATACGCTTTCCTACCTCAAAACCCATCTCATACCCTGGATGGACAGAAGCGGTAATACCACTGTCGGACCAGTCGTTATCGGAATAGTCGAACGCTACCACCGAATAATCCTTTGGGACCTGTTTACCTTGTTTTTGCAGTAAGTCCAAAACAGTTCGTAAGATCATGAAATTGCAACAGACAATTGCAGTACATTTCGGGACTGCCTTGAGAAACTTCCATAGACTCTTGTAAAACTCTTTCTTGTCGGAGGCATCATCTGAGATAACCCACTTCACATATGCATCATCATAGCTGGCACCATACTTCTGTAGGGCACGCACATACCCTTTGTATTTCTCGATTCCTTGGTAGTTATCATAAACGAAAACACCTGAAATATACTGATGACCAGCCTCAGTCAGGCGTTTTACCAACTCATCGGCACATTGATTATCTGCTATCGTCACCTTAGGAAATTGTGCATCAACGTAGTAATTGTTGTAGAAGATAACCGGGATATCCTTGTCATAAAGAGCAGAGTAACAATCAAGATTGGGGTTCAAGATACTGGCCTTCACCCCATCCACAATCAAGCCATGGAAGCCAGAAGAACAGGAGAGCAAGCACTTGCGTTCATTGGCGAATTTATTGTCTGTGTAGAAAATCCTCAACTCCACAGACTCATTCTCTAATGAATCCTTGATACCACGTATCAGATTCTTGTTTGCATGATAATCCTGCCCTTGGATGATTGCACCTATCTTGATCTTTCCATGATCCATCTGGTGCTGTTCACGCAAGAATGCTTTCTTGTTTACAAAGGTTCCACTGCCTTTCTTCGTGTAGATAAGCTCACGCTCTTTAAGGTGGGAGAATGCCGTCCTCACCGTCTCGCGACTCACTCCGAATTTCTTACAGAGAAAGTGCTCAGAAGGAAGACGGACATCCTCCGTAAACTGCTTCTGGTCTATCAACGTATGAATATATTGTTCAATTACCTCATACTTCCTAACAGCCTGAGGGGCGTTCCGTACAATCATCTTCTATAATTACATCCTTCTGTTCACTGTTGAAAATCCATGCTTTAAGCCGTTTTCGCAATTCCATCTTAGCATGGAGATACTCCTTATCATCTACAATATTTGTAAGTTGATGGGGATCCTTGGAAAGATCATACATGCAATCATCAACATAGTAATCACTGGAAGGGTACAAGCCTCCATTGCGATTCGGAGCATAGACAGCATACAGGTACCGATCAGTTCGGATTGCACGCCCTACCCTGCTCTCTGATATCTGCGCATACACCTCATTTATTCGCTCTGAGGTGTCTCCGTCCACGATTGTCGCAAGATCTTCACCAATCATGGCATCCCCTACTTCAATTCCAGCCATGGAGAGAATTGTTTTGGCAATACTTCCAGTACTTACCAAATCCTCGATTACCTTCCCTCCTACATACCTACCTCCACGAATTACCAATGGCACTCTCAGGGCAGCATCATGTGCAGTACGTTTGTAATCATCAAAACCATTGAGATGTGCATCCTTGTTCCGAGTGTGGAAGTGAGAACCATGGTCTGAGGTGAAGATGATGTAGGTATCCTCATAGATTCCTTTTTCTTTAAGCTTCTCTATCAGGCGTCCGAGGTTCTCATCCACCTTTGCACAAGCACCGAGATAGTCGGGATATTCCTGGGGTGCATCACCCCCACCGAGTGCCTTCAGATCCTCAGGGAGTACATAATCCTTGTATTTTCCCTTGGATCCCTTCGGCCCCTGATAGTGGTGCGCATCATTCTGGTGGTGTGGCTCAATTTGTGAAACAGTCAAGAAAAACGGCTTCTGTGAGTCATACCCATCGAGGAATTCTAGGGCATAATTGGCCATGCAATCAGCACGATAACCACTGAAATCACAGCGGTTCATATGCTCGTCAAAGACATAGCCTCCAAATCCATTGGAAGTGAATTCCAATACATCACTCACTCTCCAGAAACCATTGTAACCACCCCTGAGCTCAGGGGGAATTGCCGATCTCTGGTAGTCCTGGGTTGGTTTTTTCTCCATCTCCCCATCTGAGGCCAAATGCCACTTCCCGATATAGGCTGTCTCATAGCCGTTGTCCTGCAAGTAGTGCGCGATGGTCTTGGTATCTCTGGGGAGGGCTTTGCTGTTGCGAAAACAACCAGTGGTTGTTGCAAATAAGCCAGTTTGGAATATTGCCCTGCACGGCCCACAAACAGGCTGTGGTGAAAACGCATGCTCAAATCGAACACCTTCCTTTGCCAGAGCATCCAGATGAGGGGTAATGGGCAACTTCTGTCCATAACAACTACAGGTATCATACCGCTGCTGGTCTGAGAAATAAAACACAATATTGGGTTTCTTCATTATACGCTCCTATTATTTCCACGAATCTTAGAAAACACTATCAGGAATACCGTCAAAGCGATGACGGTGATAAATGCGATGGAGATGGGGGATTGTACAAAGATCGACCAACTTCCATCAGAGAGAATCAGCGAACGCCTGAAGTTCTCCTCTGTAATAGCCCCCAAAACGAGTCCCAGCAGTACAGGGATGGTTGAAAAACCCAGTTTTGAGAACACATAGGCAAGAACGGCGAAGGCCAACGTAACTTTCACGTCGAAAAGGGAATTGTTCACCGAAAAGGCCCCAGCGAAACAGAAAATCACGATGATCGGGGTCAATATGGAAACTGGAATCGAGACAACTCTAGCAAAGTATTTGGTCAAGGTCTTTCCTTGCAGGAACATGAAGAGATTGACAAAGATAAGGCCAATCATAATTGCATACATCGTAGATCCATGTTTTACAAAGAGATTCGGTCCCGGGGTAAGTCCATTGATCATCAAGGCACCAAGCATGATTGCTGCAACCCCATCTCCAGGGATTCCCATGGTAAGAAGAGGAATCAAGGTTGCACCGGTGACCGCGTTGTTTGCAGTCTCTGCTGCTGTAATACCTTCAATTGATCCCTTTCCAAACTCATCCTTATGCTTGCTCATCTGTCTCACCCGATCATAACTCACAAACGAAGCCATCGAAGCTCCTGTTCCTGGAATGACACCAATGATGATACCTACAACTGCAGAGAAGAAGGCTGGGAATGCCATACGTTTGTACTCCTTCGCAGTGATATGGCCTTTTTCCTGTTTGACTTCCTCCAAACTGGATATCGTGATCTGATTGCTCTTCTTGCTTTTAGCGAGTACCTCGCTAAGAGCGAAGAGGCCGATCAGACAAATAACCAAGTCAAATCCGGAGTAGAGATTAATGTTCTTGAAAATAAATCGGGTGCTCCCGGTCATTGGATCAAGACCAATAGTGGAAATGAACAACCCTACAGCACCTGAGATCATGCCTTTCACCAGTGAATTACTTGAGACACCTGCAATAACGGTGAGTCCAAAAAGACAGACAAGAAAGTACTCAGGCGTACCCATTTTCTGGGCAAATTTTGCTACCTGAGGAGCAAAGAACAGCAAAGTAATTGCACTAGCCACACCACCGAAGGTTGATGCCTGCAGTGCAACATTCAATGCTTTCTTGCTCTTTCCTTGTTTGGTAAGCGCATATCCGTCTGCCATGGTAGCAGTTGCGTGCGGAGTACCTGGTGTGTTTATTAGGATTGCAGAAATTGAGCCACCATACCCTCCGGCGCAGTAAATACCCAAGAGAAACATGAAAGAATCAATTGGGCCCATGGTATAGGTGAAGGGAAGGAATAAGACGATACAGAGAATTACAGTCAGACCAGGTATTGCACCGAATACCAAGCCTAAGAGCAGTCCTACATTCATGAACAGGAAACTGGAGAGTGAAAAAAATTGTTGCAATCCACTTAAGAATAAGTCCATATCATCCTCCTACGGCAAGCGTACATTCAGGACAACCTGAAATAGGAGTCCAATGGCGAGAGCTGAGAATACCACAATTACATAGTAGTTCCATTTCCTGATTCTGAAGAACACCAGCATGCCAATGCCGAAGAGTACTGAGGTAATGATAAAACCAAGGACAGGAATGAGCAGTGCATAGAGCACCAAGAGTGCCAATATGACAATTGCCTTGACCTCAGTAAGAAGGTCAAGATAGACAACCTGGATTGGTTGCTTCCTTATAATCTTGACAATTTCTTGTAATAATAAAAGAATTGCGCCTCCCACAATCACCCAAAGCAGGAGGGAGGGGAATGTTCTTGCTGTGGTGGCCATTCCTTCCTGCCTCTTAACCTGGAATGGCATAATGAGAAACCCTGCAATTCCCATCAGCAAGAACAATAGGGGACCAACAAGCGAAGGATAGAATCGCATTTGCTTCCCCTCTAGCTTGTCACCCAGTTGGGTAAAACGGGCATCAATTGATTGCATCAGTTGTGTTAGTCTTATCATGGTACTCCTCACACACAGATGGGCCTTCAGAATGAAAGCCCATCTTGCTTTGTGGTGTCAATTAACTATTTGCTTTTACGATTTCAGTAACAGCATCAATGTGAGCATCGATTGCTTCAAGACTAAGTGGATCGTACTCAATCATCAAGGTATTGAAGAGTTCCACTACATCATCCTTCTGCAGGATCTCCATATAGGCTTCCCGTACCTTATCGATGATTTTCTGGTCAGTTCCCTTACGAGCAAGGACGAAACAGCGGTTTCTGAAGAATCCTGTGTATCCATACTCTCCGACACCCTTTATGTTCTTGTATACTTCATTGTTTACGGTTTTATCATCGAAAACAACAACTGGGGTCAGGATACCTGCCTCAACACTTCCGCGTGCCTGTGACTGGTGACTGATTGCCAGTGCTGTCTCTCCTTTCGCAGCTGCATCAAGGGCAAGGTTTGCACCGTTGTAGCTGACAAGCTCCAGGTTGATTCCCAGGTCCTTTGCCAAAGCCTTTGCCAAGAAGGCTTCAGAACCTGCAATACCGTTTACAGCAATCTTCATGCGGTTGTTTTTGGCATATGACTGGAGGCTCTCAAGATCATCGATTCCCAGACTGGAGTCTGCAGTGAGTACAAAAACTGCAGAGTAGAGGTTGATGATGGGAATGTAATCATCATAGGTAAAGAGGATTGCGTCAGCACCATCGACATTTGGAGCGATGGAGAATGCACCTTCCGCACCAAAGATCAAGTTGTGTGAGTTGGCCTCATTGTTGAGAAAGTTTGTTAGTGCAACATTGCCACCAGCTCCAAGCTCATTGGTTGCCAGAATAGGCTGACCCAGAACCTCCATCCCATAGGTTGCTGTCTTCCGGTTGACGACATCTGCAACACCACCTACTGCCCAAGGACATACTACGGTAACAGGTTCGCTGGGCCAAGAATCGACATTCGATTCAGCCTGTCCAGCAGCACTTACAGTTCCCATCATGCAAAGTGCGATTAGTACCATTACTACAGCTTTTTTCATAATTTCCTCCAAGTTGTTTGTATTTCTATGAAAAGACTATCATCCAATGAACAGAAAACAATGCAGATTATCATCAATTATTCATAAAGTTGTATGGTATGTTGCAGAAGACAACAACTTGTCTACTGAATTATCAAGAAATATATCTTTAGGTACGAAGGGAAAAGCACTATTTCATGCAATTGCAGACCATACTGTATCTGATTTTCCAATTATCAATACAGAATTGTATTAGATAGAAAGGAGCAAGAAATGGCGCTAGCCACCTCTTGCCCAAACAGAGTAATCAACGTCTTTATCAGAATCATGTTGCATCAATGCTTTACATCATACAGTTTCTTGCCACGAACAGCTTCCTCCATGGGAAGCCCTGTATCGTAGTCCCACTGCCTAGCCTCATACTCCTCATTTTCGCGTTGACGAGTGAGTCCACTATTTTGCCAGGTTGGAACTCTATCAGTTCTCCAAGGACGAGCTACCCACTGATATCCTCGATATATATCACGAGTTTCATCCATATGCTCAACAAGAAGATCATGAAGGTGATTCCGTATATCGCGACAGGAATCATCATTGATACGGTTCACTACTTCATGTGGGTCATATTCCAGGTCATACAATTCATCAAGATCCATCAGATTGATGGTAAGCTTCCAACGCCCATCTGTAATAGACCGCATCATCTGCAATCCACCAAATCCATCATGGTCCACCTCATAGCGGGTAAACTCACAGAACACATGGTCATTGATCTTGATCTCAGGATCATCAATCTGGGTAAGCATGCTCTTTCCTTCCAGCAACTTTGGAATGGGAAGGTTAAAGAAATCCAAGACTGTCGGAGTTATATCAATATGACTTGCAGGAAAATCCATAACAACGCCTTGATTTCTTTCATTCGATTTTGCAGGCTTAATCAGCAGTGGTACATTGGTGATTTCCTGATAGAACGCAGCATTCTTTGTCTGCAAGTGGTGGAATCCCAACATATCCCCATGGTCGGAAGTAAAGATTACCATCGCCTCTGGAGCTACCATTTTAATCTGTTCAAGAACCCTCCCTATCTCATAGTCAACAAAACTATTGCAACCAAGAAACAGGGAAAGCATCTTTGAATTTGCTCGAAGTTCCTCTGAACTCTTTTCCATGTCATTCCCAGCCCATAAGCGTTGGAGCAATGGCTTCGTCTTAAGATCGTCATGAAAGGCTGGATTATCGTCAAAGGAAAAACCATCATACATGGTATTGAATGGAGACGGACAGATACAGGGACCGTGAGGTTCATCATAGGAAACAGCGAGGAAGTAATCATCCTCTTCATGCTTTTCAAGGTATCCAATGGCTTTATTAGATACACGATGCGCATACGTCATCTCCTCTGTCCAGCTTTCATCAAAAGCAGTTTCAGATTTCCTTGAGCGCATGCGATCCTCATCACTTAGCTCCTCAAGATAGTTGTGCATATCATACCAAGCTTCAGGATCCCACCCTTCCGGGCAGATTCCCAAACCGAAGTAGTCTCCTCCATCAAGATGCCATTTACCGGTATAGGCTGCCTGGATCCCTTGGTCACTGAGCCGTTGTCCCAATGTCTTGATATTGAGCCCCAAAGGAGCATTGTTTGTTACTACACCATTGGAGTGAGGGAAGGTACCAGTAAATAATGCCGAACGCGCTGGCCCACACACTGGCTGGCAATCATAGGCAGCGTTGTAACGAATCCCTGCTTGTGCCAATCTATCAAGATTGGGAGTTTTCATCCGCGTATCTCCATAGCAACCAAGCATGTCCTTTCTTGTGGTATCGGTCATAATAAATACTATTTGTCTGGGCATATAAAACTCCTCTCCCTAGCCTTTCACCGCACCGGCTACCAGGCCTTTTATCATATACTTCTGAAAGAAAAAGAACAGCAATACCACCGGTATGGTCCCGATGATTGAGATGGCATTCACCAATGACCAATCATAGGATAGTTCTCCCAGATACCGTAATGCGATTCCAACCGACAAGGTGCGCAGCGCATCAGATTGTATAAGTGTTGCAGCATGAAGGTAATCGTCCCATGTCATGAGAAATGCATAGATTCCTACAGCAAGCAGCCCTGATTTTACCAAGGGCGTGACAATGGTAAAGAGAATTCTCCAGCGGCCGGCCCCATCAACAAAAGCAGCTTCCTCGATATCCTTGGGAATGTTGGCAAAGAAACTAGCCATCAGGATGATACAAAACGGAACCTGCGTTGCGAGCAAGGCAAAGATGAGCCCCCCCCTGGTGTTGATGATTCCCATCCTACCCATAATTGCATACAAGCTGATCATCCTGCTGATGACAGGAAACATCTGGGAAACAAGCAGGAGGGCGAAGAAGATGGCATTCCAACGGGTCTTGAACCTCGCAAGAGAGTATCCTGCAAAAATGGCAAAGATACAGCACAGAAGAGAAACAGCCAGAGCAACAATCAGATTATTCTGATAGTAGACAAAGAATTGGTTATGTTCTGTGAACAGCTTAACAAAGCTATCAAGCACCGGGTTGTAGGGAAAGAACGTGGGAGGATACTGATATGCCTCCATATTGGTCTTAAAAGAGGTAATCATCACCCAATAGAGTGGGAACAACAAAAACAGCAATATCAAAGCCAGAAGCAAGTACTTTCCTGCAGTAAACAAATGGGTGTCACGTTTCAGTGTAGATTGTGTTGTCATGGTTTACCCCATATCCTGTATTCGGAATAACCGGTTATAGAAGAAAACCACCAACACCATCATCAGCATCCAGAGGGTGGTTATCGCTGAACCCGTGCCAAGGTTCATGGAGACAAAAGCTTCCCGATAACTGAGGACTGCTAGCGTCGTCGTTGCATTGTTCGGGCCTCCTCCGGTCATTGTCCAGAACAGGGGGAACTGCTTGAAATTTTCAATGATGGACATGGAGATAGAGACTTTTATCACCGGACTGAGGTAGGGCAAAGTGACAGATAAGAATCTTCTCACCTTCCCCGCCCCGTCAATCATGGCAGCTTCGTTGATATCCTGCGGGACATTTTGCAGCCCAGCCAGCAGGAGTAGGGACATCAGAGGAATTTGCTTCCAGAGCGCAGCGATTCCAACGCCTGTCAAGGCAGTATTGGGGTTGTTGAGTATTGCAAAATCCGTAACTGTGGAGAAACTGAACACGCTTGCGAGATACTTCACCAGACCATATTGGGGCTGGAACAACCACATCCAGATCAAGGCAGAGATAACCGTAGGAACAACCCAGGGAGTCATCATGACGCTTCTCAGGAATCGAGCGCCCTTGAGGTTCGTATTCAGGATGAGTGCGAGCGTTATAGACAGGACAAACTGGACAAGCACCACACCAAGGACAAAACTGAAAGTATGGAATGTAGCCATCGAAAATGCATCAGTTTTGGTCAGATACAGATAGTTGGCAAAATCGTTCCAGACGCCGGGCTTTCCGCTGATAATGTTGCGAACCCCATATGTCTGAAAGCTTTTGATGACTGAGTCAACAATCGGGACCAAGATAAAGGCTATGGTCAACAGTAATGCCGGGATATCTAGGATGAAGGCGAATAGACCATCCCGCTGGTCACGCCTCAATGTTCTCGTTTTCATACAGCTCCCATAGTGGGGAGTCGCTGAGCGACTCCCCAATTGAATACACGTTACTGAGAGATCTTGACGGCTGCAGTTTCCTTGAATTTCTTGATCGCAGCAGAAACATCCTCGTTTCCAACAGAAACGGCCTGTGCAAGTGCACACAGCTCAAGATTAAGGTCAGAGATTCTTGGAATGAATGTCTGCACCTTAACCCTGCCGGCAGCAGGGGAAGCACCCTTGAGGATACCGTTGTTCACCACGCTTTCCATTGATGCCATGGATTTCTTGGCAGGATAGGCAGGGGTGAGGTCACGCAAGTAACCACTCAATACATCCTCACTTATTACATACTCCACGAACTTGGAGAGTGCAGCTGAACGTGCATCCCCATTGTCAATAAGAATGAAACAGTGTGCCTGAAGCAGACTCTGCCCTGATCCTTGACCACCTACAAGCGGCTCTGCTGAGGCAGTAAAGTTCACAGCATCAGGATTAATTGACTTGATTCCATTAAAGCCCCAGCTCTGGTCATAATACATCGCAAGCTGACCAAGGGCAAAAAGATTCCTCAGATCCTTGAGCTTTGCATTTTGAGGGTTGTACCCCTTTTCATCGAGCAATTGTACCATTTCAATAGCTTGCCTGAATCCTTGGTTGTCCACGCTGAGCTTTCCGTTGGCATCGAGCACCTCTCCTCCAAAGTTGAAGATCATTGCTGACAGGGAAGCCCCACTGACAGGGACGGAGGCCGTGGTCTGTCCAAATGCATAGACCTTGTTTCCGTTCTTGTCTTTCAGCTTGGAAAGTTTCTCAGCATAGCCAAGCATCTCATCATAGGTCTTGGGTGGCTTGTTTGGATCCAAGCCGGCCTGCTTGAACAAGTCCTTGTTGTAGTACAATACATACGGTGAAACATAGAGAGGAATACCATACGGAGTTCCATCAACCTCAAATGATTTCAATACGTCCGGATAGAAGTCATTGATGAATGCTTCAGGGAGAATGTCCTCAATGGGAGCTGCCAAACCGGTATCCACCAGTCCAGGAACCCAATCAATTTCCCCAAAGATGACATCAACCTTGTTGCCACCACCGGCCATATTCACGACCTGGTTCACAATCTCACCATAGGGTGCGGTTACCCACTCGATGGTGATGTCTGGATTTGCTTCCTCAAATCCACTCTTCACTGATTTCCAGAAAGGTTCATACCCACTTTCCAAAAGTGCATAGTTTGCTACTTTTATGGTCACCGGTCCTTCCTGAGCACTTTCTGCCTGGCCTGCCGCAAATACTGGTGCAAACGCCAAAGTCAGAACCAAGAGACTTGTTGCGATTCTTTTAATGTTCATAGAATCCCCCTTTTGATATTTCTTATACGCTTTCGCGCATAACCAACTGTGTATGAAGATACGCTTCCAGACGTGAATCCTGTTCACTCTTGTGGTCAATCAGGCTTACCATCATCCGCATGACAGTCTTGGCTATCTCTCTCTGGTCGATGCCCATGGTAGTCAAGGGAGGATGAGAAAACTTGCAGAGTCGGGAGTTATCGAACCCAATGACTGACACATCCTCAGGAACCCGATACCCTACTTGCCTGCATGCAGCCATTCCCAACAGGGCAATATGGTCATTTCTTCCCATCACCCCGTCAGGAACAAAACCATTTGCAACACGCGCAGCAAACGCTGCAAGCAGTTCATCTTCACTTCTATATCCGGTGAGGATATGGCGTTCATCGCTTTCAAGGCCGAGTGTAGCACTCTCCTCAATAAACCCTTTCAGACGCCAGTCATCCATATCACTCCCTTTTCCATCGACCGTAATACGGTCCAGGAAAAGAAGATTTTTCCTTCCCTTGCGATAAAGCGTCCGAACGCACTCGCGAGCACCGTCGTACAAACCAGTGTTGATCAAGCCATATATGCCATTTATGGAGTAATAATCACGTATTTCCAGTAATACCACCGGTACCCCTGCATCAATAAGCCTTTGAATGTTGTAGAGAGGAAAAGATGCCGAACCGATGATGATCCCATCGAAAAACTTGGAATAGATACGATTGACAAAATCCTCATCCTTATGATCAGCACACAGACTAACGAAATATCCTTCGTTATAGGCTAGTCCATCAATTTCGCTGATTAATTTACCGAAGTATTCACCTTTTATGTCATCTGCAATGAGCAACAGGTGGTTGGATTTCTTTCCCTTCAAGGCACGTGCCATGGTATTGGGACGATATCCCAATTTATCAATTGCTTCCTGTACGCGTTTTCGTTTCTCTTCTTTGACATACCGATTACCGTTAATGACGTAAGAGACAATAGTTTCTGTCACCCCGGCTTCATCAGCAATATCTTTCCGCGTTATGGGTCTTAGGCCTTTTCTAGCATTCATGAGGTACCACCTGTAAGTGTACACACCTGTGTACATTCATAGGCTAAGACACATATCTTGATCTGTCAAGAATAATATTGGGGCAAAATTATCCGGGGTTACTCTGCTACCGTAATCGATACCTGCGGCCCTTCTTATCTCCCTCTGCTATCAAGAGAGACTCACAAACCATCTGAGAGAGGAGATCATAGGCCCGGCTTCTATTTACCCCCAGCAAAATACACACCTGTTTGTTGGTGATGGAATCTACTGTTTCTAAATATGTGAGTATCTTTTGTCGTTGCTGTTGTGCTTTATCACCGGTATCCTTGGATGCCTACCAAGCTTTTTCAACAATCCATGGATTCTTATAGTCATCTCTATCCGTAATTACAGGGAGGGCCTTC
>JAGYOG010000017.1 GCA_018399495.1 Sphaerochaeta sp.
CGATTAGGAAAGAAAGAAGAGATACCCCGAAATAATGCTGGGGCCATGATCGGTACCCTTGAGCGGTATAGTATGATAATACTGCTCAGTCTCGGGCAGTTTGGTGCACTGGCTTTGGTGATGGCGGCAAAGTCAATCTCTCGCTATGAGATGCTCAAGGATAAGGATTTTGCAGAATACTATCTTCTGGGAACCCTCTTGAGTGTTCTCATGGTACTTGTAGTATGGCTACTTCTCTTTCTTTGACATATTGGCTTGTTTCTCAGTTCTGTCTCCATGGCTTGTTTGTTTCCAGGAGAGTAATGCAAACAGCTGCTCCCCGATGAAGGCAAGCATGCTGATTACAATGGTTCCAGAAAGCACCAGGGCAGAGTTACGTAAGGTGAGACCACTGATGATGATAGTCCCAAGCCCTTCCCCTCCGATTACCGCTGCAATGGCGGCAGTACCCAGATTGAGGATATAACTATGTCTTATGCCGGTAATGATCATGGGAAACGCTTGAGGTAGCTCAGCAATATGCAGTTGTTGGAACCACGTCATCCCCATCCCCTTTGCAGCATCGATTGCAGCAGGGCTCACCGAATTGAACCCTACCACAGTGTTACCCAGAACAGGAAAAAGTGAGTAGAGGAACAAGGCCAAAAGAGCAGGCTTCCATCCGAATCCCAATACAGGAAACGCCAAGATGATAACCGCTGAAGGCGGAAAGGTCTGGATGAATGCATTCAGCTTAAGTACCAGCTGCTGGAACTCTCTTCCAGCTTTTCTTGTAACCAGTATTCCTATGAAAATACCAAACACGCTAGAGAGCACTGTCGCTGCTATCGTCAAGGTGATGTGAGCACCAGTCATCTGGAGAATTGTCTTCCTTGAGTGGGTGAACTGTGTCTCACCAGGGAATAAAAATGAGAGAATTGTCGTCTGTAACGCACTAGAAGTGATATACAGGACTAACCCAGCAGTAATCAAGATAAGAGGAATCCATCGTCGTATTACGTGGTTAGGAGACGCTGATCGTTTGTATAGTCTCAAAACGCACCTCCCCAAATAGGTGACCTTCATCATCCACAACGGCAGCTGCAGGCAGACCAAGGCTTAAGATTGTGGCCATACATTCCCGCATGGAGGAGTAGGTCTGTACGGTATGGTTGACACTGTGAACCACACGGGAAACCAAACGCCCGTTTATCCACATGAAGCCTTTCAAAGGACGGTTCCCCTCATCAACTTGCCAGTAACATCTGGTAGAATCCTCTGGTAGTACTGATTTGCTTGGTCCTTCCAATCCTGAAAGCACTTCCTGAATACAACAGTGGTCGGCAGTGAAGAGAGATAATCGTTTGAGTGACCTATCAGGTCCAAGAAATCGCTCTACAAAATCATCCTGAGGGGAAGAGAGAATCTTTTCCGGGGTATCAGCTTGTACCACTTCCCCCTCCTTCATGATTACCAAGTAATCGGCGAGACGGATAGCCTCATCAATATCATGGGTGACAAAAATGACTGTTTTTTTCAATTGTCGCTGAATACGGATGAATTCATCCTGAAGCTGCTCACGAGTCAACGGATCAACGGCTCCAAAGGGTTCATCCATAAGCAAGACAGGAGGGTCTGCTCCAAGGGCACGGGCAACCCCAACCCGTTGGGCTTCCCCCCCTGAGAGCTCATGAGGGTACTTGTTACGATATATGCCTGGCTCGAGCCTCACCAAGTTGAGTAATCGTCCTACCCGCTCACCTCTTCCTGACCGTTCCCACCCAAGTAAACGAGGAACTAGATCGACATTTTCCTCCACGCTGAGGTGTGGCATCAATCCAACTGATTGAATCGCATACCCCATGGTTCTCCGTAGTTGTGTCTCACTCATGTTTTGTATGGACTCATCGCCATAGGAAATGACTCCTGAGGAGAGTTTCACCAGTGCGTTGATACATCTGAGCGTCGTGGATTTTCCACATCCACTGGGTCCGATCAACACGGTTACCCGATTGGTCGGAATCTGCAAGAAGACTTCCTTGAGTGCCTCGGTCTCTCCATACCGCACAGAAATACGTTCTGCCTGTAGAAAAATGGAAGTGTCAGAAAGGATAGGATGGAAAGGCAGTTGCATCAGCGTTCCTCCCTTATTAAGGATGCAGGGGTAAATACATTGATCAAGAACTGAAAAAGCCTATCTGAAATTACCGTGAGAGCGATAATCAGGAGCATGCCAAGCAAGACCATGTCGACTGAAGCCTGTCCCAGTCCCTCAAATACCAAAACCCCGAGCCCGTCTCCTCCAATCAACTTGGCCAGTGTGGCATTTCCTAGGGTTTGTACCAATGCTACGCGAATACCATGGAGAATTCCCACCGTTGCCAAGGGAAGACGGACGATCTTCCATATTTGGGTGGAGTTCATACCCATTCCCTTTGCGGCAAGGACCACTTGCTCATCGATTCCACTCAACGATGTATAGGTATATCTGATGATGGGATAAAGCGCATACATACTGAGCGCAATAATTGCTGGTGCGTTGCCGATTCCTTGAATCCCCCACTCCCGGAGAACAGGAAAAGCCATTGAAAGCGCTGCAAGTGGTGCTATCAGCAAACCAAAGAGCGCAATTCCCGGTATAGTCTGTAACACGTTGAGGATGGGAAACACCACACGCCTAACAGCCTTGTTAATAAAGGCAAGGAAGGCGATAGGTATTCCGATAACCATACTGATAAGTAAGCTGACACCAGTTATCCTTACATGTGCCAGAATTTCACGCCACAAACGAGTGCCAAGGTTCCTTGCTTCCAGGAGAATACCAAGGCGGTCAAACATTCCAATGAATCCCATACCGATGGCAAGCAGCATAACCAAGAAAAGAGCAACCTTGTCTCGGCTCTGTGCCTTCTGTTTCATCAGGTAGAGAATGGAGACAGCTGCAAGATACACGTACATCCCAGAAGCTGGACTATACCGGGCAAATGCCCCAAGGTCTGCAACCAAGGCATTACCCACAATAGAGAGCACAAGCAGGGGAGAAAAGATCCCGAAGGCTGCAGCAACAGTAGATAAGAGTGCTGCACGTTTTCTATTTGGTATGAATGCACTCGTGAGTATCACAAGGGGAGCTAAGAGCAAAAGGAGAATTGGGCCTATACCCAAGGAAAAAGCGCTTACCGTAAACTCTTCAGAAATCCTATTTTCTCGTGATTGCAAGAAAGGAAGGGTAAAGCTCACCAAGAAAAGGAACAGAGCAAATGCCACCTGTTTATCAAGGGCTCTCCGCTGAAGTATGTTCCGATTCAATGAAACTCCCTTATTAGGCGTATCGCCTTCTGATCACAATCTACCCCTCATAGGTGAAAGCCGGGAACCCTTGTTGATATGAGAATAACAGGAGAAACGTGAGGAATCAAGTTTTCTCGGGGGTCAATTTTCTTGTGTAGGGGTGCGATCACCTTTATAGTGCAAAGTATATAGACGATCTCTCAGGAGGTACTATGGATGAAATGTTACGATGTGATCATTATTGGAACAGGGCAAGCAACTGGAACCATCCTTGGAAAACTCTTGGAACAGAAACAAGCTATTGCTGTTGTTGAGTCTGATCGTGTAGGGGGAAGTTGTGTTAACTGGGGCTGCACCCCAACCAAGACCCTTATCGCGAGTGCCCGCTCTGCCCACATGATACACAGGGGCAGTGAATTTGGGATAGAGGTCTCTTCCTACCACACAAATTTCGCCAATGTCATGAAACGGGTTAATTCCATTCGTAATGAAGCAACCAAGGGGTTTACCGCTTGGCTCAAGGATACCGTAGACTTCTATCCTGGCATTGGTTCTTTTGTAGATGCCCATACTATTGCTATCGAAGGAAAACACATTCATGGCGATTTGATCGTCATACACACGGGAACCAAGGCGAGGATACCTGATTTCCCTGGAATTGAGTCCGTCCCTTGGTTAGACAATAAGGGAATTCTTGCATTGAAGGAGCTACCCTCTCATCTCTTGATCATCGGAGGGTCCTACATCGGGCTGGAATTCGCCCAGGCATTCAGAAGACTAGACTCAAAGGTAACGATATTTGAATCATCTCCTTATGTAATCTCCAGAGAGGATGAGGAGATCAGTGAGATTGCTAGGTCGATCTTGGAGGATGAAGAAATTGAGATCATTACCTCAGCCTCTGTCAACTCGGTCTCAACGAAATCCGATCAGCAAATCTCAGTACATTACCAGGGAGGAACCGTAACCGGTTCCCATCTACTGGTTGGTATTGGCAGAATTCCCAACAGTGATGGTTTGCATCTGGAAAATGCCGGGATTGAACATGATGACAGAGGGTATATTACTGTTGACGATGAATGTCGTACATCCGTACCCCATATATTTGCCCTTGGCGATGTGAATGGGAAAGGCGCATTTACTCACACATCCGTCCACGATGGACAGGTCTTCCTCTCTGCACTCTCAGGAGGTTCCAAGAAAATCTCTGACCGTATCCCTACCTACTCGCTTTTCATTGACCCACCACTAGCCAGGGTAGGCATGAGTGAAAAACAAGCAAAGGATAATAATATTCCATACTTGGTGGCCACCAAGGAGATGGCGACGGTAAGCCGTGCAAAGGAGAAGGATGAAACAAAAGGACGCATCAAGATTCTGGTAAACAAGACCAACGATACAATCATTGGGGCTGCTGTATTTGGTGTGGGTGGAGATGAAGTGATCGCTATGATCGCGCTCGCCATGCAAGCAGGACTTCGCTATCAGACAATCCAGGATACCGTCATTCCACACCCTACTGTGGCGGAATTGATTCCCTGGGTATTCTCTTCTCTTCATACGGAGGAACAATCATGAAACAATTAGCAAAGAACGTATTCTTTGTAATGCTGACTCTCGTACTTGTATCCACCCCAGCTTTCGCTACAGGAGCAAAGGAAAGCGGAGCCAAACCTGAGATTACCGTTGGTTCCAAGATAGATACGGAAGGTGCCTTGCTGGGAAACATGATTGTACTGATACTGGAAAACGATGGATTTAGGGTAATTGACAAGACGCAGACCGGCTCGACACCCATCGTACGATCTGCCATCATCGCCGGTGAAATCGACATCTACCCAGAGTACACCGGGAATGCCTACTACTTCTTCTCGGGAGAAAGCGAAGCTGAGCTTTGGAAAGATTTCCAAGCCGGCTATAAAAAGGCCGCTGAACTGGACTTGAGAGCTAACAACATAGTCTGGCTTGCTCCTGCTCCCGCCAATAACACTTGGGCAATCTCTGTTCGTGGTGATCTTGCTGAAAAAGAATCATTGGAAACACTCGATGATCTTGCAGCCTATGTAAATGGGGGCGGACATTTCAAGCTTGCTGCGAGCGAGGAGTTTGTTTCCAGTGAGGCAGCTCTTCCCAGTTTTGAAAAAGGATATGGCTTCTCACTTGATGAAAGCCAACTCTTGGTATTTGCAGGGGGGAATACCACCCTCACAGAGCAAGCAGCAGCCTCTGGTCAGGAAGAAGTCAATGCAGCAATGGCATACGGCACCGATGGGCAGCTTGCCGCACTGGACTTGAAGGTCCTCACTGACACGAAGAATATCCAACCGGTCTATGCTCCCTCCCCGATCATCCGCTCTGAAGTTCTCGAGCAGAGTCCCGAGATCGCGACTATTCTTGAACCCGTTTTCCAGAGTCTGGACCTTGAAATACTGCAGCTGCTCAACAGTAGGATTGCGGTTGAGGGACAGTCTCCCAGGATGGTCGCTGAAAACTATCTCAAAGAAAAGAAATTCTTGTAGGAGCATTTATGGATATTCTATCCTTTGTACTGATAGCATTCATCACATTGGAAACACTCAATGTGGTTTTGCTCTATAGGATTCCGTCATCCACACGGGGAAATGCCTTGGGAGTATTTAAAGCCTATGAGAAATCACAAAAGGACCCAGAGATCAAGGAGTTTGTAACCTACCTCATCAAATGGGTGGCAGGAACAAAATTGATTTTCATCGTCCTGATCATTGGTATAGTCATCACAGGAGAGAAAGAGACCAAGGTATTCAGCGTAATTGCACTGATTTTCTCAATCATGACTTTTTATTCACAATTATACCCAAGACTGAAGCATATGGACAACGAGCACCAGCTCAATGTCAGCGGTTATTCCAGGACGCTGGCAATCATGATCGGATGTTTTATATTGGTATTCACTGTCGCAGTAGTTTTTGTGCTTTTCACACTTTGATCGGGCGTTTATTAAAATGAGGTCGGCTGCAATGAAGAAAAACAGTTTGGAATACCTCGATATGGAACGGTTGAATTCCTTGCTTGAAGGATTCAACCAATCCACGGGGTTTGTTACCGCTATTCTTGACCTAAATGGCAAGATACTCTCTAAATCTGGGTGGAGACGAATCTGTACGGATTTCCATCGGATCAATCCTTTGACCAAAGACAGGTGTACCCAAAGTGATACCATCCTTGCACAGAATTGCAAGGATCATGATACGTATCACTTCTACACATGCCTGAATGGTTTGGTGGATGTTGCCGTACCAATCATCATCCAAGATGAGCACGTTGCAAACTTGTTCTCCGGGCAATTTTTCTTTAAAAAACCTGACTTGCAGTTCTTCAAAGAACAGGCAACCCACTTTGGATTTGATACAGCATCATATCTACAAGCTCTCAGGGAGGTACCGGTCGTTTCCAAGGAGCATGTGAAAAAGGTAATGGATTTCCTGCTCAACATGACCCAGCTGATCAGCGAGATGACACTCCAAAGAATTGAACAAGTAGAACTGAACGAGGCCTTACACCAGAGTGAAAAGGCTTTAAGGGAGAGTTATGAACGTTTCAGAATTGCACAGGATATATCCCCTGATGGGTTTACCATCCTTCGGCCAATTCGTGACGAACAAGGCACCATAATCGATTTCACTTGGGTGTACGAAAATGCTGCAATAGCAAACCTAAACGGCACAGACCCAGATGCAGTTATTGGAAGGAAACTACTCGAGCTTTTCCCAGACCATAGAAACAGCAAGATGTTTCAAATGTATCAGGACGTAGTTCTTTCTGGGAAAAGCCAGACGTTGGAGATTGGATATACAGGCAAAAGTATATCTAAACCGATATGGCTAAGGTTGGTGGCAGTTCCTATGACTGGTGACATTGCTGTCCTTGCCCAGGATCTGACTGAGCGCAAACAAGCTGAGGAACGTCTGCAATATCAACACGACCATGATTTCCTTACAAATCTCTATAACCGGGGTTTCTTGGAAAGAGCGTTGATACGACTGGAAGATCAACGTTTTCTCCCTGTGTCCTTGATCATGGCCGATACGAACGGACTAAAGCTGATCAATGATTCTTTTGGGCATGCCATAGGAGATGAAGTCTTAAAAAAAGCTGCAATCCGCATGCAGAAATTCACCAAGCCAGGTGATATTGTTGCCCGCTACGGTGGTGATGAATTCATCATGGTTCTACCCAATACCAGCAAGGCCGAAACAGAGAGTCGTCTGAAGGCAATAGAAGCAGCAGGGAAGGACACTATCCAGGACTCAATCCAATTGACCTTGGCCTATGTGTACGATACCCGCTGTAGCCTGCAGGTTGATTTCTCAACAGTTTTCAAGCAAGCAGAAGATATGATGTACCGTAACAAACTGTACGAGAGTACAAGTACCAAGAACAAGACCATTGGGTTGGTCATCAACTCATTGTTTGCCAAAAGCAACCGGGAGTCGGAGCATTCCAAGCGGGTAAGCACACTGTGTGAATTCATTGCAAGTAAACTAAACATGTCAACAGTGGAAGTCCATCGTATGAGAAATGCCGGTTTACTCCATGACATTGGGAAAATTGGCATTCCAGAGAACATCCTCAACAAACCAGGTACGTTAACTGATCGTGAATGGGAAGTAGTCAGGAGACATCCAGAGACTGGGTTCAGAATCTTGTCGGCTTCCAATGAATTCATTGATATTTCAGGTGCAATCCTAGAACACCATGAACATTGGGATGGATCAGGGTATCCAAGGGGTATTTCGGGGGGAGCTATTTCCCTCCAAGCTAGGATCATTGCAGTGGCTGATGCCTTTGATGCTATGACCAGTTCGAGGTCCTATAAGCGACCCATGAGCATCAAACAGGCAGTGAGTGAGTTGGAACGATGTGCAGGAACACACTTTGACCCCTCAATCGTTTGTGTCTTTCTTGATACATATGATGAGTTCAATTAACAAGGAAAAAATGAAAGCAGGACAATATCTACTGTACTGCAGATGTGAGCATATGGTTTGCCTCATGGTGCAAGAAGATCTTTCCTCCTTGCACAAACATTTTTCCATCTGTTACACAAAACGTGCTATAAATGTTTCAATAGAAATTTATAATCAGGAATGAGAAGAATGGAGTTTTCTATACAGAGCAAAGAACAACTGAAGAACTTATGGACCAACATCTATAACACAGAAGGAAAGCCTGACTGGTCCCATATACTGCCTTACTATGATGAAGACATTTTCTTTTGGGACAGTGTCCAGAAAATCCATGGCATTGAAGAGTTCACTGCGATGACAGAGCGCTTGATCGCCAGATCCAGCGACTTGAAAATGGAAATAAAGAATATTGCCCAGAACGACAACGTCATGTTTTTGGAGTGGGAGATGACTTTGAGTTTCAAGAAATACCCCAATTCATCGGTGTATGGTTCAAGCAGGGTAACCTTGAACGAACAGGGAAAGATCATAGAACAACGCGATTACTACGACCTGTGGGGTGATATCTTCGATAATATCCCTCGATTCGGAAAAGCCTATCGGAAGTTCATGCATAAGAAATTCGGGTAAGCAAAAGGGGTAATCATGAATCCATATCTGAAAGAGTACCAATGGTCAAATATTGCAGCCATGCTCAAGAACAACAAGGCAACTCCCAAAAGCGAAGAGAAAGACTTCACCGGAAACTTGGTTGTTATTACGGGAGCTACCTCAGGCATCGGGTACGAGACAGCCAGGCTTTTCGCTTCCCACGGCGCATCCCTTCTGGTAATCAACCGGAATCAGGAAAAATCTGAGCAATTGAAACATGAGATAGAACATGAGTTCAAGGTACCCTGCAACTACTATATCGCAGACTTCTCACATCTTGAACAAATTCATAGTGCTGCAACCATGTTGGCTGGGCTAGCACAAGATATCGCTGTACTCATTCATAACGCCGGGGTATACAATACCAAAAAGCAGTTTACTGCCGATGGCTTGGAGGAGGTCTTCCAGGTCAACTATCTCTCTTCATTCATCATAACCTTCCGTCTTATGGAAAAACTAAAAATACAGAAGCATGCAAGAGTTCTGTATGTGAATTCCGAGGGTCACAGGTTTGCGCTCTCAGGCTTGCATTTGGATGATCTGGACTGGGAAAAGCACCACTATACAGGTTTGAAAAGCTATGGATCTGCGAAGACAGCTCAACTACTCTCTCTTTTTTCTTTTGCAGACAACTTCAAAGACAGTGGTGTCACGATCAATGCCATGCATCCTGGTGATGTAAGGACCAATATGGGTGAAAACAATGGACAACTCTATAAATGGTTCAAGCATCATCTCATTAATCCATCGGCTAGACCCCCTGCACTTTCTGCGCAAGCGTTGTATTACCTGGGTGTCTCAGATGAAGTGAAAGGAGTCACCGGAACTTTTTTCAACTTCACTACTGAAGAAACGCCCGCCCCCCATGCACACGATCGGACGATGGCTGCAGAGCTTTGGGCTAAAAGCCTCACGTATATACCCACTGTCAATTTATAGATTTAGCGGAAAGTATATTTTTATACGGAGTATCCTATAATATTGTAAACGTTTACAATAATTCCTTGACAGATGGGGATAGTCGTGCGAATAATATAATTGTACAAGGAGATGCGGCTGTGAGTAACGTAATCCTGTCGATGAAAGCCATTGACAAGCGATTCGCCGGCGTACATGCACTCAAAGGTGTAGATTTCGATCTGTATGAAGGCGAAATACACGCAATAGTCGGTGAAAATGGGGCTGGCAAATCAACTCTAATGAAGGCCCTAACCGGTATATTCCCAAAAGACTCAGGCGAAATTCACTACATGGGGAAGCTGTTTAATCCTCAAGGGCCTAAAAAGGCTTTGGATGCAGGTGTTGCCATCGTTCACCAAGAGCTGAATATGATGGAACATCTCAGTGTCGCACAGAACCTCTACATAGGTCGCGAGACCACAAAACGTGGTGGTTGGTTCTTGGATGAAAAGGAACAGAACAAGAGAGCCAGAGAGCTTTTCACCCGTTTGAATATGTCCATAGACCCAGAGGAGAAGGTACGCAATCTTACTGTTGGAAAACAACAGATGGTCGAGATTGCGAAGGCCGTTTCCCATAATCTAAAGATTCTGATTCTCGATGAACCTACTGCTGCCCTGACGGACAGGGAGATTAACGACCTTTTTGCCATCATGAAGGATTTGGCCAAGAAAGGTGTTGGGATGATCTACATCAGCCACCGCCTTGATGAAATCGGCGTCATCACCGACCGTGTAACCGTCTTAAGGGATGGGGAATATGTTGGAACCAAGCTGACCAAGGACTTGAGCAAGGATGAGATGATCAACATGATGGTTGGCCGGGTAATCTACGAGCAACCAAAAGCAAAAAGCAATGTTCCCGATGATGCACCAGTTGTCCTGAAGGTTGAGAATCTCAATGCGGGCAAACTGGTACAAAACATCTCATTCGAGTTGCATAAGGGAGAAATACTTGGATTTTCTGGACTCATGGGCGCCGGCAGGACAGAAACGATGCGTGCTCTCTTTGGTGCCGATAAGGCCTCTGGGTCCATCTATATCAATGGGAAGAAGACAATCATCGAAAGCCCCCAGGATGCGGTACTCAACGGTCTTGGATATCTTTCAGAAGACAGGAAACGCTTTGGATTGGCAATCAAGCTTTCAGTTGAGGCAAATGTCATCATGGCCTCCTATGAAGATCTCTGCCCAACACTCTTCCTTCCCCGCGCCAAGCTCCATAAGATTGCCGCAGAGAGTGTAGAGAAACTGAATGTAAAAACCCCATCACTGGACCAGTTTGTGCAAAATCTTTCGGGAGGAAACCAACAGAAGGTAGTTGTTGCAAAGTGGTTGATTAAAAATTGTTCTGTGCTGATCTTCGATGAACCAACACGAGGTATTGATGTAGGAGCAAAGAGCGAGATTTATCACTTGATGAACGAGCTTGTCAAAGAGGGAAAGTCCATCATCATGATCAGTAGTGAACTGAATGAAATACTGAGAATGAGTGATCGTATTGCAGTGATGTGTGAAGGAAAACTCACTGGATTTCTCAATATCGAAGAGGCAACCCAGGAAAAGATCATGGAATTGGCTACAAAACATAGATAGGAGTAACCCTAGATGAAAGCGAAGAATATTATGGAGTTGAAAAGAAAGAAAGGACTGAACTTCCAGAAGTTGCTTGCACCACTGGCTCTCGTAATCATCTATGCGTTCTTTGCACTGTTCGGTAGAAATTTCTTCTCCTATACAACGTTGGTTAATATCCTTGACTCATCCTACTATATTGGATTCCTTGCTATCGGGGTCACATTCGTCATTATCACTGGTGGAATCGATCTTTCTTGTGGAACGGTAATGATGGCCGCAACAATCATCGGGGGAACCGCATACAAGACCTGGGGATGGCCCATGTGGATCTCTCTGATCCTGATCATCGTTGTTGCCACAGCCTTTGGCCTCTTCAATGGGATCTTGGTGAGCCGACTGAAATTGCCTCCTTTCATTGCTACCCTGGGAACCATGATGATCAGCTTGGGTACTGGCTCCATTGTCTCGAATGTGCGTAGTGCTACGTTCCCTGCACGTGGAGCATCAGACAGCTGGTTCAAAGGAATCTTCAAATTCATTGCGGAGGATAATACCTCCTACCCTACAGGCGCAATTGTACTCTTCGGTACAGCTTTCATTGCCTACATCATCCTCACCAGAACCAAGATGGGACGATATATTTTCGCAGTTGGTTCTAACAAGGAAGCAGCACGTCTCAGTGGTATCGATGTTGTTAAATGGGAGATGATGGCCTACGTAATCAGTGGTTTCCTTGCCGGTCTCGGAGGTATTGGCTTTGCAGCGGTCTACACCACTGTAATGCCTGCCCAAGGCCAGGGCTTTGAACTCTATGCCATTGCAGGAACTGTCATAGGAGGAACAAGCCTCAGTGGTGGTGCTGGTTCGGTTTTCGGAACCATGATCGGTGTGTATATCATGAGTGTACTTCGTGCAGGATTGCCATCGATGGATTTGCAGTCACAATACCAGACATTCTTCACCGGTGTGGTCGTCCTTGGTGCGGTCATGCTTGATATCTATCGTACCAAGAAGTCATCAGAAGTTCGTATTCTCTCTGAGTCGGATAGATACAAGGAAGAGATGCTAATAAAGATATCGCAGGTTAAAGCAAAGGAATCCTCTGCTGATATACCTGACAAGCAAGCAATACAGAGCGAATTGGCTGAGTTACGACATGATATGCGTACGCATTACCGTTCCTTGAAACGAGAGGAAAAAGCCCAGAGAGCCGCTCTCCGTAAGAAAGAGAAGGAGTTCGTAAAGAGATAACGGAATACATCCGTTTCATATAGTAAGTCCGGGTTATAGGACTCGGTAGAAAACAGGAGGATTAGTATGAAGAAGACCTTAGTCGTTCTAATGGTTCTGGTGTTACTTACTTCCACTGTACTGTTTGCGGAAGGCGTAAAGGAGCAAAAGCCTTATATTGCTGTTGTTTCAAAAGGAGAACAACACGATTTCTGGCAGCAAGTAAAACTGGGAGCCAATGCGGCAGCAGCCGATTTTGGTGTTGATATCACGTTTGAAGGTCCTCCTTCAGAGAGTGATGTACAAATCCAGGTAGAAATGCTAAACAACGCTATGGCAAAGAAACCAGTAGCAATCGCTTTGGCAGCATTGAATACGAGCAGTGTTCTTGACCAGCTCCAACAAACAAAAAATCAAGGTATTCCTGTTATTGGATTTGACTCAGGCGTCCCTGAAGCTCCAGAAGGATCAATCTGGGCTAATGCTTCCACCAATAACTATGCTGCAGCAGGCATGGCTGCTGAGAAGATGTTTGAGGTAATCAAAAACAGAATTGAAGCTGCTTCTATCGCCAAACCTGTCAAGATTGTGGTTATGAACCAAGATGCATCTGGAGAATCACTGTTAAGCCGTGGTAAAGGATTCAGAGATACCATCATCAAGTTGATCGATGAGAAAACCTCGCTTAGCAAGAATGACATCGCCGTTATTGGAAACACAGCATACATTGCGACTGACAGCCCCACCATAGGGAGAAAGGTTTTCATTGAGATGATTGTCCCTGCTTCTGCTGCCATGACAGATGCTACCAATGCATCACAGGCGATGCTGAACAAAGTAACCAGTGACAATATTCTTGGAATCTTCTGTTCCAATGAGGCAACGGTCAAGGGTCTCTTGGCTGCAACCAATGATGGTGCAACATTGAAGAGCAATTCTGCTTTCAAGGATGTAGTGGTAATTGGGTATGATGCAGGGGCTGCACAGAAGAATGCTGTACGAAACCAGTACTTCCTTGGTTCAATCACCCAGGACCCCTATCAGATCGGATACAAGGCTGTAGAGCTGGCATACAAGGCTTACAAGGGTGAACCTGTTGCCGATGTCGATACCGGTGCAAAGTTCTACAACTATCAGAACATGGATGATGCAGATATCAAGGGTTTAATCTACGATTGATGAACTGTTGAACAGAGATTGCATCTCAAAGATTTGGGGGGTCACCGGCACTTGTACCGGCTGGCCCCTTTTGCAGAGGAGACCATAATGGCATCCCCTACGATAAAAGATGTTGCAAAATCAGCGAATGTTTCTATTGCAACAGTATCCCGAGTCCTGAACCATAGCAATACAGTCAAAATACCTACCCAAAAAAGAGTCTTGGAAGCTATGGACATTCTCGGATACAACCGTAACGAAGTGGCACGTTCTCTCAAGTTTCGGCATACCAAAACTATCGGCATTATAGCGCCGGAACTATCCAATATCTTCTTCATGGAAGTTGTCGAGGCTATGGAACGTTGCTTGGCTCCTCATGGATATTCATTGATCATCACCTCTTCCAATGATTCAGTGGAAGAGGAGAAAAGGAAACTACAGATTTTTATAGAACGCAATGTGGATGGGATTGTTGTGATGCCGGCCGGGGCAGAGGGCCAGCACTTCTTGACAAAGGCATTGTCCAAGATTCCATTGGTAATGGTTGACCGTTGCATCGAGGGACTCAAGGTAGATTTTATAGAAACCGACAGCCGATACGGGGTTCATCAGATGATCATTGCCCTGAAACATGAAGGGCATAAGAGAATCGGATATATCGGGGGAGATCTCAGCATACATACTGCACATGAACGGTTGTTCGGATATTTGGCAGCAATGAAGGAGCAAGGCCTGCCGGTAGAAAATCGCTTTGTATATCATCAAGACGCAATGACCCAGGCCTCTGGCCGGTATCTAATCAAGCAAGTACTTCAGGAAATTGATTGCCCAGATGCGTTTTTCATTGCAAATGACTCCCTGCATCTGGGAGCTACCATTCAAGCAATAGAGATGCTTTCTGCTTCCCAGCTGGATCAACTCGTCTTTGCAAGTTTTGACTATCTTAGCTATGCACCGTTGCTCAAGCTCTGTCATTATGCTGTAGCACAGCCATCTGACATGATTGGCGAAGAGGTGGCCAACCTCCTCTTAGAACGATTGAGTGGGAATTGGAATGATTATCCAAAGCATATTATGCTTCGTCCTGAAATAAAGGTGGTACGAGCGAATGGCGGGGTTCCCTACCCTATGAGTAACTGAAAATCTTACGTTATTCCCTATTGAATCTCTGTAAGTATTTTCGCTAGTATGTGCTTCTGTCTAATCCAAAGTATCCATATCGCTTGTACAAGGTATTTGGATCATGTGGATACTGTTTAGGCGACTAAACATCCGATTGTTTCTGGGAGGGCTGGCGATGAACTACCTGATTCAGTTCCAGATACATATTTTCGCATTGGCAATCTTGGTAATTCTTTACTTTTTTATCCAGAAATCGAGAATAAGGACGTTCAGCAAACATCTTATCAATTGGTCCTTGATAACAACCAGCATAGCCATTATCGATGAACCACTGACATGGATATTTGACGGCCAGCAGTTCTTCGGTGCATTTTTTCTTGAATACTCCACCAACTTCCTACTCTACTTGATCGGACCTGTCATCGGTGGTCTCTTGATGTCCTATGTAGACTTCAGGATGTTTCATGACAGGGACCGTATCCACAGGAGAGGATTTTATCAGCATGCAAGCATCGTGACGCTTATCATGCTTATCCTGAATCTATTCATTCCCGTCTATTTTTCAGTAAATCCTGTCACAAACAGTTATAGCAGTGCCCCATACAAGCTCATTCAATATATTATACTCGTTTTACTCTACGGGTACTTCTTTGTTTTTGTTACCACCCATAAAAAAAAGATTTCTCGCAATGAGACACTGATCTACCAGTTTTTCTTTTTCATCCCCATAGTTGGCATGTTACTACAATTGCTAAATTCCAGGCTGCACTTTTCGTGGACATCAATCGCGTTGGCTTTGTTTGTCATTTATGTCTTTTTAGAATCCACACCTTCTGATGAGGATTACCTGACCAAGCTATACAACCGCAATAGCTTTGATGCCTATATGCAGCATCTCATCCAAGGAAACCGGCAATTCTCTCTTATGGTATTCGATCTGAATTACTTTAAGGAAATCAATGACAAATATGGACATGTAGCAGGAGATGAGACCCTGATTTGCTTTGGCAAGGCGCTCAAGAAATCATTTGCGCATAAAGGGCTTGCGTTCAGACTTGGGGGTGATGAATTTGCAGCAATATTCGAATCTGGTCATGTTGATGACTTTATCAAAACAATGAAGGAACACCTGCAACAAAACGGTAATTCGTTTATCAAACACTTGAGCTTCAGCTATGGATATCACAAGGCCGAACCAGGGATGACCTCAGATGAGCTCAGTCACATTGCAGACTACAAGATGTATTCCCACAAGAAAGAGATGAAACTTCAGGATCCCAGAGGTGAACGATAGGTAGCGTTGCCTGGCAACATCAACGATTGCATGCGCCAGGTCAAGCTCCTTGAGCACGTTACAAGGCTTCTGCCGCCGTGAAAATCTCAGCTAATCCTTCAGGTATCTCTCCAGTAAAGACATAATCCATGTAGTTCAAATCATGGTTGTATCCTTCATACACTGAAATGGTTAGGTTCTCTTTTCCCAATTGCTCAAATAGTACCTTGACTGCGTATACTCCCTCTACCCTTGCATTTTGATCAAACGTTCCATGGATGATATGAATTGGGGTATCTATAAATGGAAGCACTTCTTTGTTGGTGGGCATCATCTTATGTGCGTCAAACCACTCTGGTGTGAGGTAAACACCATACTTGGTCTTTAGGTATTCGCGGTCTCTCTCTTCTATTGCTCGATAGAGCTCATTTCTGGTCGGTGCAAGCATGATTGCAAAATCATCTTCATCCATTATCCCATTCTTGTCTTGGTCCATGTAGTCATAAGTAATACCGAAATGTGCAGCAATTCCCTTCCTGTCTTCCGCAAATTCTTCAGGTGATACAATTCCATCCTTGTTGTAATCAAAGTAGTTGCGATAGAAGACCATGCTCGACCCACCAGTTTGCTGCCAATCGAGAATTGTCATCATGTCATCATACATAAAACCACAAAGAATGAGTCCATCCACCGAGGTTTTCAGTGATACCAAGGGAGCAATCAAGGTACCCTCACTCCAACCCAACAGGATAATCTTCGCCTCATCAAACCCCTTTTGTGCTCTCATATAGTCCACGATGGCAACCACATCACTCACACTCCGGTGTGGGGTGTAACTTCTGTAGACCTCGTCATCAACTGATGTAAAGTAAGGTGGCTCAACAGATACGGTAACTCCACGGGTATTGTAACTGAAAAAGGCAATATCTCGTTTCTTGAATTCGTCTCGAAACAGGTCGAAATAGGTGAACTGTTTTTCCTCATCAAGCTTTCGCTTGTTGTCATAGGTATTTGGTCCCGAGCCATTGACGTATACAACCAATGTGTTGGCATTTCCGTCTTCGGGCATGGAGAGAAACCCTTCAATCACATATCCATCACTAGAGGGAATATGCACTACCCCTGTCTCTGTTTCACCCAAATACGTGGTAGTACAACTGGACAAGAGCACAACCAGCGAAATAATCAAAACCAACATTCCCATCACCCCTTGAGATAGTGTTGTATCTATTTGTATCGTATCAGATAAGAAAATTATACTCTATACGTATGTAGTACTGAATAAAGAATATCTTTTGAGACTTTTGGTAATTTTCCCTATCTCATTTGGTCGATTTACCATTCTGATACGAGTACCTTATGGTTTGCAGGAACATTTCGCTATGATTCGTATGGTTTTCAGCTTTTGCACGGTTGTAGCAAAATATAAGCAGGAGATCTGGAAGACCTCCAAAATTCAATGGAGAGATAAGCATTGTATGAACAGAAACAGTACCAAACTGGTTGTTGTGCTCGGTCATCGCTCTAACTACGATGACGGCCCTTTTTGCATCAGAAAGGTGTGAATACCAAACACCTCGCATCTACCTCGGTATCGATTATGGCCATAGCGTAATTGATGAACAAAAAGTGTCAAATGCTGAAATTACCGTTGACAGCAAGTGTTCAAGCAGGACCTCCTCCAAAATATATGCAAGAATTGAACCTCTTTCGAATTTTCTAGTGAAGATTTCGGTATAGCTATCACGGAAACAGAATCCACGTTTGCACTCAGTAGCGGCATGGCACTAACCACAAGGATGTTCCATGACGCTGCATTCAATCCCTTTGTCCAAGCTGGGATTGGAACCATGGCCATCGGCCATTTAATCCCAGAAAATGATGAGTATGTCATGTCCAACCTTGAATACACCATTCATGGCACGATTGCTACCGGACTTGAAGTAAATATATTCCAGGGGCTTTCCATTCAGTTTCTACACGGATATCGATACATACCTCATCGACGCATACTCGATATCGAACCTCACACATTAAGCGGCACCTTCAACAGCGTTGCTTTCAAAGCTTACTTGGATTGAGAACCACGAGAAGACCTTTCCAGTGCACCTCTCTCCTACAGGAGGTGCACTGTAGCCTCTCCCCATGATACTACCATGCATCATATATACTACGCATGGTTCATCGTTTCATGATACGATACAACATCCTCTATATGGTGAGTAACAGCATGAAGACATATCCAGTGCATGAAGACTATCGCAAGTTGCAGATGAGTATTCCATTTTATAAACCGTTATTGCCCTTTCTCCAAAGAATGACCCGCTCAGCATATGAGAGACAAGCCATCCCTGATACGATCAATCACGAGACAACAACCTGTACCAGCCATGATGGATACCCCATTCCCCTAGAAGTATTCAGCCCTAAAAAGATAGATACTAATGCTCCTTGTATCCTCTTCCTGCATGGAGGAGCGTTTGTGCTCCCTGCTGCCGACCATCACAAGAAACTAATTGTTGATTTTGCCCTCGGATGCTCCTGCAAGGTAGTCATGGCTGACTATCGACTCGTACCTGCATATCCTTATCCTTATGGGCTGGAAGACTGTTATTCGCTCTATACATGGACAGTGGAGCATGCAAAAAAACTCTCCATCGATCCTGGACGTATCGCAATCTGTGGAGATAGTGCAGGAGGCGCATTGGCCGCTGGTCTGACGCATCTGATCAAGGACCGCTCACAGAAAATACCACTGTTCCAGATGCTCATATACCCTGTCTTGGATGCAAGACTTGCAACTGATTCTATGCGGAAGTTTGTGGACACCCCTATCTGGAATACAAAACTCAATCGAAAAATGTGGAAGCTGTACCTATCCGGGAAAAAGGATATTTACGCCTCGCCAAATGAAGCAACTTTTTTTGATGGATTACCACAAGCCTATATCGAGGTTAATGAATTCGATTGCCTGAGGGATGAGGCAATTGAGTACGCACAAAAACTACAACAGAGCGGTATTGACGTTGCGTTGGTCCAGACAAAAGGGACGGTACATGGGTTTGAACTCAACTATGAGAGTGCCTATACCCAGATGATCATAGGAAAACGGATAGCCTATATGAATGAGCAGTTTTCACAGTAGTGACTGCTGTAATTTCATTGTGTATACATTCCATAGTTAAAAGCACTGTTCAGTCCAAACAGTGCTTAGGTTCCTTGGAAAGAGCGAAACAATGTAATCTATCTAAGGAATAACCCCAAGTCCTCAAGCATTGCCTTCCCATACTCGATTGATATGGCATAACTGAAACTCGTCTCATAGCCTGGTTGAGTACCTCTCAGGAAATCCCCACCCTCTTCTTTCGGAACGAAAAGGCCCATCATGATCCCTATGACTCTTCCGTCGTCATAATTGACGAGCGGCCCTCCGGCCATTCCTGTATGCATGGCTCGGTCGAACAGGAAAAGATTTACCGAATCTCTCAATGAGACTTTCGAGGCAATAATTCCACTCTGCACGGCAAGGTTTTGCAGGTCCTCATGTCCGAAAGGGAAACCAAAGCCTAGTACCGAAGAACCCAGTTGCACGGACTCAATATTTCCCACCATATGGTCAGGGGTATCGATTATTGGAGGCTTTGTGAAATGAAGCAAAGCTGTATTGGTAGTATGATCAGCCTTGACAACCTCAACAGGGATTGCTTGGACGATATCAAGACTGAGTGGGGAAAACGCCTCTGGATTACTTGGTCGACCGACCATCAATCCCTCATAGTTCTCTTCCATCAAGTAGGTAGCAGTAAGAAGATATCCCAGTTCATGTACGAGAAAGGCTGTACCAAGAAAGACCACAACATCCTCTTGTTGTCGCAACAAGAAAAAGCATCCACCTGAGTATTTTTGACTAATCTGTTTAAACATCAGTTTCCTCCTGCTGTTTTTTCTTAGATTTCTTATGGAATCTCACAAGAGGAGCCTCACCACTCTCAATCTGGAAATGGCGGGTCTTCAGCTTACCCGTCTTTACAGAAAATGTTTGTACCCCGGTATACTCATTGAGCCCTTTCTTGAGGCTGTAAGTAAGTACGAGCAGTACTACTGCAAAGGGAAGCCCTGTTGCAATGACTGCAGACTGGAGTGCAACGAGTCCTCCACTAAGCAGCAGTGCAGCCGCAACTACACCTTCCAGGATAGCCCAGAAAAGACGCTGGGGAATTGGTGGATCTGGATTGCCACCGGCTGTGATGATGTCGATTACCATCGAACCAGAGTCAGATGAAGTGACAAAGAAACTCACAACAACCAACACTCCTAGAACAGAAAGCACAGAGGAAAGTGGAAAATGTTCCAAAAGGAGAAAGAGAGAGAGAGGAACATTTTCAGTTACCCCTTGAGCAAGATTGCCACCCTCAAATAGGTCGATAAAAAGAGCAGCGTTACCGAAAACCGTTATCCATAAGAAGGTAACGAGGGTGGGGATGCAAAGGACTCCCATGAGGAACTCTCTGATGGTCCTACCTCTCGAAACGCGTGCGATGAACATGCCTACAAATGGAGACCAAGCAATCCACCAAGCCCAGTAGAACACTGTCCAGTCATTCTGCCAGGAAGTATTCTCAAAAGTTTCATTCCATGTTGCTATCTCGGCAAACGAAGCTAAATATGAACCAATATTCTCAATGAATCCATTCGCAATAAAGAGCGTGGGCCCAAAGATGAATACAAACAACAATAAGGTAAGCGCGAGCCAGATGTTAATCTCTGAAAGCTTCCTAATCCCGGCATCAAGACCCCTGACTACCGAGATGGTAGCTATTGTCGTAATTCCAGCAATAAGAAAAAGCTGTATAAGAGGACTTTGCTTGAGTCCTGTGAGATGGTTCAATCCTGCATTAATCTGCTGCACACCAAAACCAAGAGAAGTAGCAACACCGAACAATGTAGCAATAGTTGCCAAAATATCGATCAGATTACCCCATCCTCCGTTGATCTTCTCCCCTAGAATTGGATAGAAAATCGATCGTATGGAGAGCGGCTGCCCCTTATTGAAACTGAAGAAAGCTAAGGCAAGCGCAACTAGCGCGTAGATTGCCCAAGGATGAAGACCCCAGTGGAGGAATGTATACTTCATCGCATTCTGTGCCGCTTCAGCAGCAGTGTCTGCTGGCACCGGAGGAAACTGGAAGTGAAACATTGGTTCTGCTACTCCGTAGAAGAGAAGTCCTATCCCCATACCAGCAGAGAAAAGCATGGCAAACCAACTGAGGGTACTGAAATCAGGTTCTGCGTCGTCCCCTCCGAGCCTAATATTCCCATAATGGCTGAACATAAGGTAGAGCACAAACAGGAGAATAAGGTTCACTGTAAGAGTGAAAAACCAACCAGCATTAGTTGAAATTCCATGCAGCAGGGGGTTGAATACGTTCCCTAGTATCTCATTGAAGAAAACTGAAACAATGACAAACCCTATGATAAGGAATGCAGAAGTTAAAAACACGGTTGGATGGATGTCTAGATTGAGTTTACGTTTGACAGATGGTTTATTCTGTTTAATATCAAAGCTCCTTACGCATAATTATTAGTATGATTATAATTCTGCTCTGATTGAAACCCAATACAGTATATCTGTCAATAGGCAAAAATTGCCAGAATATTTAACGCTATGGGGCAGAGATAACAATTTTGTATCTATTGGGAATTTTTAACAAGTACTTTCGTGAAGTGTTACATTTCACTCTCTGTGGATGCACAAGCGAGTTTTGCATACTTCTTCTTGTACACATACCGCATCAAATGAGTATCCAACCAGGAAAGAGGTTTCACTTGAGGGGTTGATAACTTGAGCAGGGCTGCTTTACTGTTTTTATGTACCAGTGTTGCTACTGCATGAGCTTCAGCCTCACTACTGCCCATACAAATTGCGCCAACTCCTTGAATAAGCATTGCATCACGATGTTTGAGGTGTAGGGAGCCTAATCGATTCTGTTGATATATGTGTACAGATGGGCCCGCAATCTGGGCGAAATCATCAAGGAAAGCGTGCAATATTTTGCATCTTTTACTTACTTCCAGTACCTCTTGAGAGGTAAGCAGAAGAATATACTTGCACTTCTCTTTCACTGCAAGAATCTGTTTACATACTGCATGCAATGAGGGAGAAACAGAAGTCGCATATTGAACTTCCTCTGTATCTCTCCTTGCCAGGATAGTAGTACGCATCTCTCCCTGTAGGGAGTGAAGCAGTGGTGAAAGTAAAAAAACATGATTCTTGCAAACAGATTCCAAAGCCTCAGCGATACTGAATGCTTCTTGCGGACTTGAACCAAAACAGAGAACACCATGACTGGCCATCAGAACTGCGGAGGTTGCATACTTCTCCAATACCTTGCCTACCCGATTCACTAAAGCCTTGGTACCAGGCAATCCATACTGTGATGTTGCTATCGTTTCCCCAAGCAGCTCACTCCAATCATCGGAAATTGGCAAATCCTTATTTGACAGGCTTACCAGTGAAGCCATCTCCTGATGCGTGTGTATTACACATTTTACCTTAGGATGCGTTTGATAGATCAAGGAATGGATTCCTTTCTCTGAGGACGGCTTAATAGGACCTGTGTAGCTCAGATTTTCTTTCGAGACTAATACCAACTGATCCTCCGTCAACTGCTCATAGGACTTTCCGCTTGGGGTGATAAGGAAATGATTTTCACCTACCCTGCAGCTGATATTTCCCCATGTACGTGCAACCAGATTCGAGGCAACCAGTTTTTTAGTTGCTTCCAGTACTGCCTGTTTTGCTTCCTGAAGTTCCATGCATTAATCCTTGATGCACTCGATCTGGGAGAATACCCTGTCAAATGCCTTGAGCGATTCGTCGATCATTTCTTCAGTGTAAGCAGCACTGGTATAGAGTCTGCTTCCAGCCAAGGTCACCAACCCTTCTGCCATATATGCTGCTCCCATATATTCCATTTCCTTTTTTCGCTTTGATGTTTCAGCAATGACATGGGGAATGGTCCAGGGTTTTTTCCAATTGACTGAAAAATGCATGGTTCCCACTGTCTCCAGATGACAGATGGAGCCTTGGTTGAAAGCCACAAACGGTAATGAATGCTTTTCTATACGTTTCTGGAGCCCCATCGTCAGTCGGTCCCCTATACGACCCGCCTTAGAACAGGCATCTGTCTTGTCAATTTCCTCTAAGGTATAGTAACCGGCAACACAGCTGAGGGGAGTGGCTGCCATCGTTCCACCAACCAAGGCCTTGTGGATCTTATCTCCAGTCTGAATTCCTGCAGCAAGATATTTCATATAGTCTTGTTTTCCGCCTAGGCCGCCTGCTCCAGGATACCCTCCAGCAATAACTTTGCCAAATACCGTCAAGTCAGGGGAAACTCCGAAATATCCCTGAGCTCCTGCCATACCAATCCTGAACCCGGTTACCACCTCATCAAATACCAAGAGCGCATGATAGGAACGACAAAGCTTCTCCACTTCCTTGTTGAAGTTCTTGTCCAGGGGACGGGTACCACTCTCGGGTCCAATCGGCTCTATAAAGACTGCCGCAGTTCCTCCTCTGAGCCTATTGAAACGCAAGGTTCTCTCTAAGGCATCAAGTCTATTGGGAAAAAACTCCTGGGTATGTTTGAAGAGATAGGAAGGCACCCCATGAGCCTGTATTCCCTTTGTTCCCGGGAGCCGTATACCATAGGCAAGCTGATCACTCCAACCGTGGTATGCTCCACCCATTTTAACGATGTTCTTCTTACCGGTAGCGAGTCGGGCTACCCTGATCGCTGCCATGCATGCCTCTGAACCTGAGTTGAACATCCTGAACATCTCAACACTGGGAATGCTGTCACATATCTTTTTTGCAAGTTTGTACTCATACTCATGGAAGAGCCCAGTGGAAGGTCCTCCTTCTTGCAGGAGTTCAATAACCTTTTCTCTGACAGAGGGAGGGTTTGAACCAAGAACAGTAGGGCCCCCTGCCTGGAGGAAGTCAAAATACTTGTGTCCATCTAGGTCATACAGGTACGCTCCTTCTGCCTTGTTCATCACCAACGGAAAGGGATGATTAAACGCAAGATTGTGTTGTACGCCACCTGGGATATAGTGCTTTGCATCTTGAATCATAGCCTTTGAACGCGGGCATGATGCATTGAAATATTCTTTCTCATAGCGTACCAAGGCTTCTCTTGAAATGCTGTAGATGGGACTCTTGATCAGAGCATCGAGCTTCTTTGAAATTGCATCTGCATCGGGATAGGTAGAAATAGCAAAACGAGTATCCATTATGTTCCTCCTAGATGGATGGTGTTTTCACAGGTTTGACGCGCGTATTCATGGAAGTTCTGTAGATTATGAATCGGTTGACACAAAACTCAGTGATCAGGTTGACCACCATGGTACCGCCCAAGACGATGTAATCAGAGATACCAAGTCCAACAAGGACATCACCCCACCAGGTTGAGAGCGGGGTAAAAATGAGATAGTAGATTCCCAGCTGGGTCATGGCCTTGGGAATGTTGTTCGCACTCTTGAACGTAAAACGCCGATTCACTGTGAAGTTGTATACGACACTTGCAATAAGTGCTGTGAGATAACTTGGCCAATACTCGAAATGAAACACTTCTTCCAAGAGGGTGAATACCAGTACTTGGATAACGCCTGCACTTATGGAGAAAAGCACAAACTTTCCAAATTGCATGTAATTCTGTTTTCGAGTCATCGAAACATTGTTGTTTTTTTCCATGAATATTCCTTCTCAAAGTCCGTTCAAGGCTGCAAAGTGCTTCTTGTTGGTTCGATAGAGCTGTGTATATACCCCATAATTACGGTCGTAGACTTTTTTGGTCTCTGGCCTTGGTTCATACAGGGAACCCTTCGGGATTGCTTCTGTTGCTTCTTTCTCACTCTGATAGATTCCAAGTCCCAATCCTGCTACGATTGCGGCTCCAAGTGCTCCCACATTCTGTGGGTTCTCTATACTCTGTATGCGTCTGCCTAACGTGTCACTTAGAATCTGGCAAGTAACTGCTGATAGGGCTCCTCCCCCAACAAACCGTATCACAGATGCAGTTTTTATCTTCTTCTCCTGCAGTTCTAAAAACCATCGCATATGCAGGCAAACTCCTTCGGTGACTGCCCTGATCATTTCTGTCTTACCTGTTTCCAAGCGCAGATTGAAAAACATTCCCCGAGCTTTACTGTCCTCAAAAGGACATCGGTTCCCATGCAACCAAGGGGTAAAGATGACCCCATTGCTACCGGGAGGAACAGTATCGATTACGGAAGCCATATAATCATAGAGGTTTTTGGCTATCGCCTCAGGAGTGTCTGTTACCAGTTTCTTTTCCAGGTAGAGGTTAATCTCATCAAGTGCAAGATGGTCCTTGACCCATTCGAGACATTTCCCAGCTGTCTCGAGTTCGGAAAAATACGTAAATCGCCCTGGAAGAGCGCTTACTATTGCTGCAGTTTTCGTTGCAGGGTCTACCATGCTTTTTTCAACCACCGTGGAAAGCCATCCTGAGGTTCCCATGTAGATGTGCGTTTCCCCTGGGTTGGTAGTACCCGCTCCAAGTCCAATAATAGCAGCATCTCCTCCTCCGCCAAAGACAGCCGTACCAGCCATCAATCCCAAAGACGATGCAGCTTTCCCTGTAAGGGTTCCAGCCAGTTCAGTAGATTGTATGATCTTTGGCAAGTGGTCTGGGTTCACCTTGAGCAATCTGCACATGGCAGGGCTCCATGTTCGTTTCATTGTATCGAATAATAACGTAGCGAACGCTGAATCTTCAGTCATGATGAACGAACCTGTCAGCTTCGCGATCAGGTACTCTTTTACATCAAGCCACTTGTAGATACGGGAAAAAATATTAGGTTCATTGTTTCTCACCCAATGATATTTCCAAACAGGGTCTTTCACACTGGTAGCTACCGCTTTTGTAATGGATAGGGAGACCAAGAGCTTCCAGATGTTCGCCCCCTCGATCTGTACTCCGTGGGCCATTCCCTCTTTCAACTCCTTGGTAGCACGTTGGTCAAGATAGCTGAATGCATTCCTTATCGGTTTCCCTTCCCTGTCCACAAGTACCAAGCCCTGCATCTGGGAACAGAACGAGATTCCTTTGATGTCAGCAGGATTGACAGCAGATTCAGAGAGAATCTTCTCTGTCGTGGTTATCATTGCCTTCCACCAATCTTCTGGATTTTGCTCTGCTCCCCCTCCCTCGAGAAGATACAGCGGATATTTTGCAAGCGCTGAAGAGACAAGATTCAAGTGACCACCAGCTGAGAAGAGACAGGTCTTCATTCCCGTAGTACCAACATCATAGGCGAGAAGGTATTTTTTGCTTTCCATGGTCACTCCTTGGGTAGGATTATCAGGCTTTCAATGCCGATGAGAGGAACCGCACCATCTGATCAAGAACAAACGTGTCCCGATCATCTATGTCATCCCCCAAGAAGATCTTGAAGCGCTGAAGATAATATTCACTGGAATATGAGAACTGAAGGGATATGAACAGGTTGTCCATGAGAAAGGCAACCATCGCAGGGTCTAGATCTTTCATGATCTCACCTGTTCTCTGGCCTTCCTTGACCAGCTCTGTGTACATCTCAGCGGATATTGCTTCGATTTCATACGAAAGTTGCTTGACGAGGTCACTGTTTCCCACTGAGGTCAGTTCACTGTAGATGCGTATGAGTTGCTGTTGCTCTCTACTGGATTTCTGGATTGCCTTGATTAAATCCCTACACTTCTCTATAAAAGATTGGTCTGAAGGTACAATTGTTTGCAAGATCGTCTTCAACACCTCAGTACCTTGCTGTATCGTCACAAGGAAGAGGTCCTGTTTCGACCCGAAATACTTATAGATAGACCCAACGCTGATCCCTGCTTTCTCAGCAATGATATTTATATTTGTATGGTCAAACCCTTGGCTGGCAAACTCACTGATAGCTGTCTGCAGAATCATGAGTTTCTTCTCATTAGAGAGATTATCGAATGTAGCCTTGGTAAGTTTCCTTCTTGTTTCTCCCATGGAATATCCTTTCTGACTACTATGGTGAGTGAGTACTCACTCACTATTTGAGTATAACACAGTACTCTTCAAGGTCAAGAAATCTTTTTATTGTCTGATAATAATTTATTTTTCTCAATAACGTGGGAAGTAACTGCACATACACGAAACTAAGCACCTCGTCCCCTTTACGATTCAGTACCCGGAAGCTACACTGATTTAAGATACCATGTATCAATTCAAAGGAGTCAGAATATGGCAAAGAATCCAAAAACAACACTTGGGGTACTCTCATCTACAAAGATACAGCAACTGCTTATTGCACTCTTATTCATTGCAATGGGAATGATGGGATTCGCATCAGCTTCCGGTGCTGGAAGCCAGCTCTCACGTGAACTTTCGAATATGTTTGGTGGGGACCGAGAACTCTTGCTCTACATCCTCTCTGCGCTTGAACTACTCTGCGGAATCTTCCTCGTAGTTCAATTCTTCATGAAAGGAATCCCAGATAAGTTTGGTAAACTTGCACTCACCATTATTTTAGTATTCTGGCTTGCACTGATTGTCATACTTGATATCCTAACGATCGACTTTGGTGGCTTCAGAGGAGCTGACTGGTTCTCATGGATAGAACAGGTTGTACTGCATCTAATTGTACTGGCAAGCATTGTGCGGCTACAGAATTAATTTCTGTAAAAATTTGCTTAAACGTCATTGACTACCCTGCTTTATCAACCTAGCATAGGATTACAGTTAGGAGTTTAAAGCATGCAGAATATTAGGGTAGCAATCGCCACAGACAACGGCAACACCTGTATCGAACGTCATTTTGGTGACGCACGTTACTATTATCTTTACGATATCGACATGGCTGGTTCTCATTTTGTAGCCAAGCTAGAAAACAACTTGGACATTGAGGAACAAGAGAGTGCTCATGGCGACCCTAGAAAAGCATCTGGAATCGGGGGATTGTTGAAACAGCAACAGGTTAATACTGCTGTTTCCAAGGTATTTGGCCCTAATATCAAGCGCCTTATAAAACAGTATGCCTGTATCTTAGTTTCAGTAGATGCCATTCCAGAGGTACTCGAACTCCTTGTTCAAGAGCAAAATAGAGTATTTGAAGAACTTGAGAAAGGTGAAGGAAGGAATCCGGTTGACCTGAGAAAGAATAGATAAGAAATTGCTCCACCATTCAGAAATCGAACACTTACCTTTCTAGTCACGATATCTTTCTTTGAGATGAAAGGTATCAATACCTCAGGGCAAGCCATGAACCCAGGAGGCGCTGCCTTCTTTTCCACCCCAAGGAACGGGGTATTCCACCTTGCTTTCCCTGCACTCGCTCGGAAGAGGAACCATCATGATGATTCCTTTCCTCTCGCTCCGTTGGGGAATAAAAAGACTACCGAGAAGCTTTTGCGATACGGGTGCTGTTTATATGCTCACTCATTTACTTTCTCATATTGCAAACATTGCATAATGTATTCGTAAAAATCTGCAGGCCTCCTTGCTTTACTGCACTAGTCCATCTGCATCAACACAAAAAGAAAGTAATACGGGATGGGGTTAAGGTAGGTATACGAATAGCTCTGTAAAATGAATCATCAAGGGAATTACCAACTTACTACTTTATTACGTATACCACAGACGCTGAGTACGACGGTTTTCGATTCGTAATCAATGATGTATATTATAGTTATAGGTATTACTGGATGTGACGAAGTACTTATAAAAAGGAGAATATCATGGCATATGAGATTGCACAGCATTTTCCAAATGAAATTTTGTATCAAGGGGAAGGGCCCTTTATCTCCCTTTATCAACCAACACACAGACGCTTTCCGGAAAACAAACAAGATCCTATTGTATTCAAGAATCTGCTTCGAACGATTGGAAAATCACTAAGTCAGAAATATGAGAAGGATGTAGTCAATCTAATCATGAAACCGTTCTATGAACTCGAAGAGGATGCACCGTTCTGGAATAATACCTCACAGGGGATTGGCGTCCTGGCGAGCCGGAACAAGTGTGTTGTGTATAATCTTCAGATTCCTGTAAAGGAATTTGCTACTGTTGCTGATAGCTTTCATATCAAGCCCTTAATCAAGGCCTTTCAATCTATGGAAAGCTACCAATTATTGGGTTTGAGTAGCACGAATTTTGCATTGTACCAAGGGGACAGAAATGGGTTTTCAGAAATCACCCTACCCCCAGATACACCACGGACATTGGAAGAGGTGTTAGGAGTGCAATTGACAGATTCCTATCTATCACATGGCTCGTATGGAGGGACTGGAAGCCATACCATGTACCATGGACACGGAGATGCAAAGCAAGAGAGAGATAATGATACCGAAAAATATTTCAGGTATGTAGACCGCTTCGTGCTTGACCACTATTCAAAACCATCAAAATTACCGCTTATCGTTGTTTCACTTCCAGAGTTTTTGTCCCTTTTCAAGAGTATCAGCAATAACCCGTATGTATTGGAAGAAGGCATCGAAAATTCTTATGATTCCTTGGATAAGGATACACTTAAGACAAAAGCCTTGGAGATTATCAAACCGATCAATGTAAAAAAATTACAGAAGGTAATAGAGTCCTACAACATAGCTAAAGCAGATTCGTTGGGTTCGTCTGATATCAATGAAGTATCCAAGGCAGCATTCAATAGCCGGATTGAAACGATACTCATTGAGGAAAACAAAATAATTCCTGGAAAAATCAATCATGATACTGGGAAAGTAGACTATGGAGTCCTGGATAATCCTAAGTATGATGATCTTCTGGATGACATAGCTGAATTAACGTTGATGAGAAAAGGTGAAATATTGGTCATTCCCAAGGAAATGATGCCAAGCACCTCAGGTGTTGCAGCAATATTTAGATTCTGAGGAATGTATTTCCCAACGTAAATACCTCTCTCGGTAATCCCATACACTTCTGGTTCAAATCCAATCTATCTGAAAGCTATCCTATAGAATTACCAAGTTTCGGATAGAATTGGTGATTTTATACGAAATATTCCCAGTTTATAAGAAAGAGCACGAGAAGACTCCCGACATTAGGCGGGAGATGATAGTGCTCATACGTTTTTCTGATTGGCAATATAATTCTTCACAGTATCAGCCGAGACCGCTCCCACACTGCCAAGGTAATAGGAACGGGTCCAGAGTGTTGGTAGTCTGCTCCTCAACCATTGATGCCTCTGCCTCAATGTTCTGGAAGTGAACCCCTTGAGCTGGTTGACCACGAACTGCGGAGCATATGCGGGGGTTGAAGATACAACCAGGTGAACATGGTCCGGCATGATCTCCATCTCAAGCACCTGGATATCCAGCTCCTTTGCCTTTTCCAAGAGCAATGTCTTAGTCTCATCCTCGATTCCAGCCAGTACGGGCCTTCGGTATTTGGGACAGAAGACTATGTGGTAGAAGAGGGAATAAACGGCATGTGAACTTGTGTATCTGTCTTTCGTCATACTTGAAAAATAGCATTGAATGATAGATGATTGCAATATAAATAATGTTAAAGACCTATTCCTATCGCCTATATCCCGAAGCGTCCCAGATTCAGTCTCTAGCCAGGATATTCGGCAGTGTGCGCTTTATCTATAACAAGCTTCTGGAGATGAGGATCAAGGCCTACCAGAGGAGAAAGGAGTCTCTCTCCTGCTTCGAATGCAACAAGAGAATCAAAAGTATTCTCAAGAAACTCCACCCCTGGCTTGGCGAGGTCAATTCCCAGGCCCTGCAGTTGGCATCGAGGAATCTGGAGGCCGCTTACAAGAACTTCTTCCAAAGAAAGGAAGCGGGCTTTCCAAGGTTCAGGAAACAAAGCGGACGCCAGAGTTTCCAATGTCCCCAGAACTGCAAGGTTGATTTCCAGAAGCAGGAGCTGTATGTTCCAGCGGCATGGAGTTCCCGAACCATAAACACCTGGCGGAATCGGGGAAGAAACTGGCGAGGCTCCAGGAACAGGGCGAAGGCCAGGATAAGGGTCGCCCGCATTCATGAAAAGGTTGCCAACCAGAGGAAGGATACGATTGAGAAAGCCACAAGCATGATTGTTGATGACAACCAAGTCGACACCGTGTGCATGGAGGATCTCAATGTCAAAGGCATGGTCAGAAACCGCAAGCTTGCCAAATCCATATCCGATGCCTCGTTTGGATTCTTCCGGATGAGGATGGAGAAGAAGTGCATGGAGAGAGGGAAGAGCTTCGTGCTGGCACCTCGCTTATACGCGTCCTCGAAGACTTGCAATACTTGTAAAACAAGATATATGAATTTACCCCTCTCTGTTAGGGAGTGGATTTTGCCCATCCTGCGGGAAGCTGGTCGAACGTGACAGGAACGCCAGCTTGAACCTGAGGGATTGGGCATGAACCCGTTGACTGCGGGAAAGTAACGTCTGTGGAGATAAGCATGGTGGACGACCGCTCTTTGAGCCTAAGAAGCCCGACATCGTAGAAGCAGAAATAGTTCTTGGGAATGCTTTCCAAAAAGCTCCCTGCCTGTAGGCGGGAGAGTTGTCACTCTCCAATATTGGCAAATACACATGAACCCAGGTAGGATAATTAGGAATCAAAGGCATTCTATCTACCCCGTACTGTATGTACTCTGTTTTGATCAAAATCATTGAACTATTCGTTTTAAGTACAGGCCATTGTGTTATATGCCATGCAAACGTCCCCCTTACCCCTTACTCTCATGCTACAATACCGGTAAAAGAGGATTACCATGGCAACAAAGAATTTGATTGTCGGATTTCGTGTTTCTGTTTTTGAAGCCAAGCTATCTCTATTTTTCTTTGAGGAACGCACAGAACATTTTTCTCTTTTAGGTTCTTACACAGGCATGGATATGCAAATCTTCTCATTGCTCTACAATAGGGAACCCTGCCTTTGTATTTTACATGCTTACCCTAGGAGAAAAACAAAAGAACCTTATGCTCTTATCTTCAAAAAATGGCTATTCTTAGCAAATAGCTCCTTTTCCTTTGTTGTAGTATTTTCCATTGATTTTTCTCTAGGAGTTCCTAGAGAAAGTTGTTCTCTCGTTCTTTGGCAACAAGTCGGGATGCATTGGCCTGAGACTTTCTCATATACTCCATAATTCTAAGTATGTGTACGTAGGAGGAATTCATGTTTATAACGCGTATCTATGCCGACAAAGCTGGATTGTCACATTTTGAGGATATGGACATAGAGACAGTCCCCTCTGGGCCGCTAGGTCTTATGTCTTCTCCCTTGCCTGTCTCTTCCATGATACTTCGAGAGAATGCACCAGGATATGCCTATCCTTGGCATGTAGCACCATGCAGACAGTACATAGTTATGCTTGAAGGATTTGTGGATATAACGGTAAGTGATGGAACTGTTCGCAGATTTGGCCCAGGAACCATTCTGTTGGTTGAAGACACCTTTGGAGAGGGACACTCCTCCTGCTCCCCTGACGGTAAGCGACGGAGATCCCTTTTCTTACCCTTACCAGATTAGTAACAGGATTGTATCATTACTTTTTATAAGGCATAGAAAATCGATTGCCTGATATCTCTGCACAATAGAACACCCCCGCTATTTCCAGTAACAGGGGTATTTGAGTACGTTTTCTTTATTTGACTAACCCTCCGATTTGGTAATATCCTTTGGCCTAAGGATGGCATTGAGTATGATGCCAAAAATGGCAGCAAGACCAAGGCCCGAAAGCTGGACAGGACCTAAATAGAAAGTAGCTCCACCAAGACCTAAAACCAACATAGAAGCGCTGATCATCAGAAGTTTCGGGTTTGAGAGGTTGACCTGAGCGTCAACCATGTTCTTGATTCCGATACTACTGATCATACCGAACAGCAAAATCGAAATCCCCCCTATTACCGGACTAGGAATTGTTCCAATCAACGCAGTGAACTTTGGTATAAGAGAAAGAAGAATAGCAAAAATAGCTGCAATACGCATAACGATAGGATTCGTTACCCCAGTAAGTGCTATCGCACCAGTATTCTCCGAATATGTGGTGTTTGCTGGGCCTCCGATCAATCCAGCAATAGAGGTTGCGATACCATCACCCAACAAGGTTCTCTTGATTCCTGGGTCTTTGATGAAATCCTTTTCAACCACATTACCGATTGCCAGAACATCACCAAAGTGCTCAACCATCGTGACGATTGCTATTGGGACCATCACGGTAATGGCACTGATAGAAAATTTTGGGAATGTGAAGTTTGGGAATCCAATAAAGGCAGCACTTTTCACTGTTGAGAAGTCAACGATTCCCATTATGATGGAGAAGACGTAGCCAACCACCAAAGCAATCAATACAGGTAGGTTTGAAGCAAACTTCCATCCAAATTTTGGAAATCCTATCTTAACAAACACTCCTGATGCAAAGGTAACTAAAGCAACAAGCCAACAACCATTCACTCCGATAGACTCAACAATTCCTGGTGAGTTGGTTCCATTTGCATTTTGTATGGCTACAGGAGCAAGGATCAGACCAATCATGATAATCATCGGTCCAGTCACATGGGGTGGAAGGATTTTGTGTAGGTTTTCGTACTTCACAAACCTGAAGATGATAGAAACCACGATATAAAGAAGTCCCGAGATAACTATACCTCCTAAAGCATACGGCAACCCCTGTGATGCCCCAATGGCAATGATTCCTGGTATATACGCAAAGGAACTCCCCAAGAATACAGGCACCTTGAACTTGGTGATCACATGAAACAGCAGAGTACCTACACCTGCAGCAAACAAGGTCACTCCAACATCCAAGCCTGTTAACATCGGTACCAATACAGTTGCACCGAACATGACAAAAGTATGCTGGAGTCCAAATACGACATTTTTTCCTGTCAAATTTTTATTAGCCACGATTATATTCCTCCTATTGAAACCTCCAATTCAATCCGGATCTCCTGCACAAAGACACAAGCCCGGAATTGTTCTTCTGCTTTTGCTCTCAGAATCTTGTGTTTCCTCCTTTTTTATGGTTTTTTTGTCTGAGAAGATATCGGGTGCTCAGGATCAGGCCAAGGCTGGCATGATCCAATAGGAGTTTTGGTAATCCAATTATCAATTGGTTTCTTGTCCTCCATAGCTCTCCATACATCTTCAGCTCGAATCGGCATATGAGTCAGATCGGCTCCAACTGCTTCATAAATAGCATTCCCCAACGCAGGGGCAACAGAAATCATCGGATGTTCGGCAACACCACGTGCCCCATAGGGTCCATCAATCTGTGAGTTTTCTACTGCAATGGCCTCTACCTCAAAAGGCAAATCCATGGAAGTAGGTATCTTATTATCTGTAAAGGAAGGGTTGAGCAGATGGCCTTCCTTATCGTATATGTATCCTTCGCACATTGCAGTGCCCAAGCCTTGGAGCATTCCCCCTATAATTTGGCCTCTGAGCAACTCAGGATTCACCACTTTACCTACATCAAAAGCTGAGGCTATCTTACGAAGAGCATATTCACCGGTAACAGGATTTACTTCACAGATGATGCCATGCGCACCGAATGTCCAGTTAAGGGCCGGATTTCCTTGGCCGGTCTCCTTATCAAGATTGGAAAGTCCCTGTGCAATATAACTGCCAACCCCAATCAGAGGGCCGCCTATGCCTATTCCATCAAAATATGCATATCCTATGGAAATCTCAGACCAGGATACCCTATTATCTGGGTGATTGCGTATATAGATAAAGTCAGCATCATGGGAAAGATCATCTTCACTGGCCTTCAAGATATGTGAAGCTACCTTATAGCCCTTTTCCAACAGATCATTACAAGCAAGGATACACGCATTACCACTCAGCACCAGCCCCTTGGATGCAACTGTCTGCCAGTCATAGGGATCACTATCGGTATCTTTCTCCACTTTGACAAATACCTGATCCAGTCTAAACCCCAACCGTTCTGCCACTATCTGCGCAAGGGCAGTGGTCGAACCTTGCCCTATCTCAGTCAACCCGACAGTCACAGAGACTGTCCCATCACTATTCATCTTCACTACCGCGGCAGTAGCGGTATTGCTGGGTATGGCAGGAGCCTTCTGCAACAGGGCAATACTCTTGCCCAATTTCAGGCCAGTCTCTTTCTCTCTCTGCAGCTCAGCTTTTGTTTTTTTACCATAGCCAATAGCCTTGGCTGCAGCATCCATGCAAGCTATCACACTCCCTGTGTGTTCGTTAATCTTCTCCCCAGTCAAGGTGATGGAACCTGGTTTAAGAGCATTGAGACGTCTGAATTCCATTGGGTCCATCCCAAGAGTATGGGCAACCAAATCCATATGTCGCTCAATTCCCCAGTGAAACTCCACATGCCCAAACCCACGATAGGCAGTTCCATAGGGCTTGTTGGTATAGAGGGTATATGCATCAACCCAAGCATTGGGAATCTCATATGGACCTGATGCAGAATAGCCTGAGGCACGGGTTACATTCACTGCATAATCAGCATACGCTCCAGCATCCCAGTACATATCCATCCTTTGAGCAATTATTTTTCCCTCTAGAGAAACACCTGTTTTGATACGATACGTAAGGGCACTACGACAAGGAAGCAAAGAGAACTCTTCTTCTCGGGTCGCTTGGAACTTTACAGGAAGCCCTCCAGCCTTCTTGGAGAGGCATGCAGCTAATGGCTCAATATGAATACCGGCCTTACCCCCGAAACCTCCTCCGACATGGGGAATTATGACTCTCACTTTGTTCAAAGGTAGGCTAAATGTCCTACAAAACAAATTTCGTACTGTAAATGGCGATTGTGCACTGGTATGAATGGTAACCCTATCACCAAGGCCCCACTTTACAATAGCTACATGCGTCTCCATCGGGACGTGCTGAACACTAGGATTGTCATACTCCCTCTCGATTACGTAGTCAGCATCAACGAAACCCTGCTCAACATCCCCTTTACGCAATTTGGTTAAGTTGGCGATATTAGTCCCAGGTATGGGAGTAAAAACAGCCTTGACGTAGTCATAGTTGCCAAGGTCGGGATGTACCAAGGGGGCATCCTCCTTCAGAGCATCCATATGATTGAGGACGGGGGTAAGCACTTCATACTCAACCTCTATTAGATCGACAGCCTTTTGAGCTAGTGCAAGGGTCTCTGCTGCCACAGCAGCCACTGCCTCCCCAAAGTGACGAACCTCACCCTTGGCAAGAATATCCTTGTCCACTACATACAGACCTATGCGATAATCCAATTCCTCTCCGGTAAGGACGGCATGCACTCCTTCCAATGCCTCAGCTTTGGAAGTATCTATACTGAGTATCTTTGCCCGTGCATGGGGACTTGGCTTTATCTTTGCATAGAGCATCCCGGGAAATACCATATCACTTACATATTGAGCCTCTCCTGTCAACTTTTCTGTTATATCAAGCCTAGTTGCACTCGTCCCAACTTGCTTTAAAAGGCTTTTGTCGAGTGTTTCATACATAACTCAACTCCTCCTTTGGCTCATATCCCCCAGTCACATCAAGGATGGCTTCGATAATCTGCTCATAGCCTGTGCACCGACAGAAATTGCCTTCCAATCCTTCTAGGATCTCTTTTCTAGTAGGATGCGGGTGCTGGTGAATAAGTTCTCGAGCACTCATAATCATCCCTGCAGTACAAAAACCGCATTGTACAGCTCCATGCTTTTCAAAAGCCTCTTGTAAGACCGACAGCATTCCCCCAGATGCTTCCCCCTCGATGGTTTCGACGACTCCCCCATCAGCTTCAGCAGCAAGCACCATACAAGAATTCACTGTCTTGCCATTGAAAAATACCGTGCAGGCTCCACACTCTCCTGCTCCGCATCCTTCCTTGGTACCTGTCAATCCAAGATCCTCTCTAAGAAACCGTAGCAATGTCCTATTTTCTTCAATATCTCGTTCATAAATTCTATTGTTGACTGTTACCTTGATTCTCATGAAATTACCTCCTTCCATAATCGCTTGGTGTATTCCCCCACCATAAACGTGCGGTACTCTTTGCTACAACGCACATCACTGATGGGATGAATGATCACGTTAACGGCCTCAATAACTTCAGGTAAAGACAGAGAAAGGGGTAACAGCGGAGTAACCACAGGGGTGGGAGCAGAGGAACTTACGCCAATTCTTGCACCTTTACCAACGTTGGCTACAGCCACACCGACAATACCAAGATCATGTCCTTGAATTCTCTTCAGCTTCCTATAGACCCCTCGGACACCTGCCTTATCAGCAGGAATGTGAAGGGAAGTCACCATCTCATTCGGCTTCAGTGCTGTCCTTTTAACCCCGGTAAAGAACTCTGCAATAGGAACTTCCCTCTTCCCCTGTTTTGACTCAATCAATACAGTGGCATCGAGACAGAGCAAAGCCGGAGCCATATCTGAGCAAGGAGAAGCGTTGACAATATTGCCTACTACAGTGGCACGATTACGGATTTGAAATGAGGCAAGATCCCTTGCACATGAGCATAGCAAGGGATAATGCTGTCTGATGTTTGCATCGGTAAGAATTTCATTGATGGTCACAGCAGGACCTATTTTCAAGCCAGTTTTCTTGTCCCAAGTTATGGCATCAACTCCTGGTATCTTTTTTAGGTCAACAACCATCTTTGGTCGATAAACACCATTACGGATATTGACCAACAAGTCAGTGCCCCCAGCGAGGAGTTTTGAATCTGATTCGCCTGTTGCAATCATATCCAAAAGTTGCTCCCTTGATTGAGGAGCTTTGTAGCTAAATGTAACTAACATATTTCCCCCTTATATTCGAAATCTGAAACCAGGACAGAAAAAGCAAACAAGAATCCAAGACCTGTATCGAGACCAGAACTATGTCCGAAGTCAGCAATGGCTTCCCAAGATGCTTTATCTGCAACATGGCGTGAAAAATCCTTTGCTATTGCAATAAGAGGTTGGGAGAACAACCCTTTGGAAGCAAGGCCCAACAATTGCAACGAGATATCTGTGGTTGCTGGTTTAGTATTACGTAGGAAATCTGAAAGGATGCTGGTAATAGCATACAAGTAGGTATGCAAAGCCAGTCCGAAGAAAGAAGGTTCACACATATGCAGGGCCATGAAAAAACCACAAAGGAAATCATCCCCACTGGGGGTAGAACCAGGGCCAAGACCCAAAAGTCCTTCAATACCCCGTCTTGCCAAAGCAATATTGTGTGTCTGGATACTTTTTTTAAGTAATTGTGCATTGAATGTAACAAGAGAAGAAAAGACAGTTGTTTCTCTACCAGGACAGAATAACGAATCTACTGTCAAAGCTACCTGTTTCTCTTGTTGTACAGCCAAGAGGATATTCATTTGCTCACGCAGGTAAGAAACTTCAATGGAGGAAATCTTAGGTGGAACCTCTTCTGAAGAAGGAACCCGTTTAGCTCCCTTGCAGGATACCCAAATCCCACAATCAAAGAACAGGGAATTTTCCTTGAACATTCCTTCTTGAGCTTTGGTGAAGGCAAATTCTTCAAACCCAGCATAAGGATCTGAAAAGTAGACTAAAGCAGAAGATGGATGCAACTGTTCTGTGTGCATCACCAAAGTATACAGTTTTCTCTTCTCATCAATGATATTCAAAGCAGAATGGAAAATAGAGTGCACCCTCACTTCCCTAGGTTTTAGGGAAAAACAAGAGCCAAGTAAAAGGACATGTCCACTAGGCCATGTGGTGTGCATGAAAGAGTGCCTCCATAATTGCAGAATCTACCTTTTCCTTTCCCCAGAGAATATTCAGCCTCATTATTTCCTGTGCAGTTTCACAATCTCGCTTTTCCAAAGCATCAAGCAGATTCAAGTGATCATCTTTCATTCTTTCTAGCCGTTCAGGATTGGTGACATCCGAAAGTCGGACAAAATGTATCCTCTTGGAGATGTCACCAAGAAACTGAGCCAATACCTGATTTCCCGCAGCTTGGGCAAGTTCTTCATGAAACTGTTCATCTTCACTAGCGAACACACCTCCAGATACTGACAAGTTTTTAGCGATGGCTTGCCAGCGTGTCCTCAAATTCTTGATAACATCCGTATCAAGTTCTTGTTTACATATGAGATTGACAACCTCCAGTTCCAAAACCAAGCGTGTATCATAGAGCTCATTGATTTCCCTAAGGTCAATCATCCTCACTTTGTATCCCTTATGCGGTTCCTTTTCTATGAGGCGCGCTACAACGAGGCTATTAAGAGCCTCACGGACAGGGGAGCGGCTTACACCGAATTCAGAGCAGAGTTCCTCCTCAGTGAATCTATACCCGGGAGAGTAAGCCCACGTACTTATACGATCTGCGAGAGTATTATAGATAGCGACACTATGTGAACATTCACCCATGGCAAAGCTCCCCTGTAATCCTACTCTGTAAACAAGAACACCTTCACGGGATTACCAGGCCTCTCATTGCTCTCAATAACAGTGGAGTGAAGTGACATCCCTGTCTTGGGGTCATCCACCTCCAGCTGCCCTGATGCACGTAAGCCATTTTCAAACTCAACAATACCAAATAACATATTCTTTTTGGTATATCCCTCGGGTAGGTTCCAAAGCCGTGTCCAAGAGAGCAGGGTACAAGGACCTTCAAGATCAAAGGTCTCCCACCCCTTATTGGTTTCCGGATCCCGCCTCGTGTTACACTTACTGCATACCATTGGGGCAGGATAATATAGGGAACCACACTTCTGACATTTGTACGCTGATATTTTTGGTTCCTTCTGGTCGTACATACTGAAATCAATCATGGATCACCCCCCTACTCTTTTGCGCAGATAAGTGCGACAACATTGTTGCCAAAGCCTCCGAAATTAACAGACATACCATACTTTGGATTGTGTACCTGTCTGCCCTTCTCAGCTTCTCCACGCAACTGTCTTACTAGTTCAACTGCTTGAGAGACTCCAGTAGCCCCTACCGGGTGGCCTTTGGATTTCAGCCCCCCTGAGGTGTTAATGGGCATCTTTCCATCGATGTTTGTCTCACCCTTTCGAACTGCAAGGAAACTCTTACCTCGTTCGAAAAATCCCACTTCCTCACTGATGGCAAACTCCAAAATAGAAAATGCATCATGCAACTCGGCGAAAGAAATGTCCGAGGGCTTGAGCGATGCCATTGCGTAGGCTTTCTCAGCAGAGATTCTCACTGCATTAAGCATGAGAGGATCTTTTCGGTTATGTACACAGTGGGTATCTGTAGCACTTGCAATTCCTGCAATTCTGATGGGCTTCTTGGGAAAATCCTTAGCCTTCGGCGAGTCCATATTCACCAGCAATAACGCTGCGGCCCCATCGCTTACAGGGCAGGTGGAGTACATCCGCAGCGGTTCTGCTACATAGGTATTTACCACCGACGCATCAGGTCCGTCGGCTATTGCCTCAATGGTGCAGGGAGCCTGAATATGAGCATACTTGTTCTTTGCCCCATTTGCATGGTTTTTTACCGCAAGAAGAGCAAGATCTCGTTCGGTCATACCATATCGCTCCATATACATTCGGGTGAACATTCCTCCAAAGCCAGGTAAGGTTAAGCCCATATTGTATTCGGCATCGGTATGGAGCATCGTTGCCACATAATCGGTACCAAGCCAGCCGGTGACCTTGCGCATCACCTCTCCGCCAACGACCAAGACTATATCAGCCATACCACTTGCAACGGCCATATACCCTATTTTGATGGCACTCGCACCGGAAGCAGGGCCGTTCTCCACCAATTCGGCAGGAACCGGCTCCATATCCATGCGGCTGACCAAAGCCGAAGCAACAGCGGACTGGTGACAAAACAGGCCGCTTGCCATATTCCCTACGACAACTTGGTCAACTTCCTTTCTTCGTGCAAGAAAATGCGCATCCTCCAATGCATCAGTGGCAGCATATGCCATCACATCAGAAAGATCATACTCAGAAGAATTACCAAATTTCGTATGTCCTATTCCAACAATTCCTACATTAGCCATGATCTACCTCTTAAACCCCGGAATCTGGGGATATTCGCTGGGCATAATCAGCTTTTCCGAAGACTTAAGGTCCTCAGCAGAAACTGGTCGTACCCCAGTGCATTTGACGTCTCTCACAGCGTCCCAAAGAGGACGTGTCAACACATAGGTCGGGACGCCTCCCAATTCGTGCCTCACTTCAGGAAATAGCGAAGAGCGATCCTCAAGCTCGTATTCAATCATCCACCTCTTGAACCCATTTGGGCTCTCTGCAACAATATACACTTCATCCTCACCGAGGATATCAAGGTGGTTTTCCATCTTGGCAGCGAAGAGTTGCGCTCCCACTCTATACCCACGTTTGATGGTTAAGGTATGTAAACTCATTCCTAACTTTGGAGTCACATGTCGGCTGGTGACAATACCTGCTATAACGCCATCTACGGTACCTACAAGCACAAACTCATTTGCAACCCTGTAACGATACCAACCCAGGATTTCTGAATACATACGCACAGCTACGATGTCGTAAAAATCCTTGGCAACCCCAAACAAGGGATATAGAGTACCGAGAAGGGCCCCGACTTCTTCACGCTTGGCCTCACGAACCACCATCTTCTCTCCCGAAGCCAATGTTATCACCTTAGCAGGATAGGGCTTAAGCGGAATTTCCGGCGGTCGCAGGGTTTTTTCCATTGCATCCAATGCCATAATCGTCTCCTTTTATGAACTATCTCTTTCTTGCCTCTTCATGCAACCAGGGATTTTTTGCTCCTGCGATATCTCCAAAGCGGGTCAGCTCAGCCTTGGCTTTCTTTTCCATCAGAGCCTCATAGCGGTCATCCTCAACATGAGCAACAATTCTTGCTATGGAAGACTCCCCATCTACAAATCTCCAAGGGTAACAACCTATGACTGCCCTCTGGTTCAACAGCAGGTCAATATCCCCACCCACGCACTCCGCATGGATAATGCCATGGTCAAACATCTCGATGTGCATAAGTTGGTACTTATCATCAGTGAAAATTTCATCAAGTCCTTTGCCATACTTCTTCTTGAAGTGAGTGTCACACTCCTTAGCTTCGCGAGGCATCCAGTCACGAATCTTGGTATTCATGGGGTGGTCTGCACTTCCACAGTCCACGCCAATCCAGCGCAGTTTCTTCTTCTTTGCCCACTCTGCAAACTCCCGGTCAGGACCTGGGTGTTTGATCATGTATCGGACCTCATCACCTGTTGGCTGGTCCCACCCGTAATGGTGAAAGCCTGTATGGATCAAAAGAATGTCACCTTCCTTCACCTCTACCCGGTCTTCTACCATTTTTGAGGTATAGACATCATAATCAGAGCAGACATCGGATAAGTCTACGATGGCACCCTCATGTACCAAGAAATCCATATCCAGCTGGGCAATGTCCTTTCCTGGGGTGTAAAAATGAATCTCTCCATCAAGGTGTGTCCCCACATGGTTTGAGTGAGTCACCACCTGCCCATTGGCCCCATTAGGTGCAAGTCTCTTGAAATATTGGACCTGTAGGGGGATGTATGTTGGCCAAGGTGGTGTGCCAATACCCAAAGGAATGGTCAGATCAATTACTTTCATCACAATCTCCTTTTTTCGGTATGATCAACCGACGCAATACTCGTCGGCAAAAGCCATAAGAGCGTCCTTGAAGCATGAAGAAGGGGGTTTGACCAACCCAGCTCCTACCATGCCAATCCCAGGCTCCTTGTGCGCGATACCGGTATTGATGACTGGCAGAATTCCGCTTTCAACTATCTTTCGTACATCAATACCTGTAGGAGTTCCTCGGAAATCCAATGCAGGAATGCGATATTCCCTGTTTTCTGCAAGGGTTATGCTGTACATCCGCTTGGTATAGAGGATGGCATCTGAAGCAGATCCTCCTACAAATTTCACAATTGCAGGAGAAGCAGCCATCGCAAAAGCGCCAAATCCTGAGGTTTCGGTGATGACAGAATCACCAATGTCCGGGGCGGAGTCCTCTGCCTTGAAGCCTGGAAGGTATAGCCCATCTACCATGGAAGCCGGCGCGATAAACCAACGATCTCCCAAGCCAGAAATCCTAATTCCAAAATCCGTACCATTTCTTGCCATGGCAGTAATAAGGGTACTTCCTTTGATATTGGATGCAGCATCCATGGTACATTTTGCGGACGGCATTGAGAGGTTAAGGAAGAAATGGTCGTTTGCATGCATGAAAGAAAATATGTTTGCGAGTTCTTCTTTCTTCTCAGTGAGCATCACCAAGTGAGGCGCAAGCTCGCGGATTATCAGTGAGGTACCAGCCCTGTTTCTGTTATGACACTCGTCCCCCATCTGCAGAGCCTGAACTATGATGCTCCGCATATCTACAGGACCATGCAACGAGAGTGCTTTGTTGAGAATCGGGGCAAGGATGTGTTCTATCCATTTGAGACGATCTATAACCTCCTCAGAATAGGCCCCATAGCGAAGAACCTTACCCAGTCCCTCGTTGAGGGTTGCATAAGCCCTGTTGCCAAAGGTTACATTCTCCAAAATCCAGACAGGCATGCTGGAGGTTATAATCCCTGCCATTGGTCCGACACAGCTATGATGGTGGCAAGGTTCGAAATCAATAGCCCCTGAAGCTGCCAATGCCGTAGCTTCCTCGACATTGTTTGCTTTTCCTTCATACATCAGTGCCCCGATCACGGCACCTTTCATGGGCCCACACATCCTTTTCCACGAAACAGGAGGCCCTGCATGCAGGATAAGGTTCTCTCTCATGCCGGGAATGACATCAAGTGCTTTGCCTATGCCCAACAGATGAGGCTTTCCTTGCAGGACCTTCTCAACGGCAACCGCATTGGCTGAATCAACCATATCTAGAGCAGCTATGGAAGAGAGGGCCTTTATCAGCGAAGGATCACCCCCGGCGGGAGGTCTCCAATCGAGATGAATAGCTGAAGAACCAAGGTTGTCAGCAAAACTTTGCAGACCCAGGTTAACGACCTTCACTCCCTTGAAGAGCGAGAGCACCGGTTCAACTTCTAAGCTGGGTATTGTACTGGCCTTTACTTGTTTCGAAGAATCCTGTGGAACAGACCCCTTAGCAGGTTTCTTTTTACCGGGACCATACTCTTGTGTGAGAATACGTTTCGCCAGCTGGACTGCTTGATAGTTGGAACTCATTATCACTACCCCAGCCTGTTCTAACTTGTTTACCTGGGAAGTAAAATCCTGTGGGTCCAAGGCAGTTCCCGTCACAGAAGCAATGATCGATAGGTAACCACCTCGCTTCGCTGCTGACTCTTTAGCTTTACGCAATGCAGGGACCATAGCTCCCGCAGGGTCGTCACAAGAGCCATAGCCTAGCACACAGTCCAATAGCATGACAGCAATAGAAGGATCTTCGCTCTCAGAGAGAATACGATCAACTCTTGTAGAAGGATCAATCATGGGATGAGGACGCCCTACAGTAAAGACATCGTCTCCTAAATCAATAATGGTATTCCCTATAGATGTTTGGGGATCTTTTGGTACAAAGGCTGGGTTGGTATGGTTGTTTGACCATACGCCTCCTGGAATATCAGATAAAGTAAGCCAAGCTTCGTCTGCAAGGGTCCCCCCAGTATAGTATCCCCGTATATACTTTTGTTCAGGAAGGAAGGTCCCTGACTCTTTCCTCACCAAGGCATCAATGGTCTCATGGTCAAGGTCGAACGCCCAGGCATCATGATGCTCACGGGGAGGAAGGACACTTCCTGACAGTGAAAGTGCAACACGTGCTGTCTCCTCAAGGTTGCTTGTCCAATGGATAGTTTCATACGATGGATATTGAGAAGGATCTGATCCTATGAAATGCACTACAGAAGGCTTTCCACAAGCAGATAAGGCTGAAAGAATTGGTTGTACCACTTCGGCATCAGGAGGTTTTGAGACTACGACAATAACACGGGTTTCATTATCAGAGGCAAGAGCTGCTATTCCCAGGCTCATCATCAAGCCACCCACTGCTTTGTTCTTCAAATCCCGTCCACCGGTACCAATAGCTTGACTTATACCCCCTCCATATCTACTGATGAGGGAGGTAACCTCCTGCAGACCTGTTCCCGATGCTGCCACTACACCAACAGGTCCATCTTTCACAACATTGGCGAAGCAAAGTGGATTCCCCCCAATAATAGCAGTTCCGCAGTCTGGTCCCATAACCAAGAGGCCCTTTTCAAGGGCCTCCTTTTTAAGGGAGATTTCATCTTCTAGGGAAACATTGTCGGAGAATAGCATGACATGCAGGCCATTATGCAACGCTTTGCGTGCTTGGTGGGCTGCATAGATACCAGGAACCGATATAACGGCCAAATTTACATCAGGATATGCTACCAACGCATCTTCAATGCTATGCAATTCTTCCTGTGCACTATCTTGACTTTTTGCTCCTCCCTTACCTGCCAACAACTCATCGGCGAAGGCCACAATCTCGTCGTAGTCTTCCTCATCACAAGAAATGGCCATCACAAGATCTGAGGGGGTAACAGATGATAAATCAGAGGTAGGAAAACCCTGGTCAAGAAGCAACTGAACATTCATAGCTGTGCCCATTGCAACTGTTGCTTCTTGTACTGAGGGATGGTTTTCAAGGTCTCTGCTAGCAAGCATCAGCATTACAGAGTCAACGTACATGTCCTTCTTAACGGTAACATGTTTCATCGTGGCACTCCTTACCACACCCATGGAATAGATTCCACACTTTTATTATATACAAGTTTGTATACAAGTCAATAAAAATATTAGACTATCTTATTTTATAATTTTTTATTTCTTATTTTACAATAAGTTATATTATATGTCTGCGGGTAAAACAATAAGACTTTCATCGTTATTTATAGTACATTTTATCCTTTAAAATCATCGCTGATATCTTCTAATTACTTCCGAATATACCATTTGGGCATTCAGGTTGAGAGCTCGTATATTGACAGCATATCAACCCGGTAATACGCTATAAATGGTGGCGTTGCCACATTGCTGGGTAGTAGTAGGTTATTTCACTAAAGATGATCAACACTGTGTATTTAAAACCTTCCTTGTACCTACCCTTTTCCTTTCCCCCTACTGCCCTGCTTTCATACATCATAAGCAGGAGAAGTATTATGAAAAAACGTATCAATCTAATTGCCTTATTAATTGGGACCTTCTGTATTTTGTTCCTTTTCGTCGGTTGCGATATGATTCAAAGTTTGGACGGACAAATCTTCTATGACAACGATGATTGGGATATTATTACTGGGACTGGATATGAAAACGGAGCATATTTTATAGTTCCTGATGACTATGATAAATGTCAAGGAGCAAATGTCGATATAAGAGCACACAATCAGAGTGATTCAACGCTTATACTCGCATTACGGCTTAGTTCTTCTTCAGATGATGAATATTACGACATGTTGCTCACCTTACAACCCGGTGATATGATTGATTCCACTTATCTCATCCGTCTGAATGATGTTTCTGGTGGTACAAATCTCCGGTTGTGGCTAACCGATCCAACATCAGAAGAAGTCGCTACGGCTATCGCAAATGAAGAACTATCTCTCTCTGGTGATATAATGTATTGGTTGTTTAATGTTGTGAGCGTCAACTGAGGAACATGGTATAGGGGCATCGTTCCGGAAGCTTATATAGCTTTCTGCTAGTGTACTATCATAATGAAAAAGGCCATCTACTACGGTGGCAATGATAGGCAATGCTCGTTGTTTCTTTTGCTTTGATTTATCTGTTTGTTGTCCTGGTATTACAGAAGACAACAAACAGGTTATCTTATCGAGGATAGCCCCATGCAAAACGTTTGGCTATCTTGCAAGCTGAAACCTTGCTGTTTCTCCTTAGAGCATTTACGTTAGAGAAAGAATGATAATTAGTGCAAGTAGAAGAACCGATATCCCTGCTTTCTATACAGATTGGTTTCTGAAAAGAATCCAAGAAAGGTATGTCCTCACCCGAAATCCTTTCAATCCTCGGCAGGTCAGTAGTATAGATTTGTCTCCAGAATTAATTAATTGCATTGTTTTCTGGACAAAGAATCCTGCCCCACTCATTCCCAAGCTGGAAAACCTTGAAGCGTACCATTACTATTTCCAGTTTACGCTCAATTCCTATGGAACAGATGTAGAACCGCACCTTCCAAGTAAGCGCTCATCGTTGATTAATACATTCATACATCTTTCTGAACATATTGGAAAAGAACGGGTAATTTGGAGATATGATCCAATTTTGCTTACAGATAGATATACGTTGTCTTATCATATTCAGCATTTTGCTTCCCTTGCAGCAATGCTGAAGGGTGCGACTGAACGATGTGTTATCAGTTTTATTGATTTTCCTAAAAGAATTTTCAAAGCAATGAGTACACTAGGGTACCGAGAACCTGATTTCGATGAAAAACATACCATTGCAAGAGAATTCTCTGCAATAGCAAATGACTTTGGCATTAGGATTGACACCTGTGCAGAAGTCATAGATTTATCGACCTATGGCATACACCATGGAAAATGCATTGATGATGCTTTAATTTCTCAAATTACCGGAAAACCTCTTAACCTTAAGAAAGATGCTCATCAAAGAGTAGCATGCGGATGTGTGCAAAGTGTGGATATTGGTGTATACAACACTTGCATGCATGGTTGCAAATATTGTTATGCATCTTACAGCAAAGATGCACTGCTACAAAACCGTCAGTACTATGACAAATTCTCTCCAATTCTCTGTAGTATGATTACCGATCATGACGTCATACGGGAAAGGAAAGACAAGCAAACCAAAGATTTTTCACCATTGGATTTATCCTTCTTATGATCATTGAACCTGTACAGTCTTTTCCTGAATTACATGCTACTTGCTTTGGACTTCAATTCATACGTCTTATGAACTATACACGGTAATCAATGGCAGAGGTGTAGCAATGAGTAGTGGTTGTTAAGAATTTTGAGACAACTCCCATACCCCATTGTTCAAGGTGTATGTTACTTCTGCTGAAGAAGGAGGATTTGGAAACGCTTTATCAAACAATTCACGTTTCTCCACCCAATCATCAAGGTCTAATTCACTGGGTGCAACATACAAGGAAGAATCTGGATCAGCCTGAACAAATATATCGGCGGTAAAAGTAGGGACGTCTTCCTCAGTACTTATTTCATAGGTCAGATACAACAGCCGTGCAGTTCCTGTTTCGTTGTCTTCACTTGAAGGAATCACCTCCCAAGCTCGTGCAATTCCATCAGTTCCTGAGATGAAATCCCCACTGATTTCACCCTCTTCAAGTGATGATTCCACCATAATCATGGAACCATCTGTTTTCTCAAACAAGATAGTTCCCGTATAGGAAAAGCTATCATCATCAAACAAGGTGAAATCTAGATCAGCTTTGTGATTTGCCCCAGTAAATCTTACATAATTATTACCCTTTTCAATGGTACAAGGAACTGTAGTACCAAAGATTTCGATATTAATAATATTGGTACCTACTGCTGTTTCCCAACCCTCGATAGGAGGAATGGCAAAGGAATAATCAAGAGCAGAGTAACGACATAGATCGCTCAAAGGGCGATGTACTACTGAATATGGGTATCATATGAGCCGCTCCTTGTTCAAACGAGCATGACATGAAGGCAGGACCTGTACATAGTAGTACCAATGAGACGAGAGCAATACCAATTGCTGACTTTGAAAACCGATGAGATACATAAGCATTCTTTTTCACCAGAGACTCCAAATTATTGTTTAAGTTTGCTTGTGAATGCTCATTCTAGTATAGAATATATTGCGTTACCACCAAAAATTTCAATTTTTGGAATTGTCCAGCCAGGGGAATATCATACCTTCCTGTATCTTGAAACCATAAAAAGCAATGAAAAGAATTCTGTTGATTTGCATGCAGATTACTCTTGAGGATTATTTTCTGTTGCATGAGAATTTGATTTGTCTATCACAACATCTTTGAAGATCTATAGTGTTCTATATCTCCTAGGGTATTCTTACCCGAGCGGTATGTGCCTCATCCACTATGCATGAATGGGCATCATACCCTCTGTACACTACCCTCCTAGGTTATGGAAGCCTCGTAGATTGTCTCTATTGAAGTCTCAAGAATCTTGTTGAATTCCTCGTCACTCTGCTCGACATGTAAATCTTGAGTAAGAGCCCTTGAGAAGCTG